>DATJYX010000150.1:0-16059 GCA_035577965.1 Vicinamibacteria bacterium | reverse complement strand
TGGATCTGGTCGGTGGTGGTCGATGACGCCCTCTACGTCCGCGCCTACAACGGAAAGGCATCGAGCTGGTACAAGGCGGCGGTGCGACAGAAGGAAATACCGGGGCAGCGAATACCTGAGACCGATGATCGGAAACCGCGCGCGCTCCGCAACGGTGAAGGTGTCGCCTCTCCCAACTGGGGTGTCGGGACGATGACCCTGCTCGTCCGCGGAGAATCGGTCGTCTACCCGCGTTCCGAGACAATCGGCGGACGCTCGCCAATGGAGCCACGATGACTGGACGAATCACGCTGTGCGCCATGCTGCTGGTCCTTGGCGTGCGCGCGCAAGGACAGCAGAGCCCAGAGGGCACTTCGTCAGGAGGTAGTGACCGAACCATGGTCATCACGCCCGCGACCGCCCGCCCGACGACAGTCGGTGCCGCAGACCATTTCGTCGGTACGGTACGCGTGACGCTGCTCTTCCAGGCGACAGGCGCTTCCAGGACTTCCGGCGCGTCGGTCACGTTCGAGCCTGGCGCGCGGTCGGCGTGGCATACCCATCCGCTCGGTCAGACACTCATCGTGACGTCGGGCATGGGCTGGATCCAGCAGGCAGGCGAGCCCAAGCGCGAGATCCGCGCCGGTGACGTGATCTGGACCCCACCCGGCGTCAAGCATTGGCACGGTGCCACTGCGACCACCGCGGTGACGCACACCGCTATCCAGGAGGCCCTCGACGGCAAGGTCGTGGAGTGGATGGAACCAGTCAGCGATGAGCAGTACCGGAGTCCGGTTACCCAGCCGCGGCAGCCGGCGGCAGCGGCACAGCCTGGCTTCTTCGGTGGTCAGCCCGTGAGGTCTCCGGAGGTCGCGTCCGATGGCGCGGTGACCTTCCGTCTGCGCGCTCCAGATGCACGGGAGGTGTATGTCCGCGGCATCACGCCCCAGCCGATCCCTCTGAAGAGGGACGAGCAAGGCGTCTGGTCCGTCACGACCACCCCACTGAAGCCCGATCTATATTCCTACTCCTTCCTGGTCGACGGACTCACGATCGCTGATCCCTCGAACCGGAGGACGCGGCCCGCGTACTACGGCGTCAGCGAGAGCAGTGTGCTCGTTCCGGGGGACAACCCGTGGACCCCGCGGCCCGGCATCGAGCGTGGCACCGTCGCGCGCCACTTCTTCCGGTCGGCGATCGCGGGCGACGATCGCCAGTACCTCGTCTATACGCCGGCCAACTACGACCCGACCCGCAAGAAGCCGTACCCCGTGCTCTACCTGCTGCACGGACTGTTCGACGATGCCGATGCCTGGACCCAGGTCGGCGCCGCGAACGTCATCCTGGACAGCCTGATCGCAGAGGGCAAAGCCGAGCCCATGCTCATGGTCAACACGCTCGGCTATGGAAACGCCGATGGCCCTGCCGGGCACCTGCGCGAGGACATGCTGCCGAGCTTCGGCCGCATCCTGCTCGAGGAAGTGCTGCCCCGCGTCGAGAGCCAGTACAACGTCTCGAGGCAGCCCGCCGATCGAGCGATCGCCGGACTCTCGATGGGCGGGGCGGAGGCGACCCTGATCGGTCTCAACCACCTCGACACGTTCGGCTGGGTGGGCTCGTTCAGCGGCGCCTACAACCTGTGGCCCCTCACGCGCCCGAAGCTGGCGCCGCCTCCCGTCGGCGAATCGCCGGCCGACGCTCGCGAACGTTTCCGCAGGGAACTGGTGCTCGATGTCGCCGGCCTCCCCCGGTCCTTCCCCGCGCTCGATGCTGCGGCGAACTCGCGGCTCCGGCTCCTGTGGATCGCTTGCGGCACCGATGACGTGCTGATCGGCGTCAACCGGCAGTTCAAGACGTACCTGGATGGGCAGGGCGTGAAGGTGACCTACACCGAGGTGCCCGGCATTGGCCACGTGTGGCCGCTGTGGAGGCAGAGCCTGGCCGACTTCGCGCCGCTGCTGTTCAGGTAGGGCCCCTGGCGGATTCGACAGCCCGGACGAGAGGAGGAATCATGAGCGACGAGAAGCCGAAGAACCCGTACGCCGACATCGCTCCGGCGCTCGGTGAGTACACGGACAAGGTGCTCTTCGGGGATGTCTGGAAGCGGCCCGGTCTTTCTCCGCGCGACCGGAGCCTTATCACGGTCGCCACGCTGGTCGCGCTCTACCGCACGAACGAGCTGCCCTTCCATCTGAAGAAGGCGATCGAGAACGGCGTCACCAAAGAGGAGTTGGTCGAGCTGATGACGCACCTCGCGTTCTACGCCGGTTGGCCGGCGGCCAACACCGCGGTCACCATCGCTCGGACTGCGCTCGCGGAGGGGAAGGACCAGTGACCAGCGGCGTCATCGATCTCGACGACGCGATTCCCGGGCCGGAGTCCGGGCCGCGCTCGGTCGTGCTGTCCCTGCTGCCGATCATGGCGGTGGTCTTCATTGGATTCCTCGTCATCGAGGCCTACCGCTGCTGGGCTGGCCGAGGCTGACCACTGGCCTCAGGTCTGCCTCGGTCGGCGCGGTCCGCCCCGTTGCCCGGGCAGGTGAGCCGATCCCAGGACCGTGGCCGCGAGGGTGTGGATCGAGGTCTATGGCCCGTGGGTGCAGGCAGATCAGTCAGTGCCGGGCAGGCCGCGGCGCCGGATCCGATGCTGATCGACCACGGTGATGGAGCAGTCCCGGTACAGCGTTTCGGCCTGAGCGAGCACCCGATCGAGCAACGCCAGCATCTCGGCATCCGAGTAGGAGCCGCCACGGAACAGGATCACGCCTGGCCGGTCCACCTTGAGCTGGGCCAAGAGGCGCGGGTAGTCGAGGTCGGCGGTGATCACGATACGGCCTTCAGCCGTGGCGCGCTCGAGGATGTCACTGTCCGGGCTGGCGCCGAGCCCGATCGCGGACGCGTGGACGGCGTCGTGGCCTTTCGCTTCGAGGGGGGTCACTGCCTGCGGGGTCACAGGCATGTCGACCAGGAATCTCAACCCGCGAGCTCGATGGTCTCGTCTTCTGCCAGGCTCGCTGCGTAGCGCAGCGCCTCGTCGATGTCGGCCGGCTCGAGATAAGGATGGGCCTTCAGGATTTCCTCGGGCGTCTGGCGCGCCGCGAGAAGCCCCAGCAGCCGCGAGACGGGGAAGCGTAGGTTGCGGATGCAGGGCTTACCCGTGCAGACGGCGGGATCGACGGTGATGCGCGTGAACTTCATGGCCTTAGCCGAGAGATTATAGGCACACCCGCGGGCAGCGTGGTTCGGGGATCCGCGGATCGGCCACGCGACGACCTCCTCCGCCTTCTGCTCGGCCTCTCCGCGGACGAGCGCCTCGACGTGGTGCCGGTCGACGAGCCCGGCTTGATGGAGGTATTGGACGGGGGAGACTTCGTCACGGACGCGCGGCGTCGCGGACGACTCCCCCCTCGAGTCCACGACAGGCCATGCAATGGGGCGATTCGCGTCGGCGGAAAGGGCGCGTCCAGAACTACTTGCAGGGCGCTGCAACCCGACCACAGCGGTGGGTTCGTAATCAGCAGGTCCTCGGTTGAATCCCGAGCGCCGGCTCCATCGATTCAATCACTTGGCAGCGGTCTGCCCTTCGCTCAGGTTGCACGGCGTAGCACCGGGGTAGCAGCCACTCCCGACCACGTCGACCGTGCGTACAGCGAGGGTCTGCACCTGGAGGAGCACCTCGCCGGCGCGCGGATCGATGTCGACCCCCTGCGGCCCAGCGGTTCGAGGAGCGTCTACGGGATTTCAGTCCAACCGGCTGAACGGCGAACTCGAAGAGCCCGAGACACTCTCGGGCATCCTGCGCATATACCTGGTGTGCTCAATGATACCGAGGCGCAACGACACTCCGGGGAGACGACCGATGCCAGTCAAGACCCTGTCGTGGATCCTTTCTTGCCGCGATGGCCCTCGGCGGCGTGGCGCTGCTCAACTACTGGGCGTCGTTCCAGTTGCTGAGCACGCTCGTCTACACCGGAGTCGCCGCAGCGCTCCTGGGTGCTGCGAGTCTGGCGGTTCCTTTCCGCTTCATGGGCGTTCGCAGGCGAGCCGTGGGAGCGCTCGGCCTCGCGGGTGGCGTGGGCCTGGCCCTGGTAGCGCTGCACTGGCCGGCCGCGACGACCCGGGTCGCGCAGCCCAGGACGCGCCTCGACGACGTCATGCCGGAGTACCAGTTTTCCGAGGTCCACGCCCTCCGCGTCCTTGCCCGGACCGAGCAGGTGATGCATGCGCCGCGTGAGTCGACGTTCGGCGACATGACATCGCTGGCCGTGCTGCTGAAGGTCCCGGAGCGGTCATCCGCACGCCCGCTCCTCGCGGCGGCGATCTGCAGGATGAGCGGGCTTTCGATGCTTTCTCGGCGTCTGGCCACCTCCTCGACGGCAGCGACCACGAGATCGTGCTGTTCGGAGCCGCCAACGTCCGGGAGCAGCGCCGCCCCGACGTGCGCACCGCGCAGCAGTTCGTCGACGATCGGGAGCTGGGTTCGGTGAAGATGGCCTTCGACTTCAGGGCGGAGGAGGCGGGAGACGGCTGGTCCGTGCCGAGCACGGAGACGCGTGTGATGGCGCTGGACGACGCGACCCGGAGGGGCATGGGTCGCTACTGGAGGTTGATCGTTCCCGGAAGCGGCCTGCTCCGGCGCCAATGGCTGAACGGCATCAGGAGACGGGCCGAGAACGCAGAGCAGGCCATCGCGCGACCGGCGCCCGGCCGCGCGAACTGACCCAGCGCCTCGAGAGTCAGGCGCGTGAGGGGAGGAGTGGCATGGCGAAGCTCGTGTTCGGAATGAACCAGTCCCTGGACGGCTACGTCGACCATGTGGCGTTTGCGCCGAGCCCCACGCTCTTCCGCCACTTCATCGAGCAGGCTCAGGGGCAGGCGGGCAGCGTGTACGGACGCAAGATGTATGAGGTCATGCGCTACTGGGACGACGATCATCCTGAATGGGATGCGGAGGAACAGGCCTTCGCCGCGGCGTGGCGGAACCAGCCGAAATGGGTCGTCTCGCGTTCGTTGAGGTCGGTCGGCCCCAACGCGAGACTCGTCGAGGGTGATCTCGAGAGCGCGATGCGCGAGCTGAAGGCCGGGCGCGACGGGGAGATCGAGGTTGCTGGCCCGGACTTGGCGCAAAGGCTCACGGAACTTGGGCTGATCGACGAGTATCGAATGTACTTGCACCCCGTCGTGCTGGGTCACGGCAAGCCGTTCTTCGCCGGACCCCGGCCGCCGCTCCGCCTCGCGGCTCATGATCGGATTGGCGAGGATGTGATGAGGTTGGCCTACGTTCCTGCTTAGTCAGCCTCCCCTTTGCTTGCGCTGATCCGTGTGCTATATACTGAACCATGTGGTTCGGTATCAACGGACCGGCTTCGATGCCTCGTTCGCCGCGCTCTCGGACGCCACCCGACGCGGCGTCCTGGAGCAGCTCGGGCGTGCAGACGCTTCGATCACGGACCTTGCCGGGAAGTTCCGCATGACCCTGACGGGCATGAAGAAGCACGTCGGCGTCCTGGAGCGGGCGGGGCTCGTCACCACGGAGAAGGTCGGGCGCGTGCGAACCTGCAAGCTCGGCCGGCGCCGGCTGGAGGAAGAGGCGGAATGGATCGAGAGGCATCGCCAGCTCTGGGACGCACGCTTCGACGAGCTGGACGAGGTCGTCGAAAGACTGAAACGGAAGGAGAAGAACGTCGATGGACGAAAGAAGAGAGAGTGAGCCGACCCCCATGAAGGACCGCACCACGGCGGAACGGACGTCCGATCGTGAGTTCGTCGTCACGCGAACCTTCGCCGGCCCGGCGCGCCTCGTGTTCGAGGCGTGGACCAAGCCCGAGCTGCTCAAGCGGTGGTGGGCGCCGAAGTCGTTTGGGCTGACCCTGCTCTCCTGCGAGGCGGATGTTCGTGTCGGGGGCCGGTACCGTTTCGTGTTCAGCCACCCCTCTGCCCCGAAGCCCATGGAGTTCTTCGGTCAGTACCTCGAGGTGGCACCTCACTCGCGCCTCGTCTGGACCAACGAGGAAGGTGGCGACAGTGGGCAGGTCACCACGGTGACGTTCGAGGAGAGAGG
Organism: Vicinamibacteria bacterium; assembly: GCA_035577965.1. Lineage (GTDB taxonomy): Bacteria > Acidobacteriota > Vicinamibacteria > Fen-336 > Fen-336 > DATBSL01. Next base: position 10,020 of record DATJYX010000150.1, on the reverse strand, counting down.
CGGCAAGACGCTGCTGGTCATGCACGACCTCTATCCCTCGAAGGAAGCTCTCGACGGTGCCATTGCCTCCGGGAGTACCTGTGGGATGGGTGAGACGTTCGAGCAGCTCGACGAGCTTCTCGCCGCCCTGGGCACGAGCGTGGGACGGTCATGATGTCGTTCGCGGGGGTCCGGAGAGGCCCGGCTGGCGGACGCGGAGCGACCGGATCTCTCGGTCGAAAGCCGATTCGATCTGGCGCACGACGCGGCGCACGCGCTGTCCCTTGGCGGCCCTCCGGCGGCTCGGCTATCGGTCCGAGAGCCGGTACGTGGTTTTCCAGTGCTCCCGCACACGCTGGGTCTGGGCGCGCCCGTTGGGCGTGTGCTGGTGCGCTGTCACGCGGCCCGGAACGTGGCCGAGTACGAGGGAGCCGGGCGTAGCCGGCTCATCGAGAGCTCTCCTGGCGTGACTTGCTCGCTCTGACCACGGTGTCCAGGTCGTCCCGAACGCGCTGCGGCTCTTCCTCGAACGGCATGTTCGGGGTGTCGTGGACCCCGTCGAGCGAACCCGCCGAATCGGCATCGAGCGCCGAGAACAACGGCACCAGATCCTGCTGCGCCGCGCCGGTGTCGGCGACCAGCTCGAACGTCTTTCGCTCGGCTTGCACGGAAGTCAGGCTTCGCACGAGGACCTCGGCGATCTGGCGGCGCGCGATGGCGCCGTCGCTCGGATCGCCGGCCTGCCGCTTGTCACCTTGCAGCAGGACCAGGCGGTGCTCGTTCGGCCCGTTGTAGTCGAACCAGCCCGGCCGCACGATCGTGTAGGGTTGTCCGCTCGCGCGCACCAGCCGCTCCGAGCGTCGCTTCCAGTCGTGGGCCTCGGTACGACGGTTGTAGTCCCCCGTGCGGTTGGTCACCCCGATCGCGGTCATGAGAGCGACGCGCGCCGGCCGCGAGCCGAGTGCGCGCAGGACGTCGCGCACCCCGCCGTAGTCGACCGTTTCGGCCCCCACCTTCCCCTGGCCGTCGGAGCCGAGGGTGAGCACGACGGCGTCGACATCGTGGATAGCGCCGGGAAGTGTCTCCGGCCGGGTGACGTCACCGGCCACCACCTGCGCCGGCCGAGGGAGCCGTCGCGCCTTGGCCGGGTTGCGGACCAGGGCTCGGACCGTGTGGCCCTGCCGGATCGCCTCCTCCACGACGAGGCTCCCGACGCTGCCGGTCGCGCCGACCACCAGGACCGTCAGGCGTGGAGCGCTCATGGCGTCCCCTCGTGTTGCGTCACGCCTCAGAAGGCGACCATGACCTTGATGGCCTCGCGGGCGTTCATGGCGCGATACCCATCGGGGACGCCGTCGAGGTCCGTCACCCGATCGAAGACCCGGCCGGGCTGGATGCGGCCCTCGAGGACGTCGGGCAGCAGCTCCTCGATGTAGGCACGCGCGGGGGCGGGGCCGCCGGCGATCGTGACGTTCCTGAAGAAGGTCGGCGTCGCAGCAGGGATCGCCGGTTCCTGGGGGACCCCGACCCGGCCGACCGCGCCGCCGGGGCGGGCGATCCGGAGCGCGGTCTCGGTCGACGCGCCGTGACCCACGCACTCGAGGACGGAGTGGGCGCCGAGACCGCCGGTGAGCTCGAGCACGCGCTCGATCCCCGCCTCTCCGCGCGCGCTGACGATCTCGGTGGCGCCGAACTCCCGGGCCAGCGCGATGCGATCGGCGTGGCGGCCGAGCAGGATGACCCGTTCGGCGCCCAGGCGGCGCGAGGCGACGACTCCGCAGAGCCCGACCGCGCCGTCGCCGACGACCGCCACGATCTTGCCCGGTCCGACCTTCGCCGCGCGGGCGGCGTGGTGCCCCGTGCCCATCACGTCCGAGAGGGTGAGGAGAGACGGCAGGAGCGCGTGGTCTGGGCCGACGGGGAGGGGGACGAGCGTGCCGTCCGCGAGCGGGACGCGGACGGCCTCGCCCTGGCCGCCGTCGATCTCGCCGCCCCAGAACCCGCCGTGGATGCACGAGGTCTGGAGTCCCTGCCGGCAGAACTCGCACGTGCCATCGGACCAGGCGAACGGGGCGACGACGTGGTCTCCCTTCTTCACCGTGCGGACCTCGGCGCCCACGTCCTCCACGGTGCCGATGAACTCGTGTCCCATGCGCCGGCCGGTCTCGCTTCTGTCCATCGACTGGTAGGGCCAGAGGTCGCTGCCGCAGATGCAGGCGCGGGTCACGGCGACGACCGCGTCCGTCGGCTCGACGAGTCGGGCGTCCGGGACCCTCTCGACTCGGACGTCGCCGGCGCCGTACATGACCGTGGCACGCATGGATCACCTCGCTCCCTTGAGCCGTGCAATCACATCAGCGGTCGATGAACCGCTGCGCGCTCTCCGGGTAGCGCTCTCCCTGGATGGTGACCGCGCCGGCCAGACGGTCGAGCTCCCGGAGATCGTCGGTGGCGAGCGTGACGTCGGCGGCGCCCAGGTTCTCCTCCAGCCGATGGGGCTTCGTCGTGCCGGGGATCGGCACGATCCACGGCTTCCGCGCGAGCAGCCAGGCCAGCGCGACCTGGGCCGGCGTCGACTTCAGTCGACCGGCGATCTCCTTCAGCAGCTCGACGAGAGCCAGGTTCGCGCGCCGGTTCTCGGCCGTGAAGCGGGGGACGGTGTTGCGGAAGTCGCCCTTGTCGAACGCCGTCGTCTCGTCGATCTTGCCGGTCAGGAAGCCCTTGCCGAGCGGGCTGAACGGGACGAAGCCGATCCCCAGCTCCTCGAGCGTCGGCATCACGCTCTCCTCCGGCTCCCGCCACCAGAGCGAGTACTCGCTCTGGAGCGCCGCGACCGGCTGGACGGCGTGCGCGCGCCGGATCGTCGTCGCCCCCGCCTCCGAGAGGCCGAAGTGCTTGACCTTCCCCTCGAGGATCAGCTCCTTCACCGCGCCCGCGACGTCCTCGATCGGCACCGCCGGGTCGACGCGGTGCTGGTAGAGGAGGTCGATGCGGTCGGTCCGGAGGCGCTTCAGCATCCCCTCGGTCGCCACCTTGACGTGCTCGGGACGGCTGTTCAGGCCGGGCTGCTGCTGCCCCGTGCTCGAGTCGACGTTCCAGCCGAACTTCGTGGCGATCGCCACCCGATCGCGGAGCGGCGCGAGGGCTTCGCCCACGAGCTCCTCGTTCCGGAACGGGCCGTAGACCTCGGCGGTGTCGAAGAACGTCACTCCGCGCTCGGCGGCCTTCCGGATGAGCGCGATCATCTCCTTCTTGTCCGCGGCCGGACCGTAGCCGAAGCTCATGCCCATGCAGCCGAGGCCGATGGCCGAGACCTCGAGCCCGCCTCTTCCCAGTGCTCTCTTCTCCATGTGACCCTTTCCTCGCTTACGCGCGTCCTCGAACCCCGGCCGGCACGCCGAGCGGCGGCGCGCCGTGTCGGGCGCGCCACTCGCCGGGGGACGTGCCTTCCCACTGCTGGAACGCGCGGAAGAACGAATGGTTGTCCTCGTAGCCCAGCAGGTACGCCGTCTCGTTCAGCTCGAGCGCCGAGTGCCGGAGGTAGTGGCGGGCGAGCTCGCGCCGGGCGTCCTGGAGCAGGTTCTGGAAGGTCATTCCCGCCTCGGTCAGCCTCCGCTGGAGCGTCCGCGTGCTCGTCCCGAGCTCGCGAGCGACGTCGTCGAGCCCCGGTCGCCTTCCGGCCAGCAGGCGCTTGAGCGTCCCCTTCACCTGGTCGCCGAGCGTCGGCGAGGCGCGGAGCGCCCGCTCGAGCTCGGCCTCGAGCTGCGGCGCCACCACGGCGAGGAGATCGGCGTTGTGGGTGAGGAACGGCCGATCGAGGTCCTCCCGCCTGAAGACGATCGCGTTGTGCCGAGCGTCGAACGCCACCGGGCAGCCGAAGTGCGCGGTGTACATCTCGCCGTGCGTCGCCTCTCGACGCAGCTCGATCCGCTTCGGCGCGACCGCCCCGTCCGTCCCGCGCTTCGCCGTGCTGACGACCGCCGCGAAGCAGACGTCGATCAGGACCGCGGGCTCGGTCTCCTGTGCGAGCAGCCACTTGAACCGCACGCGGCCTTCGTCGCCCCGCTCGCTCACCTCGATCGCCTCCGGGCAGGTGAGCTGCTTGTACCGGGCCAGCCTCTCCAGCGAGTCCCGCAGCGACCGCGAGGAGACCGCCGCGAGAGCGAGCGCGCTGTACCGCTCGAGCCGGCTCTCGCTGCCGAGCTTCAGGCCGATCGCCGGGTCGCCGGCCTGCGCGAGGCCGCGGTAGAACGCGAACAGCTCCTCGGTGGTGACCTGGATCCTCTCCGCTTGGAAGAGGCCCGGCGGCAGCCCGGCCAGACGCAGCACGTCCCCCGGAACGAGGCCGAGCTCCTCGATCTTGCGCGGCAGCATGCTGGACAGGCGGAATCGGTCGATCATGGTTCTTCCCGCTCGGCTCACGTCTGGCCTTCGACCCTGACGACTAGAAGGTAGGCGGAGGAGGCGCCTCCGTCATTAGCAGAACGCGCCAATGTGGTTGCGGAGCGCGCCACGTCGCGGTGGCGGCCTTCGAGGCCGAAGGCCCGGGCGCCGGGAACCAGCTCACCGTGCGCAACACCGGGAATGCGCTGGTACGGCTCTCGACGTGCCAGATCACTGCCCCCCCCGGGCCCATGACGTGGCGCGTTCGTCGACCGCGAGGCAACTGGAGGCCGGAGCCACCGTCGCGGACGTGGCCGTCGACGACACCCTGGCGACTCCAACCGCCCGGGACCTTTCGGGTATAGAGTCGCGGCCGGAGATCACGGAGGGTGTCGCCATGACCATGGAGCGGTCGAGGGTGCGTGCACTGGGGGCTGCAGTCGTCAGCCTCGCGTGTCTGGTGCCCGTCGCGCAGGCACAGGCCCCGGCCGAGGGAGCGAAGAAGGATGCGGCTGCTCCCGCGCCCGCGGCGGCCGAGCGACCGCGCTTCCCGATGCCGCAGGGCCCGCGGGTCACCTCGCCCGAGGTCGCGGCCGACGGGCGCGTGACGTTCCGGATCCTGGCGCCCAAGGCGCAGTCGGTGCGCCTCCTCGGCGACATCCCGTCCGACGGCCCGACGGTCCCGATGCAGCCCCCCACCGGTCGCGTGCTGACCCTCGGCCAGGAGGGCGTCTGGGACGTCACGGTCGGCCCGCTCGTGCCCGGCTCGTACCGGTACAACTTCAACGTGGACGGCGTCTCGGTGATCGACCCGCGCAACCCGTCGACCAGCGAGTCGAACGACAACACTTGGAGCCTCGTCCACGTGCCCGGGGCGGACTTCATGGACACGAAGCAGGTGCCTCACGGCGCCGTCGCCGCGGTCACCTACTACTCGGGCGCCCTCAAGCGCTTCCGGCGGATGCACGTCTACACGCCGCCGAGCTACGAGACGAGCACGGAGCGTTACCCGGTCTTCTACCTGCTCCACGGCGCCATGGACTGCGACGACTCCTGGTGGACCGTCGGGCGGGCCGGCTTCATCCTCGACAACCTGATCGCCGCCGGCAAGGCGAAGCCGATGATCGTCGTCATGCCCGCGGGCCACACCGGGCCTTTCAGCTTCAACCCCGGCGCGCCGCGGCCGCCGGTCGACGAGTTCCAGGCCGACTTCAAGGGCGACGTCGTGCCCTACGTCGAGCGCACCTACCGCGTCCTCACCGACCGGCAGAGCCGGGCGCTCGCCGGCCTCTCGATGGGCGGCTCGCAGACGCTCGCCATCGCGATGTCCGATCTCGACCGGTACGCCTACCTCGGCGTCTTCAGCTCGGGCGTCTTCGGCATCACCGGCCGCGGCCCGATCCCCCCGCCGCCCGGCCCGAGCTTCGAGGAGCAGCACGCCGCCGTCCTGGACGCCCCGGCGCTCAAGAGCGGGCTGAGGCTCTTCTGGTTCGCGACCGGGAAGGACGACTTCGTCGTCGAGACCTCGCGGGCCACCGTGGCCATGCTGAAGAAGCACGGCTTCGACGTCGCCTACAAGGAGACGGCCGGCGCCCACACCTGGATCAACTGGCGCGAGTACCTGAACGAGTTCGCGCCGCAGCTCTTCCGCTGAGAGCCGGACGAGCCCGTGGATCCCGACGCCGGCGCGGCCATCCGGCGGGCGATGCGCTCCGACCTGCCCGCGCTCGGCAGGCTCGGTGCCCTCCTGGTCGAGGCGCACCACGCCTTCGACCCCCAGCGCTTCCTCGCCGCCAGCGAAAGGACGCCGGCGGGCTACGCGTCGTTCCTCGGCACGAAGCTCGAAGACCCCGACGCCGCCGTCTTCGTCGCCGATCGCGACCGGACCGTCGTCGGCTACACGTACGCCGCCGTCGAGGGGTACGACTACATGTCGCTCCGTGCACCGGCGGGCGTCGTGCACGACGTCATCGTCGACCCCGAGCATCGCCGTCTCGGAATCGGCCGGCTGCTCCTGGACGCGGCTCTCGCGTACCTGAAGTCACGCGGCGCGCCTCGGGTCGTCCTGTCGACGGCCGAGCGGAACGAAGCGGCGCAGAGGCTCTTCGCGAGCCTGGGCTTCCGCCGGACGATGGTCGAGATGACCCGCGAGCTCGCGTCCCTCGACCGGGACTCGTGAGCTCGGCCGTATCCTCCCGGGCCCGGGCGGCAACGATCGTTTCGGGAGCCGTTCCGCGTCGCCCCCATCGGAGGCCGGAGAGCCATGAGGCTTCGAGTCGTCCGGGTCGTCCTCGGCACTCTCTGCCTCGGCCAGGTCGGCTGCGGCGGGAGCTCGCCCAGCGACCCGACACGAGCGCAGATCGACTACCGCGCGGGCCTCCGGTCCGCCCTCCAGACGCTCTCGGGCGAGTCCGGCGACCCGCTCTTTCGACGCCACTTCGACTCGGTCCTTCAGGTCGTCGCGGCCGGGGACCACGACTCGAGCGCGGACGACGACGGCCTCCGAGCCTTGTGGACGGCCTTCACGGACGCGTCGACGCCCCACAGCCCCCGGCTCCGCGCGAGCTACCTGGATCGCTCCCGGCCGCTCGTCGTCTCCTGGGTTTCCCCGGCCGACGGCCAGGTCTCCTTCGCCTGGCTGACCCTGCCCGCGCGCTGGGATCCCGAGCTCGAGTACCCGCTCTACGTCCAGCTGCACGGCCTCTGGGACGTGGCGCAGGACCGGATCCCGTATCTCGCCTATCCCTTCTCGAATCCCGGGACGAGCTACGCCTTCGAGGACGGCTACCTCGTCTCGCCCTGGGGCCGCGGGAACCTCTGGTACCGCGGGATCGCGGAGACGGACATCTGGGAGGGCATGGCCACGATCGAGGGCCTCGTGCGCGTCGACGGAAGCCGCCGCTATCTGTGCGGCCACTCGATGGGTGGCTACGGCGCCTGGCACATCGCCCACGCCTCGGCCGACGTGTGGGCCGCGCTCGGGATCCACGCCGGCGCCCTGTCGTACTCCCTGGACGAGGTGACCGACTCCGTCGCCACGGCCCTCCGTGACGTCCCCACGTACTTCGTCGTCGGCTCTTCCGACGGGCTGCTCGGCGTGAACCAGCGCGCCTACGCGCTGCTCCAGGACGCGGGCAACCGGAACCTCGCCTTCGTCACCTTCCCCGGAGGCCACGACTACCGGCAGAGCGACGTCGAGGCCATGTACGAGTGGCTGCGGCGGTTCGAGAACCGGGCCGGGCGGTCGGCGATTCGGACCTCGTCAGCCCGCGACCGGCACTGAGAGCCAAGCCCGCCCCGGGCCGCAAGCCCGCGGTTCCCTCGCCCTACGCGTGCGTCTCCCAGACGGGGTCGGTCACGCCGGCCACCGTGCGCGTCGGCGACCCGTCGTAGAGGTCGAGCACCACGATCTCGTTCGCTCCCTGGCGCAGCCAGACGCCCGGGCAGAAGAGCGTCTGCTGCGGGCCGACGCGCCAGTGCCGGCCGAGGTGGTGGCCGTTCACCCAGACGCCGCCCTTCGACCAGCCGCGGGTGTCGAGGTAGGTGTCGCCGGTGCGCGCGAGGTCGAAGCGTCCCCGGAAGAACGACGGGCCCCGCGGCGGGGCGGGCGAGAAGCGCAGCCGGCCGACGTCGTCGCACGGCAGGCCGTACATCCGCCAGCCCGCGAGCTCGACGCCGTCGAGCGTGACTCTCTCCGTGATGCCCTTGCGGTCCTCGTAGAGCTTCGGGCCGAAGTTGATCCGCCCCTCGTTCGAGACCAGGACGTCGAGCGGCTCGTCCGCGGTGAGCGTGACCGTGGCGGAGGTCTGGCCGAGCCGGCGGTCGATCACGGCGAGTCGGCGTCCGCCCTGGAGCACGACCGCGAAGTCCCGCGGCTCGACGATCTCGAGGCGCGCGTTCCGGGCCGCGCGGCCCTGCGTCCGGTACAGCACGAAGCCGTAGGGCTGGCCGAGCTCCTCGAACTTCAGGGGCCGCGGCGAGGCGACGGGCTCCCCGATCAGGCTCAGGAGCGGCGCCGTCTCTGTGAGCTCGAAGCGGGGGATCGCGATCATCGGCAGGGGCGGGGGCGGGTCGGGGAGCGTCTCGCCTGGGGCGAGGTGCCTCCGGATCACGTCCCGGAAGAGCGCGAACTTCGGGGCGAGGCGGCCGGCCTCGTCGATCGGCGAGTCGTAGTCGTAGGAGCTGACCGTCGGCTCGTAGCCCTTCGAGCCCTCGACGGTCCCGAAGTTGGCGCCGTTCATGAAGCCCGGGTTCGAGCCGCCGTGGACCATGTAGAGGTTGAACGAGATGCCCCGCTCGAGCATCCAGTCGATGCCGGCGAGGTGGACCTTGTTGTCGCCGGTGTGGTGCTTCTCGCCCCAGTGGTCGAACCACCCGACCCAGTACTCGCCGCACATGAGCGGGACGTTCCTCCGGAACTTCGCGTAGTTCGCGAACTCGCGCTCCGGGGCGCCACCGAAGTTGACGACCGATTGGATGTCGGGCAGCGTGCCGCCCGCGAGCTCCTCGGGCTCGGAGCCGTCGGAGGTGTAGATCGGGACGTCGACGCCGGCGTCGAGGATCATCCGGCGGATCGCGCCGAGGTACTCCTTGTCCCGGCCGAAGGAGCCGTACTCGTTCTCGAGCTGGAGCATGAGCACCGGGCCGCCGCGCGAGACCTGGAGCGGAGCGACGTGGCCGAGCAGCGCCCTCAGGTAGCGCGAGGCGGCGGCGAGGAAGCGCGGGTCGGTGGTGCGGACCCGGATGTCCGCCGTCTCGTACAGCCACGACGGGAAGCCGCCGAACTCCCACTCGGCGCACGAGTAGGGCCCGGGCCGGACGAGGACCCACAGGCCCTCCTCCTGCGCGGCGCGGATGAACGCGCCCAGGTCGAGGTTGCCGCCGAACTCGAAGCGGCCCGGCCTCGGCTCGTGGGCGTTCCAGAACGAGTACGTGCAGAGCGTATTGAGCCCCATCGCGCGCATCTTCTTCATGCGGTCGCGCCAGTACTCGCGGGGGACGCGCGCGTAGTGCATCTCGCCGGAGCGGATCACGAAGGGCCGGCCGTCGAGGACGAAGCGGTCGCCCTCGATCGCGAAGGAGTGCGGGGAGCCGGACGGCGCGGAGGAGGCGCGCGCGAGAGAAGGCGCGAGGGCCGGGGCGGCGGCGATGAGGCCGAGAGCGTGGCGGCGTTTCATGACGGGAGTGTATCGAAGCCGGCGCGTTGACGGCGAGGAAGGTCACCTGCAACGAGTGCAGCACGGAGTACGCGGCGGAGGCGCGGATGATCTGCGACGAGTGCCTCGTCGAGGGAGAGCCCGTGGCAGGGCTCCGCTCGGGCTTCACGCCCCTCGTCCGCGCCCAGCGCCTGGCCGACGAGCTCGGGTGAGCGAGCTCTTCCTGAACGACGAGGACGTGCGCTTCCTGCAGAGCCTCGACACGCCGGTCCGCGACGGCGACGGCCAGATGCTCGTCCCCGCCGGTGCGGGCGGCTGAGGCTCGACAGAGCCCGGGCATTCAGCTTCCGCATCGGAGCGATGCCGAGGCGGAATGGTCGTTTCGAGCGAAAAGCCCTTGACACAGGCCGCGGGGCTCCGTAGCTTGAGAGACAAGATGAGCGCGCGCTGCGTGTGTTGTTGTTGTAGCCAGGCCCGGGTGACCCCCGGCGCTCGCGCCCCC
>DATJYX010000149.1:0-12398 GCA_035577965.1 Vicinamibacteria bacterium | reverse complement strand
TTGTACTGCTGCAGCGTGATGGCGTGCGCCTCGGTGACGCGGGCGAGGGCGCCCCGGACACGGTCGGCCGTGGCCAGGAGCGTCACGACGGCCTCGTCGGCGGGCGAGCCGAACGGCCGGGTCTGCCTGATCTCGTCCCCTATCGATCCCATTGAAGCCGGCCCACATCGTCGGTCGTAATGCTTGATTAGTCAAGTAAAAGACGGTCAAGGGCCCCGGCACCCTCAAACCCGCGGGCTGGGGGGGGGGGGAAGCGAGCACGTTGGATCCACCAGACCCGGCGAGACGCCTTCCGGTCGGATGGTCGCTACCGCACCCGCCCCCGCGCCGCCACCTGGAGGACCGCCTCGACCCGGTCGCCGCTCACGCCGACGAGGCGGTCGTGGAGGTTGGCCACCACGCAGGCGTGGTTGGGCAGGATCCGTACGCGCTCGCCGACGCGGAAGGTCTCGCCTTCGGCCACGGCGACGACCCCGTGCTCCTCGGAGAGCTTCTCGACGCGGCTCGCGCGCCCCAGGACGCGGCCATGCCCGCCCGGCCGCGGCCGGAGCAGGTCGCTCGAGAGCGTCTTGCTGCCGGCGTCCACGACCGCGCGGTCGGGCACGGGCACGCTCACCACCGTGGCGATGACGGTGAGCGCGCAGTCCTCGACGCCGCAGGTCCCGAGCTCCACCTGCGAGGCGTCGTGGAAGACGTAGTTGCCGGGCCGGCACTCGGTGACGCCCGAGACCCGCATCGCCCGGGCGGCGGTGGGGGTGGAGCCGACCGACACCTCCTCGATGGGCAGGCCCGCCCCGCTCAGCTCCGCCGCGGCCGCGGCCAGGCGCTCGCCCTCCAGGCGGGCGACGTCCTCGACCTCGAGCTTCGTCTCCGCGAGGTAGCCGTGGCCGGCGTGGGTGAAGACGCCGCGCAGGCGGAGGCCCGGAAGGTCGGCGATTCGCCGGCCCACGTCGATCGCGCGCTCGGGCGGGACGCCCACGCGGCCGTACCCCACGTCGATCTTCAGCAGCACCTCGAGCGCGCGGCCCGCCTCGCGGAACGGCGCGGCGACGCTCCGCGCCCCCTCGACACTGTCGACGCCCACCGCGAGACGCGCGCGGTCGGCGAGGGCCAGCAGCCGGCGGCCTTTGTCCTCCCCGACGACGGGGTAGGCCACGAAGAGGTCGTCGAAGCCGGCGTCGGCGAACACCTCGGCCTCGCCGACCTTGGCGACCGAGAGGCCCCACGCGCCCGCGGCCCGCTGGAGGCTCGCGATCTCGGGGCACTTGTGCGTCTTGGCGTGGGGACGGAGACGCACCCCCGCCTCGCGGGCCCGGGCCGCCATCCGGGCGATATTCCGCTCGAGCACGTCGAGGTCCACGACGACGGCGGGTGTCGCCAGCGTGTCGGTCGCCGATCCCAGCATGACGGCAGCCTACCATCCCTCGGGAACGCCGTCCGGCGTGCGATCAGGACATGGGTGTCACACGGGCCATTTCGACCGGGTCCTCCGAGCGCTCCCTCTGATCCATCCGAATCATTCGAATGATCCCTTGGGACGATGGACTCCCCTCAGCCCCCTATCAGATGTTTCATGCGTCAACGGCGGTCGATCGGGTTGATGCCGCGTGTTCATGACGGGACGTCCCGTGCTCCAGACGGTCGCCTCGAGGAGGTTTTCATGAGCGAGTCCGACAGCTGGTTCCAGCAGGAGCTCGAGTCGCGCGGCGTCTCGCGCCGCGATTTCGTGGGCTTTTGCTCGGCCATGGCCGCGGTGCTGGCCTTGCCGCGATCCTCGGCGTCCGCGATCGCGGCCGAGATCCAGAAGACCGAGAAGCCGGTGCTCGTCTGGCTCGAGTTCCAGGACTGCGCGGGGAACACGGAGTCGTTCCTGCGCGCCACCCGGCCCACCGCGGCCGAGATCGTGCTGGACACGCTGTCAGTCGACTACCACGAGACGATCATGGCCGCGGCCGGCCACCAGGCCGAGGAGGCGCTCGCCAAGACGGTCAAGGAGAGGCCCGGCGGCTACATCGCCGTCGTCGAGGGCTCGATCCCCACCGGGGCGAACGGAGTCTACTGCACGGTCGGTGGCCGGTCGGCACTGCAGATCGCGCGCGAGGTGTGCGGCAACGCGATGGCCACGATCGCCATGGGCACCTGCGCCACCTTCGGCGGGCTGCCCGCGGCGGCCCCGAACCCGACCGGAGCCCTGGGTGTCGGCGACGCCGTGCCGGGGGTCAAGAACCTGATCAACCTCTCCGCCTGCCCGGCCAACGTCGAGAACCTGACCGCGCTCATCGTCTACTTCCTCACCTTCAAGCGCTGGCCGGCCCTCGACTCCTGGCGGCGTCCGCTCTTCGCCTACGGCAAGGCCATCCACGACAATTGCGAGAGGCGCGCCCACTTCGACGCCGGACAGTACGTGGAGGCGTGGGGCGATGAGGGCCACCGCACCGGCTACTGCCTCTACAAGATGGGGTGCAAGGGGCCGGTCACGTTCCAGAACTGCCCGAACGTGCGGTGGAACGGGGGCACGAACTGGCCGATCGGCTGCGGCCACCCGTGCATCGGCTGCGCGGAGCCCGACTTCTGGGACAAGATGACGCCCTTCTACCAGCACCTCGAGGGCGTGCCCGGGTTCGGCGTGGCCTCGAGCGTCGACAAGGTGGGGCTCTGGGCCACGGTCGGGGTGGGGGCGGCCTTCGCCGCCCACGGCTTCATGTCGCTCGGCAAGCGCTGGTGGAACGCCGAGCAGCACCCGGCGGCCCGGGAGAGGGCCGAGGAGGCCCAGCGCAGGGCCGATGACGAGAAGAAGGGAGGCCAGGCATGACCCACGTCGTCGTCGACCCCGTCACCCGGATCGAAGGCCACCTGCGGATCGAGGCCGAGGTGGAGGGCGGAGCCGTGCGCGAGGCCTGGTCCTCGTCGACCATGTTCCGCGGCGTCGAGCTCATCCTGAAGGGGCGCGACCCCAGGGACGCCTGGGCCTTCACCCAGAGGATCTGCGGCGTGTGCACGACCGTCCACGCCATCACCTCGATCCGCGCCGTGGAGAACGCGATCGGCGCCACCCCTCCGCCCAACGCGCGGCTGCTCCGGAACCTGATCATCGCCTCGCAGTGCGTCCAGGACCACGTCATCCACTTCTACCACCTGCACGCTCTCGACTGGGTGGACATCGTCTCCGCCCTCAAGGCCGACCCGGCCAAGACCGCGGCCCTCGCGCAGTCGATCTCGGACTGGCCGCTGTCGAGCCCGACCCACTTCGCGGCCGTCCAGAACCGGGTGAAGGCCTTCGTCGGGCGGGGCCAGCTCGGCCCGTTCGCGAACGCGTACTGGGGCCACCCGGCCTACAAGCTCCCGCCCGAGGCCAACCTCATGGCGGTGGCCCACTACCTCGAGGCCCTCGACTGGCAGCGCGAGGTCATCAAGATCCACGCGATCCTGGGCGGCAAGAACCCTCACCTCCAGAGCTTCCTCGTGGGCGGCATGGCCACTCCCGTCGACCCCGACAAACAGGCCTCGATCAACATGGGCTCGATCGCGGCCATGCGCGAGCTGATCGCCAAGGCCAGGGACTTCGTGGCCCGGGTCTACATCCCCGATCTCCTCGCGGTCGCTTCCTTCTACAAGGACTGGGCGAGCCACGGTGCCGGGGTGGGGAACTACCTCGTCTACGGCGAGTATCCCCTCGACGACACGAGGCAGCCGAAGCTCTTCCTGCCCTCGGGCGTCATCCGAGGCAAGGACCTCTCGAAGGTCGAGCCCTTCGACGCCCAGAAGATCACCGAGCACGTGAAGCACTCCTGGTACGACTACGAGGGCGGCGACGACAAGGGCCTCCACCCCACGAGCGGCGAGACGAAGCCCCACTACACGGGTCCGGAGCCGCCTTACGACAAGCTGAACACGGACGGCAAGTACAGCTGGCTGAAGTCGCCCCGCTACGACGGCCTGCCCATGGAGGTGGGACCGCTCTCGCGGATGCTCGTGGCCTACGCCTCCGGCCACCCGCGGGTGAAGGAGCTCGTGGGCGTCGTGCTCGGGAAGCTCAACGTCGGGCCGGCGGCCCTCTTCTCGACGCTCGGCCGCGTGGCCGCGCGGGGGATCGAGACGCTCGTCCTCGCGGAGCGGATCGAGGGCTGGCTCGACGAGCTGGCCGCCAACATGGCGAGCGACAAACGGATCGCCGACACCGACAAGTGGTCGCCTTCGAGCTGGCCGAAGGAATGCTCGGGGGCCGGCTTCCACGAGGCCCCGCGCGGGGCCCTCGGCCACTGGGTGCACATCAAGGACGGGGCGATCGCGAACTACCAGTGCATCGTGCCGAGCACCTGGAACGCGGGCCCGCGCGACGCCGCGGGAAGCCGGGGCCCCTACGAGGAGGCTCTCCTCGGCACGCCGGTGGCCGAGGCCGACAAGCCACTCGAGATCCTCCGCACCATCCACTCGTTCGACCCGTGCATGGCGTGCGGGGTGCACGTGGTCGACGCGAGGAAGCGCGAGGTCGCGCGGGTGAGGGTCCCATGAGCGCGGCCGAGTACCCGGTCACGAAGCCGCCCCTCTCCGCCTGCCACCCGGGGGAGCTGGTGCGCGTCTACGTGTGGCAGTGGCCGGTGCGGGCGACGCACTGGATGACCGCCTACGCGATCCTCTTCCTGGCCGCCACCGGCTACTACCTGGGCCATCCGTTCGTCACCGTCACCGGCGCCGCCGGGCAGCACTTCCTCATGGGCTGGGCGAAGGTCGTCCACTTCTACGTGGCGGTCGCGTTCACGTTGTCCGTCGTCTCCCGCGTCCTCTGGATGTTCATGGGGAACCGCTACTCGACCTGGGACAAGTTCGTGCCCCTGGCCGAGCGGCGCTGGCGGGGGCTCTGGGACAGCCTGCGGTACTACCTCTTCCAGCTCCGGCAGCCCCCCGGCTTCGTCGGCCACAACCCCCTCGCCGGCTTCACCTACATGTTCGTGTTCCTCATGTTCCTCGTGATGATCTCGACCGGGCTCGCGCTCTACAACGTGAACCCGCCCGTCGGCTCGCCGTTCCGGCTCTTCCACTTCCTGCTCCCGCTCTGGGGCGGGGCGCAGACGGCGCGGCTCGTCCACCACGTGACGATGTGGCTCATCCTGGGCTTCGCCATCCACCACGTCTACTCGGCGGTGCTCATGTCGCAGGTGGAGGCGCGGGGGACGGTCGAGTCGATGGCGTCGGGCTACAAGTTCGTGCCCTGCGAGGACCTCGTCTACTCCGGTTACCGCTACTTCGACCAGAAAGATGCGTGAGGAGAAGCCGATCCCGCTGCTCGTCCTCGGCCTGGGCAACGTCCTCTGCGGGGACGACGGCCTGGGGGCGGTCGCCGTCCACCTCCTCGAGCGGCGATACCGTGTCCCGGACGGCGCGGTCGTGCTCGACGGGGGGACCCTCGGGCTCTCCCTGCTCCCGCACCTCGAGCAGGCGAAGGAGGCCATCCTCGTCGACGCGATCCGGGCCGACGGGCCGCCGGGCTCGCTCGTGCGGCTGGAGGGCGACGACGTGGCCCCGGCGGTGGCGGCCCGGCTCTCCGTGCACCAGGTCGGGGTCCTGGACCTGCTGGACGCCGCGCGCTGGACCGGCGCCTACCCGTCGCGGCTCGTCCTCCTCGGCCTCGTCCCGGAGAGCCTCGAGCTGGGGGTGCGCCGCACGCCGGCCGTGGAGTCGGCCCTTCCCGGGCTCGTCGAGCGGATCGTGGACGAGGCACGGGCGCTCGGACATCTGTTCCTGCCGAGGACGGACGATGAGGTGGCTGCTCGCAGCCCTCGCGATCTCGCTCACGTTTACGGCGTGTAGGGGCGTCGACTCCGACCTCCCTTCGCCCTACCGCAGCGTCGCGGTGCCCGAAGAGGGGCTGCGCTCGCCGGAAGCGCGAGCGCGCGGACGGGCCCTCTTCGCCGCCAACTGCGTGCTCTGCCACGGCGAGCGCGGGGACGGGCACGGCCAGCGGGCCTCGGGCTTCCAGAAGTCCCCGGCCAACTTCACGGATCCCTACTGGCGCCGCGGGACGACGCCGAGGCGCGTCTTCTTCGTCATCCGGGAGGGCCTTCGGGGCACGCCGATGCCGGCCTGGAGCTTCCTGAGCGAGGACGAGACGTGGGACCTCGCCGCCTACGTCCTCTCGTTAGCGCCGGCCCCCGCCTCCTCGCCGAACCGACCGGCACCAGGCCGCTAGCGTCAGCCTCGCTGCCGGCGGAGGGCCGCGATCGCCCGCAGATCGTAGCGCCCCCGGCAGTCCGGACAGATCCAGGCTCCGCACCGTGCGCAGTAGACGACGCCCTCCTTCGGCGTTGCGTCGCCGCGAGCCCACCGGCAAACCTCGCAGACCCGAATGTGCGCCGTCGCCGCCTCGTACTTCTCCAACGCGCGGGACTGGGGGTGCCTCGGGTAGGCCAGCCACGAGGCCGCCGCGCTGAGGACGGCGATGGGGAGGCTGCCGATCACGGCTCCCGCGCCGCCGAGGAGCGGGGCCATCACGAGGCCCAGGAGCGGGGCCCGCCGCGCCGAGTGGGCGTAGACGAGGACAGCCAGCGCCAGCCAGAGCACTCCGCAGCCGCCGATCATCAGCCGGACGAAGAGCTCCGCCTGGCGCCGGTCGCAGTCGCGGATCTCCTGGATCGCGGCCTCGGTCAGGCCGAAGTCGGCCGGGATCGGCATCTTCTTATTCTGCGGAATGGCGAGGCCCATCGCGAGCCGCGGGGACTCGGACCAACGGCCAGTACACCGACGAATCGCTCGGGTGGTTCATACGGATCAACTGAAATGATCCATATGGACGGTAGCCTCCAATCGTCGATAACGCCATGCTGAGTTTGCGCCGGAGACATCGAGGAGATCCGAGTGCCCGTGGTCGTAGTCGAGGGACGTCGGATTCGAGTCCGGGGGACGGTCCAGGGCGTGGGCTTCCGTCCCTGGATCTACAGGCTCGCCCACGAAGAAGGGCTGTCCGGCCGCGTCCTCAACGACCCTTGCGGCGTCACGATCGAGGCCTTCGGCCCTCCCGAGGCCCTCGCCACCTTCCTCCGTCGCATCGGCGCCGAGGCGCCGCCCGCCGCTCGCGTGCGCGAAGTCGAGGAGGAGCGCATCCCCGCGCAGACCATCCAGGACTTCGCGATCGTCTCGAGCGAGGGTGCGGGAACCCGACGCGTCTCGATCCCTCCCGACCTCGCCACATGTCCCGAGTGCCTTCGGGAGGTCGGGGACCCACGTGACCGGCGCCACCTCTATGCCTTCACGAACTGCACGCACTGCGGTCCGCGCTACACGATCGCCGTCGACGTGCCGTACGACCGGCCCGCGACGACCATGGCCCGCTTCGAGATGTGCCCGGACTGCCGCCGCGAGTACGAGGATCCGGCCGACCGGCGCTTCCACGCGCAGCCGGTCGCCTGCCCGGCCTGCGGCCCGCGCCTGACCCTGCGGGACGCGGCGGGGGACGTCCTGGCCGCGCGGGCGGACGCGATCGTGTTCGCCGCAGCGGAGCTCGCCCAGGGGCGGATCGTCGCGGTGAAGGGCCTGGGCGGCTACCACCTGGCCTGCGACGCCACGTCGCCCGAGGCGGTCCGGCGCCTGCGCGAGCGCAAGAAGCGCGACGAGAAGCCGTTCGCGGTCATGGTCGCCGACCTCCCGGCCGCGCGAGGCCTGGCCGAGTTGGGACCGGCCGAGGAGCGGCTGCTCGGCTCCGTCGAGCGTCCCATCGTCCTCGCGCGGCGGCGCCCCGGAAACGGCCTCGCACCCGAGGTCGCGCCTGGCAACCCATTGGCCGGGCTGATCCTCGCCTACACACCGCTCCACCACCTTCTCCTCGCCGCGGTGGGGCGTCCTCTCGTCATGACCTCCGGCAACCTCTCGGAGGAACCGATGGCGGCGGAGGACGGCGAGGCCCTCGATCGGCTCGCCGGCATCGCCGACCTCTTCCTCGCCCACGACCGCGAGATCGAGAACCGCTGCGACGACTCGGTGGCGCGCGTGATCGCGGGGAGGCCGACGGTGCTCCGCCGGTCACGCGGGTACGTGCCGCGGCCGGTCCGCCTGCGCCGGCCCGTGCGACGTCCCGTCCTCGCCTGCGGGGCGCACCTCAAGAACACCTTCTGCCTGGCCCGCGGGGACGAGGCCTGGCTCGGGCCCCACGTCGGCGACCTCGACAACCTCGAGGCGATTTGCGCCTTCGAGGAGCAGGTCGAGCGCCTGCAGCGCTTCCTCGACGTCCGGCCGGAGGTGATCGCCCACGACCTGCATCCCGACTACGCCTCGACCCTCTACGCCCTCCAGCGTCCCGAGGCGTCGAAGGTCGCGGTGCAGCACCACCACGCCCACGTGGCGAGCGCGATGGCCGAGCACGGCCTCGACGGTCCGGTCCTCGGCCTCGCCTGGGACGGGACGGGCTACGGGTCGGACGGCACGGCCTGGGGCGGCGAGCTGCTGCTCGTCGACGGCGGGTCGTTCGAGCGGCTCGCGACTCTCCGCCCGCTGCGCCTCGCCGGGAGCGACGAGGCCATCCGGCAGGTGTGGCGCATCGCCCTCGCCGCGCTCGACGACGCCTACGACGGCGCGCCGCCCCTCGACCGGCTCCGACTCTTCGACGTCGTGCCAGAACGCGACGTGGCCGTCGTCCGGCAGATGGCGGCGAAGGGCCTCCGGTCGCCGCTCGCCCACGGTGCCGGCCGCTACTTCGACGCCCTCGGCGCGCTGGGCCTCGCCCGTCCGCGGGCCACCTACGAAGGTCAGGTCGCTCTCGAGTGGAACCTGGCCGCGGACGAGACCCGTGCGGGGTCGTACCCGTTCGACGTCGTCGAAGAGGACGGCATCCGGCGGGCCGACCTGCGGCCGCTCGTCCGGGCGGCGGTCGAGGACCTCGTGTCGGGCGTCCCCCCGAGCCGTGTCTCGGCCCGCTTCCACGAGGGCATGGCGGACGTGGCGGCCGCGCTCGTGCGTCAGGCTGCCTCGGAGCGCGGCCGGCTGCCGGTCGTCCTCACCGGCGGCTGCTTCCAGAACGCGCGGCTGGCCGAGGCCGTCCTGCGCCGCCTGGAGGGAGGCTTCGACGTCCGGCTCCACGGCGAGGTGCCGCCGGGGGACGGCGGGATCGCGCTCGGCCAAGCCCTCGTCGCCGACGCGGCCGCGACGTGAGCGACGACGGGGTAGAGTGGGGAGGTCGGGAGGTCTAGCCATGTGCCTCGCGGTGCCGGGGAAAGTCGTCGAGATCACGGGTGAGGGCCAGCTCCGCATGGGCAAGGTCGACTTCTCGGGCGTGCAGCGGCAGGCGTGCCTCGCCTACGTGCCCGAGGCGCAGATCGGGGACTACGTCCTCGTCCACGTCGGCTTCGCGATCTCCCGCGTCGACGAGGAGCAGGCGATGGCGACCCTGGCCACGCTGCGCGAGATCGGAGAGCTCGAGCAGGCGGCCTCCGAGGACGAGTCGGGGGGGCCTGCGCCTCCCGTGCGCGGGACGGGACGCTGATGCGCCACGTCGACGAGTACCGCGATCCGGACGCGGTCGCCGCCGTCGTGCGGCGGATCCGGGAGACGGTGACCCGGCCATGGTCGCTCATGGAGGTGTGCGGCGGCCAGACCCACTCCATCCTCAAGTTCGGCCTCGACGAGCTGCTCCCGGAGTCGGTCCGCCTCGTGCACGGCCCGGGCTGCCCGGTCTGCGTCACCCCGCTCGAGATGATCGACCGCGCGATCGCGATCGCCTCGAGGCCCGACACGACGTTCTGCTCGTTCGGCGACATGCTGCGCGTCCCGGGGTCGGGCGACGACCTCCTCAAGGTGAAGGCCCGCGGGGGAGACGTCCGCATCGTGTACTCCCCCCTCGACGCGCTGCGCCTCGCGAAGGAGAACAAGGACCGCAAGGTCGTCTTCTTCGCGGTGGGCTTCGAGACGACCGCGCCCGCCAACGCCATGGCCGTGCACCGGGCGAAGGCGGACGGCCTCGCCAACTTCTCCGTCCTCGTGGCCCACGTCCTCGTCCCGCCCGCCCTCGAGGCGCTCCTGTCCGCCGACGGCGTCCTGATCCAGGGCCTTCTCGCCCCCGGCCACGTCTGCACGGTGACGGGCTACCGCGACTACGAGCCCGTCGCCGAGCGGTACCGCATCCCGATCGTGGTCACCGGCTTCGAGCCCCTCGACCTCCTGAAGGGCATCCTCGCGGCCGTCGGCCAGCTCGAGAGGGGCGAGGCCCGGGTCGAGAACCAGTACCCCCGCGCGGTGGTCCGGGGGGGCAACCCGGCCGCCCTGCGCATGATCGAGGACGTGTTCGTGGTCTCCGACCGGAGCTGGCGCGGCCTCGGGGAGATCCCGAGGAGCGGCTACGCCCTCTCTTCACGGTACGCCGCGTTCGACGCGGAGGCCGTGTTCGACGTGGGCGGCCTGTCGGTGAAGGAGCCCGCGGAGTGCCGGGCCGGCCTCGTCCTCCAGGGGCGGCTCCGTCCGACCGACTGCCCCGAGTTCGGCACGCGGTGCACTCCGGAGCACCCGCTCGGCGCGACGATGGTATCCTCCGAAGGGGCCTGCGCGGCCTACTTCCACTACCGCCGCCGGCCCCGCGAAGCGACCCTGGGCTAGCGCATGGGCCGCTCCCTCGACGCGATGCTGAGCTGCCCGGCGCCCCTCGACCACCGGGACATCGTCGAGCTGGCCCACGGCGGAGGAGGCCGCAAGACGGCCCGCCTCATCGAGACGCTCTTCGCCCCCGCCTTCCGCAACCCCCACCTCGAGCCGCTCGGGGACGGCGCGATCGTCTCCGTCGGCAGCGAGCGGTTGGCCTTCACGACCGACACGTTCGTGGTGAAGCCGGTCTTCTTCCCCGGGGGCGACATCGGCTCCCTCGCCGTCCATGGCACCGTGAACGACCTCGGGATGTGCGGGGCGGAACCCCTCTTCCTGAGCGCGGGGTACCTGCTCGAGGAGGGCTTCCCGATGCGGGACCTGGAGCGGGTCGTGGCCTCGATGGCAGCCGCGTGCGCCGCGGTGGGCGTCCCACTCGTGACGGGCGACACGAAGGTCGTGGACAAGGGCAAGGGGGACGGCATCTACGTCAACACCTCCGGCGTGGGCCGCGTGCGCGCCGGCGTCGACGTGGGCCCGGGCCGGGCGGCGGCCGGAGACGCGGTCGTCGTCTCGGGCCCGATCGGCGACCACGGGATCGCCGTGATGGCGGCCCGGGAAGGGATCGATTTCGAGACCGCGCTCGTCTCCGACTCCGCCCCGGTCTTGCTCCCCGTCCGCGCGCTCCTGGACACGGTCCCGGACACGCACGTGCTCCGGGACCCCACGCGGGGAGGTCTCGCCACCGCCCTCTGCGAGATCGCTCTCGCCTCGAAGGTCGGGATCCGGCTCGACGAGGCGGCGATCCCCGTCCGACCGGAGGTCCAGGGGGCGTGCGAGCTGCTGGGCTTCGACCCGCTCTACGTGGCCTGCGAGGGGCGCTTCCTCGCGATCGTGCCCGGGGAGAGGGCGGAGGCGGCGCTCGCGGGGATCCGCTCGCAGCCCGGCGGCGAGGGGGCCTGCCGGGTCGGGTCGGTCGTCGCGGACGACCCCGGCCGGCTCGTGCTCCGCACTCGGATCGGCAGCCACCGCCTGCTCGAGCGCCTGTCCGGCGAGCA
The DNA here is from genome assembly GCA_035577965.1 of Vicinamibacteria bacterium. Lineage (GTDB taxonomy): Bacteria > Acidobacteriota > Vicinamibacteria > Fen-336 > Fen-336 > DATBSL01. The sequence continues at coordinate 783 of DATJYX010000149.1, read as the reverse complement.
GCTGCCGAGGATATGTTGATATGCCCCCCGACAGGCTCCATCTGGCCGGGTCTCGAGGGGATCTGTCCGGGAAGTCTCCCTTCCGGGCCTTCTCTCGCAACGATCCGAGGAGCGCGCGCGGTCGGACGGCCTTGCCCGGACCGGCAGCCCCTCGGGACCCGGCGAATCGAAGTCCCTCGGGGTGACATGCACGAGTACTCCCTCGTCCGAGCCATGGTCGACCGGGTCGAGCAGGAAGCCCGGGCGCGCAACGCCACCGCGATCAGCCGCCTCGCGGTCTGCATCGGGGCGATGTCCGGCGTGGAGCCGGAGCTCTTCGCCTCGGCCTTCACGCTCTGCCAGGAAGGGATCCTGGCCGGGGCCCGGCTCGACATCCGCCGCTCGGAGGCGGTCTGGGCCTGCCCACGGTGCGCGGCCGCCGTCCCTGCGGGGGGCGTGCTCCGCTGCTCCGCCTGCGACTCGCCGGCGAGGATGGTGAGCGGCGACGAGATCCTGCTCGAGCGGATCGAGATGGAGGTGCCCTGATGTGCGACACGTGCGGCTGCGGCGATCCGAGCAAGGTCTCGGTCGAGGTCCACGACCGCATCCTGTCCGCGAACGACCGGACAGCCGCCCACAACCGCGAGCACCTCGTCGAGGGCGGGGTCTTCGCCGTCAACCTGATGGGCTCGCCCGGGGCCGGGAAGACGGCGGTGCTCGAGGCGACCGCGCGCGCCCTCGCCGGGAAGGGCCGGATCGGGGCGATCGCGGGCGATCTCGCGAGCGTCGAGGAGATGTTCGCGC
>DATJYX010000148.1:0-20927 GCA_035577965.1 Vicinamibacteria bacterium | reverse complement strand
GGCGGCCGGCTCCGGCGGCGGGACCGCATCCGTGGCCGGCTCCTTCGGCTTGTCCTGGGCCGTCGCCGGCCACGCCGCACCCAGGAGGACGGCCACCATCGCCGCCAAGCGCCGCCCTCGCTCCCGCTGCCCTCGCTCCCTCATGCCATGTCCTCCCGTGATACTATTGCCTGTTAACTCCACTGAGATAATAGACATTTGAGGCGGCGGACGCCGTCACCTGCCCGCCCGGCCTCCCCTCGCCCGCAGACGCCGGTTGCGGGCCAGGAGGTCGGCCAGGTTCGTGTGGTCGAGGATCGCCGCGGAGGCGTTGCGGACCTCGAGCAGGAGGTCGAAGAGCCCGGCGTGGCGGGTCTCCGTCTTCACGCGGTGGGCGAGCTCCACCGCGTCGCCGAAGGGGGCGAGCGGCCCGTCCATGACGCGCACCACGTCGCCCACGAGGATCTCCGCGGGCGGGCGGCGGAGACGATAACCGCCTTCGCGGCCCCGCTGGCTGGAGACGACACGGGCGTTCTTGAGGGTGACCAGGATACCCTCCAGGAACTTCTCCGGGATCGACTCCTCCGCCGCGATCGTGTGGATCTTGACGAGGCCCTGATCGTGGGCCTCGGCGAGGTGCACCAGCGCCTTGAGGGCGTACAGGCCGCGTTGGGAGAGCCTCATTTGTGAGTCATCCCTACTGGAATTATAGGCTATTATGAATGTGGGGCGCTGTCAAGAGCCCGGAGCCTGGGCGCGCTAGTGGCGGACCCCGATCTGGAAGTCGAGATCGGCCCGCCGCTGCTGGTACTCGTAGCGCGCGGCGGCGTCGGCGATGTCCGCCTGCGTCTTCTGGAGCTGGGCCTGGCTCAGCTCCACGATCGAGCTGATCCCGAGCTCGTACCGGCTCTGCGCGAGCTCGAGGGCGCGGGAGGCGCTCTCCAGGGTGGCTCGGGTGACCTCCATGGCCTCGCGCGCGGTGCGCGCGGCGAGCCAGGCGATTCGCACGTCCTGCTGGATGCGGTTCTCCGCGTCGTCGAGGATCCTCTCGTACGCGCCGGCCTGGAGCTGCGCCTCCTGGGCTCGGGCCGAGAGGCGCCCCCCGGTGAAGAGGGGCACGGAGACGATCACGCCCGCGGCCGAGTAGGTGCTCGTCAGCCGATCGTCGCGGTAGGGGGAGAAGCCCACCGCGCCGAGCGCGCTCACGACGGGGTACTGAGCCGCCTTCTCGGCCGAGGCCAGGCGGCGCGCGGCCTCCGTCTGGGCCCGGGCCGCCCGCAGCTCGGGTCGGGCGTCGAGCGCGGACCGGATGAGCTCCTCCACGTCTTCCGAGGGGACGGGGAAGAGGGGCTCGTCGACCAGCTCCCTTGGCGCCGCGTCCCTCACGCCCAACGCGGTGGCGAGGCGGGCGTGCGCCGCCTGCAGGTCGTCCTGGGCCCTCAGCAGGAGCAGCCGGGCTTCGCCCAGGGCCACCTCGGCGAAGCTCACGTCGAGGCTCGACTTCAGGCTGGCCTTGGCGAGGGCGTTCACGCGGTCCAGCACCAGCCGGCGCTCGCCGACCGTCTCGTCGGCCACCTTGAGCACCGCCTTCGCTCCGAGGACGCCGAAGAAGGCGTGGTTCACGTCGAGGAGGACCCGGGCCCGCACCGCCTCGGCCGTCTGGCTGGTCGACTCGGCCTGGAAGCGCGCGCTCGCGGTGAGGGACGAGGTCCTCCCGAAGTCCGTCAGGAGCTGGCTCACCAGGAGACCGTTCGACTCGCGCTGGAACACGGTCGGGTTGTTGAGAGCTGCGGGCGCCGCGATCCGGGTGTCGCTTCCCGCGGCGGCGGCGGTCGCGGTCCCCAGGACCTGCGGGAAGTAGGCCGCGCGGGCTTCGCGCACCGCCGCCCCCGCCGCCTGCGCGCGCAGAAGGGCGGCCTGGATCTCGGGGTGGTGGGCGAGGGCGAACGCCTGCGCCTGCTGGAGGGTCAGGGTCCCGGGGGGCGGCGCGGGCTCCCCGCCGAGGCCCGCCGACGGCCGGAGGGCGACGACCAGACCGGCCAGCGCGATCGTCGGGAGGCGCCTCATGCGGGCTCCCCTTCTGCGCCGGCGGCGCCGACGCCGGCTCGGCGACCGTAGACCAGCAGGAGGGCCGGGGGCACGAGGAAGACGGTCACCACCACCGACACGGTCAGGCCGCCGATGATCGCGCGCGCGAGCGGGGCGTAGGTCTCGCTGCCGGTTCCGAGCTTCATCGCCATCGGGATGAGGCCGATGATGGTGGCGAGGGACGTCATGAGAACGGGGCGGAGGCGGACGCGGACGCCTTGGGCCACCGCCTCCCGCAGGGGCGTTCCGTCGTCCATCAGGCGGCGAGTGAACTCGACGATGAGGATGCTGTTCGACACCACGATCCCGACCAGCATCACGACGCCCATGAGGGACATGACGTTCAGGGTGGTGCCGGTGAGGACGAGCGTCAGCAGCACGCCGGCGAGGCCGGGCGGCACGGCGAGCAGGATCAGGAAGGGGTCGACGAAGGAGCGGAACTGCGCGACCAGGATCAGGTAGACGAGCACCACGGCCAGGACCAGCCCGAAGCCGAACGAGCCGAAGGACTGTCGCATCGCTTGCACGGTGCCGCGCACGGCGACCCGGACGCCTTCCGGAAGGGGCACCGCCTTCATCTGCTCCTCCACGCCCCGCGCGGCGGCGCCCACCTCCTCGCCCCGGGGGGCCACGAAGACGTCGATCACCCGGCGCAGGGCGTAGTGGTCGACCTCGGTGGGGGCGGCGACGCGATGCAGGTTGGTGACCGCGTCGAGAAGCGCGGTGTCCGTGCTCGACGAGGAGCGGATCGGGATGGCCCGGAGGTCGGCGAGGTTCCGCACCGCGTCCTCCGGGTACTGCACGGTGAGCAGGTAGTCGTTGCCGGTGCTCGGATCCACCCAGTAGCTGGGGGCAATCATCCCGTTGGAGGTGAGGGCGGTGATCACGTTGCTCACGACCTCCTTCTCCGAGAGCCGCAGGAGGGCGGCACGCACCCGGTCGACGTCGAGGAAGAGGGCGGGGGCGTCGACGTCCTGCGGGATCAGGACGTCGCTCACCTCGGGGAGGGCGCGCGCGCGGCGCGCGATCTCGATCGCCGTGGCATACGCCTGCCGGAGGTCGGACCCGCTCACCTGCACGTCGATCGGCGCCGGCATCCCCTGGTTGAGGACGGCGTCCACTAGCCCCCCGGACTGCAGGTAGGTCGTCAGCTCGGGGAGCCGGGTCCCGAGGGCCTCCCGCACCCGGCCCATGTACTCGTAGCTTCCCACCCGGTGCTCGTCGGTGAGGCTCACCTGCACGAACGCGGTGTGGGAGGCGGAGTTGCTCGTGTAGATGGCGGAGAAGTCAGGGGTCGCGCCGATGTTGGAGACGACGAGCCGCAGGTCGGCGGGCCTCACCGTCCGCTTCACCAGGTCCTCGACCTTCTGCACCTCCTTCTCGGTCTCCTCGAGCCGGGTGCCGGTGGGAGCCTTGAGGTTGATCACGAACTGGCCGGGGTCGGTGCGGGGGAAGTAGGCGACCCCGACGAACGGCGCCAGGGCCAGGCCCGCCGTCGAGCCGCCCAGGAGGAGGGCGACGGTGCGGCCCGGGCGCCGGAGGGCGCGCGCCTGGAGCCGGTCGAACCAGTCGAGGAAGGCGTGGAACCGCCGGTTGAAGGCAGCGTTGAAGCGCTCCCACGTCCCGGTCGGCGCCGCCTTCTCCTCGTGCCCGTGGATCAGGTTGGCGCAGAAGAGCGGCACGACCGTCATCGCCACCACGTAGGAGGCGAAGAGCGAGATCACGACCGAGAGGGCGAGGGCGCCGAACAGGAAGCGGCTGACCCCGTAGAGGAAGGTCACCGGGAAGAAGACGACCACCGTCCCCAGGGTGGCCGCGAGGACGGCCAGGGCCACCTCGGTGCCGCCCTTCTCCGCGGCCACCACCGGCGACTCCCCCAGCTCGAGGTGGCGGAAGATGTTCTCCAGGACCACGACCGAGTTGTCGATGAGCCGGGAGAAGGCGAGGGCGAGGCCGCCGAGGATCATCGCGTTGACGGAGCCGCCGCCGAGAGCGAGGACGATGAAGGTGGCCAGGGCCGAGAGGGGGATCGAGAGGAAGACCGCCGCCGTGGCCCGCAGGCTGCCCAGGAAGACGAGGATCATGACCCCGGTGAGGACGAGGCCGATCGAGCCCTCGTGGACGAGGGTCTCGATCGCGGTCTTGACGAACACCGACTGGTCGAAGACCACGTTCGCGACGAGCGACTTCGGCACGTCGAGGAGGTCCGAGAGGGCCCTCTTCACGCCGTCCACGACCGCGATCGTGTTGGCGTCGCCCCCCTGCTTGAGGACCGGGAGGTAGACCGAGGCCTGGCCCCCGATGCGCACGATGTTGGTCTGGATCTGGGCGCCGTCCCGCGCCTCCCCCACGTCGCCGACCAGGACCGGGGCCCCCTCCACCATCTTGAGCGGGAGGCGGTTGATGTCGTCGACCCCCCGCAGCTGGCTGTTGGTGTAGAGGCTGTAGTCGAGGGGACCGATCTTCACGTCCCCCGCGGGCAGGATCAGGTTCGCGTCGTTGACCGAGCGGACCACGTCCATGACGCTGAGCTGGTGCGCCTGCAGCTTGACCGGGTCGACGTACACCATGATCTGCCGGTAGCGGCCGCCGAACGGCTGGGGCACCGACGAGCCGGGCACGCCCGCCACCTGGTTGCGCACCGTGAACTGGCCGAGGTCCCGCAGCTCCGTCTCGTTGAGCCCCTCGCCCTTCAGGGTGATCAGGCACACGGGCAGGCTGGAAGCGTCGAACTTGAGGACGACCGGGGGCAGCGTGCCCGGAGGCAGGCGGCGCAGGTTCGCCATGGCGAGGTTGGAGATCGTGGTGACCGCGGAGTCGGCGTTCGTCCCCGGCTGGAAGTAGACCTTGATCAGGCTCACCCCGGGCAGCGATCGCGACTCGATGTGCTCGATGCCGCTGCCCAGCGTGAAGAAGCGCTCGAAGCGCCCCGTGATGTCGTTCTCGATCTGCTCCGGGGGCATGCCGGAGAAGAAGGTGGCCACGACCACCACCGGGATGTTGATCGACGGGAAGAGGTCGACCGGCATCCGCAGGAGCGAGGTGACCCCCACCACGCCGATCATCAGGCAGACGACGATCACGAAGTACGGGAAGCGGATGGCGAATCGGGACACCGGGATCCCTACCCCTGGGGCGGCCCGTCGACGACCGCGCGCAGGCCCTCCAGGGAGAAGGCGGACGAGCGGCAGTACTCGCGGATCCTCTGCTCGTGGCGGCGCATCTCGGCCGCGGCAGCGGGAATCTGGCGGGCGACCTCGGGCGGAATGCAGACGACGCCGTGCTGGTCGGCGTGCAGGAGGTCGCCCCGCGCGACGGTGAGCCCGGCCACCGTCACGGGCTGGCCGTGGTCCACGATGTGGACGTAGGCGTGGGAGGGCGAGAGGTTGCCGGCGAAGAGCTGCAGCCTCGCCTCGAGCACCTCCGGGATGTCGCGGACCGCCCCGTTCGTGATCGCGCCGACGCAACCCAGCGCGCGGAGGATGTGGGCGTGGACGCCGCCCACGAAGGCACCGACGCCGACCCTGGGGTCCACGTCCTGGATGACGAGGATGCGCGGCTCGGGCACCGAGCGCAGCGAGCTCCACCAGTCGGTGCGGTCGAAGTAGAAGCGTCGCTCCCAGGGCGGCGAAGAGGAGCGGATGCGGAGGGTCTCCGCGTACCCCACGGCCGGCCGGAGCTGGGGCGTGAGACAGCGGACGCTGGGGCCGGTGAAGCCCTCGTTGCGCAGCCGCCGCCCGAAGGTCTCGATCGCGTTCGCCACCGTGCAGGTGTCGAGGCGCCCGAGGGCCTCGAGATCCGCGGCCGCCAGCACCTCGCTCAAGGCTGCTCCTCCTTCCCCGCGGTCGCGCCCTCCACCTTGGGGACGACGCGGTCGCCTCCACGGAGGAGGGACCGGGCCCCGGCCACGACCAGCTCGCCCTCGTTGAGGCCGGCCAGCACCTCGACGTCTTCAGGCGTCTCCAGGCCGATCCGGACCGTCCGCTGCTCCAGCTTCCCGTCGGCACCCACGACCAGCGCCTTTCCTTCGGCGATCGCGCGGACGGGCACGGCGAGGACGTTCGTGCGCTGGTCCAGGGCCAGGGTCACGGTCGCGTACATGCCGGGGGTGAAGCCGAGGTCGGGGTTGGGCACGTCCACCTCGGTGAGCATCGTCCGCGTCTCCCGGTCCACCTGCCCGGCCAGGCGGGCGACCGCACCCGCGAACTTCCGGTGCACGGCCAGCACCTCGATCTGGACCGTGGTCCCTTCCCGGACGAAGGGCACCGCCGACTCCGGGACCGGGAAGGCCAGGCGCAGCAGGCGGTCCTCGGCCAGGCTCACCACCGGCATGGCCTGGGTGTTCGACGACGTCCCGGCCTGGATGAGGGCGCCCGTGTCCGCGTAGCGGCGCGTGATCACGCCGTCGAACGGGGCGGTGATCACGCCGTAGCCGAGCATGGTCTGCATCCGGCTCTCGTTCGCCTCGCCCTCCTCGACGCTGTGGCGGGCGGCGTCGAGGGACGCCTGGCCCGCCATGTCCTGGTCGCGTGCGCTGTCGATGTCCTGCTGGGCGACGAGGTTGGGCCGCTGGAGGACCACCTGCTGCAGGCGCTGGGCGACGAGGTGGAGCTCGTCGTGCCGGGCCTGGGCGCGCTTCAGCTCCTCCCGCGCGGCCTGGGTGGCCGCGGCCGCCTTGTGCACGTCGTCCGCGAGCTCCGGGATCTCGAGGGTGGCGATGGTGTCGCCCCGCCGCACGTGGTCGCCGACGTCGACGCGGATCGAGCGCACGTAGCCCGCCACCTTCGCGTGCACGCTCACCTCCTGGAACGGACGGAACTCCGCGGAGAGCGTGATCGTCCGGGCCAGGTCCGCCCGCCGCACGCGTGCCGCGGCGACCGTGGCGGGCGGAGCAATGGCCGACTCCCGGCCCCGGCCGAGGCGGGCGAAGGCGATGAGCAACGCGATCACGGCGAGGGCGGCGAACGGGTAGACCAGCTTCTTCTTCATGGGCTCGGCTCGTCCCCTCTTTCGGGAGGCCACGCGCTCACGCGACTCGTCCTCCCGGAGATCCGTCGCCCGGGTCGGCCGACGCCGTAGGGAGCGAGACGGCGATCCGGCAGCCCCCCGCGGGCTCGTTGCCCGCGGCCACGGCACCGCCATGGGCGGTCGCGATGAGGCGGACGATGGCGAGGCCGAGGCCCGATCCGCTCTCGGCGCCGGCGGTGCGCATCCCGTCCGCCCGGAAGAAGCGCTCGAAGACGCGGGGGAGCGCCGCCTCCGGTATGCCCGGCCCGGTGTCGGTCACCTCGAGGAGGGCTCGGTCTCCCGCCCGCCGCGTCTCCAGCCAGATCCTCCCCCCGCGGGGGGTGTACTTGAGCGCGTTGTCGAGCAGGTTGACCACGACCTGCTTGAGCCGGGCCGCGTCGCCCTCGACCTCGACACCCTCGCCGAGACAGCGGACCTCGATCCCCTTGTCCTCGGCGAGGAGCGACATCTGGTCGGCGGTGCCCGAGACGAGGCTCTTGAGGTCGAGGCGCGTGCGCTCGAGGAGGGCCTCGCCGGCCTCGAGACGGCTGATCGCCAGCAGGTCCTCGACGATGCGGGCGAGGCGCTCCGTCTCCTCGAGCACGGAGCCGATCCGGGCCCGCGTCCGCGCGGCGAGGGCGCCGTCCTGGACCACGGACTCGAGCTCGCCCCGCATCACGGTGAGGGGCGTCCGAAGCTCGTGGGAGGCGTCGGCCGTGAAGCGGCGGGCGTGCTGCAGCGACTCGTCGAGGCGGCCGATCATCTCGTTCATGGCCAGCGAGAGGTGCTGGACCTCGTCCGCGGTCCGGGGCACGGGCAGGCGCTGGCTCAGGTTGTGGGAGGTGATCTCCCGCGCCGCCTCGGTCACCCGGTGCACCGGGGCGAGCGCCTGCTGGATGAGGAGGGCGCCGCCCCCCACGGCGAGGAGCAGGATGACCGGGAGGCCGAGCCCCAGGGTGAGGAGGAAGCCCCGCAGCAGGCTCTCGCCCTCGAGGGTCGACGCCCCGACCTCCACGAGGAAGGCGCTGCCGCGCACCGCGAAGGGCAGCGAGAGCAGGAGCAGGTGCTCGCCGGGAACGTCGGTGAGCCGGGCCTCGCCGGGCCGGACGCGGACGGGCGGGATCCGGGCCGGCTCGAAGCTCATGTCGCCGGGAGTGCCGGACACGTAGAGGACGCTCCCGTCGGGGCGGCTGACGCGGATGAACCGGTTGTTGAGCTCGGGGCCGTAGAAGGATCGGATCTGCTCCACGACGAAGGACTCGCCGGTCTTCTCGATCCCGAGCAGGAGCGAGGTGCCGATCTGGTGGGCGCGGCGGCGCAGGCTGTCCTGGAGCGCGGAGCTGAGGTAGTGCCGCAGGCTCGTGTACGTGTAGGCCCCGAAGGCCAGGCAGACCAGGACGAAGACGCCGGCGTACCAGGCGACGAGCCGGAAGCGGATCGAGCGGGTGTTCACGGCCGATCCTCGTCGCTCAGCGAGTAGCCCACGCCGCGGACGGTGTGGATGAGCTTGCGCGGGTGCGGCTCGTCGATCTTGACCCGCAGCTGCCTCACGTACACGTCCACGATGTTCGTGAGCCCCTCGAAGCTCTGGTCCCAGACGTGCTCGACGATCATCGTCCGCGAGAGGACCCGGCCGACGTTCAGGGCCAGGTACTCGAGGAGCGCGTACTCCTTGGCGGTGAGCTTGATCGGGGTTCCCGCGCGCCGGACGGCGTGGGCCACTCGGTCGAGCTCGAGGTCGGCCACCCGGAGGACGTTGGCCCGGCTCACCGGACCCCGGCGCAGGAGCGCCTTGACCCGGACCACGAGTTCCGCGAAGGCGAAGGGCTTGGTCAGGTAGTCGTCCGCCCCCGCCTCGAAGTTCGTGATCTTGTCCGCCACGCCGTCCCGGGCGGTGAGGACGAGGACGGGGACCTCGGTGTTCGTGCGCCTCAGCCGGCGGATGAGCTCCGTGCCGTCCAGGCCGGGGAGCATGAGGTCGACGATCAGCAGGTCGTAGGGGTTCGACGTGGCGAAGTCCAGGCCCTCCCGCCCGTCCCGGGCGGTGTCCACCGCGAGCCGCTCGGCCTGCAGGGCGCGCGCGACGAGCGCCGCCACCTTTTCCTCGTCTTCGACGACCAAGACGCGCATCGTTCTTCTCCCTTGTTTGCCACCGCAGGATGAAGGCCAGAAGAGGACGACATTAAGATCCGCTCATCGGAGCCCCGTGGCAACGTCCGGGGGCGGCTTCCCCGGTCGCGAGAGGGACGCCGCGGCCGGGCGCCTCCCCTCGCGACCCCGCCGCCCGCCCCGGGTTCAGAAGGCCTTGGCGCTGTCGAGGAGGATGGTGACGGGACCCTGGTTCACGAGGGCCACGTCCATCATGGCGCCGAAGACCCCGGTCGCCACTCGGAGGCCGGAGGGGCGCAGCCGCGACACGAAGAGCCGGTACAGACGGTCCGCCTCCTCGGGCGGCGCCGCGTCCGAGTAGGACGGCCGCCGCCCCTTCCGGACGTCGCCGAGGAGCGTGAACTGCGAGACCACGAGCAGCTCGCCCGAGGCGTCTCGCACGGAGCGGTTCATCTGCCCCGACTCGTCGGGGAAGACGCGGAGGTGGAGCACCTTGTCGGCCAGGTACTCGGCGTCCTTCTCGGTGTCGCCGTGGGCGACCCCGAGCAGGACCACGAGGCCGGGGCCGATCACGCCCACCGGCTCGCCTTCGACCCGGCACGACGCCTCGGCGACTCGCTGGACCACGGCACGCACGGCCGGCGAGGATATCATTCCCGCCATGGGCGCCCCGGAGCGCATCGGCCGCTACCCGATCCTCGACGAGCTGGGACAGGGGGCGATGGGCACCGTCTACCGGGGGCGCGACGCGATGCTCGACCGCGACGTCGCGGTCAAGGTCATGTCGAAGGGCCTCTCCGACGCCCATGCACGGGAGCGCTTCCTCAGGGAGGCCCGGGCGGCGGCGAAGCTGCAGCACCCGAACATCGTCGTCGTCTACGAGATCGGCGAGCACGAGGGCGCGCCGTTCATGGTGCTCGAGCTCCTCGAGGGCGTGGACCTGCAGCGGGCGATCGACGGCGGCATCCGTCCGGACCCTCGGGCCACGCTCCCCGTCGTGCTTCAGCTCCTGGCCGGCCTCGGCCACGCCCACGAACACGGCATCGTCCACCGCGACGTGAAGCCGTCGAACGTCTTCCTACCCGTCGGCCGGCCGGCGAAGATCATGGACTTCGGCGTGGCCCGCCTGGCCGGGCTGGGGACGACGACGACCGGAGTGGTGGTCGGCACGCCGAACTACATGTCGCCGGAGCAGGCGTCCTCCGGCGAGATCGACGGCCGCTCCGACCTCTTCTCGGCCGGCCTCATCCTCTACGAGCTCGTCACCGGCGAGAGGGCCTTCCAGGCGGACAGCCTCGTCTCGATCATGTACAAGATCCTCAACGAGGCCCCGGACCTCTCGCTCATTCCGCGGGGGCCGGAGTGGGAAAGGCTGCGGGCGGTTCTGACGCGGGCCCTGGCCCGCCGGGCCGACGACCGATACCCCGACGCGCGTGCCATGTCGGACGATCTCTCCCGGGCCCTCTCGGAGCTGGGCGGCACGCTGGACTGGACGGCGCCCTCGGACCAGGCGCTGCTCGTGCGGCCGAGGGCCCGGCCGAGGGCCGAGCCTCCGGGCGGCCCTGCGGCGCCGACGTCGGGGCCGAACCGGCCCGCCGAGGGCGCGGCTCGTTCCGCGGCGTCCGACGCCCGCCGTCCGCCCGTCGCGGCTCTCCTCGGCGCCGCCGCGCTCGTGGCCGCCATCGCCACGGGAGCCTGGCTCTGGCTGCGACCCCACACCCGGCAGGCGACGCCCTTGCCTCCCTCGCGCGAGGCGGGCGCGGCCGCTCCCGACACGTCGACGCCCGGACCCGTCCCGACTGCTTCGCGCTCTCCCGGACCGACGCCCGCGCCCCGCCCTTCGGCCGGGGTCGTGCCTCCGCCTCCGACGCCTATCGCCACGCCGGCGGCCTCCGCCGCTCCGTCGCCCACGGCAAAGGCGCCCCCCGAGGAGACGCCGCCGCCCGCCGCCGCGCCCGCTCTGGGGGTGGACGCACGCCTGCAGCGCGCGGAGGACCTCGTCTCGCGCGCGCGCTGGCCGGAGGCGCTCGCCGAGGCCCGCGCCGTCCTCGCCGCCGAGCCGAGGAACGCCCGGGCCGCGGCCGCCGCCCAGCAGGCGGAGGCCGAGCTCGTGATCGAGGAGTGCCTGAAGAACGCGCGCGCCGCCATCAAGGAGGGCGACCGGGAACGGGCGATGGCAGAGCTGCGGCGCGGGTCGAGGATCCGGCCGAACGACCCCCGCCTTCTGGCCGCGTTCAAGGAAGTCGTGCAGCAATAGGCCGCTGCCGAAAGCCGGGTTTTGCGCTACGATGCGATTACCGCCCGGACGAGCCGGGGACCAAGCCGCTCAAGGAGGGTCGTTCATGGCGTACGTGATCGCTGAGCCCTGCGTGAACACCAAGGACACGGCCTGCGTCGAGGTCTGCCCCGTCGACTGCATCCACCCGAAGAAGGACGAAGCCGATTTCGCGGCCGAAACGAAGCTCTACATCGACCCCGAGACCTGCATCGACTGCGGCGCGTGCGTCCCCGTCTGCCCGGTCCAGGCCATCTTCCCGCTCGAGGAGCTGCCCGAGAAGTGGGGGCCGTTCGCGAAGGTGGACGCGGACTGGTACGCGAAGAAGAAGTAGGCACCCTCCCGGCCGCCGGCGGCGACCGACCGACGGCCCGCCACTGGAGGCACCGTGCCGTCCTCCGAGCGCCGTCGCGATCAGCGCCTGGGCTTGAGCCTTCCGGTCCGGGTGACCGGGCACGAACCGGGAGGCGCGGCCTGGGAGGAGATGTCGGCCACCGAGGACGCTTCGTTCGGCGGCGCGTCCTTCCCCTTGAAGCACGCCCACGGCGTGGGCCAGGTCCTGCTCCTGTCCCTGCCCCTGCCACGCAACTACCGGCGGTACGACCTCGCGGAGACCTCCTACAAGACCTACGCTCTCGTGCGCAACACGCGCGCCACCGCGGGCGGGGGACGGATCGCGGGCGTGCGGTTCCTGGGGCGGGTCCCGCCGAAGGGCTTCGCGGACGCACCGGGGGGCCGGTTCCGCCTGCCCGAGGACTCGAAGACGGGCCCCGCGGTGGACCGGCGCCGCGACGAACGCCTGCAGCTCTTCGTCAACCTCCGGCTGCGCCGCCGCGGGGGAGGACGGGTCCAGGAGGAGCAGACGGTCACCGAGGACGTCAGCCGAGGGGGTGCGCGGGTCTTCACGACGCTGACCGTCGCCCGCGGCGAGGCCTTGACCGTGTCCGACCTCGCGGACCGCATCTCGACGGCGGCGGTGGTGAGGAACGTGTACGTCGGCCGCGACCGGGTGACCCGCCTGAACCTGCAATTCCAGAGCAAGGCCGAGTTCGAGGGGCTGCTCCAGGCCGCGGGCGTCCCGCCGCTGCCGGGAGGGGACCGCTCGTGACGCGCCTTTGCCCTGCCCCGACCTGCTTCGATCTCGTCTTTCGGGATCGCCACGCGCTCGGGGCGGGAGGGCAGGTGGCGCTCGAGGACTACGCGCGCGCCCTGACGCAGGCCGAGGGGGCGGAGGCGATCGCCGGCCCGGACGACTCCGCCGTTTCCGGCGTCCACCTCTGCGCCCCGCAGGTCCCCCCCCGAGGCGCCGTGGCCGAGGACGTCGAGGCCTTCGCTCGCGAAATGGCGGAGCCGGCCGGCGACAGGCTCGGCTGGTCGTGAGGGGTGCGCGGTCACGAGCGTCTTGACGGGCCAAAAGGAGTTTTGCTAGCGTGTCGGCGCTCTGGCGACCGTCGCTCTGGCGCCCGGCTCCGTACCCGCCCACGGTGGGCGGCTACGGTGAGGGCGCGCACGTAGCTGTCGTCAGGCGAGGCTAGGGAGGCCTATCGTTCATGGTCGAAGGTACGGTGAAGTGGTTCAACGAGTCCAAGGGCTTCGGGTTCCTCTCCCGCGAGGGTGGTCCGGACGTGTTCGTCCACCACAGCGAGATCAAGGCCGAGGGGTTCCGGACCCTCAACGAGGGTGACCGCGTGCGGTTCGAGGTCGTCGACAGCCCCAAGGGGCCGCGCGCCGCGAACGTCGTGAAGATCGGCTAGGGGACTCTTTCGAGCCACTGAACCGAGAGGCGCCCGGGGCCGCGAGGCTCCGGGCGTTTTGCTTTTTGGGGCCGCCGATCAGCCGCGAGAGACGAGCCGGGCCTTGACGACGCTCCCCAGCCGGCGGATGCCCTCGTCGATCGCGTCCGGCGAGGCGTAGGAGAAGTTCAGCCGGCACGTCCGCTCGCCGCCTCCCCGGGGGAAGAAGGCCGCGCCGGGCACGAAGGCGACCTTCTCCCTCTCCAGCGCCTCGCGGAGGAGCGCCGTCGAGTCGAAGCCCTCGGGGAGCGTGATCCAGAGGAAGAGGCCGCCCTGCGGCTTCGTCCACCGCGCTTCCTCCGGGAAGTGCCGCTCGAGGGCGGCGAGCATGGCGTTCCTCCGCTCGCCGTAGAGCGCCCGGATGCGCTTCACGTGGCGGTCCAGGAAGCCGTCCCTCGCCACCTCGTAGGCCACCATCTGGCAGAAGGGGCTGCTGTGGAGGTCCGCCCCCTGCTTCATCTGCACGAGGCGCGAGATGACCGACTCCGGCGCCACCACCCAGGCGACGCGGAGGCCGGGGGCGAGCGTCTTGCTGAGGGTCGAGAGGTAGAGCACGTCGCCCGTGAAGTCGGCCTCCCCCTTCGCGCAGCCGTGGAGCTCGGCGTCGATCTGGACGATCGGAGGCAGGTGCTCGCCCTCGTAGCGCAGCTGGCCGTAGGGGTCGTCCTCGACGATCGGCGCCCCGTAGTGGTTCGCGAGCTCGACGAGGTGCCGGCGCCTCTCGAGGCTCAGGGTCACCCCGGCCGGGTTCTGGAAGTTCGGGAGGATGTAGAGGAACTTGGGTCCGCCGCGCAGCTGCGCCTCGAGACGGGCCACGTCGAGGCCGTCGTCGTCCACCGGCACCGTGAGGTAGTCGGCCTGGTAGGCGCTCCACGCCTGGAGCGCTCCGAGGTACGTGGGGGACTCGGTGAGGATGCGGTCGCCGGGGTTCACGAACAACCGGCCGATGAGGTCGAGGCCCTGCTGCGAGCCGGACGTGATCATCACGTTCCCCGGCCTCACCCGGATGCCGTAGCGCGCCATGTGCCGGACGAGGAGCTCGCGCAGCGGCAGATAGCCCTCCGTCGCCGCGTACTGGAGCGCCACCTTCCCTTGCTCGCGGAGGACCTTCTCCGTGGCGGCCTGGACCTCGGCGTAGGGAAACACCTCCGGCGCCGGCAGGCCACCCGCGAACGAGATGACGTCGGGCTTCTCGGTGAGCTTGAGAAGCTCGCGGATCATCGAGCTCGTCATGCGCTGGGTGCGCTGGGCAAAGCGCTCGGTCCACAGTGTCGGAACCGGGGTCCCGTTCTTCCTGCCGTTCAGCGGCGATACCGATTTGTGTGCTTCGATGTCGAGTGCCGGTATCGGCATGTCACGCCTCCAACGAAAGCCTTGCGGGCGCGAACCGCCCCTTCGCCATTGAAGCATCAACCCTGCCACGGCGGGGCATGCAAACGCCTCATGCATCGCCGCGGAGAGGGCGTCCGGGGCTCCCCTCCCCTTCAGCTCTTGTCGCGCTTCGGAAGGCCTTTGAGCCCGGCGAGGACCGCGAACGGGTTGTTGAAGATCTGCCGGCGCGGCTCGGGCCTTCTCGCCTCGGGAGCAGCGACCGGGTCGCGGGCATCGGGAGCACGAGCGGGACGCGGCGGCCGCTCGGGACGTCGTCCCTCGGGAGGTCGGGGCGCGGGCCGACGCGGGGTTTCCCGCTCACCCCCGGCTCGAGCCGGCTTCTCGCGGCGCGCCGGCCGGGCGCCGGCCTCCGCCCGCCCGTCGCCGGCAGGTGCTGCCGGAACGGCCTTCCTCGCGGGGCGCGCCGGCTTCGGCCGGCGCTCGGGCGGCGGCGGCCGCATCGTGAGCGAGACCTGCTTCTTCTCGAGGTCCACCTTGAGCACGCGGACCTGCACCCGGTCCCCCGGCTGGGGCGTGGCCTTCCCGTCCTTGCCCGCCCGGGCGGCGAGCTGGGAGACGTGCACGAGTCCGTCGTGGTGGACGCCGATGTCGACGAAAGCGCCGAAGCTCGTCACGTTGCTCACGATTCCCGGACAGACGAGGCCCGGCTTCAGGTCCTCGAGCTTCTGGACGTCGTCGCGGAAGCTGAACGGGACGAAGGTCTCCCGCGGGTCCCGGCCGGGCTTCTCGAGCTCGGCCACGACGTCGGCCCACGTGAAGTCGCCCATCTCCTCCTTGAGTGACTCCGCTTCGCGGACGAGGGCCGCCCCCGGGCCCTTCAGCTCGGCGACACCCTTCCCCAACCGCGCCGCGAGGGCTTCGAGGGCGGCGTATCGCTCGGGGTGCACCGCGGTGTCGTCGAGCGGATGCTCGCCGCCCGGCACCCGCAGGAAGCCCGCCGCCTGCTCGAAGGCCTTCGGCCCCAGCCGGGGCACGTCGAGCAGCTCTCGGCGGCAGCGGAAGAGGCCCTTCGCCTCCCGGTGCTCGACGATCGCCGCCGCGAGGGCCGGCCCGATCCCGGCCACCCGGGCGAGCAGGTGGCGGGAGGCGGTGTTGAGGTTCACGCCCACCCCGTTCACGCAGTCCTCGACGACCGCCTCGAGCGACCGCTGCAGCGTGGCGTGGGCCACGTCGTGCTGGTACTGGCCCACCCCGATGCTGCGCGGCTCGATCTTGATGAGCTCGGCCAGGGGGTCCTGGAGCCGCCGGGCGATCGAGATCGCCCCCCGGACAGTGGCGTCGAGGTCGGGGAACTCCGCCCGCCCGGTGTCGCTCGTGCTGTAGACGCTCGCCCCCGCCTCGCTCACGAGCACGACGGGGGCCGGGACCTGGGCCTCGCGGAGGGCGGCGCGCACGAAGACCTCGGCCTGCCGGCCTCCCGTGCCGTTCCCGACCGCGACCGCGGCCGGGCCGTGCTCGCGGGCGAAGCGCACCATGGTCTCTCGGGCCCCGGCCGCCTGCTCCTCGCTCTCGATGTGGACGACCTCGGCGGCCACGAACCTCCCCCTCCCGTCGACTGCGGCCAGCTTGCAGCCGGTCCGGATGCCGGGGTCGACGCCGAGCACCGGCTTCGGCCCGAGCGGCGCGTCGAGGAGCCTCCGCCGCACGTTCTCCGCGAACACGTGGGACGCGGCCGCGTCCGCCGCCTCCTTGAGCACGCGGTGCACCTCGTTCTCGACCGAGGTGCGGACGTTGTTCTTGAAGGCGATCCGCCCCGCGTGCCGGAGGACCTCGGCCCCCGGGGAGTCGGGCACGGTGCACGCCGCGCGCTCGAACTCGGCCACGAGCCCCGGCTCGAACTCGGGGTCGTCGGGCGGCCCCCCGACGCTGACCTGGAGCTCGTCCTCCGCCTGGCCGCGCCGGACGGCGAGGTAGCGGTGCGAGCTCGCCGGCTCGCGGAGCGAGGACACCTTCTCCTGGAAGGCGAAGTACGCCTCGAACTTGGAGTGGGGCTTCGCCTTGTCGGCCTTCGTCGCGCGCAGCCAGCCCCGGTCGAAGTAGGCGCGGCGGACGAGCGCGCGCAGCTCGGGCGTCCCGGCCAGCCGCTCGACGAGGACGTCGCGGGCCCCCTCGATGGCGGACTTCGCGTCGGGAACCCCCTTCTCCTCGTTGCGGAACGTGAAGGCCCAGAGCTCGAGGGTCTGCCCCTCCTGGGGCGTCTCGGTGCCGTGGCCGCAGTTCCAGATCCAGTCCGCGAGCGGCTCGAGCCCCGCCTCGCGAGCGGCGAGGGCCCGGTTCTTCTTCTGCTGGCGGTAGGGATGGTAGAGGTCCTCGAGGACGTCGAGGTCGAAGGTGGAGAGGACCCGCTCGCGCAGCTCCGGGGTGAGAGTGGCGTGGCGGACGATCGACTCCACGATGATGGCCTGGCGGGACAGGATCTTGTCGAAGAGCTCCCCGGCCTCGAGAACGCTTCGAACGGCCACCTCGTCGAGGTTCCCCGTGCGATCCTTCCGGTAGCGGGTGATGAAGGGGACCGTCGCGCCGTCGGCGGCGAGCTCGAGGACGGCGCGGGCCCCGCGGAGGGGGATCGCCGGGCAGCGGGCTTCGAACCAGGCGTCGAAGGCGGGGGGGAGGGGGTCGCTCACGGCGGACGCTTGAAGGCCCCAATGCTGCCATCTTTGGGGTCTTCGGGAAAGTCCCCGTCCCTGGCAGCGCCCGCGGGGCCCGTGCTAACGTGCCCGCGACATGGCCTCGCCCTTCTCGCCCGAAAGACACCCGGTCTCGGCGGAGGTCGAAGAGCGGCTCCGCGCGCTCCCCAAGGTCGAGCTGCACCAGCACGTGGACGGGTCGATCCCCGCCGAGGTGACGTGGGAGTTGATGCGGCACTACCGTCTTCATCCGGCGGACTCGCTCCCCGAGATGCGGCGTTTCCTGGAGATCCAGGAAGGCGAGGAGGGCTCGCTCCTCGCCTACCTGGACAAGATGCACTACCCCCTCTGGGTGACACAGTTCTACGAGAACATCTCCAAGGTCGTGGAGTCGATCTGCCTGGCCGCCGGGGCGGCCGGCGTCGTCACCCTTGAGCTGCGCTACGCTCCCCTCATCCATACGTACGCCGGCCTCACCCCTCGCCAATCGATCCGAGCCGCCCTCTCCGGAATGAACCACGCGCAGCGCAAGCACCCCCGGATGAAGCTGGGCCTCATCGTCATCACGATGCGCCAGCACGGGCCCCACATCGCGAAGATCCTGGCCCGGCAGGCGCTCGCCGAGGCGCAGCACCTCCACGAGCGGACGGGCGTCGTGGGTTTCGACATCGCGGGGCCGGAGCGGGGAAACCCGCCGCGGCTCTTCCGCAGCGCCTACGAGGTGGCCCGTCTGGGGCGGCTGGGCCTGACCGCGCACGCCGGCGAGGACGCGCCGGCGGACTACGTCTGGCAGGCGGTCGACGAGCTCGGGGTCGACCGCATCGGCCACGGCTGCGCGGCGGCGAAGGACCCGACGCTCGTGAAGCGGCTCGCCAGGGACCGGGTCACGGTCGAGGTCTGCCTGTCGAGCAACTACCACACCGGGGCCGTGAAGCGGGGCGCCCCCCATCCCCTCCTCGCGTTTCTCGAGGCGGGAGTCCCAGTCGCTCTCTGCTGCGACAACAGCACCGTCTCGCGCACGGACGCCGTCGGAGAGTCGCTCCTCGCCGCGGCCCAGGTGGGGGTGGACGCGGTGGAGGCGATCCATCGGACGTCCGGCGAGCACAGCTTCATCCGGCCGGAGACGGCTCTCACCACGCGCCGGGACGAGACGTGACGCTTCGGAAGGTCGGGCGGGCGCCGCGGCGCGCGTCCCCCAAAAACGCCCGGGGCGCCTCAGAGGCGCCCCGGGCACGATCAGGAGGATGATCCCCTCGTTGGGGGGGTAGGGTTTCTAGACGGGGTTTATGTATAGGTTGGATGAGCCATCAGGAAAGCGCATGGAACTCTGCCCCCTACTCTATGCAAGGCTCATACCGAGCAGACCGAAACCTGACGTCATGGTCGCAACCAGCTGATAATAGTGGGCTTGATCCGCAGGAGAGACCCAGCGGCGGATGGGGCGGCGTCGTCTCAAGGCCACAATCTTTCCGGCGTGCCGGACGCGGGTGGCCTTTTTTTCGCGGGGAGTCGCCGGCCGCTCAGTGCCCACTCTTGAGCCGGGCTGCGTCGAGCTCGGTGGCGCACGCGTGGCAGAGGAAGTCGTAGCCGGAGTAGATGTCGTAGACCCGCAGGCAGTCGGCGCAGGCGTAGCGTTCGCAGATGTCGCACTGCAGGAGCCCCTGGTGCTGCACGACGCCGTCGCCCCGCCGGTACTCGAGGCGGCTCGGCGTGACAGCCTGGCGGCAGGACTGGCAGTTCGCGGGGGGCTCCATGGCAGCGGCCTCTTGCGCCGGAGGCGGGACGTTGGAGGTACCATAGCACAGGTCGCAGACCCGGGATGCGCGACCGCAGACCGGGGCCGACGCCGGACCGGGGGGTATAATCCCGCTCCGCTGAACGAACGACCGATCGACACCTACCGACGGAGCTTTCGCCATGAAGAGAGTCCTCGCCGCCCTCGCCGTGCTTCCGCTCTGCGGCGCCCCCGCCGCGGCCCAGTCCAAGCTGGACCAGGCCATCGCCAAGGCCTACGAGCAGCTCCAGAAGGGCAAGCCCGACGACGCCGTGAAGACGCTCACGAAGGCGGCCACCGAGGCGGGGCCGGAGGGTCAGCTGGCGCTCGCCCGGCTACAGGAGCGAATCGGCAACCTCGAGGCGGCCGAGGCCGCCTACAACCAGGCCAAGTCGGGCGCAAGCGCGGACGTGCTGGCCGCGGTCTCGCAGTTCACCCTCCGCTACGGGACCGGCAAGGACGCCCTCGCGATCGCCAGGCAGGCCGTGGCCGCCGGGGCGACACCCGCCGCCCTGGCCGCCGAGGCGAGGGCGCTCGTGCGATGCGAAGACGGGCCGGGGGGGCTCGCCGCCGCCGACAAGGCGGTCGCGGCCGGACCCTCGAGCGCGATCGCGTTCGTCGCGCGGGGTGAGGCGCTCAACGCGGTCGGCCGCAACGCGGAGGCGGAGACCGCCCTCAGGAAGGCCGTCGAGCTCGACCCCAAGTCGGCCCTGGCCTGGTCGCGCCTCTCGCGCGCCCTGCTCGTGAACACCAAGTCGACGGAGGCCGTCGCGGCGGCGCGGAAGGCCACCGAGCTCGACGACAAGTTCGGCGAGGCCTTCGCGGCCCTCGGCGGCGCCATCGCGGCCGAGAACCCGAAGAACTGGAGCGACGCGATCGCCCAGGCCCAGCAGGGCGCCTTCCTCGATCCCAAGAGCCCGATCGTCCAGCTCGTCGTCGGGAAGGTCTTCGAGGCGAACGGCCAGCTCGAGCAGGCCGCCGGCGCCTACCGCCGCGCGCTCCAGAACGACGGCGGCTTCGCCCCCGCCCGGCTCGCCCTCATCCAGGCCGAGCTCAACCGCGGCAACCGGGACGCCGCCCTGGCCGAGGCCAAGAAGGCTGCCGCCGACATGCCGACGAGCCCGGACATCCAGCTGCTCATCGGCGAGATGTCGGTCCGCAAGGGCGACTTCGCCGAGGGCCTCGGCTTCCTGGAGAGGGCCATGAAGGGCCTGCCCGGCAACGCCGACGGCTGGGCGCTCCTCGGGCGCTCGTACCACGCCGTGCGCCGCTACGACGACGCCGCCGACGCGTACGGGAAGGCCGTCCAGCTCGCACCCATGAACCTGAACTACCAGACGACCTACGGCCTCATCCTCGGCCAGGCCGGCGACCTCGAGAAGGGCCTCGCCGTGCTGCAGAAGTTGACGGGCACCCCCGGCTACAAGGACGCCGTCGGCTGGGTCAACCTCGGCTGGGTCTACCGCAACATGAACAAGCCCGCCGAGTCGATCGCCGCCTACAAGAAGGCGCTCGAGCTCGACCCCAAGCAGGAGCAGGCCGCGCTCGGCCTCGGCTGGGCGTACCAGTACACGAAGGAGTGGGACAAGGCGATCGCCGCCTACGAGCAGGCGATGAAGATCGACCCCAAGGACGCCTCGCCCGACGCCTACCTCGGCATCGCCTGGTGCTACTTCTTCAAGCGGCAGGTCCCCGAGACCCGGGCGGCGATGGAGAAGGCGGCCGCCGCCGGCCGCAGCGTCGCCCAGCTCAAGGAGAACGTGGACAAGCTGGAGAAGGCCATCAAGGAGAATAGGCTGTACACCCAGGACCAGATGGCCGAGGCGCAGCGCCAGCAGCAAGAATACGAGGAGCGCGCCAAGAAGGTCGAGGCGGCAGACAAC
>DATJYX010000147.1:0-11074 GCA_035577965.1 Vicinamibacteria bacterium | reverse complement strand
GCGATGCGAGCCACCATCTCGGCGTAGCTGAGCGTCTCGCCGCCGGGCGTGTCGTAGGCACGGTCGAAGGTCGCGGGGTTGTCGACCACGGCCAGGCAGGCAGCGGCGAGATCGTCGCCGTGAACGGGCTGGCGGCGGCCGGTCCCGCGGCCGGCGATCGGGAAGAAACCGAAGCGTGCGATGAAGCGTGCGATGTCGCTGACGTTGTGGTCGCGCCCGCCGCCGTAGATCAGGGTCGGGCGGAGAATCGTCCAGCGGATCCCGCGCTCCCGACAGGTGACGTCCACCACGGCCTCCGCCTCGGCGAGCCGCCGGGCCGTCTCGCGCTCTCGCGCGCTACCCGAGCCCTGCTTCGTGAAGCGGCTCGTCGAGCTCACGGCAACGAGCCGCCTCAACCCGTTGGCGGCGACGACGTCGAGCAGGCGTGGCAGCAGCCAGATCGGCGCGGTGTGGACGAGGCAGGGCGCCGCCTCGAGCAGCACCGGCCGCTCGAGCGCCATCGAGACCCAGCGAACCGCCGGAGGTGACTCAGCACCGGACGGTGGCCCCGGCCGGCGGCTGATCGCCTGGACCTCAAAGCCCGCCTCCACGAGTCGGGGCAGGAGGTAGTGGCCGACGAGCCCGCGTGCTCCCGTGACGATGACCGAACGCTCGAACGGCGGGTCACCGGAGCTTCGCGTCGGGCTCGGGCGGCCCGAGTCAGCGGCCGGTGACACGGTCGAGCCCCCGCCTCGCCAGTGCGACCGTCGCCAGCGCCGCGAACCGCAGCCACACGCCGAGGAGCACGAGCCAGAAGAGAGGTGCCGGGTACTGGTCGCGCAAGAACTTCCGGTAGTAGCGGAGCATGCCCTGGTGCATGTGCCAGAGCACCCGCACCGGCCGGCCCCGGCTGCTCGTCCCCTTGTCGTGGACGACCGTGACGTCCGGGACGAACAGGACCGCGTAGCCCCGCCGGCGGAACCGCTCGCACCAGTCGAGGTCCTCGCAGTGGAGGAAGTAGCCCTCGTCGAGGGGCCCGACTGCCTCCAGAGCGTCCCGTCGGACGAACATGAACGCCCCCGAGATCGCGTCGACCTCGACCGGACCCGACGGAAGAGGGTCGCCGGCGCGAACGAAGTCACGGGTGGACCAGCATTCGAGGCCCAGACCGCGAATGAGCCGGCCGAGCCTCAGCGCGCGAACGAGAGCCTTGCCGGGCGTCGGCGCCTCCCTCCGGCAACCGGCCTGCTCCGTCCCGTCGGGGTTCAGGATCAGGCATCCTGCCATGCCCGCGTCAGGGCGGGCCCTGAGGGCTCCTTGCATGCGCGCGATCGTGTCGGTCCGGATCTCGCAGTCGGGGTTCAGGAAGAGGAGCCACTCGCCCCGTGCCTCGGCGAGCGCCCGGTTGTTCGCCTTCGCGAAGCCCACGTTCGCGCCGTTCTCGAGGATGCGGAGGCGCGTCTCTCCCACGGCCGCGGTCCGCAGGGCCTCGACGCTGCCGTCGGTCGAGCCGTTGTCGACCACGAGGAGCTCGACCGCCGATCCGGAGGCCAGCACCGCCCGCGCCCCCGCCACGAGGTGCCCGCCCGCGTTGAAGTTGACGGTGATGACCGACGTCAGGCCGGCCGTCGCCTGCGGCATGCGGAGGAGTCTACGCCCGGGCTGGGCTCTTCACCGCCAGGGCCCGATCCGGAGCGCCGCGTACGGTCGGTCGACGGCCGAAGTCATCGCCGTCGGCCAGGCACGATCGGCTTGGAGGGTGAGAACGCCATGCGAGGCCGACGTGGGAAGAGCGATCCGGACCTCGCGCCAGCGGTCGTCCCCGAGCACGTACGAGCCGACCCGGCGTTCGTCCCAGAAGGCCTCCACGCTCACCGGCGTCCCGTCCCACACCCCCGGCCGCAGCGGCACCGCCAGCCCGCTCGACGGAGACGGCACGTCGACCGAGGCCGAGTACCGAGGTCCGGCCCAGCGCACTCCGGGCTCGGTCCCGTCGAGGGAACGGATGACGCCAAGCTCCTCATCCGAGTGCGCGGCACGAAAGGTCGGAGCGAAGACCGCGACGCCGAAGAACCGTCCGTCCAGCGAGCCCATCAGGGAGGGCGTCCAGAGGCGACTCACCTCGACCGTGAGGGGCAGGGCGGCGCGCCCGGGGAGGAGCTCCCCGAACACCGGCGGCGACGGCGGCGGGCGATAGCGATAGGACTCCGGCAGGAACACCGAGCGCAGCGTCGATCCCCGGCGAAGGTCGAATCGGTCGAGCAGCCGGCCTTCGACGCTGACGGTCACCGTCACCGGGCGAGCCGCGGCCCGTGGATCGGTCGTCAGGACTTGCAGGGTCATCACAGGCCCAGACGGATACAGCCAGAGCGTGCCCTTCTTCGAGCTCCACCGAAACAGCTCCCCGCCCCGAGGCCAACGGGCCGGCCCGTAGAAGCCACGTGGCTGACGGGCCACGTCCGCGGCAGCCCGCACGTAGTGCGGCCGGCTGCCGACGACCTGCAGAGCCACCACCGCGACCGCCGCGATCCCGAGCAGGCTCCGGAGCGACCGGCTGATCGGGGTGCCGGCGCCGTCGCGGGGCGCCACCGCCGAGGCCAGGACGACCATCATAAAGAAGAGCGCCTGGACCGACTGCAGGTAGAACATCCACTGGACGTTCGCGTAGACGACGAAGGCGACGAGCGCAAACACGAGTCCGAGTCCGACTCCTCGTTCCGGGCCCCGGGACCGCGCGGCGACCACCGCGGCTCTCCCGAGCGTCACCAGCAGGACGAGGAAGGTCGCGAGCCCGAGGACGCCGCGCGTGGCGAGGAGCTGGAGCCACGTGTTGTGGGCGTCGCCGATGAAGACGCCGATGTCGCGCGCCGACTCCTCGGAGAGGAAGTCGCGATACCGCCACCCGAATGCTCCCTCGCCGACGCCGAACAGCGGGGACGACCGCCACATCTGCAGGGCCACCTTCCAAAGGGTCCACCGGTGGACGTCCCCTGTCGATCCGAGGAGGCGCTGCAGCGCGAGGAACCAACGACTGCCCTCGACGACGGCTGCCGTGGCGGCGAGCGCAGTCCCGGCCAGGAGAGCCACGGCGAGGAGTCTCGCCCGCCGCGACCACTGCGGGAGCGGTGCCACCACCAGCGCGGCGAGGAGCACGGCGTGAAGCGCCAGGAAGCCTCCCCGCTGCCGGTTGGCCAGGAAGTAGCCGTAAGACACGACGAGGCCGAGAGCCACGCCTGCGCGCAGCCGCCCGTGCTCGAGCCACAGGAGGCCGAGGACGAGCGCGAACGCCATCGTGAAGTAGAGAGCGAACCAGCCCGGGTTCCAGAAGAGGGACTGGAAGCCCTCCAGGAAGGCGCCATTCGGATCGATCCGCGAGAGAAGGCCGGCCTGGATGTCGATCCGCCCATGGAAACCCAGGATCCCCACCGCCATGGAAGCGAACAGGCCGAGGGCCAGGTAGCGCAACGCGTTGCGGGCGAAGTCGAGGTCCGGCCCCGCCCAGGAGAGCGCGTAGGCCCAGGTCACGACGACCAGGAGGCCGACGAAGCTCGCGACCGAGTACAGGGGCACGGTCTCCGCTGCGGTCAGAGCCTGCGTGACGAACGAAGGCACGGAGTCGATCTGGGCGGCGCGTACGATCGCCTCCGGCAAGCTCCTCAAGAGGGCGAGCGCCGCCGAGAGGAGCACCAGAACAGCGGCGGTCCACAGCGATCCGCCTGGCGGCACCCGTCGGCCTCGCCATGCCCGCAGGACGAGGCCGAAGGTGGTGGCGGCCAGCATGAGGTTCAACAGCTCCATGAGCGCCCCTCCGGGGTGGTTTCCGAAGAGGGGAAGGGCCAGGAAGGCTGAGTAGGACGCGTGTCGGGGGACGACCGTGACGAGCAGCGTCCAGCAGAGGAGACCCATCAGCGCCGGAAGCCGCTCGCGCGACAGGTCCAGCCTCAGAGTCACGGCCAGGAGGTACGCCGCCAGCAGGGCGCCGCTCAGGCCCGCGAGGAGCACGGCGACGAGGTGGACTCGGAAGGGCAGAGGGCGGTCGATCACGAGCTTGCCTAGACTATACTGACCGGGTGGTGAACGGACGCGGGAGACGGCCTCGTGTCTCGTTCCGCGGGGTGCGTTGGTGGATGGTCGTGCCGCTGCTCATCGTCTCCGGGCCGCCGAGCGGGTTCGCCGACCTCGACATCCAGGCCAAGAACGGCCTGCTCACCCTGCGGGCACGGGGGGTTCCGTTGACCGATGTCCTGCAGAGCCTCTCGCGCCAGACCGGGCTCAGGGTGGTCTACGAAGGACCGCGGCCCTCCCACCTGATCACGGCGAACATCGAGGAGCTTCCGGAGGTGGAGGCTCTGAGCCGGCTCTTCGAGGGGCTGGGGGTCAACTACGCGTACCAGTCCGACGCCAGCGGGCAACGCGTGGAGCTGCTGATCGTCTCCGGCAGCACGCCCCCGGATCCGTCCGGCGCGCCGTCGCAAGGGCGCTCCCTGGCGCCGTCGTTCCGCCCGCCCGCCACGGAGACGCCCGAGCCCGAGGCGCCGCTGGCTGGAGACGACCAGGGCGATTCGCCCGAACCAGCAGAGACGGGGCAATCTCCCACTCCCGGGGCCAGCGGTGAGGTGCCGCCGCTCACCATTCCCTATGCCGGGTCCGCCTCGGCGCCGGGCTCGCTGCCGGGCGAGGTCGCTCCGCCGGCCTTCCCATTCCAGGCCTCCAACCCGGCCCCGCTGCCGTTCTTCCCGCCCTACGCCTCGTACCCGTCTCGGGACCAGCCGCCTTTCTAGACTCGAAGAGGTCCGCCTTAATCCTTTCCGTCGAGCGTTGCCTTCAGGACGCGTCGCAAGGCGCGCCCGGAACCGGTGAGCGGGCTGATAGATACGAGGGTGTAGACTGATTCCCGCGACCCGGCAGCGGGATCCGAGGAGGTAGCCGATGCCATGGCCCTGGCAAGGTAGTGCTGTCGTTGCGCGCACGATGAGCGGATCCCCGTGCCCTCGAGAGCAACTGGCCTTGTGTGTGGCTCTCGCCCTGGCGCTGCTCGGGGCGGTCGGCTCGCCCCTGCTGGCCCAGGGCCCGCCCCGCGTCCAGCACCTCGCCGATGTAAAGGAGTTGCCTGGCACGGTGGTGGCACAGGCCAGGGTAGACCCGCCGGAGACGGTCCTGGGTATCGCAGGGTATCGGATCCGGCACGTCGCGTTGCCGGAGGCGCACCGAGTCTTGATCCAGGGCAAGGCTGTGGACGTTGCCGAAGGCTGGCACGTGACCGTGCGCTTCGCGAGGCCCCTGGCGGTGCGGGACCAGGCCTTCTCGCTGGTGATCGACGGGCGCTGGTGCGGGTTCCTCCAGGAGGCGCCGGATCTGCGGAGCGCGGACGCGGTGTGCTTCGACGCCTCACTCATTCACGAGGGCGCAGCGCTGGGCGTCACCTACCGCAGCATCCAGATCGTGTCCAGCGCCGAGGACGAACGGCTCCTGGGCCCGGACGCGATCTTCGCCGATTCCGATGAGGCCATCCACTACGCCTCGTGGCGCTTGCGGCTGCGGGAGTCGCGCTGATGCGGAGAGAAAAGACGGTCCTGAGTCGCGGCCACGGGTTCGCGCTGACCTTCGTCCTGACCCTGCTCGCGGGCCCGGCCTTCGGCCAGGGCGACCCCGCCGCCACCGGCACCCACGACGTCACGACCGAGGAGTACACCCAGGGCGACACTGTCTTCACCCCGGTCGGGTTCCCCGCCCCTGTCGAGTTCACGGCGGTCGTCTTCTATCCGACCGACCTCGCGAACGGACCGTATCCCCTGGTCCTCTACCTGCACGGCCGACACCAGACGTGCGGGACGTCCACGCTCGAATGGCCGTGCACGAGCGGCCGGCTGCCCATCCTGAGCTACCGTGGCTACGACTACTCGGGACAGCAGCTGGCAAGCCAGGGCTACATCGTGGTTTCGGTCAGCGCCAACGGCATCAACGCGCGGGACAACAGCGTGTCCGATCTCGGCGCGGGGGCCCGGGCCGAGCTGATCGACCGCCACCTGGAGTTCTGGCGCACGCTCAACACCGTAGGGGCGGCGCCCTTCGGCACCCTGTTCGTGGGGCACGTGGATCTGACTCGCGTGGGTACGATGGGCCACTCGCGCGGCGGCGAAGGGGTGATGCGGCATTTCAGCTACAACGCCGCCAAGGCATCGCCGTTCCCGCTGAAGGTGATCGTGCCCATCGCGCCCACGAACTTCAGCCGCTGGCAGGTGAACCAGAACGTCGCCGTGGCCCTGATCCTGCCTTACTGCGACGGTGACGTGAGCGACCTGCAGGGTGTCCACTACTACGACGACGCGCGATACCTCATGAGCAGCGGCGGCTACCAGAGCTACGTCACGGTCATGGGGGCCGACCACAACTTCTTCAACACCACCTGGACCCCCGGCCTGGGCCCCGGCGCCGCCGACGACTGGACCTCCACCGCAGACCCGTGGTGCGGCACCGGCGCCGGCAACGGGCGGCTGGCCCCCGCCGATCAGCGGACGGTGGCGTTGGCCTACCTGGCTACATTCTTCCGAACCGGGGTGGGCGGCGAGTCGGGCTTCTTCGGTTACATCGACGGCACCGCGGGACGGCCGCCGACGGTCCAGACGTTCAGCCTCCACTCGGCCTATCAGGGCAGCGACGCCCAGCGTCGGGACCTGAACCGTCTGCTCGCCACGGCCGACCTCACCACCAACTTCCTGGGCGGCGCGACGAGCCAGACGGGCCTCTCGCCCCACGACCTGTGCGGCGGCGCGTCGCCCCAGCCCCAGTTCTGCTTGAGCGGTCAATCGAACTCCCGCATGCCGCACACCACCCCTAGTTCGCTCTCCAGCCTCCGCGGCCTGAGCCAGCTGCGGACGGGGTGGAGCGCCCTCGGGGCCGTCTACACCAACCAGATCCCGGCCGGGCCGTCCCGAGACGTCTCGCAGTACGACTTCCTGCAGTTCAGGGTGTCGGTCAACTTCGCCGATGGGCGAAACCCCCTCGCGACCGCCCAGAACTTCAGCGTGCGCTTCATCGACGGCTCCGGGGGGACCCAGAGCCTGAGCCTGGGACCGCTCACGGACGCGCTCTTCTACCCCCCCGGCGCGCAGGCTTCCGTGCCCAAGGTCCTGCAGCACACCGTCCGCGTTCCCCTGGCAAGCCTGACCGGCGTGAACTTGGCGGACCTCGCCCAGGTCGATCTTGTGTTCGATCAGCAGGCCTCGGGGGCCCTGCTCCTCAGCGACCTCCACTTCTACCAGCGACCCGGGAGCTCGACGGCGGGGGCCAGCTACTTCACCCTCACCCCCTGCCGCGTGGCCGACACCCGCAATCGGGTCGGTCCCTCAGGCGGTCCGGCCCTCGCCGCCAACACGGCCCGCACCTTCCCGGTGAGCGGAACCTGCGCGGTCCCGTCGACGGCCCTCGCCGTCGCCGGCAACCTGACGGTCGTGAATGAAACCGACTCCGGCGATCTTCGGGTCTACCCGGCGGGAATCTCGCCTCCCACCGCGAGCGCAATCAACTTCGTCACCGGCAAGGTACGAGCGAACAACGCCGTCCTCCCCCTGGGCTCAGGCGGGCAGGTGGCGGTTCAGTGCGACATGCCTGCCGGATCGACCGGCCAGACGGACTTCGTTCTCGACGTCATGGGCTACTTCCAGTAGCGGATGGCTCACGTCTGGCCGAGTCGACGTCCCTCTCGGCTAGGGGCATCGTCCCGTAATACGGCATGCCGGCGGGCACGTTGATCGGTGGTGTGCCGCCGCACAGGGAGCCCAGCCGGGAGTGGGCGGAGCCCCGGCCCCGGAAGAGCTGGTCGTAGACCCACAGGTACAGACAGGCCCCACGGCGATCGCCATCCGCGGCGGCGATCTCTCCCAGCATGAGGATCGCCGGGTAGTAGTAGGGCGACCGCTGGAGGACGCGGACGAGCCCCACCCGCGCCTCGCGGCGCTCGCCGGCCCCCGCTCGCAGCCAGGCGCCGGTGACGCACGCGGGCAGGTTGCGGGGATCGAGCCGGCAAGCGGCGTCCTGAGCCAGAACCTCCCGGTTGCGGTTGACGAACAGCCACTCGGAAGTAGCCACCCGCGCGAGGAGGGCGAGGGAGACCACCGCCGCGATGGTTCCCAGGACTCGCCAACGGATGAGAGCGCTCCGACTCACGGCTCGCGCGTCCGCGTCGGGGGCTTCGAGGGTCGCGAGGGCCAGGCCGAGCAGGGCCGCCGCCACCAGGCTGCCGACCGCCGTCCCGAAGGGGAACTGGAAGAAAGCCTCGACGGCGAGGAAGGCGCCTCCCGCGACGAGAAGAGTCCTCCGTTCCGAGCCTCCTTGCGCTCTCTCTGGCGCACGGACGAGGTCCCGGATCAACGACAGCAGCAACCCGCCGGTGAGCACCGCGAAGAGAACGCCGTCCTCGGCCACCGCGCGAAGGTACTCGTTGTGAGGGGTGCGGAAGAGAACGGCCTCGCCGGCGACTGACGGCAATCCGAGCTGGTAGGGGATGAACGCGTCGCCGAAGTTCGCCGATCCCACCCCGAACGGGTGGTTGCGAATCAGGACCAACGTGGCCTTCCACACCTCCAGCCGCATGGCGGTGCTCGTGGCCTTGTCGGTGGCCGCTCGCCCTCCCGGCCCCGGCGTCGAGGCCCGGGCCGGCGCCGGAACCGAGGTGTATCGCAGGAGGAGCGCGATGACGACCGTCGCCAGGCCGAGCATCCGAACGAGAGATCGGAGCCGGAGCCGACCCGAAAGCAGCAGGGAAGCGGAGGCGACGGCGAGGGCGACGAAGACCGAGCGGCACGAGAGGAAATAGAGGTAGACGAAGCTCAGCAGCACGACCGCCTCGCGAAGGACGGCGGAGGACCGGCTCGCGGCCACGCCTCGGCTGCCGGTCACCAAGAGGATGACCGCGAAGCCCAGGTACTGGGCGGCCATGTTGACGTTGCCGAAAGTCGCCGACCGATGGTCACCCGCGGTGAGGAAGGAGAGAGGCTGCCGGCCGAGCACCTGGGCGAGGCCGATCGCGAGGACGAGGCCCGTCGCCACGCCGGTCGCCCGGAGGATCCATCGAGTCGATCCCCGGTTCCGGCGGAAGTACCAGAACCCGGCCAAGGCGAGGAGGACGAAGGCGAGGCGATCGAGGAGTGCCGGCGCGGCCCAGCCCGCGCCGCTGCGCAGGCTGTTCCCGACGACGAGCACGACCAGGGACAGGCAGGCGGGCCATCGCTGGCGCACGAACGCGGGCCAGCCCCCGCTTCCACACCCCCACAGCTCGACGAGGAACCAAGTGGCGGTCAGCGCCTCCAGGACGTACCACTTGACGGAGGTGAACTGGTCCCAGAACCACGGGCAGGCAGCCAGCGGGACGGCCAGGAAGAGAAGGAACACGACTCCGTCGGCGGCCCGGGCGCTCCGGCACCCGGACACAGGAGGGGCATCGCCCGGCGCCCCGGCCTCCCCTCCACGCACTGGAGCCACCCACGGAGGCTACATCACGCACCGCGCAGGTGTCTGTGCCCTCGCGTCGCCCCTGGCGCGTGGGCGGAGGAGGCTCGGCGAGCCGCTTCGACGCATCCGGATGGCGGGCCTCGGCGGCCCGCGCTACACTCTGTGTGACGCGCCATCCCCTTGACTCGACACCGCGCCGACACCAGCCTCCCGCCGCGATGAACTCCTTGCGCGAGCGCGCGCGATTCGTGGTCCGGCGCCTCCATTCTGCCGCTCGACCATCGGGCTCCGTCGTCACCCGACCGATCGACGTCGGCTGCGCGCCGGGTCCCGCATTGAGGCGCCTGATCGAGGAGGCGTCCTCGTCTCCTCGTCCGGCGAGGCGGGTCGCGGCGCGCGTCCTGCTGGTCGCGGCGGCCCTCCTCGGGCTCCCGGTCGCCCTCGGCACGGCCCTCGTCGTGCTGGTGGTCGTGGGCGCTGCCGCCTCGTGGGTGAACTTCAACCTCGATCTCTTCGCGGCGCACCCTCGTCTCGCGGTCGCGGCCGCCGGAGCCGCCGTCGCCTGGTTGATCATCGTCGGTGCCGTGACCGGAGCCGCGATCGCCCTCCGCCCGAGGAGAGGTCAGCCTCCCGAGGGTGATCGCCCGGCGCCCGCGTTCGAAGGCGTGGGGGTCGATCGATCCACCCCGCGGCGCCGGTGGGCCGCCCCGGCCGAGCTCCTCGGCTACGTCGTGATCGTCATCGCGACGACCTGGCCCCTGGTGAACCATCTCGGTGATCAGGTCACGGGGTTCGGCGACGCCAGGTACTTCGTCTGGCTGGGGTGGAGAGTCGGGCGGCTCATCTCCTCGGGGCACCTCCTCCCCACGTTCATCCCCGATGTGGTGTGGCCCTACGGCTTCGACCTGCGTCTCGGCGAGGGCTACCTCCCGATGGTCGTGAACGGGTTGTGGAACCTGGTGGCGCCGCCCGTAGCCGCCTACAACCTCTCGCTCCTCACCGCCACCGGCATCAACCTGTGGGCGGGGCGTCGCCTCGGCAAGCTGGTGAGCGCCGACCGCCTCGTCTGGATGCTGGCCGCGGTGGCGTTCGCGACCGCCCCGTCGCTCTCCATCCGACTGCTCGGACATCACGCGGTGTACTTCGCTTTCCCGACGGCCCTCGTCGTGGAGGAAGCCGCCCTCTTCTCGACCGGCCGCACGGCCGTTCGATGGGTGAGGCTCGGCCTCCTGTGGTTCCTGTGCTATCTGTGCGCCAGCTACTTCCTCATCGGGTCCGCGATCGTCTATGCCGCCATGTGCCTCGCCGGCGCGAGACGACGTCCCCTGTCCCGGCGGATCCTGGTCGAGATCGGCGCCGCCCTCGCCCTGACCGCGGCCTTGATGGCTCCCTTTCTGTGGAAGCGGGCCGAGCTCGAGCGGGCGGAGACCGCGGCGGGCCGCCGGTCGAACTACGACTTCGACTACCGCTTCTACGCGGCGGACGGCCTGGCCCTCGTGGCGCAGCCCCCGGGATCGACAATCGACGTTCCTGGGATGCGCGCTCTCGGGTCGGGCTTCGCCGACAACGTGCCGGAGGGGACGATATTCCCGGGCCTCCTCCTGTTGACCGGCCTGGCCGTCTGCGCGGCGCTTCCCAGCCATCT
>DATJYX010000146.1:0-50523 GCA_035577965.1 Vicinamibacteria bacterium | reverse complement strand
AACCCCGACAACACCGTCTCGCAGTTCGAGTACCAGTTCCGGACGAACTTCACCGTCACGATCCAGGAGACGGGCGGGATGGCCCTCACCATCACCGCCGAGAACTGCACCGTCCAGCAGTCCGCGGGAGGGATCGTGATCTCGCCCTCCGGGGGCCAGCAGATCTACTACAAGTTCAACTCCACGGCCCCCACCAACGTGATCAACGCCAAGGGCACCGCGAACGTCACCTTCGACGTCTACTACACGCTTCCGAGCGGGGGCAAGGAGTCCCTGGACACCGTGGCGTTCACCTTCCAGGACACCGCCAACCCGCCCAACACCTACTCCCAGTCGATCGGGGTCAAGGTCGCGCCGTAGCCGGCTCGAGGCGACGCAGGTCACCTGGCCGCGTGCACCTCTGGCGCGCGCGGCGCGTCTGCGCTAGAAGAGGGGCATGAGGAACCCTCTCGCCCTTCTCGCGCTCGCCACCCTCGCCCTGGCCGGGGCGGCCGCCGCCCAGGACGGCCGCTTCAGCGTCTCCAGCCTCGACCGTTCGGTCGATCCGTGCGTGGACTTCTACGCTTTCGCTTGCGGCGGCTGGCGGCGGGCGAACCCGATCCCGCCCGACCAGACCCGCTGGGGACGCTTCAACGAGCTGGCCGAGAGGAACCGCGAGGAGCTCCACCTCGTCCTCGAGCGGGCGAAGGACCCGGCTCCGGGCCGCACGCCGATCGAGGCCGAGGTCGGGGACTACTACGCAGCCTGCATGGACGAGGCGGCGATCGAGGCGAAGGGCCTCGAGCCGATCCGGCCCGCGCTCGCGCGCGTGGGCGCGATCTCCTCGAAGAAGGCCTTCTTCCGCCTGCTCGGCGAGCACGAGGCGGAAGGCCTCCCCGCCGTCTTCCGGTTCGGCTCCGCGCCCGACATGCACGACTCGCGGCGGACGGTGGCGAACGTCGGCCAGGGCGGCCTCGGCCTGCCCGACCGGGACGACTACCTGAAGGACGACGCCAAGTCGAAGGAGAAGCGGGAGAGGTACACGGAGCACGTGGCCCGGCTCCTGGAGATGGCCGGCGCGACGTCCCACGATGCCAGGAGGGACGCGGAGACGGTGCTCCGCGTGGAGACGGGGCTCGCCCGCGCCCACCTGACCCGGGTGGAGATGCGCGACCCCAAGAACAGGGACAACCCGATGAGCGTCGAGGAGCTGGCGGCTCTCGCCCCCGCCTTCGAGTGGAGCGAGTACCTGCCCGCGACCGGCGCCCCCGCGTTCACTCGCCTCAACGTGAGCAGCCGGAAGTTCTTCGCCGAGACGAGCGCCCTCGTCGAAGCGACGCCGCTCGAGGACTGGAAGACCTACCTCCGCTGGCACTTGGTGGAGGCGGCCGCGCCCTTCCTGGGCCGGGCGTTCGTCGAGGAGGACTTCCGGTTCAACCGCGCTTACCTGCAGGGGGCGAAGGAGATCGAGCCCCGATGGAAGCGCTGCGTCCAGTCGACCGACCGGGCGCTCGGGGACGCGCTCGGGCAGCTCTACGTGGAGCGGACGTTCGGAGCCGACGGCAAGGCGCGCATGGCTCGGATGATCGAGGCGATCACCGCGGCGATGCGAGAGGACATCGAGACTCTCGGCTGGATGACCCCCGAGACGAAGAAGAAGGCCCTCGTCAAGCTCGACGCCTTCGGCAAGGGCAAGGTCGGCTACCCGGACCAGTGGAAGGACTACCGGACGGTCGAGATCCGGAGGGACGACTACTACGGCGACGCGCGGCGCGCGCGGGTCTTCGAGGTCAAGCGGGAGCAGGCGCGGATCGACCGGCCGACCGACCGGACGCTCTGGGGCATGACGCCCCCCACCGTGAACGCGTACTACAACGCGGCGAACAACGAGATCGTGTTCCCGGCCGGGATCCTGCGGCCGCCATTCTTCGACCGCGAGGCCGACGACGCCCTGAACTTCGGCGGGATCGGGGTCGTGATCGGCCACGAGTACACGCACGGCTTCGACGACCAGGGCAGCAAGTTCGACCCCGAGGGCAACTTCTCGAACTGGTGGACGGACGCCGATCGGAAGGCCTTCGAGGAGCGCACCGGCTGCATCGCGCAGCAGTACGAGGGCTACGTGAGCGTGAAGGACGCGGTGAACGGCGACGTGCACCTGAACGGGCGGCTCACGCTCGGCGAGAACACGGCCGACAACGGGGGCCTGCGGGTCGCCTACCTCGCGCTCCAGAAGGCGCTCGCCGGCCAGCCGCGTCCGTCGATCGACGGCTTCACGCCGGAGCAGCGCTTCTTCCTCGGCTTCGCCAACGTGTGGTGCCAGAACGTCACCGAGGAGGCGGCCCGTCAGCTCGCCCAGACCGACACTCATTCGCCGGGGCAGTTCCGCGTGAAGGGCAGCGTCGGCAACATGCCCGAGTTCGCGCAGGCCTTCGGCTGCAAGGCGGGACAGCCGATGATCCGGGAGAACGCCTGCCGGGCCTGGTGAGCGACGGCCCTCCTGCGCAGGCGTCTCACCGACGGCGAGTGGACACTCCCACTGGACGTTCAGTCCGTCTAAGCCGCGCTTCATCACCGTCCGGGAGGGCCTCACTCGACGGGCGAGACCCGCTCGGAGCGCTGGCCGGCCCCGTCGGAGCTGTATCGAGTGCGGGTACCGACCACCTTCCCCGCGGCGTTGACGCGGGTTTCGACCTTCTCCAAGAGCCGTCCGCCGTCGTCGAAGCGCTGCTCAACCCTCGCCGTGACGCCCTTCCGCGCGTCGAGGTCCTCGTCGACCACGAGCAGCGGGCTGACGACCGAGGCCTGATGGACCGCGGCAAGCGCTCATTGGTGGCAGGCCGAGACCCGCTTCACGCTCTTATACTCGCGGGCGAGGTTCTGCCGGCATCCCACGGCCGCCCATGACCATCCTGCGCTTCAAGGGGCTCCTGCTCGGCGTCGTCCTGCTGGCGGCGGCCTTGCGCTTCCCGGATCTCGCCCGGCGCCCGATGCACGCCGACGAGGCGGTCCACGCCGACAAGTTCGGGACGCTCCTCGAGGGCGGGGGCTACGTCTACGACCCGTCGGAGTTCCACGGGCCGACGCTCTACTACCTGACGCTCGTCCCGGCCGTGCTTCAGGGAGCCCGGCGGTACGTGGACGTGGACGAGGTCACGCTGCGCTCGGTCCCGGCCGCGCTCGGCGTGGCCCTCGTCGCCGCTCATTTCGGGGCGGGAGCCTTCCTGGGTCCCTCCGCGGCTCTCGCCGCCGCCCTCCTGGCGGCCGTCTCACCGGCGATGGTCTTCTACAGCCGCGACTACATCCACGAGACGGCGCTCGTCTTCTTCACCTTCGGCGCGCTTCTGGGGACCGGCTGGTACCTGCACCGCCCGCGCGCCAAGGCCGCACTTCTGACCGGCGCGTGCGCGGGCCTCATGCACGCCACCAAGGAGACGGCGGTGCTCGCCCTGGGCTCGCTGGTCGCGGCGCTCGTCCTGACCCTGGCCGTCGACCGCTGGCGCGGGGAGGGCGCTCCGCCCGTCCGCGCCCAGGTCGCCGGCCGAGACCTGGCCCTGGCTGCGCTCGCTGCGGTGGCGGTGGCCGCGATCCTCTCCTCCTCCTTCTTCACCCATCCCGGCGGGATCCCGGACTCGGTGCGCACCTACGGGCTCTATCTGGACCGCGCACGCGCCGCGTCCTGGCACTTCCATCCCTGGGACTACTACCTGCGCCTCCTGGCGCACTTTCCTTCCCGCGGGACACCCTTCTGGACCGAGGGCCTCATCCTCGCGCTGGCGCTCGTCGGGGGCGTCTCGGGCTGGATCGGAAGGTGCGCCTCCGGCGCGGACCCGCGCGTCGTCCGCTTCCTGGGCTTCTATACGGCGCTCCTCCTCGCCCTCTACTCGGCCATCCCCTACAAGACGCCGTGGTGCCTTCTCGGGTTCCTGCACGGGATGATCCTGCTCGCAGGCGCCGGAGCGATCTTCCTGGTGCGGTCGTGCGGGGGAGGGGCGGCTCGGACCGTGGTCGTCGCGCTCCTGGGCGCCGCCTCGGCTCACCTCGCCTGGCAAGCTCGACAGGCGAGCTTCGCCTTCGCCGCGGACCCGCGAAACCCCTATGTCTACGCCCAGACCAGCACGGACGTCTTCACGATCGTGGAACGGCTCAGGGAGGTGGCTCGCGCCCACCCGGACGGTGTGTCTTTGCCGGTCCAGGTCGTGAGCCGCGAGAACCTGTGGCCCCTTCCCTGGTACCTGCGCGCGTTCTCCCACGTCGCCTGGTGGAACGGCGTCTCCGACCAGGCGCGGACCGCGCCTGTCGTGCTCCTGACCCCGGACATGGAGCCTGCCCTCGTGCGGAGGCTCTACGAGGTGCCGCCGCCGGGCGAGCGCGAGCTGTACGTGAGCCTCTTCGACCGGCCGGTCGAGCTGCGGCCGCGGGTGGAGATCCGGGGCTACGTGGCGCACCGCCTGTGGGAAGACGTCCGACGGCTCGGGAGCCGCGACACGGCGGACCCCGCGGCGAGAGGCGCGGCCGGCGCGCCCAAGGACGACCGGGGAGCGAAGTCTCCTTCCCGGAACGAGGGCCCGTGAAGGCGGAGGAGCCGGCCCCGGTCCACTTCGGCTTCGGCGAGGCAGAGGGAGCGCGGCAGCGCTTCTCCCACGAGGCGATGGCGACGGTGTTCGAGGTGCGCTGCGCCCACTCCGACGCGGCCTACGCGCGGCAGGCGGCGCAGGCGGCCTTCGACCTCGTCGACCGCCTGGAGCAGGAGATGAGCCGGTTCATCGCGAACAGCGACGTCTCCCGCGTCAACGGGCTCGGCTCGGGCGAGGCCGCGAGGGTGAGCCCGACGACGATGGAGTGCCTCGGGATCGCCCGGCATCTCTTCGACCTGACCGGCGGCGCCTTCGACGTCTCGATCGGGTCGGGGCTCGAGAGCCTGGAGCTCGACCGCGAGACGTTCACGGTGCACGCGCGGAGAGGTGGGGTCCGGCTGGACCTGGGCGGTATCGGCAAGGGCTATGCCGTCGACCGAGTGGCGGAGCTGCTCGGCGAGTGGGAGGTCGGCCGAGCCGTCGTCCACGGCGGCTTCAGCTCCGTGGTGGCTCTCGAGGCTCCGCTCGGGCAGGACGGGTGGCCGCTCACCTTGAGCGAGCCCGCGGGCGGCCGGGTCCTCGTCCGGCTCTCGGCCCGACGCCGGGCGCTCAGCGCCTCGGGCACGCGCAAGGGGGCCCACATCCTGGACCCGCGCACCGGTCGGCCGGTGCCGGCGCGCGCGGCCTGGACATCGGTTCCCCTCGGGGCCGACCCCGGGGCGTCGCCAGCGGCGGTGGCCGACGGCCTCTCGACTGCGTTCATGGTCCTCACGGAGCCGGAGGTGGCGGACCTCTGTCGAGACGGCCCCGGGCTCGAGGCCTGGCTCCTCCGGGAGCCCCTCGAACGGGAGGGAGGAGAGCCGCGTCTCGTCCACCTCGGCGGGCCGTCCGCCTGACCTCGCCGGGCGGCCACCGGGGAGCCGCCCCTCCTGGATCAGACGGCTCTCGTCGCGACGGGGGAAAAGAGGAATAATCGCGCCCATGGAACGACAGAAGACCCGACTTCCTCTCCCGCTCTCGTCCGGTGTCATCGCGACCGCGGTCCTTCTCTCCCTGGGCCTCGTCTCCGGCACCCTCCACGCCCAGGCGGCCGCGCCCGCCGCCGGGACCGGAGCACTCGTGCCGATTCCCATCCAGCTCCCGAAGCCGATGTTCGAGGGCACGCCGCAGAACCTCTCCGTGCCCAACCTGCAGAAGCCCCTCGGCCGTCCGCGCGATCCCTTCCTGGCTCCCGCCGGCGTCACGAACGTCGCGAAGGGCAAGAAGGTGACGAGCAGCGACTCGGAGCCGGTGATCGGCGAGCTCGAGCAGGTCACCGACGGCGACAAGAAGGGAGCCGACGGCAGCTTCGTCGAGCTCGGCCCCGGGCTACAGTGGGTCCAGATCGACCTCGGCGCCCCGCAGGAGGTCTACGCCATCCTCTTCTGGCACTTCCACAAGACGCCCCGCGTCTACTTCGACGTCGTCGTGCGGCTGGCGGACGACGCCGGCTTCACCAAGAACGTGCGCACGCTCTTCGACAACGACCACGACAATACCTCGGGCCTCGGCGCGGGCGCGGACATGAACTACGTCGAGACCGCGGAGGGCAAGCTCGTGGACGCCAAGGGGTCGAAGGCCCGCTACGTGCGGCTCTACAGCCGAGGCAACAACGCCAACGAGCTGAACCACTACGTCGAGGTCGAGGTCTTCGGCCGCCCGGCGAAGTAGGAGTCGAGACATGGCTTCGGACGACGAGACGGGCAAGGAGCCGGCCCCGGCGGCGGCCCCGGGGAGGAGGCTCGACCGGCGCGACCTGCTGCTCGGCCTCACCACCGTGCCCGCCCTCGGCCTCTTCGGCTACGCCTGGTGGCGGCAGCGCGAGTACGAGCAGGTCCAGAAGGCGAGCGCAGGCGGGGCGAAGAAGGCCGCCGCCAACCTCAAGGAGATCAACGTCGCCCTCCTCGGCGCCGGCGCCCAGGGCCAGGTCCTGCTCGACTCCATGCTCCGGATCCCCGGCCTGCGGTTCCGGGCCGTGTGCGACATCTGGACGGAGTACAACCAGAAGCGCGCCGTGAACACCCTCCGGAAGTTCAAGTTCGAGACGAACGGGTACGAAGACTACCGGGAGATGCTCGACAAGGAGAAGGAGCTCGACGCGGTCGTCATCGCGACCCCCGACTTCTGGCACGCGCGGCACACCGTCGACTGCCTGAAGGCCGGCAAGCACGTCTACTGCGAGAAGGAGATGTCGAACACCCTCGAGGGGGCGCGGAGCATGGTGCTCGCCGCCCGCGAGACGGGGAAGCTCCTCCAGATCGGGCACCAGCGGCGGAGCCACCCGCGCTACCTGCACTGCTACGAGAAGCTCCTCGGGGAAGCGAAGATCCTCGGCCGGGTCGTGACGGTGAACGGCCAGTGGAACCGCGCCGTCGCGCCGGACATCGGCTACCCGGAGCGCTACGCGATACCGGACGCCCGCCTGAAGCAGTACGGCTTCAAGTCCATGCCGCAGTTCCGCAACTGGCGCTGGTACAAGGGGCTCGGGGGCGGGCCGATCGTCGACCTCGGCTCGCACCAGATCGACATCTACAACTGGTTCCTGGACGCGAGCCCCTCCTACGTGATGGCGAGCGGCGGCAACGACTACCACGACCCCGCCACCCACGAGTGGTACGACACGGTGATGGCCGTCTACGAGTACGAGACGAAGGCGGGGAGGGTCCGGGCCTACTACCAGACCCAGACGACCAACGGCAGCCAGGGCTATTTCGAGAACTTCATGGGCGACCAGGGCACGCTCGTCCTCTCCGAGTCCGAGGCGAACTACCCCGGCTTCCTGTACCGTGATCCCAACGCTCCCCCGTGGGACGAATGGGTCCAGAAGGGCTGGGTCTCGGCGCCGAAGGTCCAGGAGGCGAAGCCGGAGGGCGAGGAGGTCGCGCTCGACGTGCGCGAGTCGGTGTCGCCCGACCTGCACCGCGTCCCCGTCGTGCTCCGCGACCCCTACCACCAGCCGCACCTCGAGAACTTCTTCGACACCGTCCGGGGAGAGGCGAAGCTCCACTGCCCGGCCGAGGTCGGCTACGAGACGGCGGTCACCGTCCTGAAGGTCAACGAGGCGATCGAGGCCAGGCAGCGGGTCGCGTTCCGGCCCGAAGAGTTCCGCGTCTGATGCCGTCCGGCGCCGTCGCGGGAGCGCCCTCGGGAATGACGCGCTGAGGTAACAGCCATGAACGAAGAGGCCAGGCTCTCGCGGTGGGCGATGGCGAGCATCGTCTTGCTGCGTGTGCTGATCGGCTGGCACTTCCTCTACGAGGGTGTCGCGAAGCTGCAGAAGCCGAGCTGGTCGGCGGCGGGCTACCTCCTCCAGTCGCGCGGGGCCTTCTCCCCTCTCTTCCGGTGGATGGCGGCCGACCCGAACGTGCTGGCCGTCGTCAATCCGCTCAACATGTGGGGGCTCACGCTCATCGGCCTGGGCCTCGTCCTCGGCTGCTTCACGCGCACAGCGAGCGCCGCGGGCATCCTGATCATCCTGCTGTTCTATCTCTGCAATCCCCCCTTCGTGGGCTACTTCTACTCGATCCCCATGGAGGGGAACTACCTCGTCGTCAACAAGAACCTGGTGGAGCTCGGCGCGCTCGCCGTCGTCCTCACCACGGGCAGCGGCCGCGTCTGCGGCCTCGACCGGATCATCCACCGCCTGCTCCGCAAGCGCGCGCGTCCCGCCTGAGGGCGGCGGCCGGACCGAGCCGTCGGCCCGAGAAGAAGAGGGGAAGAGTCATGGAAGACGAGACCGGGACCCATACGCCGGGCTTCACCCGCCGGGACGTCCTCAAGACAGCCTCGCTCGCCTCGCTCGCGAGCGCCTTCCCGGGCGGGCTCTTCGCCGCCGGGGCCTCCGAGCGGATCCGGGTCGGCCTCGTCGGCTGCGGCGGCCGGGGCACGGAGGCCGCCCTCAACTGCGCCACGGCTTCGCCCGACGTCGTGATCGCCGCCCTCGGCGACGCGTTCCCCGACCAGCTCAAGTGGTCGCTCGGCCAGCTGAAGGAGAAGCTCGCCGCCGACCGCCTCGTCGCGACGCCCGAGACGTGCTTCACCGGCCTCGACGCCTACCGGAAAGTCGTGGCGTCGGGGGTCGACCTCGTGATCCTCGCCGCCCCGCCCTTCTTCCGGCCCGAGCACCTCCGGGCGTCGGTCGAGGCGGGCAAGCACGTCTTCACGGAGAAGCCGGTGGCCGTGGACCCGGCGGGCGCCCGGTCGGTCATCGCCACGTCGGAGATGGCGGCCCGGAAGGGGCTGGCCATCGTGGCCGGCACCCAGCGCCGCCACCAGGCCCACTACCTCGAGATCATGAAGCGCGTCCGGGGCGGGGACATCGGCGAGCTGGTGGCCGGGCAGTGCTACTGGAACATGGGCGCGCTGTGGGTCGAGCGGGCGGCCCAGAACTGGGCCGATCGCATCGTCAAGAAGTGGTCGGACATGGAGTGGCAGATCCGCAACTGGCTCTTCACCGG
Organism: Vicinamibacteria bacterium; assembly: GCA_035577965.1. Lineage (GTDB taxonomy): Bacteria > Acidobacteriota > Vicinamibacteria > Fen-336 > Fen-336 > DATBSL01. Next base: position 41,471 of record DATJYX010000146.1, on the reverse strand, counting down.
CTGGGCTTCGGGCGACCACATCGTCGAGCAGCACGTCCACAACCTCGACGTCATGAACTGGGCCATGGGCGCCCACCCCGTGAAGTGCGTCGGCATGGGCGGACGCGCGGCCCGAACCGACCCGATGTACGGGAACATCTGGGACCACTTCGCGGTCGAGTACGAGTATCCGAACGGGGCCCGCGTGCTCAGCATGTGCCGCCAGACGGCGGGAGCGGCGGAGAACGTCTCCGAGCGCGTCGTCGGCACGAGCGGCTCCTCCTACACGGACGGTGCGGACGGCTACATCAAAGGGGCGAAGGCCTACGAGTTCCCGAAGGGCTCGCCCAACCCCTACGTCCAGGAGCATGCGGATCTCGTGGCGAGCATCAAGGCCGGCAAGCCCCTGAACGAGGGGCGGCAGGTGGCGGAGAGCACGCTCACCGCCATCATGGGCCGGATGAGCGCCTACACCGGCCGCGCCCTGAGCTGGGACTGGGTGATGAACGCCTCGAAGCTCGACCTCACTCCTCCGCACATGGAGTGGAGAGAGCTGCCCCCGCTCGAGGTCGCGGTGCCGGGCCGGACGCCGCTCGTCTAGCGCGAACGACCGTCGCCGGCGGCGCCGCTCACTCCTCGCCCCGCGCCGCCGGCCCGTCGAGCCGCTTCACGTAGTCGTCCCAGACCTCCTCGAGCTGTCGCCACGTCCCGTCCGGGACTTCCTCCATCGTGCTCTCCGTCCGGTGGACGAAGTAGAGCGCGGGGATCCCGATCGACGGCTGCGCGCGCATGTAGCTCCACCACTCCTCGAGGTTCGTCGAGGGTCCCCACCGGGAGGCCGCGCCTCTCGAGCACGTCCAGCCACGCCTCGTACCTCGCCTGGGTCGCGAGGTCGTGGGCGGCGACGCCCGATGCCGCCGCCTCGCGGGTCTGCTCCGCCCAGCCGCAGAAGATCGGCCGGCGGTGCCAGGCCGCGTTCGGGAAGCGCTTCCGGGTGGCGAAGCCCCTCTCGTCCATCCACGCCACGTACCTCGCGAGCGCGTCCCACTCGCTGAAACCGAAATGAAGTGACACGCGTGGCGAGGCGAACCCGGTCTTCGCCGTGCGGTAGCCGCCGTAGTGCACCCAGAACGACGCCCCTGCGTAGCGGGAGCCCGAGTACTCGAGGGCGTTGAAGAGGTACTCCCCGGGCGGCGCGCCCAGCCCGATCCCCGCCCAGAGGCCGCTCCTCTCGAAGGCGAGGAAGAGGGGCGGCGGCGCGAAGATCCCGCTCCGGCGTCTCCCCCGCCACCCCGATCGACTGCGGGACCGCGATCGTGAAGTACGACTGGTCGGCGTGGTTCGGCCGGGGCGAGAAGTACCGCGTCGCGTAGACGGTCGCGTTGGCGAAGACGCCGGGGCTCGTGCCGTTCTCCCAGCGCTCCGAGATCCCGTTGGCGAAGAAGTAGCACCGCTCGATCGGGCGGGGGCCGCTCGCGAACTGCTGGAACTCGATGCGGTAGGGGGGGAACGTCCAGAGGAAGCGGCGGTCCGTCCAGAGCGAGCTTCTCGCTTCGAACTCCCAGACCGCGGAGCCGCTCTTCGCCTCGGCCCTCGCGAGGCGGATGTTCGAGAGCGTCTCCTCCTGGCCCGGCGTCGACAGGCCGGACGCCAGCGGCAGGCGGAAGACCGCGTGCCCTTCCTGGGACACGACGAGCGCCGGGTAGTCGCCCGCCAACGAGTGGACGGAGTAGCGGGGCATCTCGACGACCGGCGGCTCGCTCCGGGCGACCGCGGCCAGCAGCGTGACACCTGCCACGGTGACGAGACCGCGCACCACCCACGATGCGTGCCGAAGCTCCATGGATGCCCTCCGGTCTGTCGGCGGAGCAGTATGAGTCGGCAGACATGGAAGCCGGCCCTTGACTTTCGCCCTTCCTTCGCCTATATGCTGGGAGACGGTCAGCGACGGCCGGCACTCCGGAGAGCGGAGGGAGGAAGCGATGCAGACGAGCCTCGAGTTCTGCCGCAAGCAGCGGAAGCAGGAGCTGTCCAAGTTCGTGAACGTGCTGAAGGCGTTGCCTCAGGGGCGCCTCGACTACAGGCCCGACCCGAAGGCCCGGACCGCGGGCGAACTCGCCTGGCTGCTCGCCGCCGAGGAAGCGGCTCTCGTCAGCCTGCTCGACACCGGCGTCGTGGAGTGGAAGGAGAAGCCGGCGCCGTCGCGGGCCGAGGAGATCGTGGCCGCGTTCGAGAAGAACGCCGCCGCCGTCAACGACAGGCTCGAACGGCTCGACGCCGCCGGCTGGGACAAGAAGGGCCGTTTCCTCATGGGCAGCGCACCGGCGTGGGAGGACAGCGTCGGGGAGTTCGTGTGGGGCTTCCTCTTCGACGAGATCCACCACCGGGGCCAGCTCAGCACGTACCTCCGTCCGATGGGGGGGAAGGTCCCTTCGATCTACGGGCCTTCGGCCGACGATCCGGGGCAGTAGCGGGATGCGCGCGCCGCTCTCGCTGCTGGCGGCGGCGGTCGTCGCCGGCCTCGTCGCCGCTCGGCCGCTCCGCGTCCTGGGCGAGCCGCCTCCGCCCCCGGCGCCGGCGCTCGCCTGCCGCGCCCTGGAGGTGCACGAGGATGCAAGGCTGGGCCTGACGATCGTCGTGTTCCACCAGCGCGACGACGCCGATCAAGTGCGGCTCGCGACCCTTCTGCGCGGGCACGAAGGAGCAGAGGTCGACTTCCGGACCGGCGACGGCGCCTCGCATGCCGCCACCCTCATGCGCCTCAAGTCCTGCTTCGGCCGGGGTCTGCTCCTGTTCCCGACCGGCGGCACGCGCCTCCACGAGAGAGACGAGTTCCTCCTCGGCGAGCCCAAGGCCGAGGGGCACTAGCTTCCGCCCTCCGGCCCGCTCCCGGGCGCCGCGGCCCTTGACGCAAGCGCCGGATTGAGGGAAAAGTAAACTCGTTCTTCGCCGGCCGCGCAGGGTGCGGGAACGCTCGGCAAGGGCTCCGCACGCCGGAGCAGAACACCATGACTGCTCGAGATGTGACCTCCCCGAAGCCGAGGGGGTACGAGGACATCTCGTTCCCCCTGCCCTTCTCTTCCGGGACCGGGTCGCAGGCAGCCCTTCCTCAGGAGTGTGAACGATGACGCCCTCCCAGGCGCTCCTGGTCAAGGCCGCGTTCAAGGCCACGACGTGGGGGACCTTCGGTCTCACGCACGTCCCGCCGCTCCGCAAGGCGGTGGTGGGGGCCTGGCGGCGGCGCCTCCGGGCCGGGGCCGCGGTCCCGGACGCCCGGGCCCCCCGCGCGGTTGCGGAGGACAAGCTCCTGATGGGGCTGGCGATCGTACGGCTCGTCGAGCGAGCACTGGCCGAGGGTCGCCTGACGAGCGCGTCGGCCCGGGCCCTCCTCGGCCCCCTGATCCATGACTCGATCGTCCAGGGAGCCGACCGGGGCCCGAAACGGGGCTTCCAGGACCGTCACGGCGCCGGCCCTCCCGACTTCCTCACCATCAGCCCCACCCGGACGTGCAACCTGTCCTGCGTCGGCTGCTACGCCAGCTCCAGCCCCACTCCCGAGAAGCTGGACTGGCCGACGTTCGAGCGCGTCGTGACCGAGGCGCACGAGCTCTGGGGGACGAGGTTCTTCGTGCTGTCGGGCGGCGAGCCCTTCGCCTACCGCGACCAGGGCAGAAGCGTCCTCGACCTCGCCGAGCGGCATCCGGACTGCTTCTTCCTCATGTACACGAACGGCACTCTCATCGACGACCGCCTCGCCCGCCGGCTCGGCGAGCTAGGCAACCTGAGCCCGGCGATCTCGGTCGAGGGCCTCCGCGAGCCGACCGACGCCCGGCGGGGCCACGGTGTCTTCGACAGGGCGCTCGAGGCCATGGTGCGGCTGCGGCGCGAGAAGGTGCTCTTCGGCCTCTCGCTGACCGCCACGAGCGACAACTGCGGCGAGATCCTGTCGGACGAGCTCGTCGATACGCTCTTCGACGGGATGGGCGCCCTCTACGCATGGGTCTTCCACTACATGCCCATCGGCCGCGCTCCGAGCCTCGACCTGATGATGACGGCCGGGCAGCGGGTGCGTCTCTGGGAGCGGGTCTGGTCGCTGGTGCGGGACAGGCAGCTCTTCATCGTCGACTTCTGGAACTCCGGCGCGGCGAGCCACGGCTGCCTCGCCGCGGCCAGGGCGGGCGGCTACCTCTACGTCGACTGGAACGGGGCGGTCTGTCCCTGCGTGTTCGTGCCCTACTCGCCCGTGAACGTCCGCGACGTCTTCGCGAGCGGGGGCACGCTCGACGACGTGTGGCGGGAGCCGTTCTTCGCCGGGATCCGCGACTGGCAGCGGCGCTACGGATACAGGGAGTGGGGCGAGCGTTACGAGAACGGGGGCAACTGGCTGATGCCCTGCATCTATCGCGACCACCACGCGGAGTTCTGCAGCCTCGTCGAGCGGCACCGGCCGCGGCCCGCGGACGAGAGCGCCCGCGTCGCCCAGGAGGACCCGGACTACCACCGGCGCCTCGTCGCCTTCGGCCGGGAGCTGGCCGAGCGGACCGAGGCAACCTGGACGTCGCGCTACCGGGCCGGAGGCGAGCCCAAGGCCTCGGCGCCGGGACCCGCGGCGACGAGCGGCCGCGAGCGATCCGAGAGCTGACCTCGGTTCGAGGGAGACGGACGATCGGCGTCGAGCCGCACGCCCACGGCACCTCGAGCGAGGTCTCGGGCCGAGCCCGACGGTCGATCGACGGTCCCTTCGATCTCCTGGACGACGCGCAGGCCCACGTGGGCGAGCTGATAGGACTGGGGGGTTCCCATCCGGGCGGCACAGCGCAACGCAGGCGGGAAGCTGCGCCAGGAGCCCCCCCGCACGACTCGAGCGGAGCCCTCTGCGGGGCCGGCCGGGTCCTTCGCCTCCTCGGCGCGGGGGTAGGGTCCATAGACGTCGAGCGTCCACTCGGCCACGTTGCCGAGCATGTCCTGGAGCCCCCAGGCGTTGGCCTTCTTCTGCCCCACCGGGTGCGCTGTCCCATCGGCGTTCTCCGCGTACCAGGCGACCGCCGCGAGATCGCCCGCGGTGACAGGCGGCTCGGCGCCACCCGCCCGGCAGGAGTACTCCCATTCCGCCTCGGTGGGAAGGCGATAGGTGGCGCCTTCCTTCCGAGAGAGTCGGGCGCAGAACTCCTCCGCCTCATTCCAGGAAACCGAGGCGATGGGAGCGTCGTCGTCCCGCAGGCCGGCGCCCCGGGGCATCAGGGCGAGCCACTGTCGCCGCGTGACCTCCGTGGCGGAGATGCGGAAGGGCTTCGTCAGCGCGACCCGATGCGGAGCCTCGTCCTCCTGGCGCGAGGGCTCGCTTCTCGGGCTCCCCATCTCGAGGCTCCCCGCCGGTACGAGGACCATCCGCAACCCGAGCGAGTTCACGACCGGGCCTCCACCCGACGGCGCCTCGCCGGCGCGCGCGCTCCCGCCTGCCGCCACGGTGGCCGCGACGGCGAGTGCGGGGAGGAGAGCCCTGCGCCTCACCGCGATCAGCTCCGCAGGCCGGCGAGGTCCGCCTCGAGGGGTTCGCCGGCGCTCGTCATCTCGTCCCAGGTCACCGTCCCATGACGCCAGGCCGCGGCCCGGCCGAGGATGGTCGTGAGGTTGCTGCGGACGCTCGCGGCGACGGTGGGGTTCGAGAAGTCGCCCCCCGCGATGGCGTCGTGGAATGCGGCGATGTTCGCGATCGCGCCGTCCTGGTAGAGGGCGGGGATCTTCCCGCCGCGGTAGGGGAGCTTGCCGTGGATCGAGACCTCGCCGAAGTAGTGGCTGTCGAGCGTGCCATCGGTGCCGTACATCCGGCAGCAGATGTCGTCCCACCCGTCGCCGAGCTGCTTCGACATGAAGGTCACCACCACGTCCTGCGGGAACGTGAACGCGACCGAGAAGTGGTCCCAGCAGGTGCCGGCGGTGCGGGCCTTTCGGCCTCCGGTGCCCACCGCGTGGAGCGGCGCCGCGTCGAGGACCCAGGTCGCGACGTCGAGGGCGTGGATGTTCTGCTCGGTGATCACGTCGCCCGACAGGGCGCGGTCCAATCCCCAGGCCCGGAGGCGTGTCTCGGGGTCGGCCGGCTTCTCGGTGAGCCACTTCGCCTGTTCGCCCCAGGTCGGCCCGCACGTGTAGGTCGCCTCGCCGCAGACGATCCGGCCGATGTCCCCGTACTGGGCGCGCTTGACGGCCTCGCGGTAGAAGGGGTCCGTCCGGGTCTGGAAGTCGACGAGGAAGCATCTCTGCTTCGCCGTGGCTTTCCGTCCGCTCTCCTCCACCGTGCGGCAGCCGGGCACGTCCACGGCGACCGGCTTCGCGAGGTAGACGTGCTTGCCGGCGTCGACGGCGTCGGCCGCGTGGCGCGGGTGGAAGTAGGGCGGGCTCTCGATGACGACGGCGTCGAGGCCGCTCTCGAGCAGGCGACGGTAGCCCGAGAGCCCGGTGAACCGCCGCTCCGCGGGGACCTGGAGCTTCCCTCCGAACTCGTCCACGCGGTCCGGGAAGTAGTCGGCGGCGGCCCGGATCTCGTAGCCCCCGTGCTTCTGGAAGAGGTCGGCGATCCACGTGCCCCGGCCCCCGCAGCCGATCGCGCCGAGGGCGATGCGGGAGTTGGCGCTGGAGCCGAAGGCCGTCTTCGCCGAGACGAGGAGCGGCCCTCCGATGGCGGCGGCGGTGGTGAGGAACGTGCGGCGGCTCGTTCCCGAGCCGGCCCCGGACGGGACCTCCCGAGCGGCAGCTTCCATTCGTGGCATGGCGATGCAGCCTCCGTTGGCCGGAACCCGGTCGCGGGCGGCCCGGCCGGGCACGAGTGTAGGCCCAATCGTGGCGCCGGACGTGAGCCGAACGGCTCTCCCGCGGCGTCCACCGCTGGAGGCATGATCCGGACGTGCCCGGGATGACAAGATGGAGGTCGTCATGAACCGCTCCCCCTCCGAGCCCGCCGATGCCGGCCGTCGCCGGCTCCTCGGCCGCGGCGCGCTGCTGGGCGGCGCCCTCGTGCCCGCAACCCTCGCACCATCGGCCGGCACGGCGCCTCCCGCCCTCGGCCCCCGCCCGTTCGACGTCCGCCACCTCGGGGCGAAGGGCGACGGCCGTTCGCTCGACACCGCCGCCCTCCAGGGCGCGATCGACGCCTGCCACGCGGCGGGCGGGGGCACGGTGCGGGTCCCGTCGGGCACCTACCTGACGCAGCCCATCGAGCTGCGGTCGTTCGTCACGCTCCACCTCGAGGCGGGGGCGACGATCCTCGGCAGCCCCCGGCTCGAGGACTACGCCGTCGAGGGCCGCGACGCGAGCGGGGAGTCGGAGCGCGAGGGCGTCCTCACCGCCCGCGACGCCGAGCGGGTGGCGATCGTCGGCCGGGGCACGATCGACGGCAACGCGTTGGCCTTCCACGACCCGACGCGGCCGCACGACTCGGGGGACTTCGACCGGAGCCTCACCCGGCAGGGCGAGCGCTTCATGCCGAAGGGGGTGCTCTTCCCGGACGGGCCCATCGCCCACGGGGAGCGGCCGGGCAACCTCGTCCGCTTCTTCGGCTGCCGGGACGTGCTCGTGCACGGCGTGACGATCCAGAACTCGCCCACCTGGACGACCCACTACCGCCGGTGCGAGAACGTCACCGTCGAGGCCGTCCGCATCAACAGCGACGCGAGCGGCCGGCGCGTCCCGAACGACGACGGGATCGACCTCGTCGAGTGTGACGACGTGCGAATCCTCGGCTGCGACATCGACACCGGAGACGACTGCGTCGCGCTCTTCGGCTCGCAGCGCGTGGTCGTGACCGGCTGCACCCTCTCGACGCGCTCGGTCGCCATCCGCGTCGGGTACGACCACGAGCGCGACATCCGGGACTGCGTCTTCTCGAACCTCGCGGTCCGCGACGCGAACCGCGGCCTCGGGGTCTTCGTGCGGGGGGCGGGCTCGGTCGAGAACGTCGTCTTCTCCGACATCGTGCTGCGGACGCGCCTCCTCACCGGGCACTGGTGGGGCAAGGCCGAGCCCGTCCACGTCTCGGCGGTCCTCTGGGCCCCGGGAGTGACGAAGCCGGGCCGCATCCGCGGCGTGACGTTCGCCCGGCTGCGCGTCGAGGGCGAGCATGGGATGATCCTCTGGGGCTCACCGGACAGCGTGCTCGAGGATCTGACGCTCGACGACGTTCGCCTCCGCCTGCGGCGCGGGCCGAACTCCGACGCCTGGGGCGGCAACGTGGACCTGCGGACGACCCGCGACCCGAAGCTGTCGCTCTTCGGCCGGGACCTGCCCGCCCTCCTCGCCGTCCACACCGAGCGGCTCACGCTGCGGAACCTCCACGTCGACTGGGCGGACGACGTGCCGTCCTACTTCACGCACGCGATCGAGGCGGAGTCCTTCCGCGAGCTGGTGGTCGAGGGCTTCCGCGGCCGGCAGGCCGGGGCCACGGGCTCCGCGATCCGGCTCGCCCGCGGCGAGGACGCGGTCGTCCGGCAGAGCCGGGCCGCGGCGGGCACGGACGCCTTCCTCGAGACCCGCGACGTCGAAGGCGCGCTCGCCTCGGGCAACGACGTGCGGGCGGCGCGGCGGGCCGCCCTCGCCGAGCCGGGCGACTGACCGGAGGACCGCGACCGTGACCGCCCTCCTCGTCGCCGCGCTCCTGGCCGCGCCCCCGGTGGGGGCCGAAGCGCGGGTCGTCGAGTACCTGCAGGCCAACGTGAAGCCGGGCGAGCCGGTCGTGGTGTCCGAGCTCTACAACACGGTCTTCACGGCACCCGACGAGCGGGCCGTACTCGACCGCCTCTTCGACACCTTCTTCAAGCTGCCGCTCTACCTGGCCCAGCACGTGTCTGCGGCGGGGAAGCCGCCCACTCTCCGCGAGATCTCGGAGCAGTTCCACTTCGAGGTGCCGGGCGAGGCCGACGTCATGCTGCGAATCATGGAGTCGGACCCGCGACTCCCCCACTTCATCGCTCGCGACGCCGCGACGGGGGAGATCACGAGCGTGGACGTCGACCGGATCCTCGCCCACCCCCGTTTCGGGAAGGCGCTCGAGCGGACGATCGCGGGCTGGGAGGGCCGGCCCGCTCCCGCCTTCGTCACCACGACCTACGACGGGAAGCCCCTGTCGTCAGAAACGCTGGCCGGGAAGCCGCACCTCGTGTACTTCTGGTTCACCGGCTGCCCGCCGTGCGTGCGGACGGCCCCCCTCCTCGCCGACCTCGGTCGCGAGTACGCGGCCCGGGGCTTCCGCATCGTGGCTTTGAACGCCGACCGCGTGCTCGAGCTGCCCTTCTCCGACGAGGACCGGGCCGCCTACGCCGCGAAGAACGCGCTGCCCTTCACCCTCGGGCACATGACGGCTGCGGTGCAGGAGGCCTACGGGTCGGTGAGCGTCTTCCCCACGATGTTCTTCGTGGACCGCCGGGGAACGATCGTCCGGCACTTCGTGAACTTCCAGGAGAAGGCGACGCTCGAGGAGGCCGTCCGAGTGACGTTCGAATAGCCGCTTCTCGCTCCTACTTCAGCCTCTGCCACAGGAACGCGAAGGCGAGCGCGTTCATGTGGGCGGCCTGCTTGTTGTCGGCCGCCCCGCCGTGGCCGCCCTCGATGTTCTCGTAGTAGAGGACGTCCTGCCCGTCGTCCCTCATCAGGGCCGTCATCTTGCGGGCGTGGCCGGGGTGCACGCGGTCGTCCCGGGTCGAGGTCATGAAGAGCGTCGGCGGGTACCGCACGCCCGGCCGCACGTTGTGGTAGGGCGAGAACGTCCGGATGAACTCCCACTCCTTCGGGTCGTCGGGGTTCCCGTACTCCTCCATCCAGCTCGCCCCGGCCAGGAGGACGCTGTAGCGCCGCATGTCGAGGAGCGGCACCTGGCACACGACGGCGCCGAAGAGGTCGGGCCGCAGGGTGAGCATGTTGCCCATCAGGAGGCCGCCGTTGCTCCCTCCGCGGATGCCGAGGTGGGGCGTCGACGTCACCTTCCGGCGGACGAGGTCCTCCGCGACGGCGATGAAGTCCTCGTACGCCTTGTGGCGATTGGCCTTGAGCGCGGCCTGGTGCCACCTCGGCCCGAACTCGCCGCCGCCGCGGATGTTGGCGACCACGTACACGCCGCCCCGCTCGAGCCACGCCGCGCCCTGGGCGGGGCTGTAGAGCGGCACCTCGGGGATCTCGAACCCTCCGTAGCCGTAGAGGAGGGTCGGGTTCGTGCCGTCGAGGGCGAGCCCAGCCCGGGCGACCTGGAAGTAGGGGATCCGCGTCCCGTCCTTCGAGACGGCCTCGGCTTGGCTCACCTCGAGACCCCGGGTGTCGAAGAACGCCGGCAGCTGCTTGAGCTTCTCCGGCGCGCCCTTCCCCGCCGTGCCGAGGAGGAGGCTCGTCGGGGTCAGGTAGTCGGTGACGTTCATGAAGTAGTCGTCCGACTCGTCCTCGTCCACCGCGTTCGCGGTCACCGTCCCGAACTCGGGGACGCCGGGCAGCGGCTCGCGCGTCCACGTCCCGTCCCGGCGGGAGGCGACGTAAACGCGGCTCCGCACGTTGTCGAGCTCGTTGACGAGCACGTGGTTCCGGGTGGGAGAGAACCCGGCGAGGGACCGCCTCTCGCTCGGCTCGAAGAGCACGTCGAGCTTCCGCTCGCCCTTCAGGAAGGCCTCGAAGTCCGTCGCGAGAAGCGCGCCGCCCGGGAAGGTCTTCCCGCCCACCGTCCAGTCGTCGCGGAGCTGGATGAGGAGGAGGTCGCGGTGGACGGTGGCGTTCGCGCTGTCCGGCTTCTCGATCTTGACCAGCTTGCCGTCCCGCCGCAGGAACGTCTCGCCCGAGTAGAACGTGATCTCGCGGTGGACGAAGTCACGCTCGAAGCCCCGCGTGTGGTCCCGGAATGCGAAGGCCACCATGTCGTCGGCCTTCGCTTCATAGAGCGTCTCGGCCGCGGCGAGCGGCGTGCTCCGCCTCCAGACCTTGACGATCCGCGGGTAGCCCGAGGTCGTCATCGAGCCGGGGCCGAAATCGGTGCCGACGTAGAGCGCGTCGGCATCGAGCCAGCCGGCGTTCGCCTTGGCCTCGGGCAGGGAGAAGCCGTCCTTCACGAAGGCCTTCGCCTCGAGGTCGAACTCGCGGGTGACGACGGCGTCGGCGCCGCCCCGCGAGAGCGAGAGCAGACATCGCCTGTACTCGGGCCGCAGGCAGTCGGCCCCGTGCCACACCCAGTTCTCCTTCTCCGCCGCGTCGAGGGCGTCGAGGTCGAGCACGGTCTCCCAGGCCGGGCGCTCCTTGCGGTACTCCTCGAGGGTCGCCCGGCGCCAGAGGCCGCGCGGGTTCTTCGCGTCCCGCCACAAGTTGTAGTAGTAGGGGCCGAGTTTCTCGACGTAGGGGATTCGGGCCTCCGAGTCGAGGATGTCGAGGAGGCGTTTCTCCTGGGCCGCGAAGTCCCCGGTCTCGAGGGCCTTCGCGCTCTCCGCGTTCCGGGCCCGGACCCAGTCGAGGGCCTTCTCGCCCGTCACGTCCTCGAGCCAGAGGTAGCGGTCCTCGGGGACGGGAGCCCGGGCGGCGTCGGCCGCGGCGGCGGTTCCGGCCACGCTCATGGCCAGGAAGAGAGAGACGGCGAAGCGATGCATGGAAGGACCTCCCGGCACATCTGGAGCGCTCTTCTCCTGCGGGGACTGGCCGCCGGGCCGGGCCGGCCCTCTGCGCATCATAGCCCGGGGCCGCCTCTCTAGGACCGCGCCCGCAGGTACTGAACGGGCCATCTCGCTTCAGCTCCGAGGGCCCGCGCGGCGTGGAGCGGCCAGTAGGGGTCGCGCAGCATCTGCCGCGCGAGCAGGACGAGGTCGGCCTTGCCCTCGGCCACGATCGCCTCCGCCTGCGCGGGCTCGGTGAGGAGCCCGACCGCCCCGGTCGCGATCCGGGCCCTCTCCCGGATCGCCGCCGCGAACGGCACCTGGTAACCCGGGGCGAGCGGGACCCGGGCGTCCGGCACCGTGCCTCCGCTCGAGCAGTCGACGAGGTCGACCCCGGCCTCGCGCAGCTCGACCGCGAAGGCGACTGACTGCTCGAGGTCCCACCCCCCCTCCACCCAGTCGGTGGCCGACACGCGGGCGAAGACCGGCCGCTCCACCGGGAAGGCCTCGCGCACGGCCCGAGCGACCTCGAGCGGGAAGCGCATGCGGTTCTCGAGCGAGCCGCCGTACGCGTCGCTCCTCCGGTTCGTGAGCGGGGACAGGAACTGGTGGAGCAGGTAGCCGTGGGCCATGTGGATCTCGACGAGACGGAAGCCGGCCTCCTCCGCGCGCCGAGCGGAGTCGCGGAAGGCGCCGACGACCGCCTCGATCTCCCCGGCCGACAGCTCGCGCGGGACGGGGTAGCCGTCGGCGAACGCGAGCGGGCTCGGCCCGACCGGCCGCCAGCCGCCCGCGTCTTCGCCCACCGGCCGGCCGCCGCGCCAGGGCGCGTCGGTCGACGCCTTGCGCCCGGCGTGCGCGAGCTGGATCCCGGCGACCGCGCCCTGCTCCTCGACGAAGCGCGCGATCGGGGCCCAGGCCTCCACGTGGGCCTCGGACCAGAGGCCCGTGTCGTCGGGGCTGATCCGGCCCTCGGGCGAGACGGCGCTCGCCTCGGCGAGGACGAGCCCCGCCCCTCCGACGGCGCGGCTGCCGAGGTGCACGAGGTGCCAGTCCGTCGGCGACCCTTCGCGGGCCGAGTACTGGCACATGGGGGAGACGGCAATACGGTTGCGGAGGGTGACCTCGCGCAGCCGCAGCGGCTGGAAGAGGGCGCTCATGGCCTGCCCAGCTCCTCCGCCGTCACGAAGCGGGGCTCGATGTCGACCGGTATCTTCCCGAGCCGGTCGAGGATCCGCTGCGTCTCGGGCCGCACGACCGCCAGGCGCTCAAGCATCGCCTTCGCCTTCGCGTAGCTGCCCTCGGCCTGGATCGTCAGGATCTCCCCGGTGAGGGCGGCCACGGCCCCCTTCACCCTCGCCCGGTTCACCGAGAACGTCCCGTCCGCGGCGACCTGGAAAGCCCCCGCGTCGAGGAGGGAATTCAGCTGGAGGGCTTGACCTTTCCCGTGGGCCTCGCCGACGCCGAAGCGGATCGAGCGGAACGCGGAGGCGAGGAACGTCGTGTACATCGTACGCTCGAGGGAGCGGTCGAGGACTCCCTCGTCCACGAGCCGCTGGAGGGCCCACAGGCCCGAGATGTCCGCCTTCGCCTCCTCGAGCGCTCCGTAGGTGTCCTTGAGCTCGAGGCGGACCGTCGTGTCCCGTCCCGCGACCCGGATCGCCTGGGGGCCGAGGCCGTGCATCAGCTCGTGCATCAGGGTGTGGGTGAAGAAGGCCTCGAAGTCCACGTCGGCCTGCTCGGCCGGAGCGAGGGCGACCTTCGACACGGGCAGGAGGACGCTGTCGAACTTCGCCCTCTGCGTGTTCTTGAGCATCACGCGCTTGCTGCCCTTCGCCGCCACGACCCGCTCGTCGTTCGGCAGGTTGTAGGCGGTGGTCTGCACGCCGCAGTTCCCCTGCCCGGAGGAGAACACCACGTCCACGACGCGGATGGGCGCCATCCCCCCGAGCTTCGGGTTGCGGAAGGCGGGGTCGATCGGCAGGTGGTCCTCGAGCCCCTGCAGCTCGGACGAGAAGCGGGTGAGCTTCGCCGTCTCCTTCTCGTCGCGGACCGCGATGAAGGCCTCGAAGGCCGCCTTGTAGCCGAACCAGCCGTCGTCGTAGGTCTCGTAGGGCCCGATCGTGGGCTCGACCGTCGAGTCGAGCTCCATCCAGGCGACGTCGCTCGCGTAGTAGTCGTTGGAGAGGAAGGCCGCCGCCCGCTTCTCGAGGAAGGCCCGCAGGGTGGGCTGGGCGGTCGCGGCCGCGGCCTCGCGCAGGAGCTCCGCCGCACGCCCGAGCTCACCCTGGTACTCGACGCTGTAGGGGACGGCGACGAGGTGGCCGTCCGGCGCGCGTCGGATGGTGGTGAAGTAGCCCTGGGCGGACGCGCGCTCGGACTCGGGCAGCCCCTTCGTCCACGCCTCGACCTCGCCCTTCGTCGCCCCGGGCGGGTAGAAGGCGGCGCCCTCCGGCTTCGGCGCGACGCCGGGGAGGAAGGGCGCGTCGTGGTCGAGGCGCGACCAGGGTCCCTTGTCGACGAGGAAGGCGTGGAGACGCGCCCGGCCCAGGCTCGACGAGTCGGCCAGCAGCCGGAGCAGCAGCGCCTCGTTGCCCCCCCACACCTGGCGGAGGTAGAGCCCGTCGAGGACCCGCCCCGCCTCCACCAGCTTCGCGAGCGCGAGTCGCTCGCTCGGGGGCAGGCCGCTCAGGTCGGCGCCGATCGGCACCGGCGCGTAGCGCGCGGTCATCGCCCGGAGGCGTGCCTCGTCGGGCACGGAGGGGTCGGCCGGCAAGGCGGGAGGAGCCAGAGCGAGGAGGGCGAGCAGGGCGGGGAGCGGTCTCATCAACAGGCCTCCGGTCTCAAGAGCGCCCGCCGATGTTACTGCCGGCGGGCTCGGCACGGGCGGGCCCGTCGAGGGCGAGCACGCGCGGGGCCGGAGGCTGCCGGATTCTGAAGGCGCCGGCCCCCGGGTGAGGGGCCGGCTCACGTTGTCGAAGGTCGATTCGATTCAGGCGACCGTCAACGCCCCTGTGCAGTTCGCCGCGTAGTTAGAGACTTCGAGGCTCTTCCACGGAACTGCGGGGGGCGCCCCGTCCGGTTCGCCTGATCCCAACCCAGCGTCATGACCAACGGCGTCCCGGCGGGTAGGTTGCGAAGGGTATCCAGACGCCCACGTCTCCGCCTTCGATCGCCCCCCAGGAGAGGATGATGTCCACCGTCTGCGAGTTCGGCAGCGTGTAGGCCTTGAGCCAGGCGAAGACGTCCTGATTGGAGCTCCCATCTCCCATGTTGAAGAAGTTCCCTCCGATTTCCGCCTCGGAATTGGTGGGGTCGGCGTTCGAGGGACAGGAGCTGCCACCGGGGGCCCGCACCTGAACGTCCGCCCGGATGCTGCTGATGGAGTTCGCTATTCCCTGTGGGAAGGGAAGAACCGAGGAGTTGAACTGAAGCCCAGAGTCCCAGTCCCTGGACCCAAAGCTCCTGAGCGCGAGCCGCAACTTGCCGTCTTCGATCTCCCGGACGCATTCGAGATGGCTCGCCCAGCAACCCGCTCCCACCTGCCACTTCGCCGGATCGATCCAGCGATGGTTGAAGTCGTCGTAGACAGGGCTGATCGAGGAAGGAAGGTGCTGTGCTCGGCCCACAGGGACGACGGCCGCCAGCACGACCAGGAACGCAAACGCCATTCTCCACCGCTCGAGGGTGCCCCAGGGGAGCTTCTCGCGCGCGGGGCCGGAGGCGGCGTAGCAGCCGACGCAGCGCAGATTGCAGGCCTTGCCCGGGCTGACGGTGAGGAAGTCCGGCGGGGCTGCAGCCGTATCGCGCGGCGAAGGCCTGACGCGGCGCCTCGCGCCGACCGTGCTCGAGCAGCACGTCCCCTAGCAGCACGCCGAGCAGCCCCCGCACCGAGGCCGGGCTCAGCCGGTCCTCGGCGAGGGCCCTCTCCGCGAGGTGGACGAGAGCACGAGCGATCGCCACCTTGTCCACCTGCACCGAGGGGGGATGGCGCATCTCGGTAGCCGCCCGGAGAGCGCTCGCGGCCAGGCGCCGTTCGGCGGCCGCCGCGAGGGCATTCCGCGGAGAGGGACGGTCCTCGTGGAGCCGATCCGGGCCGGGAGGCGAGGACCCGGAGCCTGAGGACGACCGCGACCCGCTGCTTCGGCGGGGGCGTCAGCCCTTCGGCTCGGCCGGGGGTCCCTCGAGCTTCTTGCGCAGGGCCTTGATCTGGCCCTCCGACCTCTGGCCTGGAGGCAGCGACTCGGCGCAGGCGAGCGCCTGCTCGAGGGCCTCGCGGGACGCGGCGGAGTCGCCTTTCGCGGCGAAGATGTCGGAGCGGGTCTGCAGGACGCGGACCCGCCGCGGGCCGGCGACCTTGGGCAGGGCCCGGTTCGACGCGGCGAGCGCTTCGTCGGCCTTCTTCATCTCGAGGTAGGCCACGGCCAGGCGGGCCGGCGGGTTGTAGTCGTCCGGCAGGTCCTTCTCGGACTCCTGCAGCATCGGGATGGCCCGCTCGGGCTGCTTGAGCTCGAGGTAGGCGGAGAGGCGGTGCGAGTCGAAGACCGCCCGCTGCTCGGGCGTCCGGGCGGCTCCCGCCTGCGCCTCGAGGAACGCCGCCCAGGCCTCGGCGTCCTTCGTGGCTCCCGCGGAGTCTCCCGCGTCTTTGCGGGCGTCGATGAGCGAGAGGTAGCTCGACGAGACGTCGTCGGCCGCCGCCCCCACGCCGGGCGGAGCGAGGGTCTTCCGCGTCGCCGCCTCCATCTCCTGGATCGCCGCCGCCCGGCCGGCCTCGTCCTTCTTCAGCTCGACCGCGCAGTCGAGGCCGGTCCGCGCCACCATGACGGACGTGGGCGAGCCGAGGACGCGCGGCAGCGCCTCCCGGGCGAGCGCGAGGCACGCCCTGTTCTCGCCGAGGGACTGCTGGAGGAAGAGGAGGGCCCCGACCGCCCGGCCGTAGGGCGGCCATCCGCCGGGCGCCCGCTCGAGGGCCTCGCGGTAGGCGGCCGCGGCGTCGGCTTTCTTCCCCTCGCCGTTCAGCCGATCGGCCCGGGCGAGGGCGGCCTCCACGGGTGACGAGGGCGTCGTTCCCGTCGCCGCGGTGCGGGCCTCGTCGAGGAAGCTTCCCATCTCGGCGACGGTCATGCCGTCGACCCGCCTCATGACGACCGACTCGTCGGCGGGGTTCACGACGTAGAACGTGGGGAGCGCCTCGAGCGACAGGCGCTCACGGTGGGCCGCGTTCCTCTCGTCGTCGACGTTCAGCTCGAGCCAGACGAACTGTCCGGCGCGGCTCGTGAGGGCGGAGTCAGTGAAGACGAAGGCCCTCATCGAGCGGCAGGTGTGTCACCAGGGGGCCCAGGCCTCGATGAAGAGCGGGAGCTTCTGGGCCCGCGCCTCGGCGAGGGCCTTCCCGTAGTCGTCGGAGACGAAGGGCAGCGCCCGCTCGATGTCCGCGGCGGCCGCGACCCCTCCCGCGGCGGCGAGCAGGCCCAGGGCGAGGGCGGTCCTGACGGTCGGTCTCATGCGTCTCTTCTCCTCGGCGCCAGTCTACAGCAGTCCCTCGATCGTCTCCCGGCTCGGCACCCCGGGGCAGGCGACGGTCGCCGCCCCCCACGCCGTCGCCGTTTCGAGCGCGGCCCGGGTGGGCCGGCCGAGGACGAGCGCGTGGACGAGGCCCGCGGCGAACACGTCGCCGGCCGCGGTCGAGTCCACGACGGCGACGGCGGCCGCTGGCACCGCGACCCGCTCGGACGCACCGAAGGCTTCCGCGCCCCGCGGACCGCGGGTCACCACGACGAGCCGCAGCCCCTCGCCGGCGATCGCGCGCCCGGCGGACCACGGGTCGTCCAGGAACTCCGGCGGGAGGTCCGACTCCGAGCCGACGAGGACGTGCGCGGGCCGGGACCCCTGGTCGAGGGGCGGGACGTGGGCGACGACGAGGCTGCGCTCGGCCACCTCCGCCAGGAGGCCGGCCAGGTCGAGGTCGCGGCTGCGGACGTAGACGGCGTCCGCCTCGATGAGCGAGAGTCGAAGCGGCGGGCCTGCCTCGCGGCAGCGCTCGAGATTCACGATCGTGCGCTCGCCCCCGGGGTCGACGAGGACGAGCGAGCGCGTGCTGCCCCCGGGGACGCGGGCCACCGCGGACACGTCGACGGTCGCGGCCTGGAGCCTGGCCAGGAGCCACTCCGCGACCGCGTCGGCTCCGACCGGAGCGACGAGAACGACCTCGTGCCCGGCGTGGCTCAAGGGGATGGCGGTGTTCGCCCCGCCCCCGCCGAGGCGGAGCTTTCTCCCCGTGGCGTCGAGGTGGCGGCCGGCGCTCAACGGCTGGCGCAGCGCGACGACGTCGTCCTGCGCCACCGAGCCCACGACGACGATGCGCGCCAACCCTGTCGCCTCCTCATTCGGGCATGCAGCGCCCGCTCGCGGGTGGAGGGGCCCGGGCCCGAATTCTATCCCGCCTCGCCCCGCGGCACGGTGAGGCGGGTCCTATCGGCCGCCGCCCTGGGCGGTGCCCGATCCGCCCTCGGCGGCCTCCCACTCCCGACGGCTCGGCACCCGCCCCTTGTCGTGGGCGTAGGCCGGGGAGTCGATCGTCCGGATCCGGCGAACGTATTCCTCGTTCGGGATCGCGTTTTTCCAGTGACCGCTCGCCCGGGCGAGGAGCGTCCCGCCCACGAAGACGCCGACGACCAGCACGGCGAACGCGGCCGGGCTGACGGCGCGCGGCCAGGGCGAGGGCGTCTCGACCCGGAGGGCTCGGGTCACCGGGCACGCGGCCACGCAGGAGAGGCAGCCGGAGCACTCGTCCGAGCGGACGCGGGCGAGCTTGGCCACCGGAAGGCGCGAGGGGCAGGCCTTCGTGCAGAGGTCACAGTCGATGCAGGAGGGCGCGTGGCGCGTGACCTTCAGCGGGGAGAGAAGGGAGAGGCCGCCGAGGAGCGCGCCGTAGGGACAGAGGTAGCGGCACCAGGCGTAGGGGACGACCACGGACAGGAGGACGAGGCCGGCGAGAACACCCAGGGCGACGGGCGAGAGGCGCTCGAAGAAGTACAGCATCTTCACGTCCGCCACCCGGTTGTAGGGCGAGTCGAGGAAGTCGGCCACGGCCGCGGGGCTCATCTGGAAGAAGACGGCGTAGACGAAGAAGGCCAGGAGCAGGTACTTGAGCGAGCGCAGGGGCAGGTCGAGGAGGCGGGGCAGCCCCAGCCGGCGGCGGAAGAGACGGCGGGAGAGAGAGGCGAGGACCTCCGAGAGCGTGCCGATCGGGCACACCCACGAGCAGAAGGCCTTCTTGGCCAGGAGCCCCAGAGCCAGGACGAGGGCGAAAACGACGAGGCCGGCGGGGTGGACGGGGTGGATCTCGCCGGTGATCAGGAGCCGCCGGAGGCTCAGGAGCGACGCGATCGGCAGGAAGCCTTCGACTCCCGGCGGACGAGCGCCGACGGCGGCGCCCCTCTCCAGCCCGTGCACCCAGCGGGAGAACTCCCAGCCGATCAGGAGGACGGTGAGGAGGAACCCGGCCTGGACGACGTGGCGCGACCATGCGATGCGGCGCCGACGGGCCCGGAGGTCGGCGCCCTTCAGGACGTCGGCCGAGGACGCTCGATCGCGGCCCACGAAGGCCCGCACCTCACCGAGAAGGGCGCGCGGGAAGCGGAGGGGCGACGACGAGGCCATCGCACCCACTCTAGCCGGGGCAGTCACCGGGGCGGCATGACGGCCGTCATGCCGCCCCGGCCGAGGACGCGGGAGGCCGGGACGCCCCGTCAGCGGGACGAGGCGGTCTTCTCGAACAGCTTCTTGTAGTCGCCGTAGCCCTCGGCCTCGAGCTTGTCCGCGGGGACGAAGCGGAGCGCGGCCGAGTTGATGCAGTACCGCAGTCCGGTGGGCTTCGGCCCGTCGTCGAAGACGTGGCCGAGGTGGGAGTCGGCGTGCTTCGAGCGCACCTCGCTCCGCATCATGCCGAGCGAGGCGTCCGTGTGCTGCTGCACGTTTCCCTTCTCGAGGGGCCGGGTGAAGCTCGGCCAGCCCGAGCCGGAGTCGAACTTGTCGAGCGAGGAGAAGAGCGGCTCGCCCGACACGACGTCGACGTAGATCCCGGGCTCGTGGTTGTTCCAGTAATCGTTCGCGAACGCGCGCTCCGTCCCGCTCTGCTGCGTCACCTGGTACTGCAGCGGGGTGAGCGTCTTCTTGAGCTCGTCCGGCGCCGGCTTCTTGAAGCTTCCATCTCTCACGGCCGCCCATCCTTTCCCGGCGCCCGTCGCGCCGCTCGCCCCATGCCCGGAGGGCAGCTTGCCCGCCTCGTCTCCCCACAGCTCCGCGAGCCGGCGGTCACGCCCGCAGGCCGCGCGGTAGGTCATGTAGCGGAGAGGGCTCTTCCGGCAGAAGCCCTGGTGGTAGTCCTCGGCCGGGTAGAACGCCTCCAGGGGCGCGATCTCGGTCACGATCGGCTTCTTGAGGCGTCCCGAGGCCTCGAGCGCCCGCTTCGACTCCTCGGCCGCCCGCTTCTGCGTCTCGCCCTCGTAGAAGATGGCCGTGCGGTACTGACTCCCACGGTCGCAGAACTGGCCGCCGCCGTCGGTGGGGTCGACGTTGTGCCAGAACGCCTCGAGGAGCTGCTCGTAGCCGAGCCGGGCCGGATCGTAGGCGATCTGGATCGACTCGGCGTGGCCGGTCGTGCCCGACGATACGAGCTCGTAGGAGGGGTTCTTGACGTGGCCACCCGCGTAGCCCGAGACCACGGAGACGACGCCGGGTATCTTCTCCAGCGACGCCTCCATGCACCAGAAGCAGCCGCCGGCGAACGTCGCCCGGGCGAGCGACGCCGGGGGAGGCGCCGACCCGCGAGCCTGGAGCCCCGAGCCGAGCAGCCAGAGCCCGCCGAGGGCGACGCCCATCGAAAAGACGGCGATTCGGAGCTTCATTCGGAAGGACCTCTGCTTCCCCTAAACGTCGCCCATCGGCGGGGCATTCCGCAAGGGGGAAGAGGCGCGACCGTCAAACCTCGTCAACGCCCCGGCCCGGCGGGCCGGCGATCGGGTACCATTCGAGAAGGGTCCTCCGAGAGGTGAATGGCGCCATGAGCGCGGGTCGGCCCGCGAACTACGGCGAGTCCAGCCACGGCCTGCGGGGCGACTACGGCCACATTCGGCCGGACTACACGGTCGAGCAGGACCACGCGTCCTACACCGCCGAGGATCACGACCGCTGGCGCCGGCTCTACCGCCGGCAGATCGGTCTCGTCCCCGGCCGCGCCTGCCCCGAGTACGAGGCGGCCCTCGCCACCCTCGACTACGCGGTCGGGATCCCCCGCTTCGAGGTCGTGAACCGCCAGCTGGACGCGGCGACCGGCTGGCGGCTCGTGGCCGTCCCGGGCCTCGTGCCCGACCTCGTCTTCTTCGAGCACCTCGCGAACCGCCGCTTCCCGGTCACCCGGTGGATCCGGGAGGAGGCCGAGTTCGACTACATCGTGGAGCCCGACGTCTTTCACGATTTCTTCGGCCACGTGCCGATGCTCTTCGACGGGGTGTTCGCCGACTACATGCAGGCCTACGGGAAGGGCGGCCTCAAGGCCGAGGGCCTGGGCGCCCTGAAGTGGCTGGCCCGTCTCTACTGGTACACGGTCGAGTTCGGTCTCGTCCGCTCCGCGGCCGGCCTCCGGGTCTACGGGGCGGGGATCCTCTCCTCACCGAGCGAGATCGACCACGCGGTCCGGAGCCCCGCGCCCCGGCGCCTGGCCTTCGACCTCGTGCGGGTCATGCGGAGCCTCTACCGCATCGACGCCTTCCAGGAGACCTACTTCGTGATCGAGAGCTTCGACCAGCTCTTCGAGGCGACGCGCCCGGACTTCGCGCCCCTCTACCGTTCGCTCGCCACTCTCCCCGAGCTGCCCGCGAACGCGGTCCTCCCGGACGACCGTCCGTTCGGCTAGGTTCGATCGGAGGTCGCACGACCCTAGGACGTGCGCTCCTCCTCGACGAGGACGCGCCTCAGGTACTTTCCGACCATCGACTTCGGGAGCTCCGTCCGGAACTCGACCTTGCGCGGCACCTTGAACGCGGCGAGGTGGAGGCGGCAGAACTCGACGATCTCCTCCACGCTCGCCGTCTCGCCGGGCTTCAGGACGACGAAGGCCTTGACCGTTTCGCCGCGGTAGGCGTCGGGGACTCCGGCCACGACTGCCTCGCGGACCTTGGGGTGCATGAAGAGGACCTCCTCCACCTCGCGGGGGAGGACCTTGAAGCCGGAGGCGTCGATCATGTCCTTCCGGCGGTCGACGACGTGGAAGAAGCCGTCGGGGTCCATCCGGGCCACGTCGCCGGTGCGGAGCCAGCCGTCGTGGAAGGCCTCGGTCGTCTCCTCGGGCCGGCCCCAGTAGCCGAGCATGACCTGGGGCCCGCGCACCTCGAGCTCGCCCTCCTCGCCCGGCGACACCGGCTGGCCGCTCACGAGGTCCACGACCCGCGCGTCCGTGTCCGGGAAGGGAAGACCGATGCTCGCCGTCCGCCGCTCGCCGAAGAGCGGCGTGCAGTGGGTGAGGGGCGAGGTCTCGGTGAGGCCGTAGCCCTCGACGAGGCGCCCGCCGGTCAGGGCCTCGAAGCGCTCGAACACCTCGCGCGGGAGGGGCGCCGCCCCGCTCACGCAGAGGGCGCCGCTCCGGAGGTCGTACTCCCCCACCCGGGGGTGCTCGTTGATCGCGGCGTAGAGGGTGGGCACGCCGGGGAAGAGCGTCACCCGGAACCGCTGGATCGCCTCCAGCACGACGTCCACCGGCCGGGGGCGGGGGATCACGACGATCTCGGCCCCCACCGCCACGCCGAAGAGGAGGACGGACGTGAGCCCGTACACGTGGAAGAACGGGATCGCCCCGAGAAAGACCTCGCGGCCCTCTGCGGCGCGGGGGAACCAGGCCCGGGCCTGAAGGCTGTTCGCCACCAGGTTGCGGTGGGTGAGCATCGCGGCCTTCGGCGTGCCGGTCGTGCCGCCCGTGTACTGGAGGAGGGCGAGGTCCGACGGCCGCAGGTCGGCCCCCGGCGGCGTCGGCGGGTACGCGCGGAGGACCTCGCGGAAGAGGTGGGTGTCGGTCCCGGCGGGGACCTTCACCCGCTCGCCCTTCCGCGTCTGCGCGAGGTGCACGAGGACCCGCGCCGGCCAGGGCAGGCTCTCGGCCACGTCGGCCACGATGACCCGGCGGACCCGGGTGGCGGCGTGGATCTCCCGCAGCCGCGGGTAGAACTGGTCGAGGATCACCACCGTCTCGCACCCCGAGTCCTCGAACTGCTCCCGCATCTCCCGCGACACGTAGAGGGGGTTCGTGCTCACGGGGACGGCGCCGAGCCTCAGCGTCCCGTAGAAAGCCACGACCATCTGCGGGCAGTTCGGAAGCATGAGGGCGACGCGGTCGCCCTTGCGGACCCCCATCTGGAAGAGCGCGGTCGCGAAGCGGAGCGTCTGGTCCTGGAGCTCGCGGTAGGTGAGCGCCGGCGCGGGCAGCCGGGCGTCGAGGAAGAAGCGGAGTGCCACCCGGTCGGGGAACCGGGCCGTCGCCTGGTCGAGAGCTTCCGGGAGGGTGATCTCCGGGTAGGAGATCGTCCGCGGCACCCCGTCCTCGTAGTGGCGGAACCACGGCGCGTCGTCCATGCGGGGCCTCCGAGGAGGCCGATGCTACGCCCCCCGCGGTGGCCTGTCGACGGCGCCGGCGCGTGGCCGGGGACGGCTCGCCCCGCAACGCCGGGTGCCTTCCGGGCCTTCTTGACAAGGCCGACCGGAGCGGAGTAAGAGTCCTGCCCAGCACCGGTACAAGAAACAGGTCGACGGTAGCGCGGGTTGGACGTCCACCCCTTCCCTCCGAAGGAGGCACGGAGACCCATGAGACGCGCGTGTGCGGCGGTCGCCCTCGCCGTGGGGCTCCTGACCCCGGGAGCGCTCTCCGCCGAGAAGAAGCCCGACAAGAAGGCGACGGCCGCCCTTCTCGAGGCGGCGAAGGCGGGCAACCTCGCGGCGGTCAACAAGGCGATCCGGGACCGGGCCGACCTCGCCGCGGCGGACGGGGACGGGAACTCCCCCCTCGCTCTCGCCGCGGCGGCCGGTCACCTCGAGGCGGTGGAGACCCTGCGCGCGGCAGGCCTCGACGTGAACCGGGGCGACTCCTTCGGCACGACCCCGCTCATGAAGGCCGCCCTCGGCGGCCATCTCCCGGTCGTGAAGGCTCTCCTGGACGCGAAGGCCGACGTCTCGATGCAGGACCGCCGGGGAAGGAACGCCCTCCTCCAGGCGGCTCGGGGCGGCAACGCCGCGGTGGTCGAGGCTCTCCTCGCCGCCGGCGTCCCGGTCACCAGCGCCGACGGCGAGTCCCGCACGGCCCTCCACCTCGCGGCCCAGGACGGGCAGACCGACGTCGTGAAGGCGCTCGTCGCGGCCAAGGCCGACGTGAACGCCCAGGACCAGCGTACCTCGGCCACCCCCCTCATGGAGGCCGCGGCCAACGGGCAGGTCGCGGTGGCGAAGGAGCTCCTGGCCGCGAAGGCGAACGCCGCCCTCAAGAACAAGGAAGGCCAGACCGCGGCCGACATCGCCGCCGCGTTCAACCATCCCGACGTGGCCGACTTCATCAAGGAGGCGGCGAAGCCGAAGCCCGCCCCCGCCTCGCCGCCGAAGGTGGCGTCCCGAAAGGCCCCTCCCAGGCCGCAGCCGAGGCCCTGACCTCCGGCGCTCCGGGCGAGCGCAGGACCGGACCGTCCCTGACCCTGGTCGCGCCGATACTGGGGCGGTGCACGGCGGGGCAGGCGGCGCGCTGGTGGAGCTTCCGGTGCTGGTCCTCGACGCCCAGGCCACCGCCGCCTCTCCGTCACGCGGGGCCCTGCTCGAGATCGGCTGGGCCCGATGGCCGGCCGGCGATGCCCCGGAGCCGACCGCGGCCGTGGTGTCGGCGCACGTCGTGGCTCCGCCTCCCGGGCTTGCCCTGCCGCCCGCCGTCGCACGCGTGACGGGTCTCGGCCCTTCGGAATGGGCCCGCGGGATCGACCCCGGTGCCGCGTGGGAACACCTGCGGGAGGCGGCCAGGCGGGTCGCGCCGGAGCCGGTGCCCGTGGTCGTCCACTTCGCCCGCTTCGAGGAAGGGTTTCTCCGGGCGCTCCACGAGCGTCACGGAGCGGGGCGCTTCCCGTTTCGCCTCGTCTGCACGCACGCGATCGCCTGCCGGCTTCTCCCGGAGCTGCCCCGCCGCACGCTGCGCGCGCTGGCCGGCTACTTCGGGGCTGGGGTGTCCCCTCTCCGGCGCAGCGCCGACCACGTGATCGCGACCGCGTTCGTGTGGCGGCACCTCGCCGCGCTCCTGGCGGAGCGCGAGGGTATCGCCGGCCTCGACGCCCTCGGCGAGTGGCTGGCCCGGCCCGCCCCCCGTTCGCCGCGCCTCTTCCCGCTCCCGCTCGAGCGCCGGCGACAGCTGCCGGACCGGCCCGGCGTCTACCGGTTCCTGCGCGCGGGCGGCGCCGTCCTCTACGTGGGCAAGGCCGCTTCCCTCCGCCAGCGCGTGCGCGGCCACTTCCACGCGCCGGGGGGCGAGCGGGCGCTCGAGATGCTCACCCAGGTCCGGGACGTGTCGTGGTCCGAGACCGAGACCGCGCTCGAGGCCGCCCTCCTCGAGGCGGACGAGATCAAGGGCCTGGCCCCGCCCTACAACGTCGCCCTCGTGGAAGCGGGGCGGTCCGTCGGGTTCGCGACGACGGAGCTCGAGGACCTGCGGGAGAGGCCGGACGCCGACCACACGGTCGGGCCGCTCGTCTCGCCGGCGCTCGTGGAGGCGTTCCTGGCCGTGCGCAGCGTGCTCGTCGACGGCCCGTCTCGCCTGCCGTCCCTCGCCCGGCGCTCGTGCGCCGTCGGCGCGCCTCCTGCCTACGGCCCGAGGCCGGAGTGCTTCGCCGACGGGGTCGAGAGCTTCGTGCGCGAGCACGGCTCGGGCGCGAGCACGCGCGGCCTCCTGCGCCTCGGCGCACGGCTCTGGGTGGAGGCGGCAACGGGGCCGCGCGACGGCGACTCCCCGGAGCAGCCGCCCGGGGGACGCGGGCCGGACTGGGATGCCGAGCGGGTGAGGCGGGCCATGGAGCAGAGCGTCGCGCGGGCCGCCCACGCGGTGCGTCGCGCGCGGTGGCTCGTCCGTCTCGGCGAGTGCTCGCTCGCCTGGGCCGAGGCGGGCGCGACGGAGCGACGGCTGCTCGTGATCGAGGGCGGAACGGTGGCCGCCCGCGCCCACCTCCCTCCTGGCCTGGGCGTGCCGGTTCCTCCGGGGCATGCGCGCACGGCCGCCGAGCGACGGGCGGCCTTCGACCTCGCCGCCTTCGACCGCCTCCGCGTGCTGACGACCGAGCTGCGCGCCCTCGCCGCCGGGACGGGGACGGTCGAGCTGCGGCTCGGGCCCACGACGCGGCTCTCGCGGGAGCGGCTCCGGGCCGTGCTGCGGTGGGTGTGACACCCCCGAACGGCGGCGGGATGCGGGTGCTCTTCGTCTCCGACACCCACCTCGGCTTCGACCTGCCGGCGCGGCCGCTCGTCGAGCGGTGCCGCCGCGGCCCCGACTTCTTCGCCGGCGTCGAGCGCGCGCTCGAGGCCGCGCGCCGAGGCGAGGCCGACGTCGTCGTTCACGGCGGCGATCTGCTGTACCGGAGCCGCGTGCCGGCCTCGCTCGTCCAGCGGGCACTCCAGCCTCTGCTCCGGCTCGCCGAGGCGGGAGTCGACGTCGTCCTCGTGCCGGGGAACCACGAGCGCTCCGCCGTCCCGCGGCCCCTCCTGGCCGTGCACCCCCGCCTGCACGTACTCCACGGGCCGTCGTGCTTCGCGATCGAGCGCCACGGGCTGCGGGTGGCGTTCGCGGGATTCCCCTACGCGCGCGGCGTCCGGAGGACCTTCGCAGGCCTGCTCGCGGCCACCGGATACCGTCGCGCCGAGGCCGACGCGCGCGTCCTCTGCATCCACCAGTGCGTGGAGGGGGCCGTCTGCGGTCCGCCGCCCGGGTTCACGTTCCGGGACGGCGACGACGTCGTTCGGGCGCGGGACCTTCCGAGCGACGTGGCGGTCGTCCTGTGCGGCCACGTCCACCGGCACCAGGTCCTGCGCCGTGACCTGGCCGGGCGGCCTCTCCCCGCTCCGGTCGTCTACGCGGGTTCGGTGGAGCGGACGTCGTTCGCCGAGCGGGACGAGACGAAGGGGTTCGTGATGGCCACGATCGGGGCGGGGGGACCGGGCGGACGGCTCGAGGCCTGCGAGTTCCGGCCCCTGCCCGCGCGGCCGATGCGCGTGCACGAGGTCGCCGAGTCCGCCGACGCGTCACGCCTCGAGCGGGAGATCCGGGCCGCGATCGCCTCCGCCCCCGCGGACGTCGTGCTCCAGCTGCGCGTGGGCGAGGCCCTGGCCGGAGCCGAGGCGCTCCGCGCCGCCCGCCTGCGCGCGATGGCCCCGCCGACGGCGCACGTCACGGTGGCCGTGCGCCGCTACCCCAGCCACTTCGCGAGCCAGTCGCGGACCTCGCGGTAGAACTCGCGGCTGTTCTCGCCCTTCAGGATCCAGTGGTTCTCGTCGGGCCAGACGAGGAGGCGCGACGGGACCCGCATGCGCTGGAGGACGGCGTACATCTCGAGCGCGTTGTTCGCGGGCACGCGGTAGTCGTTCTCCCCCACCGAGAGGAGCATCGGCGTCCGGAAGGCCGCCGCGTGGCTCACCGGGCTCTGGTCCCGCCAGGCCTCCGGCTTCTCCCAGAACGGGGCTCCCATCATCAGCTCGCGGTGGTGGATCGAGTCGCTCGTGCCCCACTGGCCGGAGAGGCTGGCCAGCCCGGCGTGGCTGACCAGGCAGCGGTAGCGCGAGGTCGTGGCCTCGAGCCAGTTCGCGAGGTGTCCGCCGTAGCTCGCGCCGGCCGCGGCCTGCCGCGTGCCGTCGACGAAGGGGAAGCGGCGGACGGCCTCGTCGGCGGCCGCGTTCACGTCGTCCGCGGGCCCGCGGAGGGGGTCGCCCAGGATGTCGAGGGTGAACGCCTCGCCGTAGCCCGTCGAGCCGCGGTAGTCGGTGAGGAGGACGACGTAGCCGGGGCTCGCGAGGAGGTGGTAGTTCCACCGCAACGTGAGCGCGTCGCGCCACATGCTGGCGTGGCCGCCGTGGATGAGCACGAGCAGGGGGTACTTCCGCAGGGGGTCGAAGCCCGGGGGCAGGACGAGGAAGCTGTGGATGCGGCGCCCGCGCCCGCTCGTGAACCAGAACTCCTCGGGGGGCTTCCAGTCGAGGGCCGCGGCGGCTTTCACGTCGAGCTCGGTGAGCCTCGTCCGCGTGCCCGCCGCGGGGTCGACGCGCACGATCTCGACCGGCTCGGTCGCGCTCCCCCACGCCGCGACGAGGAGAGGCGCGGTGGCCTTCCGCGGCGACTCGATCGCGCCGAAGGCGCCTCGGGCGTCGAGCAGGGGGGTGACCGTGCCCCCCGCGGCGGGCGTCCGGTAGAGGCGCACGAAGCCCGCGTCCTCCGCGGTGAGGTAGAGCGTGCGGGAGTCGGGCGCGAAGGCGAAGGCCGCCACCGACCGGTCGAACCCCGAGGTGACGACCTTCGGGGCGGCGGTCGTCCACGGCCACGGCGCGCAGGCGAGGCGGTCGAGGGCGTAGATCCTTCCCCACTCCTCGGCGACGCGGAAGCAGAGCGACCCGCCGTCGGGCGAGAAGGCGGGCGCGTCGAAGGTCGCCGTCCCCGAGGTGAGGGCACGGGGCTCGCCGCCGGCGAGGGGGACCTCGTAGAGGTGGGTGTTGGTCGGCGCGTAGGCCGAGGACGAGCGGTTGACGGAGGCCACGATCACGAGCGACCGGCCGTCGGGGGCGAAGACCGGCCGCAGGTCGTCGCTCGCGGCCTCGCCTGCGGCGCCGCCGAACCCGGGCTCGTCGGCGAGCTTCGTCCCCGCGAGGAGGTCGCGGGCCGGCCCGTCGCCGGCTGCGGAGACGACGAGGACGTGCGTCCGCGTCTCGTCGAGCCAACGGTCCCAGCGCCGGATGGGGAACGACTCGTATCGGCGGACCTTCGACTTCGCCTCCTTGCGCTCGGCGACGAGCTTGCGGTTCGCTTCGACGTCCGCCGCCCCGGGGTAGACGGCACTCTGGTAGGCGATCGCCGTTCCGTCCGGGCTCCAGGCCGGGCCTCGCACCGCGAGGGGCGACGACGTCACGCGGCGGGCCTCGCCTCCGCCGGCCACGTCGAGGACGTAGACCTGGGCGACCTCGTCGTCGTCACGCCGGGCGACGAACGCGAGGCGCCTGCTGTCGGGGCTCCACGCCGGCGCCGTCTCCGCGGCGCGGCCGGACGTGAGGGGCCGCGCCGGCGCGGAGCCGTCCACGGGGACGATCCAGAGGTCCTGCGCCTCCTTCTTCTCGTCGTACGCGGGCTCGGTCACCGGGAAGACGGCCCAGCGGCCGTCCGGCGACACGGCGGGCGAGCCGACGCGCTTCATGAGCCAGAGGGCCTCGTGGTCGACCGCCGTGCGGCCGCCTGCGGGAGGCTGGGCGGACGCCGACGCGGCCGCGGCGAGAACGAGGGGCAGGAGACGGGCGGGGGGGAGGCGAAGGGCGCGCACCATGCGCGGGATTCTACCCGCGGCCGGCGCCTCAGCCGCCGCCTTCGACCGGGCCGGGCGAGCGGGGGACGCCCGCCTCCTTCACGGGCGGAGGCGGCTCGTACCGTTCCACGTCGGCGGAGACGGCGCCGATCGGGACCTTCGACCGCATCCGCACCGGGACGCGCCGCCCGTCGTCGGTGAGCCAGACCTGGACCCTTCCCTCGCGGACGAAGAGGCCGCTGCCCTCGACGAGCCGCGGCTCGACGATCACGGTGGGATAGCCGGTCCCGAAGGGCGGGGGCAGGTCGAGGCGCTCTCGCCCCAGCCACCGGACGTCCATGACGTAGCTCTTGCCGTTGTCGAAGACGGGGAGCCGCAGCTCCCGGCCCTCCTCGACGCCGCGGATCCGGGCCACGAAGAGGGCGGACAGGACGTCGAGAGGGCGGAGGCCGACGTCGAAGCGGCTCTCGGCGATCTTCGCGTCCCTCACCTCGGCCGTCCCCGTCGCCGGGTCGAAGGTCACGCGCTGGTCACGGGCGGCCCGGCCTTCGTGCAGGTGCTTCTCGATGCCGAGCGAGTAGCCGCCGTCGGGGTCGAAGGTCGCGATCGTCCGGTCGTCGACGTGGAAGCGCAGGAGCCAGGGGACGAACCCCTGGCTGCGCGCCTCGGCGACGAACCGGAGCGAGGTCTTCCCTTCCTCGGCGGGCAGCACGGCGAGGGTGGCGCGGCCGGCCAGCAGGTGCGCGTAGCTGATCCGGAACTCGACGCGCTCGCCGGGGCCGAAGGGGCGGTCCGGGGCGCCGGATCGAGGCTCTTCGCCGAGGGCCGCGGCACAGGCGACGAGAGCCAGCAGAACCGAAGCGGGACCCGGGCCGGGGGAGGCCGGAGAGAAGGCGCGGGGCTGGCTTCCGGGGCGCACCGTCGCCTTCAGTCCCCGGAGTAGTACCCCTTGCGCGCCCGAGCGGTGCAGTCGGGACGCGTGACGTCGACGTGGATCGTCCGCCACTCCCGCTTCTCGACGGGCGGCTCGTAGCCCAGCAGGTAGCGGTGCCTGAGGATCATCGCGATCGACTCCGCCGCCGCCTTGATCCGTCCGCTCTGGGGCGGATCGTCGCTCCCGGGCGTGTAGTGGTCGAGGCCCTTCACGATCTGCGCCAGCGCGCCGGTGTCGTCGGCGAGTTCGGTGAGCGGCTTGGCGTCGAAGCCCGCGGGCCGCCGCCCGCCGTATCGGCCCCCACCGCCCGGCCCTCCGCCGCGTCCGCCTCCTCCGTAGCCGCCCCCGCCGCGGCCGCCGCCCCACCCGCCTCCGCCGCCTCCTCCGCCGCCGGGCCAGCCGCCGTGGCTGCCGCCTCCCTGCCGGCGCACGGCGTCGTGGAGCGTCCGCTCCGCGTCCAGGCCGATCGAGAAGACGGGCACCTCGGCGCGCCGGGCGGTCTCGCGCAGGTCGGCGAACGAGATCGAGCTGGCCGTGTCGACGCCGTCCGTGACGAGAACGACTGCCTTGCCCTCGGCCGGCCCCGACTGGACGCGTTGGATGGCCATGAACGCGGCGTCGTAGAGGGCGGTGCCCCCGCTCGACTCCAGCCCGTCGAGCACGTGGCGCAGCCGCTCGCGGTCGGACGTGAAGTCCTGGACCACGTGGACGCGGTCGTTGAAGGTGATCACCAGAATCTCGTCCGCGGGCTCGAGGAGGTCGATGAAGTGGGTGAGGGCCTCCTCCACCTCGCGCATCTTGTTGTCCATGCTGTGGCTGATGTCCAGGGCCAGCGCGACCCGCAGCGGGTGCCGCTCCTGGCTGAAGAGGCTGACCGCCTGCCGCTTGCCGTTGTCCGAGACGCGGAACTCCGCGCTCTCGAGGTTGAGCACGGGCTGGCCTTCCTTGTCGACGACGGACACCGGGATGCGTACGGTGCGGGACGCGGCGGCGAAGGTCGGCGCGGGGGGACCGGCGGCCTCCGCGCGGGGGCGACCGGGAGCGGGTGGCGGCGGCGAGAGGGCCGGCGCCGGCGCGGCACGCCGGATCGCCACGACGAGAGTCTCGCTCGCCCCTGCGGCGCGCAGCGCCGACTCGTGCGCCTCGTCGAGGGGCTCGGCGAACCCCCGGCTCTGCAGCTCGGTCAGGATCGTGCTCTCGGAGATCCCCGCCTTCAGGAAGCGGAGGACGTCCGCCGTCGTCAGAGGCGCATCGCCGCCCGCCCTCAAGGCAGGGAGGAGCCAGAGCAGGACGGCCACCCCGGCCGTCGCGCCCGATATGCGAGCGCGACGCAGGAGCCAGTCCGCGCGGCGATCCCTCCCCTCGATGCTGGACACCGTTCCCAGCATCCAGCCGAGAGGGCGGGCCGTCAAGGGTCGGCGCATCTCTTTGCGATCCCTTTACGAATCGAACGCAGTTACCATCGGGGCATGCCGACGAAGGCGGCGCCCCGGCGCCGTCGCGGCGGGAGGGTTCGATGACGTTCCGATCGGCGTGCCGCGGCGGCGTTCTCGCGTTGGCCGGCTCTCTGGCCTTCGGCCCGCCTCCCTCGCGGGCCGGGGAGGAGCCGAAGGCCCGCGTGCCGGACCTGTCGGGCCGCTGGAAGCTCAACAAGGAGCTGAGCGACGCCGCGGCGAGCGCGAGCACCGACAGCCAGGGCGCTCGCGGGCCGTCGCAGCCCAAGGCCGGCGCGGACCTTCAGACTCCCGGCCGTGGAGGCCACGGCGCGGCGGGCGCTCGCACGAGCCGCCCGACGGTCCCGCGTCCCGACGACGACCCTCGCGGGCCTGCACAGGCCGCCGACGCCGGCGAGACTCTGACCATCACCCAGACGGAGCTCGAGATCGCGGTCCTGGACAAGGCGGGCCAGGCCCGCAGCCTCTATCCGAACGGAAAGACCTACAAGGCCGACGAGGGAGCCTCGGAGGTCAGGAGCCAGTGGAAGGACGGCTCGCTCCTGGTCGAGAAGAAGAACGTGAGCGGCTGGAGGGCGACCGAGACCTGGCAGGTCGCGCCGGACCGGAGCCGGCTCACGGTCGTCGTGCGCATCGAAGGCGGCTCGAGGCCTCGCGCGACCGTCAAGCGCGTCTTCGATCGGGCGGAGCCTGCGCCCTGAGGCGTCCTCGCGCGGGCTCGAGTCGGCGGTAGGATGGCGAGGTGAGGCTTTCCGTGCTCGCCGTCGCGCTCGGCTTGGGCATGCCCGCCCTCGCCCAGGTGCCGTCGGCAGGGTTGTCCGTCCGCAAGGAGAAGGTGTCGGGGGCGGAGGCGGAGTTCGTCAACTATCCCTGGCGGCCCGACGTCTTCCAGGCGATGGAGTCGGGCGGTGCCGCCTCCGACGCTCCGCGCAGCTGGGCGTTCGCCCGCCTCGCCACGTCTTCCTACTTCGCGATCGACGGGAAGGTGATCCCGTCGGGGCACTACGTCCTCGCCCTGACCCCCCACACCGGCAGTCTCCCGATGACTCTCGAGCTGCGCCGCGGGGAGGGCCGGGAGCTGTTCGTCGATCCGACCGCCATGGCGCCGCCGTCGGGGGAGATCGTGTACAAGTCCCCCGCCGCCTTCGTGCCCGCCGGCGATCTGGTGCCCTCCCTCGACGTCACGCTCACCCGCTGGAGCGACGGCGTCGCCTTGACGATCCGCTACGGGAACCGGAAGCTGACGAAGGATCTGGTTCAGGTGATGCCGTGAGCGGCGCGGCCGCCCGCGGCCGGGCGACTCGAGACGTGGAGGACTCCCGTGGTGGAGCGAACGAACCGACGCACCTGAGGACCTGAAGAGCCGCTGACGGCCGGATCTCCCGGCGCCCGGGCGCATCGTTCCCGACTCGGCGCCCTCGGACCCCGCGACCCGCGACCTACGGCGTGACGGTCATCGAGCCGACCATGCTGGGATGGAAGGAGCAGTGATAGCTCATCGACCCCGCCGTGCTGAAGGTGATCGGCGCGCTCGTTCCGCCCGGGGCGATGGCGCCCGTGTCGAAGCCGCTGCCGTCCTGCGTGGCAGTGTGCGAGATGCTGTCGGCATTGTGCCAGCGGACCTGCTGGCCCAGGGTCACGCTCGCGGAGGCGGGTGAGAAGGACATGCCCCCGGAGATGCCGTTGATGGTGATGGTCATGGGCGAGGGCGTGGGGGCGGGCGTCGGGGTGGGAGTCGGAGCGGGCGTGGGCGTCGGCGCGGGCGTGGGCGTCGGCGCGGGCGTGGGGGTGGGCGTCGGGTTCGGGCTCGGCGTCGGGGTCGGCGTGGGCGTCGGCGCGGGCGTCGGGGTGGGCGTCGGCCCACTGCTGGAGACGGGCGAGGACGAGCTGCCTCCGCAGCCAGCCAGGTACAGGACGGCCACGCAGCCGAAGAGCAGCGCGCGGACGCGCGAACGGCGATCCGGACGGGACATGAATCCTCCTGCGATCGACTCGAGAGCTCCCCCACCGGATGGGAGTGCACGTCCCGTGCCGCAGGGACCGGTCGCGGAACGTCAAGCAGAGGAAGAGGTTGTTCAACGCCTCCCGCCGACCGTCACTTCGAGTTACGTAAGAGGCTTACGCTCTTCGGACGAGAGCCGGCCGCGGGTCCGGGACGATCACCAAGGGCTCCGTCGCGTCGGCGACGTTCTCGTCGCTGTCGTCCCCCGACGTACGGCCTCACCCCTCGGCTCGTAGCCGGGTGTAGGATCCTCGACGGATGGGCCGGCTCCTCGGGCGCGCTCCACGGATCCTCGGCCTGCGTTGGCTGCCGCCCGCCACCGTTCTCGTCGCGCTCCTTCTCGTCTCCCCGTGCCTGGGCGTCGGGCCCGTCGGCGACGACTTCATGCTCATGGCCCGGGTCGATGCGCGGCTACACGTGCCCGGCTTCGCGTACGCGCCGTTCGACCTCTTCACCTTCGTGTCGGGCGACCCCTCGCAGCGCGCCGTTCTCCTCGAGGAAGGCGTCTTCGGCTGGTGGATGGCTCCCGACTTCCGCATGTCGTTCTGGCGGCCGCTCTCGGCAGCGACGCACCTCTTCGATCACCTGTTGTGGCCCCGTTCGTCCGTCCTCCCCCACGTGCAGTCGATGCTGTGGTTCGCCGCCCTGCTCGCGGTGCTGGCCGCCCTCTACCGCCGCTTTCACCCGCCCTGGATCGCGCACCTCGCGCTCGTGCTCTACGCGCTCGACGATGCCCGCGGCTGGGTGCTCGGCTGGACGGCCAACCGCAACGCCCTCGTGGCGGCGACCCTCGCTTTCGCCGCCCTCCTCGTCCACGACCGGGCCCGGCGCGACGCGTGGCGGCCCGGCCTGTGGCTGGCCCCCGCGCTCTTCGCCGCCGCGCTCCTGGGCGGGGAGTCCGGCCTCGCCGTGACCGGCTACCTCTTCGCGCACGCCCTCTTCGTCGACTCGGGCCGGCTCGCGGAAAGGCTCCGCCGGCTGTGGCCCTACGCCGCGTTGGCCGTGGCGTGGCTCGTGGCCTACGAGGTCCTGGGCTACGGCACGAGCGGCGGGAGCATGTACCTGAACCCGCTCGACGAGCCGTTGCCGTACCTTCGCGCGATGGTCGAGCGCCTGCCCGTCCTGCTCGCGGCCCAGGTCGGCCTGGGGCTCGCCGACGTCTGGCTCGTGCTGCCGCCGCGCGTCCAGCTCGCCGCCTACGTCCTGGCCCTCCTCGCTCTGGCCGCGCTCGCCGCTCTCGTCGCTCCCCTGTGGCGCCGGCAGCCCGTGTTCCGCTTCTGGGCGCTCGGAACTCTGCTCTCGCTCCCGCCCATCTGCGCCACCTTCCCGATGGATCGCCTCCTCGTCTTCACCGGTGTGGGCGCGATGGCGGCGATCGCCCTCGTCCTCGCGGAGTGGCTGGAGGGTGGCGCGCTCGAGACGTCCCGTGCTCGCCGTCGGTTCGCGACGGTCGCGGTCACGCTCTTGGTCGGGCTGCATCTCGTGCTCGCCCCGATGCTGCTGCCCCTGCGCGTGCTGGTGTTCGGCTACGTGGGTCGGATGGGCGAGCGGCTCGAGGCGTCGATCCCCTCGGACGAGACGATCCGGAGAAGGACGCTGATCGTCCTCAGCTCCTCGGCGGAGATGACGACCTTCCCCCCGTGGATGCAGCGCCGTGTGCTCGACGTGCCCGGCCCTCGCCGCATGCGCGTCCTCGCCACGTGCTTCGCGAAGGTGCAGGTCTCGCGCCCCGACGCGACCACGCTGCGCCTGCGACCGGAGAGGGGCTTCCTGGACAACGAGCTCCTGCGCATGGTGCGGGGCCTCTCGCGGCCGTTCCGCCCCGGCGACGAGGTCGTCCTCTCGGACATGCGCGCGCGGGTGCTCGAGGTCACGTCCGACGGACGACCGGCGGAGGTCGACTTCCGCTTCCGCCTTCCCCTCGAGGACCCGTCCCTGCTCTGGACGCGGCTCCACGCCGGAGGCACGCTCGCTCCCTGGTCGCCGCCCGCCGTGGGCGAGAGCCAGCTCCTCGCCGCCGTGGAAACGGCCCGATAGCAGCCAGCCGAGCTTTCCGGTCGCCCTGGCTCTCGCGCAGAGCCTAGGGGTGGGACCGCCCGGCCGCGCTCGGGTCGCCCGTCGGCGGCGGCGCGTGGTCGGTGGCGGCCGGCGGACCGAGCAGCTCCGTGAGGATCGGCTTCAAGCCACGGGCCCAGACCTCGTAGCCCTTCAGGCTCGGGTGGAGCTTGTCGGCCATGACGCCCTCCACGAGGTTGCCCTGGGCGTCGGCCAGGCCGGAGTTGACGTCGAGGAACCGGATGGCCTTTCCGTCCGCCATCTTCGCGAGGTTGGCGTTGATGCGAGCGATCGTCGGCATCGCGGAAGGGAAGTCGTTCCGGGGGAAGATCGCGGTGAGGACGACGACGGCCCCTGGCGCCTTCTTCCGGCAGGTGTCGACGATCGCCTGGACACCCCGGGTGACGTCGGCGACCTTCTCCTCGCCGCCGGGCTCCGCGCCCACGTTGTTGGTGCCGGCGAGGAGCACGATGACCTTCGGGTCGACGCCGTCGAGCTCGCCGTTCGCGAGCCGCCACAGGACGTTCTCCGTCCGGTCCCCTCCCCAGCCGAAGTTGCCGGCGTTCCACCCGTGGAACGTCTTCTGCCAGTGGGCCAGGAAGTCCGGGTAGTCGAGAGCGCCCCAGCGACGCGTGATCGAGTCGCCCAGGAAGTAGAGATCGATGCCGCCCTTCTTCGCCTTGGCCAGCAGCTGCTGGTGGGCAATGTGGGAGTTTCGGTCGGCGCGCATCCGAGCCTGATCCGCGGGGACGGACGGTGGCGTGTGGTGGAGCAGCCGGTTCGCCCACGCGATGAAGAAGCTCATGTTCGAGCGGTCCTCGTGCCCGCCGTCGTGCTGGCGCCAGGCGAGCGCGCCGTCGAGGAGTCCCGTTTCGACGGGGGGCATCTTCGCCGAGCGGTAGTCCTCGGTCACCCCTAGGTCCGGCACGCCGAGAAGGCGGAAGACGGGGCCCGCCGCCACCGTGGCCATGAAGCTCCCCTGCTGGTCCAACCAGTTCGCGTCGCCCTTCTCCGGGACGCCGTAGCTGACGAACGTGGGGCGCGGCGCGCAGAGGGCGAGGAGCTCGTGAGCGTCGACGGGGATGTCGTTGGCGGTCCTCCTGCCGAACGACGCCTCCTCGGCCGCGTACTTGATGAAGTTGCCGGCCATCCAGTGGTAGGCACCCGAGCCTGCGAGGTTCTCGACCGCCTCCCCGAAGTTGCGCCGGTGGGGCTTCGCCCCGCCCTCGCCGGACGACCCCACGAGGACGGCCGCGAAGCGGGGCTCGAAGGCCATCGTGACGAGGGCGGCCTTCCCGTACCGCGACACCCCCTCGATGCCCACCCGCGTGGCGTCGACCGCAGTCAGCGTCTCGAGGTAGTCGAGGGCTCGGGCCGCGCCCCAGGCCCAGGCGCGGAGCGTCCCCCACTGCTCCGGCGTCCGCCTCCGCCCCTTGTTGGCGAGCCCGATGACGCCCGCGGTGAGGCCGGCGCCGTTGTCGGCCTGGATGCTGCCGGTGTCGAGCGACACGTAGCCCCAGCCGGCGGCGATGAGCTGGTCCGTCGAAGGCGGCGCGGCGGGCTCGGGCATTCCGGGAAACCGCCATACGGGCTCGTCGGGCATGTTGCCCCAGCCGAACATCACGAGGACCGGCGCCGGCCCCTTCGCGTTGACGGGCAGGACCACGGCCATCCTGATGTCGACCGTGATCGCGGGAAAGGCGGAGTTGTCGGCGTGCCCGACCACGCGGCGGGCCACGACCGGCTGACCCCCGACGGTGGTCTTCACGGTCTCGGTCACGGCCCACGTGACCTTGGGCACGTCCTTGGGCACGCGCCCGTAGACCTCGCGCTCGAAGCCCTCGACGATCTCGGGACGCCGCTTCTGCCACCAGAGCTCCGCGGTCGTCACCCGGCTACCGTCGCTCGAGGTCAGGACGTCCGGCCAGTCCGGGTAGGGGTTGGCCCTGGCGGGGTCGTAGTTCGCGGCGTCCGGCGCGCCGGCCGGGGCCCAACCGTTGAAACCGGGCCGCAGCTTGGCGATGCCGAGCTGTCTCATCATGTCGGCGTGATCCTCGCGCGCGAGCAGGTCCAGGCGCGCCCGTTCCTCGGGGCTCAGCAGGAACGGGTTCGCCGGCGCGGCGGCGGGAGCGGAGGGCGGGGGCGCCTGGGCCGAGAGCCCGGCGGCGGGGAGGACGACGAGAATGGAGAGGGCCAGCAGGCGTCGTGGGTTCGTCATGGGACTGGCCGGTCATGATAGTCGACTTGCCGGCCGGTCCGGTCGGACCGCCCCGCACGCGGCGGCGGGCGGTCCCTGGTTCAGATCTGCCAGAAGGGAACGCCCGGCAGGCCGTGGTCGTGCATGGGGCAGCGGCGCTCGTGCATGTCGCTCCCGTTCGCGCCGTAGACGTAGCCGCAGATGGTGCATTCGACCTTGTAGGCGAACTGACCCGGGTCGGTCCCTTCGATGCCGCGGTGGCCACAGCACCTCTGTCCGTTCGGGTTCACGTAGCCGATCTGGACCGAGGCGCCTTCGCCGCTGCGCCAGTGCCAGTCCGTGCCCTCGACCCCCGTCGCCCACTCCGGTCTGAGAGTTGTGGACCTCATCCCCATCACTCCTGGTGCTTCCGCAACCGGAAAATGTAGTGCCACAGCCACCTCGGCCGCTGTGGCGCAGGTCACGCAGCCGGTTGCGATCCGGGCGAGCGGCACGGCCGATGCGCGGGAACCTGATGGACGAGTCGCCCTGACCGCGCCCCTTGCGGCCACGGCCATGGCTCAGGCGAGCCGACGCCCGACAGCCGTCGAGCCGGCATTCGGCGGCGTCTTCCACTGGCCAGTGCCGAGCACGGAGACGCTCGCGACCCTGCGTGCCGAAAGCCGGCGGCGAAGGCTCCTCCTCTTCGCGCATGCGAACGGGGTCGAGGCCTGGCGGGCGCCTGTCGATGCGCGGGTCGACGTCATCGCGCACGGCCTCTGGCATTGGCCCGGGGACCGCACGGGAAGCTGGCGGCGATCCGGCGTGTGGAGGACGGCAGCAACGTGTGGGTGACGGGACCCGACGGAAGTCACCCCGTTCAGGTCACGCAGCTCACCGGCTCCGACGTCTTCAGGGTGCGCTGGCTGCCGGACAGCCGCCGGCTCGTGGTCTCGGCGGGCACGCTCAGCCGGGACATGGTCCTGATCCGCAGCTTCCGATAGGCTCGCCCGTGCTCGGCAGGGCCGACCGACGGCCTCTCCGGTTCGCACTCCGCAGCTCGATCCCGGACGCGTGGTAGGCTGACGCCGACCCCGGAGAGAGAGGCGATGCGGCTCATCCGTACGGCGTCCGGTGCGCTCCTGACGTTGGCGTTGGCCGCGCCAGGTGCGACCGACGATCGCTCCTGGCTCGAGCCGGCCGAGCCCATGCGCCTCGTCGGGCCCATCCATTTCGTCGGCACTCAGGGGCTCGCCGTCTATCTCATCACGACGTCGGCCGGCCATCTCCTGCTCGGCGGCGGCATGCCGCCCTCCGGCCCCGCGATCGAGGCCTCGATCCGAAGGCTGGGCTACAGGCCCGAGGACGTGAAGCTCCTTCTCAGCAACCACGCCCACGTCGATCACGTCGGCACCCTGGCCTACCTCAAGAAGGCGACCGGCGCCGCCGTCCTGGCGATGGACCGCGACGTCGACCTGCTGGCCTCCGGCGGCGACACCGACTACCTCTTCGCGAGGAATCCCCGCTTTCACTTCCCGCCGGTCGCCACGGACCGCGTGCTCCACGACGGCGACGTCGTGAGGCTCGGCGGAGTGGAGCTCACGGCGAGGCTCACGCCAGGGCACACGCGCGGGTCCACGACCTTCGTCACGACCGTCGAGGACGCCGGCCGGTCGTACGTCGTGGTGTTCCCCGACGGCACCGGCGTGAACCCCGGCACGAGGCTCGTCCGCCGCCCGTCCTATGCCGGCATCCTCGAGGACTACCGCCGCACGATCCGCCTCCTCGAGTCGCTGACGCCGGACGTCTTCCTCTCGTACCACACCGACGACTTCGGCCTGCCGGCGAAGCGGGCCCGCGCCGCCACGGAGGGGGCCAGGGCCTTCGTGGACCCGGAGGGCTACCGCCTGAAGATCGCGGCGGCGAAGGCGAACATCGAGCGCCTGGCGGCGCAGGAGGAGTCCGCGCCACCCAAGCACTGACCTGCGGGGGCTTTGTGGCGACGCTCTCTGGCGGTAACCTCAAGGACCAGCACCACCTCCGCGCCGCCCATTCGGACCAGCCGGTCGTGGTCGTCCGTTCGGATCACGGGTGTCGGTGCGCGCACGGCGGAGGCCGCGCATGAAACGTCTCGCCATCCTGTGGCTGTTGAGCATTCTGCCCCGGTCGTCCGCGGCGGCGGCCCTGGAATCCGCGCCGGTCGTCGCGGCGCCCGCCGGCGAGCTTCGGGGAGCGTCCGTTGGAAGACTCCTCGTCTTCAAGGGCATCCCGTACGCCCTTCCCCCCACGGGTCCGCTGCGTTGGACGCCCCCGCAGCCCGTGCCGCGCTTCAAGGGAACCCTGGATGCGACGCAGTTCGGCTTCGTCTGCGTGCAGCCCAAGCCGCGGCCCGGCAGCATCTACTCGTGGGAGCTGCCGCCGATGAGCGAGGACTGCCTGACCCTTAACGTCTGGGCGCCCGCGGGTGCGCACGAGGCGCCCGTCTTCTTCTGGATCCACGGCGGCTCGCTCGCGTCCGGGGCGGGCAGCGACCCGCTGTACGACGGCGCCGAGCTCGCCGCACGCGGCCTCGTGGTCGTCTCCATCAACTACCGGCTGGGTGTCCTCGGCTATCTCGCGCATCCGGCGCTGAGCGCGGAGTCGCGCCTGAACGTCTCCGGCAACTACGGTCTCCTCGACCAGATCGCGGCGCTCCGCTGGGTCAACGTGAACATCGCGGCTTTCGGCGGCAATCCCGGAAACGTCACGATCGCGGGCGAGTCGGCGGGCGGCCTGAGCGTGATGTACCTGATGGCGGCCCCCGAGGCGCGCGGCCTGTTCGCCCGGGCCGTCGCGCAGAGCGCCTACATGATCTCGGCGCCGGAGCTTCGCACGGCGACGTTCGGCGGCGCGCCCGCCGAGCCGGTCGGGCCCTGGCTGGGCGAGAGGCTCGGCGCGCGCGATCTCGCGTCCCTGCGCTCGATGGACGCCCAGGCGCTCACCGACGGCGCGGTCAAGGCGGGCTTCTTCCCCTTCTTCGTCATCGACGGGGGCGTCCTCGCTCGCCAGATCGTGGAGGTCTTCGACCGGGGCGAGCAGGCGAGGGTTCCGATCCTCGCTGGCTTCAACCAGGGCGAGATTCGCTCGCTGCGCATGCTCTTGCCGCCGGCGGTGGCGGACGCCGCGACCTACGAGAAGGAGATCCGCTCGCGCTACGGGGATCTTGCGGACGCGTTCCTGGCCCTCTATCCGCCGACCCGCATCGATGAGAGCATGCTCGCGACCACACGCGACGCGCTCTACGGCTGGACCGCAGAGCGGCTCGTCGCCTCGCAAACGGCGCTTGGGGTGCCGTCGTTCCTCTATCTCTTCGATCACGGCTATCCGGCCGCGGATTCCCTGGACCTGCACGCGTTCCACGCGAGCGAGCTGCCCTACGTCTTCGGCACGGCCCGCCAGACGCCCCCGCGCTGGCCGGCCGTCCCGCCGACGCCCGCCGAGACGCAGCTGTCGAACGCGATGCTCGACTACTGGGCGTCCTTTTCGCGCTCCGGAAGCCCCCGCGCCGCCGGGCAGCCTGCGTGGCCGGCGTACGGCACCGAGCGCGCGTACATGGCCTTCGAGGACACGCCCACGCCGAAGAGCCGTCTCATGCCCGGGATGTACGAGCTCAACGAAGGAGTCGTTTGCCGACGCCGCGCCAGGGGCGGCATTCCCTGGGG
>DATJYX010000145.1:0-10810 GCA_035577965.1 Vicinamibacteria bacterium | reverse complement strand
ATCTCGGTGGCGACGCTCCGGAAGCAGTAGGTCCAGTCCTCATCGCCTCTCCCCTCCGGCCGGGGCCGCGCGCGCCCGCGGCGCCTCGCCGGCGGCCTCGCGGGGAGCGAGCTCGCCCGAGGCATCGTCGGCGTCGGGGCGCGGCTTCGCGGGGTTGGAGAACGGCAGGGAGAGGTCGGAGGACGCCGCCCGCAGGATCGCATAATACTGACAGTGCACGAGGGTCCGAAGGTGCTCCTCGCGCGAGGCGGCGTGGTCGGGATCCGCCAGGACGCAGGCCGACTTGCTGATGGCGGCGTCCTCCTCCGGGCTGTTGACGTCGAAGGCCGCCCCGATGAACGAGCGATACGCCGCGACGAAGTCGTCGGTGAAGAAGGGCCGGAACGCGTACACGAGCTTCTCGGTCGCGAGCTTGGTCTTGAGGACGTCGTCGGGGTGGAGCGTCCTCCAGTGCCCGACGTGCATGGAGTAGACGTAGATGTCGTTCAGCTGCGGGGCGAGGGTATCCCAGAGGACGAACCGCTTCTCGATCACCTTCGCCTCGCGGTCCCGGCGGGCGTTCTCCTGGCTCGTCGCCCAGGTGAACCAGCCTCCAAGGAGCGCGATCACGAGCGGGGTGAGCGCGCTCGTGACGAGCGTCGCCACCTGGAACGAGTTCTTCCACGGGGAAGCCTTCGAGTCAGAGGCCATGGCGCTTGCTCCTCGGTCCGCGTTACGCTCGGTGACCGGGGGGCGCAACCTCCCGTCGGGGCGTCCCTCCCCGCCGGCCACGGCCGGGTGGGAGATGAACCCACCTCGATCGCTCCCGGTGAGGCGGCGAGGGAGGCCCGGGCCCGCCTCTCACCTCTTGAGGAGAGCGAGCGCGATCCCGGCGAGGATGGCGGCGCCCGAGACCGCCACGCGCGGAGTGAGGTGCTCCCCGAGGAACGCCGTCGCCCCGAGCCCCGCCAGCACCGGCACGGCGAGCTGGACGGCGGCGGCGCGCGTGGCGCCGAGCGCGGGGACGACCGCATACCAGAGGCTGTAGCCCCCGCCGGACGCGAGCGCGCCCGAGGCGGCCGCCAGGAGCGCGCCCTCCCGGCCGACGGAGAAGCTCCGCGCCAGCGCCAGGCTGAGGGCGATCGTGAATGGGATCGATCGCAGGAAGTTGTCGGCGTTGGTGGCGAGCGGGTCGCGGGCGCTGCGCCCCCGGAGCGAGTAGGCTCCCCAGGCGACCCCGGCCGCGATCATGAGAGCCGAGCCGACCGGGTCGGGCGCCCGGGCACCCGGAAGGGCCAGGTAGGCGAGCCCGGCGAGCGCGATCGCGATCCCCAGCCACTGCAGGTGGCCCGGCCGGGCACCGCGGACGACGCTCCAGGCGACCATCGTCACCTGGACGGCCGCGAACAGCAGCAGGGCCCCGACGCCCGCGCCCACGCGGACGTACGCCAGCGAGAAGGCCGCGGCGTAGACGAAGAGCGCCAGCGCGGAGCCGGTGCTGCCGCCGGAAGGGCGGGCGCGCTGGGTGGCGGCGAGGATGAGCGCGAGCGCCACGGCGCCCGAGAGGATCCGGATGGACGTGAAGGTGGCGGCGTCGACGAGCCCGGGCCCGAGAGCCGCGCGACAGAGGA
This sequence comes from Vicinamibacteria bacterium, assembly GCA_035577965.1. Classification (GTDB taxonomy): domain Bacteria; phylum Acidobacteriota; class Vicinamibacteria; order Fen-336; family Fen-336; genus DATBSL01. Next base: position 9,200 of record DATJYX010000145.1, on the reverse strand, counting down.
GCGAGTTCGCGGCGAAGCAGACGAGCGTGCCCGCAGTGAGCGCGAACGTCCGCCGGCGCCCGGAAGGTGGCGGCATCCCGGCCGGGCGGGCTGCGTCGGTCATCGCCGGGCGTGCATAGTACGCGCGGTGGCGAGGGGCAACCGCCGCATCTCCCGACGGATCCCCCGGGCGGAGACGGTCCGCAAGAGCCTGGACGCGGCGCGCGACGCCGGGGGACAATGACGCCCCCCTTCCGAGGTCGTCATGTCCTTCGTCGCGCAGCTCTGGCTTCCGATGCTCCTGTCCGCCGTGCTGGTCTTCGTCCTCTCCGCCGCGAGCCACATGGTGTTGCCCTGGCGCAAGGGCGAGTGGGGGCGCATCACCGAGTTCGCGGCGCTCCAGTCGTCGATCCGGGACCTCCGGCCCGGCATCTACGCCTTCCCCGCCGCCCCCGACCCGAGGCAGCAGATGACGAAGGAATGGGTCGAGCGCTGGGCGAAGGGTCCCTCGGGCTGGCTGACGATCGCGCCGGCCGGGCCGGTCCGGATGGGGCGGAACATGGGGCTCTCGTTCCTCGTCTTCCTGGGCGTTGCCTTCATGGCGGCCTACGTGACCGCTCACTCCCTCGGCCCCGCGCCCCGCTACCTCGCCGTCTTCCGCATCGCGGGCACGGTGGGCTTCCTGAGCTTCGCCGTCGGGCCCATCTTCCACTCCATCTGGTACAACCGGCCGTGGCGCGCGTACCTGTCGGACGTCGTCGACGCGCTCCTCTTCAGCTTCGTGATGGCCGGCGTCTTCGGCTGGCTCTGGCCGCGGTAGGGCCCCGGCCCCGGATCTCGAGCCCCGCGCCCGAGGGGCTCGACCCGGCCCGGCCGGAACTCGTCCGGAGCCCTAGCGCGAAGTCCTCCACGTCGCGTGGAAGCGCGGGTCGGGGCGGAGCTCGCGCAGCTCGAGATCCACGCGCCCCTCGACGCGGCACAGGTCGAAGATCGCCTCGAACCCGCCGGCGACGGACACGAGCCAGTCGCGGTCCCGCCCCTCGGGCGGGAGGTCGTGGAAGGCCATCTCGGCGGAGCCCGCCTCGACCCCGAGCACCTGCAGCTCGCCGCAGTCCCGGAAGGCCGCCAGGTAGGCCTTGGGAAGGATCTTCCAGGCCGCGACCGGGCTGAGCCCGAACACGGTGACGATGCCGTTCACGAAGGGGCCGTAGAGCGAGCCGTTGAGCGCGCTCGTCACCGAGGCCCGGCTCCACCCCCGCACCGCCTCCTCGCCCGACACCTCCCGGACCCGATGGCACAGCTCCACCGCCAGGGCGTGGGGCAGCCACTGCACCCGGACGGCGGCCTCGATCTGGCTCAAGGTGTCCGGCGAGAGGCGGCTCAGGACCTCGGCCTTCGCCCCCGGCCCGAGCCAGTCGAGCGCGGCCACGCTCTGCTTGATCTGGGTTCCCCGGACGCTAGCCATGCCCACTGCCCCGCCGCCTTCCGGTTCCATGCCGGGCCCCCCCGGAGACGCGACCCGGGCGCGGCGTCGAGGGCGATGCCACGATCATTCCCACGAGACATCGTACTCCGCGTCGAGCAACCCTACCTGGCGCCCTTCCGCGCGCACGCCCTGGGCGCCCTGGACCTGGAGCGCCGCGGCGAAGACGCCGCAGTGATAGTTCGGGACGAGGAAGTCGCGGGTGAAGGTGATGACGCAGCTGCGCGGGCCGGTCCACTCGAGCGAGCGCTCCCCGTAGCTCACCGCGCCCCGGTACCCGGCGCCGATCTGGGCCGCCAGGCCGTGCTCTGCGCCTCCGGCGAGGCTCAGCAGGGTGCGGCCCCAGAGCGACTCGAACACGTTCTGTGCGCTCCGCCGCCCCATCTCGTAGAAGGCTTGGCCGGTGTCTCCGTACACGCCCTCGAGCACGTCCGCGGCGTTCCAGGCGATCCTCAGGAAGTCCACCACCGGGTAGGAGAGGAAAGCCGCCCGCGAACCCCTCCCCAGCGGGTCGGTCGCCCGCGCGCTTCCGTCCCCGCGGTGCTCGCGCACGGTGGAGAAGATGGCGTTGAAGAAGAGGCCGCGCACCGTGTCGAGCGGCGTCGCGGCGGCGATTCGTTCCTCTAGGTCCTGTCGATCGGCGGGCACGAACTTCCCTCTGTTCCGGCGTCGATATTCGCCGACGCCCGCGGCGGCGCCAATCCCGCGCGCGCATGTCCGGGCGCCGTGGGCGAGGTGCCGGTCGCACACGACCACACGCGGCGAAGGGCGATCGCCCGACAAGCGGCCGGTTCGATGCGCGGCGACCCGAGTGGATCGGGGCGCGACCTAGCGGGGTCCCGAGCCGGGCTTCTCCGCTCTGGCGCCGCCGATCCCGGGGCTCTCCGACGCCGGGAGGGGAACGGGGTCGTCCGGCCGGGTCACTTGGCGGTCGCTCCGCTGCCCGGGTCGACCATCAGGGAGCTCACGTTGACGGGCTCGAAGTCGGCGAGGGTGAGGCTCCTCAGGCAGGCGAGGTCGGAGTCGTTCCAGCGGACGTCCGGGGTGCCGATAAGCCCTCCCGTGTCGCCGTTGTCGGCCAGGATGATCCCGTACTGGCGGAACCCCGTGATGATGACGGCCGCCTGCGGACTGGTGGCGGCGCAGGATGGGTTGGGGACCGACGCCTTGAGCCGGTAGATCTCCCCCGCCGGCCCGGTCATCGTGCAGGAGCTGGGAGGAGAGGACTGCGAGATCAGGGTGGCGGTGGGGATGGTCCCGGCCCCGTTGGTGCACGAGCCGACGCCGGCGGTCTCCGTTGCCGGCCACACCCAGTAGTTGAGCATGTGGTTGGCGGTGAAGCGGACGGGGTGCTGGACGACCCCATTCGGCGCAGCCGGAGTCCCGGTCCCGATGACCTCGTCCGCGTTCACGAGTAGCGGCGCGATGGGCAATCCCGCCGCGTCCGCGGTGCCGTTGCCCTGCGGGGTCAGGGCGTTGGAAGTCACGTCCGACCACAGGGCGTTCGAGGAGTCGGTCCAGCCGCTCGCGCCCAGGTACTGGCCCTGCCACATCTCGTACAGCGCCGGTGGCTTCCCACCCCCGGCCTCCAGGTACACGAGGACGTGCCCGTCCCCGCCGGTCGCCTCGGAGATCGACGTCCCCTCGACGGGGGCGTAGGAGGGAATCGGGCCGGAGGTGAAGTACGACTGGTAGACGGTCGTCTTCACCGGCACGAAGGGCTCGGCGGACGGGACCTCGACGGCCGGGATCCCGTTCGGCAGGTTCAGGTAGGCGGCGCCCCCGAAGAACGGCTTGATCGTCGACGACTGGTAGCCACTGTAGATCGCGGCGGCTGGCGAGGTGTCGACCGGCAACCCGTCCACTCGATGGTGGAAGATGGAGTTCGCCGGGAAGATGGCGGCGAGGAAGGCGTTGTTGCCGGCGACGCCGAACGTGATCGAGGTGGTGGCGGTGTGGCTCGCCGAGTCGGCCACCTGGAACTGGACGCCGTACGACCCCTGCCCGCCGACGACGGAGCTCGAGACGACGCCCGTCGAGGAGTCGAGGGACATCCCCTCCGGGAGGAGAGCGTAGGAGGGCGAGCTCACGACCGTGAAGGTGTAGGGGCCCGTCCCTCCCGTGGCCGCGAGCGTGCAGGAGTAGGCCTGCCCCTGGGTCGCGGCGGGGCAGGCGGCGGTCGAGAAGGCGAGCGTCCCGCCGCCCGCCTGGGTGGTGGCGCTCGCCTCGTTTGTGTACGCGGAGCCTCCGTACGAGTTGTAGGCGCGCACCCGGTACCAGTAGGTGGTGCTCGCGGCGAGCCCGGTGTCCGGGAAGCTCGTGGCGCTCGCCCCAACGGACCCCACCTGGCTGAAGGCGCCGGCACTGCCGCCGGAACCGGACGCCCGCTCGACGTAGTACCCCGTCACGGTCCCGCCGCCGTCCGTCCAGGTGAGGTCGACGGTCGAGGAGGAGGCCGCTCTCGCGACGAGGTTCGTCGGTGCGGCAGGGGGGTTGGTGTCGATGGTGTAGGAGGCGCTCGCCACGGACGAGGAGATCCCGTCGAGGGTGGCGCGCGCGTACCAGGTCCCGGCGCTCGTCACCGTGAAGGCCGAGGCGAGGGTCGTGGGCGGGTTCGCCTGCCCGACGTAGATCGAAGCTCCCGGCGTGGTCGAGCCGACCGTCACCACCGTCCCGGCGGCCACGGATCCCCCCGCCGGCGCGAAGGTCGGGATCGCCACGGTCTGGTGGCCGGTGCCCTGGCCGCCGCAGGCCAGCATCGACGCCGCGGCGACGACCAGCAGGCGGCGCCTCTCGAGCATTCTCTTCATCGCTCCCCCCGGAGGCTCGCGAGGCGCGCGCCCCGCTCCGCCCAGCCAAGACCGATATGACCCGCCTTCGCGGGACACGATCGACTCGGAGCGATGTATTGAATCAAGGGGCCGGTGTGCCGAAGCGGTGCACACCTCCCGATCTCCGGCTGACTGCGGTCAGTAGTAGCAAGCGACCGGGTCGAAGCCCCCGGCCACCACGTGCCCCTCGTAGCAGAGCTGCGCCGGACTCGGGGTGGCGTACCCCGCGACGTCCGGCCCGATGGGCGGCCACGCCGCCGAGCCGAACCAGGCCGGCTTCCCGCCGAGGTAGAGCGATGGAGCGAGGTCGCGAGTCGCCGGGACGGCTGCGTCCGCCGGGATCTCGGAGGCGTCCCAGCGGGTGGTCCCGGTCGCGTAGTCGTGGTTGCCCCATCGAAGGAGCGAATCCGGGACGAGGACGTCGAAGCTCGCAAGGGCCGTCGTGTCCTGCGTGAAGTAGCCGAGCACGTAGATCGGCCCCACGCCCCCCGACCCGCCGCCCGGAAGGGGCCCGGTGACGCTCGAGTCGCAGGACGTGCGCGAGCATTCGTAGCTCGTGTGGACGCCCTCGGTCCCGAGCACGCTGCCGACGACGCTGTGGAAGCGGTTCCAGGCCTGCATCACCACCGGGATGTTGTTGTTCGACCAGAGCGAGCCCTGGTACGGGACGGCCGGCTTGAAGCCGGTGAGGCGGTTCCGGAACGCCGTCGTGTGGCTGCTCGAGCCGTGGATCACGTCCAGGATCATGTCGGGGGCGGTGTTCCCCTCCCACAGGTCCATGTAGGAGTGGGCGCAGTGCGCCGAGAGACCCGGGAAGAGCCAGGAACTCGCGGGCGCCGGGTTGACCACGTAGTTGTAGCCGACCACCGTGCCGCTCACGGAGCATCCGAAGAGCACCGATGCCGTCAGGCTGTCGAAGATGCTGTTCTCGACGAGCGCCGCGGACGAGTTGTCGATCTCGACTCCGTAGTTGGTGGGGCCGGCCGCCTCGGCCAGGTAGAAGTAGCTGTCCCGCACCTCGAGGTGGGAGGTGTAAAGGGCCCAGACTCCGCCGCGGGCCACGTGGTCGATCTCGAGCCGCCGTGCCCAGCAGTTGCGGCAGAACGAGAGGGTGACGGCACCATCCGTGTACTGGGCGTCGATGCGGAGGTCCTCGATGCCCGCGTACTCCAGGTCGGGCGTGTCCCAGAAGAAGGCCTGGGGCGAGAGGATCGCGAGGTGCGGGTAGTAGAGGGGCGGGTCGATGGACACCGAGCTCCCGGAGATCGCCGTCACGCGCACCAGCTGCTGCAGGCCGCGCGGGGCGGCGTGGGTGCCGTCGGTCTCGAACTCGAGCCCGTCCCGGCTCGCCCCGTCGTTCAGGCCGATGCCGTTCGTCCCCTCGCTCCCGGTCTCGTTCACGATGGGGACGTAGCCGGGGAGCGAGAGGCCGGTGTCGTTCAGCTGGTCGAGGACCACGCCCTGCCCGACCTTCAAGGCGCTCGTGTCCGAGAGGGTGATGGAACTCGTGCCCTGCGCGTAGCCTCCGGTCCAGTCGACGGCGTGGCGCGGGTAGGGCTCGCTCCCGAGGCCTCCCGCGCCGGGCACCGACGAGAAGATGATGTTCCCGCCGTTCTCCACGATGGTCGTCGACCTTGGCCCCGCCCCCCGGAGGACGATGGCGTGGTCGACGGTGAGCGAGCCCTGCAGGGTGTAGGTGCCCGCCGAGAGCATCACCACCTGTCCCGACGGGCAAGCGTCGATCGCCGCCTGCAGGGATGGCTGGACGTCGGTCGTTCCTGCCGGGGCGACCGCGGCGCAGACCGTCGTCGGGTTCGGGATCCCTCGAGTGCCATCGGGAAGGAGGACCCCGGCCCGAGACCAGTCGACGCTCCGGCTCGCCACGGGGATGCTCGCCGGCGCCGAGGCCGCGCGACATCCGGCGACGAGGGCGACGGTGAGGAGGAAGGTGGCCCACAGGGACCGCCCATGGCGCAGATCCGGACCGCTCATTCGCGGATCCTAGAGCGCGCTCCTCCCGCTCGACAATGTGTGCACAGGTGCCCGTCCCCAAAGTTCGAAGCCGAAGAGCCTACCCAGAGGAGGCGAGCGGCGAGCGGACGCCGGATCGCCGGGGCGCGCTCGGCTCCGGGTGACAGGGCGCCTCGGCCCGGAGGGGAGGGGCACGGGCCGAGGGGCCCCCAGGCCGACGACCGCGAGGCCCGCGCCTCACCTCCGCCGGGCGAGCGTCAGTGGCCTCGCCGGCCCTCGTCGTCGCGGAAGAGCGCCAGATCGAAGGCGTTGGCCATCGCCTGGTACCCGGCGTCGTTGGGGTGAAGGTGGTCGCCGCTGTCGAATTGCGTCGCGTAGACGAGCGGGTTGTTGGGATCCGCCGTGGCCCCGGCGAAGTCGACGACACCGTCGAAGGCGCCGCTGCGGATGAAGTCGTTCACCTGCTCGCGGATCGCCTCGCCGGTCGCGGTCCAGTAGAACGCTCCCATGTAGGGGGTGAGGGTGCCGGCGATGATGCGGATCCCCTTCTCGTGGGCCCGGCGGATGAGCTGCTTCAAGCCCCCGATGATCTCGTCCGCGGTGACGGCCTGGGAGGGCCCGACGAGCACGGGGAACCCGACGTCGTTGATGGGCAGGTCCGCCACCACCACGTACTTCACCCCCGCCTGAGCGACGACGTCGCGGTCGAAGCGAGCCTGTCCGTTCGGCCCGATGGCGTCGAAGATGGAGCGATTGCCGGCGATGCCCTCGTTCAGCACCGCCACCTCCGTCGGCCCGTAGCGGCCGATGAGCCGCCGGGCCAGGTCGTCCGGCCAGCGGTGGTTGGCGTTGGGGGTGGAGGCCGTGCCGTCGGTGATGGAGGCTCCCAGGGTCACGACGGCGCGCGCGTCGGCGTCGTGGGTCGACACGTCGACGCCGGAGAGGAAGTACCAGGAGCTGGCGGTCTGGGACGGGGACAGGGAGACGGCGCCCGTCACGTCGCCGCTGGCGATGTAGTTCGTCTGCGAGGCGGTGGCGTGATACGTGACCTGCCCGCTCGGGCCGGGCACGTAGACGCTGATGGCGAGGTCGGTGAAGGTCTGAAGCCGGAGATCGACCGGGTCGCTCATGACGAACGCGCCCGCCGGGATGAGGATCGAGGGGGCGCCGCCGAAGGTGAGCGGGTGGTCGGTGCCGGGCACGATCGCCGAGTCCTGCTGCCGGAGCGCGATGTGGGCCGGCCCGATGGTGAGCGGCGCCGCGCCGAAGGCGTTCGACAGGCGGACCCGCACCCGATCGCCGGCGACGCTGGTGTGGACGATCTCGCGGATGGTCTGGTCGGTGAAGACCACGTTCGGCTGATTGAAGAGGGACTCCACCGTCTGCGGGGCCGCCGCCCAAGTGCCGACCCAGTGCTCGCCGCGAGCGTCGTCGGACCCGTCCCCGGCGGCGGCCCGCGCCGCCGTTGCCAGGAGGACGATGACCGCGGAAAGGAGGAGCGTCTTCGACGGCAGCACGGACGGTGGGCGAATGGCCGACGCCGCGCGCTTCACGTTGGACTTGAGCATAGTGACCTCGCCTGGGTGGCGACGGGCGCCACCCGCAGTGCTTCCTCGTAGGGTCTCGCGCCCCGCCAGGCGTTCGCGGATGGGACATTCTCCCGGGCAGAGGCGAGACCGCGCCGCGCGAGCGCACGAGCGAAATGGCTCGCGCCCGCGGGGTGGGGACTAGCGCGCCGTCGGACGCTGCGCTCACGTCCTCGTGGGTACGCCCCAAGATCGGCGACGAGTGGCCGTGGGACGAGAGCGGCCGACGGTGCGATTCAGTGTCCGATTACGACCCTCGAGAGGTTGCCTGGGAGACAACCCACTTGCCGCCTGGATCCCGGGCCGGGTCACCCTCGGTGGCTCGCGGTCGATTGCGCCCCGGAGCTCGAGCCGACGACGACGTGCGGGCGAGGACGAGCGGTGTAGCTGCGTCAACTCTCGCTTGGGACGCCCGGCGCCTCCCGAAGACGACCGCTCAGGCAAGAAGCGCGCGGCGGCGGAGGCGATCGCCGACCGGAGGGAGGAGGAGGATTCCCGACTCCGGCGGCAGAGATCCAGGCGCTTTCCCCGCGACGGGCCGCCCGTTGCGCCCGCGCGGACCGTGCGACAAGCGGGACCATCTGCTTACGGAAAGCGCGTCGGTGAGCCCAGGTCTCATCCGTGCTCACCTAGTCAAATGTCCCGGATTGAACGGGTCGCTGCACCCGTCTACGTTGCGGTGGCTGTCACATGATGGAGGGGCTAGCCATGGACGCACGTCGAATCTCGCTGTTCGTGACCCTCGCTCTGGGATGCATCGCCTTCTTCGCGCCTCGCCCCGCGGCGGCCTGTTATTGCGTCGAGTACTGTCAGTCGATGCAGGCGACCGTGACGGCCCCGCCCGGGACCGAGGGCCAGGCGCCGCAACCCGACTCCTACGTCGTCGACATCACCTGGAGCCCCTACGCGAGCGCCCCCTCCGACTGTCAGTACTCGGTTCAAGGCACGCTGCAGGGAGGAACCGGTAGCCCGGCACCCCAGCCCTCCTGCACCTTCCAGTACAGCGCCTCCGGGGAGGCGGACGGTGCGAGCTGCGGCGTGACCGGGGCCTCGCAGGGGACCGAGGGCTCGGGTCAGCCGGTCGGAGTCACCTGGACGTTCCAGGTCTCGGGCAGCTCGGCGAGCACGCCGACCGCCGACAACTCCTGCTCCACCTCCATCTTCCTGCCCGGTCCGCTGAGTCCGCCGGCGAGCGCGGAGGCGACTCGCGGAAGCGCTGGGCAGGTGACCATTCGCTGGAGCGCCCCAGAGGGACGCGTACAGGCCGCCGACGGCACCCGGTCGGTCGTCCAGGCCTTCGAGATCTATCGCAGCACGGGAAGCGCCGGTCCCAAGCTCGTGGCCCAGGTC
>DATJYX010000144.1:0-5925 GCA_035577965.1 Vicinamibacteria bacterium | reverse complement strand
GCCGGCCTGCGTGAGCTGGCCGAGCTGATCAGGGCTCCCGTCCTCACCACCCTCTCCGGACGCGGGGTTCTCCCGGAAGATCACGAGCTCGCCCTCGGGTTCGAGTTCTCACGCGGCGACGTCCGGGTCCTCAACGAGCTCATCCGTGAGTCGGGCTGCGTCCTCGCGGTGGGCTGCAAGCTCACCTCTGCCGGCACCGAGTGCTTCCAGCTGGATTTGCCCCCTGACCGCCTCATTCACGTCGACGCCAGCGTGGACGTCCTCGGAGCCACGTACCCGGCCGCCCTCACCCTCGTGGCGAGCGCGGAGAGCTTCCTCGGCCGTCTGGTCCCGGTTCTCCGAGACCTCCGGGTCCCGGCCGCCCCTGGCTGGACGCCCGATGAGATCGGAGCCTGGAAGAGGAGGCTCCGTGCGCCAGGGCCCCAAGCAGGGCCCGACCCCGTCATCCGAGGCGTGGGCGCTGCGGCCTTCTTCGCTGCGCTGCGGCGTGTGCTTCCGCGCGACGGCATCGTGGTCACGGACTCGGGGTGGCATCAGACGGTCGTGCGACGGCACATGGAGGTGTACTCGCCGCGTACCCTCATCGTTCCGAGCGACTTCCAGTCGATGGGGTTCGGTCTGCCCGCGGCCATCGGGGCAAAGCTGGCTGCCCCGGCCCGCGCCGTCGTCGCGGTGATCGGCGACGGCGGCTTCGCGATGACGGGGATGGAGATGCTGACCGCCGTCCGCGAAGGCGTCGCGGTCACCGTGGTGGTGTTCAACGACGGCTACCTGAACCGGATCCGCCTCCAGCAGCTCGCCCAGTACGGGCACTCGGAGGGGTGCGACGTGCTGAACCCCGGCTTCGAGGAGTTCGCGAGGGCGGTCGGGGTGGGCTACGCGCGATGCGAAGGCGACGTCGAGGGCACGCTGCAGACGGCGATCGGGTGCGGACACCCGACCCTGCTCGAGGTGAGGGTGGGTGATACGCTGGCGGTTCGGTCGGAAGCGGTCAAGGGTGTCGGCCGTGGGATGGCCCGGCGGGCCCTGCCGAACGACACGAGGCGGTGGCTGCGGCGTATCATTAAGCGTTCGTAGTGCCCTCATCGAGGCTGGCGCCCTCGGCCAGCATCCAGGCGCGTTGACTGCTGAGGCCGGAGCGGCGATTGGGAAGCAGCGTGGTGACGCATCAGCGACGGACAGGGCCGCCGGCGGCCGCGCACTTCACTTCCAGGGCCCCCGCGCTCCTCTGCGATGCGACCTGGTACGGAACCCTCGCCGCCGCCCGCGACCTGGGGTCGCGCGGGGTGCCGATCACCCTGGCCTGCGACGAAGGTCTCGCCCCGGCGAGGTGGTCGCGCTACGTCACCTCCACCGTTCGCTGTCCCGGGACGAGGAAGCACGACCGCTTTCTGAGCTGGCTCCATGACTTCGGCGACCGGAATCCCGGACACGTCCTCTACCCGACCAGCGACGACGCGGCCTGGCTGATCTCGAAGGACCGCCAGGCGCTCGCGGCGAAGTACCGCCTGTACGCGCCGCCTCTCGAGGCGCTCGCCACCCTGCTCGACAAGGCCAGGCTCACCGAGGCCGCCCGGGCCGCGGGGCTCGACGTCGCCGAGACGTGGCTGCCGGAGAACGCTTCGGACGTGGAACGGATCGCCCGCGACGCGCGGTTCCCGCTCTTCGTGAAGCCCCGCACCCAGCTCCTGGGGACGGAGGGGTTCAAGGGAGGTCGCGTCGACCGACGGGAAGACCTGGTGCGGATCTGGAGCGCGTCCCTCATGCCGGCGGAGAGGGAGCTGCAGCTCGGCACCTCGATGCAGGGCGTCGGGCGACCCCTCCTGATGGAGTGCTACCCGACCTCGGAGACCGTGTTCACGGTGGATGGATTCGTCGCCGAATCGGGCCAGATGGTCGCGCTCGGCTGCAACAAGCTCCTCCAGCGACCCCGGCGCCTGGGGGCGGGCATCATCTTCGAGCACGCGTCGATCCCGTCCCGCGTCGTGTTGGGGCTGGAGCGCATGCTCCGCGAGGCCGGCTACTTCGGGGTCTTCGACGTCGAGTTCGTGACGGACGGCGATCGGGTCATGCTCATCGACATCAACCCGCGCTTCTACAACCACATGGCCTTCGAGATCGATCGCGGCCTGCCGTTGCCCTGGCTCTCGTATCTGGGGGCGCTCGGAGACGGCGAGGCCCTGGAGTCGGCCCTGCAGGCGGCTCGGGCGGACGTGCAGGAGGCGGCAGGAGCCCGGCGGCGCGCCTACGTCCACCGTCTGCCGACGAGGCTGATGCTGGCCCTGCAGGGCCTCTTCGGGAACATGTCCGACGCCGAGCGTCTGCGCTGGCGCGCGTGGCTCGGCGAGCATTCGGGTCACATCACCGATCCCACGACGACCGCCGCCGACCGGCTTCCGGGCGTGGCGGACGTCGCCTTTCACCTGCTGAACTTCCTGCGGCACCCGCGGGCGTTCGTGCGCGACCTCGGCTGCGTTCGTCCAGTCAGCGGGGGCGCTCACGTCAGGCGCTGACCGGCTGGACTGGAGCGACGTCGCGTCGCCGTCGCCTCCGCGCAGGGCTCACCGCTGGCTGGAGGCTCCGCTGCGCAGGCCGCTCCACGTCCTCGTGGCGGCGGTGCTCGGGCTGCTTGGGGCGCTCGCTGTCGCCGAAGTGGTGCCCGCACGGTATCGGGCCGAGACCGTGGTCAGGGCCGAATGGGCGAGCCCGACGGACGGGAGGGACCGCGAGGGGGAGGCAGAGCTTGCGGGCCGCCGGCTCCAGGCCATGAGGCAGGGGATCCTGAGGCGCTCGACGATCGAGACGGTGCTCCGTGAAGCGGGGCCATACCGATCCGGGGGCGGGGAAAGCCCCCCCCTGCCGCAGCAGATCGAGCGGATGCTGGACGCGATCGGCGTTGGCTCCGGGCCGGCCGGAACGTACGTCATCGAGTACGCCCACCATGATCCGGACGTCGCCGCGGCCGTGTCGGCTCGACTGGCGAGCCTCCTCGTCGCGGAGGTCGAGCGAGCGCGCGTCGAGAACGCGCCGGCGAGCGCTGCCCTCCTCGAGGCAAGGCTTGCCGAGGCCCGACAGCGGCTCGAGGACAGGCTGGCGACGCTCCGCCGGCTTCAGCAGGCGAGGGACGAGCCGACGGCTGGCTCCCCCGATCGAGCCCGCCGCGACCTGCGAGCGGCCCGTCAAGCGGTGGCCGACGACCTCCTGGCCGCTCGCGAGCGGGCCGCGGCTCTCGAACGCTCAGCGGGCACGGCGGCCCAGGCGCCCCCGCTCGATGCCGGCGCCGAGTCCGAGCTGAAGCGCCTCGTGTCCGAGCGCGCAGAGCTGCGCAGGAGGTACACGGAAGAGCACCCGGACGTCGAGGCGCTCACGCGACGCATCCGCCGGCTCGAGTCAGCGGCCGCAGTGGCTCCTTCCCCTCCCGTCCCGCCGCCCGCCGCTCTCGCCGAGGAGCTCCGCAAGGTGACGGCCCGGATCGAAGCGCTGGACGGGAAGGAGAAGGAGCTGGACGCCGAGCTGGCACGGTTCGAGAGCCCGGAGCGGGCGGCGGGAGTCGCGGCTGCCTCTCGGCTTGGGAGCCTGGAGGCGTCGACCAGGGAGGTCGAGCTGGCGCAGCAGGAGTACGCCGCGCTGGAGGAGAGATGGCGCGGAGCCGCGGCGGCGCCAAGCCTCACCCGCGCCTCCCTGGTACGGGTCGAGATCCTGGAGCCGGCCCGCCCTCCGGAAAGGCCGAGCTCCCCCGACCCCCACCTGTTCGCTCTCGTCGGCCTCGGCCTCGGCGTCGTGGCCGGAGTGGGATCGGCCTTGCGGGCCGAGAGGCGAGACCCGACCGTCCGGGGACCGGAGGACCTGCGGTCGATCCTGCCCCATCCTCTCCTGGCGGTCATCCCCGAGGTACGGACGCGCAAGAGCTGACTGCGGCTCCGATGGGCGGCGGGTCGGCACTCGGCGGCACGTCAGGGTCGAGTATCATGCCGCGTTTGCGCAGGAGCGGCCCCGGCCTGGCCGACGTCGGGGGGGACGCTGGGCTGCTTGCCTCAGCCACCACGCCTCGGTCCGGGACAGCAGGCCGGCGCGTCGCCCTGCATCCTCCGCTGCGGAGCCCATCGTTCACGGAAGTCGAGCGCGAGTCGCGATCGGAGGCAGAACATGAACATCTGTGTCGTGGGGACGGGTTACGTGGGGCTCGTGACGGGCGCATGCTTTGCCGAGTTCGGCAACCGAGTCACCTGCGTCGACAAAGACGAATCGAAGATCACCAAGCTGCTGGAAGGGCAGATCCCCATCTTCGAGCCCGGCCTCGACAGCCTCGTCGCCCGCAACGTGAAGGCCGAGCGGCTGTACTTCACCACGAACCTCCCGGGCGCAGTCGAAGACTCGCTGGTGGTCTTCATCGCCGTAGGCACGCCCCCTGGGTCGGACGGACGAGCCGACCTTTCCTTCGTTGAGGAAGTGGCCCGAACGATCGGCGAGAACCTGCGCTCCTACAAGGTGATCGTGACGAAGAGCACCGTGCCGGCCGGTACCGGGAGCCTGCTTCGGGAGATCATCGAGAAGTACCGGCCCGAGCCCCACGCCTTCAGCGTCGCTGCGAACCCCGAGTTCCTGCGTGAAGGCTCGGCCATCGAGGACTTCATGCGGCCGAATCGAGTCGTCCTCGGGACCGAGGACGAGCAGGCGGCGGCGATCCTCAAGGACCTGTACCGTCCGCTCTACCTGATCGAAACGCCGTTCGTGCTGACGGACGTGATCACCGCCGAGCTCATCAAGTACGCTTCCAACGCGTTCCTGGCCACGAAGATCTCCTTCATCAACGAGATGGCGGATCTGTGCGAGCGGCTGGGCGCTGACGTCCACGACGTGGCTCGAGGAATGGGGCTCGACCAGCGGATCGGACGGAAGTTCCTCCACCCGGGTCTCGGCTACGGCGGGTCCTGCTTCCCGAAGGACACGCGGGCGATCCAGTGGCTCGCCCGGGAGAAGGGCCTCGCCCTCCGGGTGGTCGGAGCCACGATCGCCGTGAACGACGAGCGACCCGCCCGGATGCTGGAGAAGCTGCGCACGGCCTTCGGCGGAAGCCTCCGGGGAAGGACCATCGCCCAGCTTGGGCTGACGTTCAAACCCAACACGGACGACGTCAGGGAATCGCCCGCCCTGGCGATCCTCCAGGGCCTGCTCGCGGACGGCGCGACCGTCCGGGTCTACGATCCCGCCGGGATGCCGAACGCGAGGGAGGGCGCGCCCACTGGTGTCGTGTTCTGCGCGAACGAGCTCGAGACCCTCGATGGCGCGGAAGGCCTCGTCGTGGCGACGGAATGGAACCAGTTCCGGGGGATCGAGCCGGACCTGCTGAAGAGCCGTCTCAAGGGCAACGTCGTCTGCGACCTGCGCAACGTCTACGAGCCTTCGGTCATGCGGGCCAAGGGCTTCCACTACGTGGCGGTAGGCCGCTGACGCCTGGGCGCTCCGCCCCATTCCGGGGACCTCGAGGCTCGGCGGTCACGTCGCGGAGGCAGCGCAGGACCACCAAGCGAAGGGCGCGGGCCATGCGGGGCTCGGTGGCCAGCAACCGTCGCAGCGTTCGAGGCGCCGGCAGGCTTTGTCCGCAGATAGCGACCCGGTTCCAGTGGCCGTGGACGTCGAGGGAGACGATCCGGCGGCCGATCGGGCGCATGGCCCGGACGACGGCCGCCGTCTCGTGGATGGTGTTCGAGACCACGAAGCCGCCACGCCGGAGCCGGCGGCGGATCAGCCGGTAGCCCTCGCCGAGCAGCCAGTCGGGCTTGCGCACGGAGCGTGGCGGGCCGACGAACAGGTCTTCCACGATCAGGTCGAACCGTCGCCGTTCGGCCTTCAGGTACTCCAGCGCGTCGGCCGCGACCAGCTCGAGACGGAGGTCGTCGAGGCCGAAGTGCTGCCGCGCGACGC
>DATJYX010000143.1:0-44587 GCA_035577965.1 Vicinamibacteria bacterium | reverse complement strand
GAAGCTCATCTGCAGGCAGAAGAGCCCGGTGACGGACCAGAAGGCGATGGTGCTGGCCCTGGTGGCGGCCCTGGTCGCGACAGGGGCCGTCTTCTGCGGGATCGATCCCATGGGTTCCTCCCACGCTTTCAACTCTTCGGGCCGTTGGACGGCCAGCCGGGGGCCTCGACGCCGAGCTGCTTCGCGTACTCGGTGATCAGTCGCTGCCAGCCGCCGAGCCTCAAGGCCTCGGCGCTGACCATGCGGCCCATCGGCGCACCCGCAAGCAGACGCTCGAGGACGTCGAAGCAGATGTGCCAACCCGCGGCGCCCCACGAGATGAAGCCGCGATCGATGTTGTGCCACAGAGTCAGGCGCGTGCCATCCTCGAGGGCTTCGAGCTCCCACCGGATGTCCTTGCCGCACCACGTGTACTCGAGCACCCGAGGAGGGTCGGCTCGCGTCACTCTCCCTTCGGAGACCTGCGGCGCGGGCACTCCCACCGTGGTGAGGATCACGGTTCCGATCTGACCGAGGCTCCGATCGGCGTCGAAGGGCGCCCACTCGCGCAGATGCGTCGGATCGGTCAGCGCCTGCCAGACTCTCTCCGGTGGATGGCGGAGCTCGCGCACGAGAACGAGCGTCCACTTCTCCCCGTCCTTCCGGACCTCGGCCCCCGCCGCGGGGCTCGGCACGTACTCCCCGCGGCTGCTCATCGGGCCCTTCCCTTTCTCGCTGCCTGGGCCATCCGGTCGAGATGGCGTTCGAGCGCGTCGACGCGGGCCGTCCAGAAGCGGCGGAAAGGGGCGAGCCAGGCGTCGACCTCCATGAGCGGCTCGGGCCGGATCCGATAGACGCGCCACTGGGCGTCGACCCGCGACTCCACGAACCCGGCCTCGCGCAGCACGCGGAGGTGCTTGGACACCGACGGCTGAGGCATCCGCAGCCGTCGCTCGATCTCGCCGACGGATCGCTCCGACGTCGCCAGCAGGCTCAGGATGGCCCGGCGGTTCGGCTCCGCGATGATCGCGAACGAGGATTCCACGCCTCCTGAATATACTTCCTAGTTCATATTACTGTCAAGTCATTCATGGCCTCGGAGCTGGGCCTGAGTCTCCGGCGAGGCCGCGAGATCGCCCGGACGCCCCGCAGGGGCCGCCGCTCGGAAGACTGCGGGGCGGATGGGCCGCGAATTCCCTTGACAAGGATCCGAAGGGACGCGTATCGTCACGCGTTCGCCGGCACGCTCAGGCGTGTCGGCCACTGCTCAGGAGGCTTCGATGCTTGCGTCTCACGCCACGCCGATCACGTCGAGCCTCTCCCTGACGGGCGACTAGTCTCGCCCCGGCTGGTTCCATAGGGAGCCAGGCTCCTCGAACAGTCCACTCGGTTCAGCAGTAGGGGTCTGCGCGGGTCGCGCGACCGGCTGAAGGAGAGCGTGTGTCCATTCGAAGGACGCGGAAGCTGAGCCTTCCGCCAGCGGGTGAAGTGTATCCGGGTGACGAGGCGGCCGTCAGCCGCTTCTTCGGTGACAGGGGGAGGTCCAGGAAAGGGAACTGGAAGGTGCTGCAGCTGTGCAAGCAGGTCGAGCGCGCGGCGACGCTCGCCCTCGGGGGTGAATGGGAAGGCGACTCGCTGCTCGGCGCCACCGTGGCATCCGTGGAGCCGGCCCCGGACGCAGGTCGTCTGAGGGTGGTCGTCGCCCTGGCGCCGGAGAAGGGTCCGGACGACGTCGAACGCGCGAGAGCGGTGCTCTCGGGTCTGACCGCGACGTTCCGAGCCGAGGTGGCGCGGTCGATTCACCGCAAGAGGGTGCCCGAGGTCGTGTTCGACGTCAGGTGGGGCCCGGAGGTGGAGCGTGGCTGAGGCCGAAGGCGCAGTCGTCCGGAGCTGGGCCGGAGGGCCGCTCGACCGCGACGTGGAGGCGGCGATCGAGCGACTCGCGCGCGGTGACGACGTCCGGCGGATCGCCGTGATGCCCGACGTCCACCTCGCGGCCGACGTCTGCATCGGCACGGTCGTGGCCACGAGCCACACGCTCTGCCCGAACGCCGTCGGTGGCGACATCGGCTGCGGCGTCGCCGCCCTGGCCTTCGACTGCGAAGCGGGCCGTCTCGCCGACGAGCGAGCGGCGGCAGCGGTCTTGGCCGGTCTGTACCATTCCATCCCGCTCAACCGGCACGTTCGGAAGCGTGCGCCGGGGCTGAGCCCGGAGCTGGCCGGTCGGCCGCTCAGCTCCCCGGCCCTGGAAGCGCTGAAGAGCCGGGACGGCGTTCTCCAGGCCGGCACTCTCGGCCGCGGGAACCATTTCGTCGAGCTGCAGTCGGACCCCGAGGGCCAGCTGTGGCTCATGCTCCACAGCGGCTCTCGAGGCGTCGGACAGGCCATTCGTGACCATCACCTGGCACGCTGCGTCGTCGGGCGGGGTGGGCTGCGCTACCTGGACGCGACCAGCGGTGAGGGCGCCGACTACCTCCGGGACCTGGCCTGGGCGGTCGACTACGCGGAGTGGAGTCGGCGCACCATGGCCGTCGCGGTCTGCGAGGTGGTGAAGGAGGTGCTCGGATGCGATCCCGACGAGCCCTCCTACGTCTCAGGCAACCACAACCACGTGCGTCGCGAGACCCACGAGGGCGAGGTCCTCTGGGTCCACCGAAAGGGCGCGATTTCGGCCGCGGCTGGGGAGCCGGGTCTCGTCCCCGGCTCGATGGGAACGCACAGCTTCCACGTCGAGGGTCGCGGGTGCGCGGCAGCGCTGTGCTCGAGCGCCCACGGCGCGGGACGACGCCTGAGCCGAACGGACGCACGACGCCGCCTATCCGCCAAGGACGTCGCCCGCGAGCTGCGCGGGGTCTTCTTCGACCACCGCCTCGCGGCGGGTCTCCGCGAGGAAGCGCCGTCCGCCTACAAGGACATCGATGCGGTGATGCGCGCCGAGCACCAGCTCGTCCGCGTCGTGCGCCGCCTGCGGCCGGTGCTGTGCTTCAAGGGGGTGTGACGCCGATCCGGGGAGACAGACGTCGCAGGGAGGAAGGGCCGGGTGGGCGGCCGAAGCTGAGCGTCGATGTCGGCGAGGTGGACGTTGTCGCGCCGCGGAGATGAGGCGAGCGGCAAGATGAGGGTCCCCGATTGGACCCGAGGTCGGGGCCCGAATCCACAGGAGAGGAAGAGCACCCGCATGCCGAAGCCCTTTCGGACCGTTCTGTGGCTCGGCCTGATGCTCGTCGCGGCCGGCGCGCAGGCCCAGGAGAAGAGACGCGAGACCTTCATGGCCACCGTCCTTCAGACCGCGAACATGCGGTCACCCGGGGGAGGGACTCCGCATCACCATGAACGTCGACGAGTGGACGAGCGTCGAGGAGCGCAAGCGCCTGCTCGGCATCTTGAAGGAGGGGGGGCCGGAGGCCCTGATGAAGGAGCTAAAGAAGGTGCGGGCCGGCTACATCGTCCCCCCCGCCGGACCCCAGAGGCTCATCGGCGTGAGCCAGTGGAAGAAGTAGCTACTCGGCGCGCAGCGCCGCGACAGGATCGATCCTGGTCGCGCGCCTCGCCGGGATCCACGCCGCGGTCAGGCACACCGCGACGAGCGCGAGCGTGACCGCCGTGAACGCGAGGGGATCGGTCGGCGTCACCCCGAACAGGAACGTCCGCAGCACGCGCGTCATCCCGACCGCGCCCGCGAGGCCGAGCATCACGCCGGCGGCGACGACGCGCAGCGCGTGGGTGAGGACGAGGCGCACGACATCGCGCCCCTCCGCCCCGAGCGCCATTCTCACCCCGATCTCGCGGCGCCGCTGCGTGACGGCGTAGGCCATCAAGCCGTAGATGCCGCACGTCGCGATCAGCGTCGCGGTCATCGCGAAGAGCACCAGCACCAAGGTCCGGAAGCGCGGTGGGGCCACCGACGCTGCCACCGCTTCGTCCATGGTCACGCTGCTCTCGATCGGCAGATCGAGCGCGGCGCGGCGGATCTCCGCGCGGATGCCTTCGGCAGCGCTGCCGGGCGTGGCCGTGCGCGCGACGAACGACACGAACCGGATGAACCCTCCGCCCTCCTGCTGGAACGGCGCGTAGACCATCGGCTGCACGTCCCGATCGAGCCCCGTCTGGCGGACATCCGCGACCACGCCCACCACCGTCAGCCACTCCCCGCGATCGCTCAGGCGCACGTGCCGGCCGAGCGCCTCGCCCAAGCCGCCCGGAAAGTACTCGCGCGCGATGCGCTCGCTCACGATCGCCACTTTCGGCGCTTCCGCCGCGTCCTGTGCGGTGAAGTCGCGTCCCGCCAGCAGCGGAATCCCCATGGCCTTGAAATAGCCCGCGGCGATCTTCGGCTTGCCGGCATCGAGCGTCGGCTTCGGCTGACCTTCGATCTCGAAGTCGCCGCGGATGAACATCATGCCGAAAGGTGGCGAGTTGATCAGGCTCGCGGACTTCACGCCGGGCAGGTACTGGATGCGATCGAGCACGCTGCGTGCGAACGCATGGATCCGGGCGGGTTCTTCGTAGAGGCGCTCGGGCAGCGTCACCTTCACGGTCTGCACGACGCCGTCACGCCCGCTCGCTTCGAAGCCGGGCGACACCGACGTGAGACGCACGAAGCTGTGAATGAGCAGGCCAGCGCCGATCAGGAGGACGAGCGTCATCGCGATCTGTGCGGCGACCAGCAGCGTCCGCAGCCGCTCGCTCTGGCGGTCGCCCGTCGTGCGCGCTTCGCCGGCGTGCAGCGCGAGGCGCTCGCCGAACGCGACCCCGCTCAGGCGCAGCGCGGGCACGAGGCCGACGAGCAGAGTCGAGACGAGGGACGAGGCGAGGCAGAACGCCATCACACGCGCGTCGATGACGATGCCGCCCAGGCGTGGAAGCGCGAACTGCGGAACGAGCGGGAGCGCGACGTGGATCGCGAGCTGGGCGAGCACCACGCCGAGCGACGCGCCGAGGAGGGACAGCACCACCGCCTCCGTCAACAGCTGTCCGACGATCCGCCGGCCCCCTGCGCCGAGGGCTATGCGCACGGACAGTTCGCCGCGGCGGGCGGTGAGGCGAGCCGCCTGCAGGTTCGCGACGTTGACGCAGGCGATGAGGAGCACGAAGGACACCGCTCCGAGCAGGATCAGCAGCAGCCTCCGGACCGACTCCGTGCCGTACTCCTGCAAGCCGATCGCCCGCGCCCGCGTGCGGACACCCGGCGCGATGACGCCCTCGGGCGCGAGTGCGCCGGCGGCCGCGATCGACGAGTCGTTCACGAGCGCCGTCAATTCCGCTTCCGCGCGCTCCCTCACCACGCCAGGCTTCATGCGGCCGAGCAGGAAGAGGAAGGCGTTCCTCCCGGTGTCGCCCGGCCAGCGATCGGGCAGGAAGACGTCGGCTTCGGCCAGCGCGCCCAGCCGGGGGATCACCGGCCGGAAGCTGAATCCCGGGGGCAGCACGCCGACCACGGTACGGGGGAGGCCGTCGATGGTGATGGACCGTCCGACGATCGCCGGATCGGCCTCGAACGACGTGCGCCACACCCGATCGCTGACGATCGCGCTGCCGTCGTCGTCGGGCGCCGCGGCGCCGGTGAGGAACGCGCGGCCCCGCGCCGGATCGACGCCCAGGGTGACGAAGAAGTTCGGACTCACGGCGAGCGCGTGCAGCTGCAACGGATCACCGCGTCCGGTGAGCTGCGCGTCGATCGAGTCGTAGGCCGCGAGATGATCGAGCGTGACGCGCCGGCGCAGCGCCTCGTACGTCAAGGGCGCCCAGGTCCAGAACGTCTTGACGCCCCCCTCGGTCCGCTGCGTCGAGGCGACGATGACGAGGCGATCGGGATCGGGATAGGGAAGCGGACGCCAGAGCACGCCGTAGGCGACGGAGAAGATCGCGGTGTCGAGGCCGATCCCGAGCGCGAGCGTGGCCAGCGCGGTGAAGGTGAACGCCGGATCGCGGCGCATCAGTCGCAGCGCGTGACGCACGTCCCGAGCGAGCGTCTCGATCGTCGGGAAGGTCCACGGCTCGCGCGCCTGCTCGCGCAGGCGCAGCGGGTTGCCGATCCGCCGCCGCGCGGCGGCCCGCGCCTCGTCGCCGCTCACGTCGTCGGCGAGGGATTGCGCCTTCATCTCTTCGTGAAAGCGCAGCTCGTCGCCCAAGTCCCGGTCGAGTTGATCACGACGGAAGAGGAACAGTAGGCGTCGGAGCAGAGTAGCCACGGCATCCCCCTGGCGGACGAGACCCGGCAGCTAGGTCGTCTTCATCACGCGCATGATCGCGCCGAGCATCTCCGAGAATCGCGACTCCTCGACGCCGAGCTGCCTCTTTCCGGCCGAGGTGAGCGTGTAGAACCGCGCCCGCCGGTTGTTGGCCGAGATCTTCCATGCGGCCGACACCCATCCCTTGACGAGCATCCGTTGCAGCGCCGGATACAGCGATCCTTCTTCGATCGTGAGCACTTCCGCCGAGATCATTTGAATGTGCTGCGCGATGCCGTAGCCGTGCATCGACTCGATCGACAGCGTCTTCAGGATCAGCATCTCGAGCGTGCCCGGCAGGAGCTCGTTCCTACCCTTCGTCGCCTTCATTAGAGTGCCTTTGCATAGATGGGCTATGGAAGCATACGAGTGTCCCCGCGCGGGGACACGGTGTCAAGTTGGCGAGGGTCGGCTATCCGACGCAGATGGCCCGGCCGTCGGCGGCCCGCGCGGGCGAACGAAATCGGGGGGATGACTGGCTGAGTTTGGCGGGGTGGACGGGACTCGAACCCGCGACCTCCGACGTGACAGGCCGGCGTTCTAACCAGCTGAACTACCACCCCGCTCGGGTGGCGCCGGGCCTCTCTCGGAGGGAATCCTGGTGGGCGGTACAGGATTCGAACCTGTGACACCCGGCGTGTAAGGCCAGTGCTCTACCGCTGAGCTAACCGCCCAAGCGGACAATCGAAAAGACTAGTCGAAAGCCCCGAGGCCGTCAAATGAGAGCGTGGGCGAAGCAGTCGGCCAGGGCGTCGCGCCAGGGGCGAAGGGGCGGAAGACCGAGGGCGAGGTATCGCGACACGTCGAGCACCGAGTAGGCCGGCCGGCGCGCCGGCTGCCGCAGGTCCGCGGCCGAGATCCGCTCGACCGGCACGGAGAGCCGGGCGAGGGCGAGCGCGGCCTCCGCCAGCTCGTGCCAGGAGCACGAGGCGAAGTTGGTGACGTGGAAAAGGCCTCGCGCGCCGGCGCGGACGAGGGCGAGCGAGGCCGCGGCGAGGTCCACGGCGCACGTCGGAGCGAAGACCTGGTCGGCCACCACGCGCAGCGGTCTTCCGGACCGCGCCTGGGTGACGATCCTCTCCACGAAGGACCCGCCCTTCTGCTCGCTCCCTCCGCGCCCGAGGACGCCGCTCGTCCTCACCAGCAGGTGCTCGCCCCCGGCAGCGGCCGCCAGGCGCTCGCCGGCGAGCTTCGAGGCCCCGTAGACGCTCAGAGGCCGAGGCACGTCGTCTTCGCGATAGGGCCGTGAGGCCTCTCCGTCGAAGACGTAGTCGGTCGAGTAGTGGACGAGGAGAGCGCCGACCTCGCCCGCGGCCCGCGCGAGCAGGTACGGGCCGGCCGCGTTCACGGCGAAGGCGGCCGCCGGCTCGGTCTCGGCGGCGTCGACGCGGTTCCACGCGGCGCAGTTGAACACGACGTCGGGCCGGACGTCGCGGAGGACGGCCGTGACCGCCTGCTCGCTCGTGATGTCGAGCTCCGTCCGGTCACCGGCCCAGGCGAGCTCGCCAGCCAGAGCGGCGACGAGCTCCCGGCCGAGCTGGCCGGCCGATCCGAGGACGACGGCCTTCACGCGCCGATCTTCTCGGCGAGCGCGAAGTCGCGGGCGGTGAGCCCGCCCGCGTCGTGCGTGCTGAGGACGAGGGTGACCTTCGAGTAGCGGACGTCGATGTCGGGGTGGTGGTTCGCGGCCTCCGCGAGGTCGGTCACCCGGTTGACGAAGGCGATCGCGGCCCGGAAGTCCGGGAAGCTCCAGGTGCGACGGATCTCCGTCCCCCGCCGCTCCCAGCCGGGTACGCGGGGGAGGAGGGCTTTGATCTCGTTCTCCGTCAGAGGGGACATGGATCGGGCCTCCGGTCCGGGGATGGAATTCCGCTACTCGGGTCGCACCGGCTCCGCGGGCCGGCGACGACGCCGTCGCCGCCGGCGCCTCTTCCTGTCGGCGGACGGGACGGCCGCTGAGGGCGGCCCGGCGGCCGCTTCCTCCTGGCTCTCCGCGCCCGCGTCCGCAGGACCCGGCTCGGTCCCGCGCCACCGCGTCGCGACCTCGCGGCCCTCGTCTCCGCCGTGGATCTCGAGCCAGCGCACCGCGTCCTCGAAGTACGCCTTGGCCGCCATCACGCGCCGGGCGGAGGCGGGCCCTTGCCACTCGCGGAGGCGGCGTTGGGCGAGGAGGACGAGGCGCAGCCGCTCGAGGTCGCGCCGGGCGAAGGGGAGCGTGAGCGGGAGCGCATCCGTGTCCGCCCCGCTCGCTCCCTCCTCCTCGGCGCCGAGCTCCGCGATCTCGGCCGCCACGTCGTCGCGGGCCGGCTCCGGCTCCGCCGCCTCGGCCGGTGAATGACGCCTCTGGGGCGCGGCCGCGGCCACGCGGCGCAGGGGCACGCCGAGCGGCACGAGGAGCGAGCCCATCACCAGGGGGTTCGTGAGCTGCTCGGGTGTGGCGAGGCCGGCCTGACGGTGGGCGTCGAGCCGAGCCAGCGACTCGAGCAGAGCCTCTCCGGCTCCCGCGCCCTCCCCGATCGCCCGGTCCGCCTGGGGAAGAAGGTAGGCGAGGAGACCGTAGTCGTGGAGCATCTCGAAGGTGCGCCGCGACCGGCCCTGGCGGAGGATCTTGTAGAACTCCTCGAGCACGCGGGCGGGGCTGCTGCGCACGATCTCGCCCCGCAGGTGGCGGACGCCCTCGGCGGTGTCGGTGTCGATCCGGAAGTCGAGGCGGGCCGCCAGCGCCACCGCCCGGAGCATGCGGACCGGGTCCTCGCGGAAGCGGACGTCGGGGTCGCCGATCGTGCGGATGACGCGGGTGGTGAGGTCGGCGAGCCCGCCCACCCAGTCGATCACCGAGAAGGTGGCGATGTCGTAGAAGAGCGCGTTCACCGTGAAGTCGCGGCGGAAGGCGTCCTCCTCGGGAGTGCCGAAGGTGTTGTCCCGCCGGATGAGCGTGTCGTCCCCCTCAGCCTCCGCGGCCTTGCGGAAGGTCGAGACCTCGATCACCTTCCGCCCGAAGCGCACGTGGGCCAGGCGGAAGCGGCGGCCGACGATGAAGCAGTGGCGGAAGAGCCTCCGCACCTGCTGCGGGTGGGCGCTCGTGCCGATGTCGAAGTCCTTCGGGGGCCGGCCGAGGAGCAGGTCCCTGACCCCGCCCCCGACGAGGTAGGCGACGAAGCCGTTGTTCTTCAGCCGGTAGAGAACCTTCAGGGCGTCGGGGTCGATGTTCTTCCGGGAGATGATGTGCTCGGGCCGCGAGAGGATGCGGGGAGCGACGTCGCCAGCGGTGGCCTCCACAGACCGCGATTATAGATCGGGGCGCGCGCCGGCCCGGCGGAGGACGATCCGCCCCCCGGCACGCTCGGCCCGGAAGCGAACGCCCTCCGGAAAGAGGCCCTCCCGGCGGAAGGGCGGAAGGGGCCGGCCGGCGTCGCGCACGAAGGCGTCGCCATCCGGGCGGAGCGCGCCGACGAAGAGCAGCTCGCGCCACTTGAGCCCGGGGATCGAGAAGCCGCCCTCGACGGGAACCACGTCCGCGAAGGGCTCCTGGTGCTCGGCCATCACCCCGCCGGCCGGGCCGCACGCATCATCTTCCGGGCGGCGTGCTCGACGAGCTTCAGCTCCGAGGCGGTGAGCTCGCACCGCTGGACGAGCGACCGCCAATCGGCGAACGCGCCGTCGGTGCGGACCCGGGGAAGGGCCTCGATCGCGAGGAGCCCCTCCCGCAGCAGGCCCAGGAGCCGCTCCTTCTCGTCGTGGGTGGCCCGCGGCCGCGGCGCCTCGGGGGCGCGGCGGGAGGCGCGGAAGACCTCGTAACTGGCGATCGCCACCGCGTGGGAGAGGTTGAACGAGGCCTGGCCGGGATGGGACGGGATCGTCGCGCAGGACCCGCATTCCGCGATCTCGTCGTTCGTGAGGCCGCTCGTCTCGGGGCCGAACACGAGGGCGGCCACCGCGTCCTTTCCGAGACCGCCGATCGCCGCCGCCGCCTCGCGCACGTCCATCACGGGCGGGCCGGCCGGCCGCCGGCCGGTGAGAGCGACCGTCATCGAGGCGCCGGCGAGAGCGGCCTCGAGGTCTCCGAACTCTCGGGCCTCCTCGAGCACCTCGTGCGCCCCCCACGCCGTCCGCCAGCAGTCGACGGTGCGCCAGTCGCCCGGAGCGACGAGGTCGAGCCCGGCCGCGCCGGTGTTGCGGACGATGCGGGCGCAGGCCCCCACGTTGGCGGACGTCCCGGGCCGCACGAGGACGATGCGGACCCGCGCCATCCCGCTCAGCCGGCGGTGGGGTCGTCGCCCTGGCGCTCGGCCTCGGGCCAGTGCCGCAGGAAGCGCCGCACGCGGGGGTTCTGCCGGCAGTAGTCCACCAGCAGCCCGTGCAGCCGACCGCGGTCGGCCTCGGACATCTCGAGGAACTGCAGTCCCGCCCCCGGGGGAAGCGACTTGGAGGAGAGCGGCGCGCCCGAGGGGTGCCACCACGCCACCCTGCACTGCGTCGAGAACGGGATCTCGGAGCCCGGCCAGGGGAACCGGATCTCGACGACGTCGCCGATGACCATCGCGCTGGCGCGCTCGACGAAAGCGCCCGCGAGGCCGATGTCGATCAGGAAGACTTCCTCCGTCCCGCCCCTCGAGACGAGACTGGCCTTCCGGACGAAAGGTATGCGCAACTGCCGAAGCACGCTCTCAGGCGGCGCGGCCTCGCGTGCGCGCGACAGGGCCCGGGTCATCAAGATCGTCTGCACGCTAGCACCCGTGGGGGAGGGTGTCAACGAGCGTTGACACGGTCGGGGGGGTGTGTTTGAATCCGCCGCGGGAGGAAGCATCTCCTTGCCCTTCTGTCTCTTGGGAGAAGGTCCCCGTGACGGTTGACGAGCCGGGACGCGTGAGCGTGCCCACCCTGGTCATCACCGGGGGCCCTCTCGACGGGACCGCCTACCCGCTGCCCACGACGCCGGGAGACACGGTGATCGGATCGAGCATGGATGCGGCCGTGCAGATCATGCTCGGCAACGTCGAGCCCTTCCATGCGCGGGTCGTCCTCGGGCCGGCAGGGCTCTCCATCGAGGACGCGGGCAGCGCCACCGGGACATTCGTCAACGGGGAGAGGGTGGAGGGCCCGCACCGGCTCGAGGCCGGAGACCGCGTGTGCCTCGGCCCGCCCGGAGCAAAGGGAAGCGCGAAGCTGCTCGTCCTCCTGCCCCGGGGCTCCGCCCCGGCCGCGCCCTCCCTCACGACAGACGACGCCGCACCGTCCCTCTTCGAGGGACAGGCCGCCCCCTCGCTGAGCCTGGAGCATCCTCCAGCTTCCGACCTGCCCGAGGAGGCCGGAGTGCCGCAGGAGTTCGACCTCGCGGCCGACGCCGAGTCGGTCGTCGTCGAGACCGACACCTCCGGGCCGCCTCTCGGAGCGCTGGACATCGATCCGGAGCCGCAGACCGAGGACCTCTTCTCGAAGCCTCTTCCGCCCGTGACGCCGTTCGCGGCGGCTCCGCCGGCTCCGTCTCCGGCTCCCCCGCCGCCACCGCCGCCATCGTTCGCCCCCCCGCCGCCCCCACCCCCTGGACCGCCTCCCCCGCCACCTCCGGGACCGCCTCCGGCGCCGCCTCCGTCCCAGGCCCCGCTGCGACCGACGGCCGAGAAGCTGACCGCCCCCGCACCTCCGACGCCGCCTCCGGCGCCACCGCCGCCGCCGCCGCGGACCGAGGCGCCGAAGCCGGAGTACCAGACGGAGCTGCCGTCGATCCCTGTCGAGCGGCCCGCCGAGACCGCCGAGACCGAGTTCCCGTCGCTGCGGCCGTCTCCGGCGAGGAAGCCGGCGGCGCGCCCCGCCGCCCGGGGAAGGGGCCGAGCCCGCCGCCGGTCCTTCTCGCTGCCGTCGGTGCCGGTGCTCCCGATCGTCGGCGGAGCGGCCGGCCTCGCTGCCGTCGCTGCCGCCATCTGGTTCCTCTTCATCCGGACGACCCCGCCCGAGCTCGTGTCCGTCGCCCCCGAGAGCGTCGAGGCGGGGCAGGCCGTCACCCTGGCCGGCAAGCACTTCGCGGGCAAGCCGGGCGGCAACACGGTCCTCTTCGGAGCCGTTCGAGCCGCGGTGACCGAGGCGAGCGACACCGAGCTCAAGGTCGTCGTGCCCGCGGGTGTCCAGGCGCGGGTGCCGCTCGTCGTGGAGACGAAGGGCGGCCGAACGAGGGCCGTGACGCTCACCGTCCTCGCCCCGGCCAAGGCCACGGGCATCGACCTCGACGTGGCCCTGCCGGGCCAGGTCGTCGTCCTGAAGGGCGAGGGCTTCGCAGGCCAGAAGGTGACGGCCCAGGTCGGAGGCCTGCCGGCCGCGGTCGAGGCGACGGCCGAGGGCGCGCGAGTGACCGTCCCCGCGGTCGGCCTTCCCGAGGGCTCGAAGACCTCCGTCGTGGTGGTGGCGGGCACGGCACCCCCGAAGTCGTTCGACATCTACATCGGCCACCTGCCCCTGGTGCTCGAGGTCGCGCCCCCGCGGGGGACGATCGGCGAGCGCGTCCTGATCAGGGGACGCGGGTTCCAGCCCGATACCCGGGCCGACACGGTCACCTTCGGCGGCCAGACCGCCCTCGTGCTGTCCGCCAGCCCGAGCGAGCTGGCGGTCGTCGCGCCGCCCCCGGCGGCGGGCCTGACCTCCGATCAGGTGGTCGTCGTGACCGTCGCCGGCCGCGCCTCGGCCGGCAACGGAACCTACAGCTACCAGAGCGGCGCGGCGTCTTCCGGGTTCGTGCCCCGCTTCTTCGCCGCGCCCGTGCCGGAGGCACCCGGGGGGGCGCTCGTCTTCGTCTCGACCGAGCTCGGCCCCGTCCTCCTCCTGGGCGGGCCGGCCGACTCCACCTCGACGGCGGAGCGCGCCGTGAAGGTGGCCGCGGCCCTCAACACGCTCGTGGCCGGCGCCGCCTCGAGACCGACCACCTTCGAGCTGCGCGAGCGCCCGCAGCCGGCGGCGGTCGGCGTGGTCGGCGACGTGCGTCCCTTCCTGGTGCCCACGCCCGAGGACGCCGCCGCCTACTCGTCGAGGAACTGGGAGACCGGGCACGGCCCCGGCCCGCGGGTGCCGCCAGCCTCGCTGGCGCGGCACTGGGCCTCCATCCTCCAGGACTACTTCGGCCTCTTCCTCTACCGCCAGCGGCCGCTCCAGATGGCCTCCCTCTCGCCGCGGGGCAAGGTGCTCAGCGAGATCTACAGCGAGGCGAGCCGCCGCGCGCCGGAGGCGACGAGCGTGCCCTGGAGCCTGGTCGTCCCGACGCCGGCCGCCATGGCGGCGGGCCTGCGGCAGATGGCGCTCGTCGTCTCGGCCGAGGCCGGCCGGGCGGCGGTCGCGGTCGAGGGCCGCTGGGACGGCCTCATCGAGGACCCCGACCTCGGCGAGCGGCAGTTCGAGCTGCTGCTCCGGACGGACGGCGGACGGCTCGTCGGAACGCTCACCACCTTCCGGGGCGGCGTCGCGCTCAAGGCGCCCGTCCGCGACGTCGGCTTCGACCGGGGCAACGTCCGCTTCACCGCCGACCAGCAGGGCACCGCATATCAGTTCAAGGGCACGCTCGAGGGCAACGCCGTCACGGGGACGATCGAGCGGGCCGGCAAGGCCCCGGCGAGGTTCACCCTGAAGTTCGTGGAGTAGCACCATGGCCCGCGTCCTTTCCGGCCTCGAGCGCCTGCTCGATCGGCCGGAGCCGGTCCGGGGCCTTCGCATCGGCCTCGTCGCCAACCCCTCGTCGATCACGCCCGGCCTCGAGCCGGCGGCCTCTGCCCTGCGGTCCCGGCGGGGAGTGCGGCTCGCCGCGCTCTTCGGACCCGAGCACGGCATCGCCGCCGACGCGCAGGACCTCGTCGAGGTGGGCCACTCGCGCGACCGGGAGACGGGCCTCCCCGTGTACAGCCTCTACGGGGAGACCCGCGTCCCCACCCCCCAGATGCTCGGCGGGGTGGACGCGATGGTCTACGACGTGCAGGACGTCGGCTCCCGCTACTACACGTTCGTCTACACGATGCTGCACGTCATGGAGGCGTGCGCCCGGGAGGGGAAGCGCGTCGTCGTCCTCGACCGCCCCAACCCGATCGGGGGCGACGCGGTCGACGGCAACGTTCTCGACCCCGAGTACCGCTCCTTCGTCGGGATGCACCCGCTGGCGGTGCGCCACGGCATGACGGCCGGAGAGCTCGCCCTCCTCTTCCGCGGCGAGCTCTCCCTCGACCTCGACCTGCACGTGGTGCCGATGAGGGGCTGGCGCCGCCCGATGGCGTACGAGGACACCGGGCTCCCCTGGGTGCTCCCCTCCCCGAACATGCCGACCGTGGACACCGCCTATGTCTACCCCGGCGGCTGCCTCGTCGAGGGCACGAACCTCTCCGAGGGCCGCGGGACCACGCGGCCGTTCGAGCTCGTGGGCGCGCCCTGGCTCGACGGCCGCGCCCTCGCCCGCTCGCTGGACAGGGAGCGGGTCCCGGGCTGCGGCTTCCGCGCCGCGACCTTCGTCCCGACGTTCCAGAAGCACGCGGGCCTCGTCTGCCATGGCGTGCAGGTGCACGTCACCGACCGCCGCCTCTTCCCCGCGTTCCTCGCCTACCTCCTCCTCGTCCACCACGCCCGGCGGCAGGACCCCCGGCGGTTCGCCTGGCGCGATCCCCCGTACGAGTACGAGCGCGTCCGCCGCCCTTTCGACATCCTGTGCGGGACGGACCGGATCCGGAAGGCGATCGAGGCCGGGGTGTCGCCGAGGCGCCTCGCCGCATCGTGGCGGAAGGAGCGAGCCGCCTTCCGGAAGCGGCGGGCGCGGTTCCTCCTCTACTGATCCGGGGGCCTCTCGCCGGCCGGCCGAAGGGAGTCGTGTGCGCGTTCCGGGTCCGCGAGAAGGCCATGCTCAAGCCCCGCTGCGCCTGGCCGGCATCTCACCTGGAAACACCGGACCCGGCCGGAGGATGGTCGACGACCTGCGTGCCGCTTGCTGGACCCTTCGCCGGGCGCCGGGCCTGTGACTTCTGGTCGTGGCCGCGCTCGGCGGCGCCCTCGGCGCGACTGTCGGCCTGTTCAGCGTCTTGAACGCCGTCCTCCTCGCGGATCCGCCTTTCCGCGAGGCTGGCCGTGTGGTTTTCCTGCGCCACAGCTACACCGGCTTCGTGGCTGCCGCCTCGGTGCCGACATTCCTCGACTACCGGCGGCAGACACGGGCGTTCGAGGCTCTGTCGGCCGCGGTCCCGTGGGAGGCGAACCTCGCCGGCGACGGCGAGGCGGAGCGGGTCCACGGGCTTCAGGTCACCGCCGAGTTCTTCGCGATGCTGGGAGTGGCGGCGTTCCGAGGCCGGACCTTCCTGGCCGGCGAGGACGAGCCCGGACGGGAGCACGTCGTGGTCGTGAGCCACGGTCTGTGGCAGCGGCGCTTCGGTAGAGACCCGACCCTCGTGGGCCGGACGCTTCGGCTGAACGACGAGCCGTACGAGGTCGTGGGCATCCTGCCGCCCGGCTTCGTTGGGGACGGGTGTCCGGCGCGGAGGCTGAGCGTGACGTGTGGGCTCCCTATGCGCTCACGCCCGAGCGCCGTTCGGAGGAGAGCCGCGGCAACGAGCAGCTCGATGTCTACGGTCGCCTCCGGCCCGGGGTGCGCCTCGAGCAGGCGCAGGCCGAGCTGGATGCGGTGATCCGGCGGCTTCGCGCGCGCTTTGCCGGCCGCTACACGGAGGCGAGCGGCTTCCTGGCCAGGGCCGCGACCCGCCGGCGGGAGACCTCCGTGCGGGTCGTCCTCGGAGCAAGCCGTCTCCACCTGCTGCGCCAGATCCTGGCCGAGTCGTCGGTGCTCGCGGCGGTCGCCGGCGGCATCGGCGTGCTGCTCGCCTACCTCGTCTGTCGTGCGCTGGAGGGGATCGACCGCGTCAGCCTGCCCCGGCTGCAACCCGTCGCCGTCGACGCGAACGTCCTCGCCTTCGCGCTGCTGGCCACCCTGGCGGTGGCGCTCACGACAGGCCCCAGCGAGTGCTGGTCGCGCAGGTCAGCCTCCCGCCGCATCGCTACGCGGACGGGAGTCGACGAGTGAACCTCGTCGAGGAACTCCTCCGCCGGATCGCAGGACAGACAGGGGGGAGACGTTCACGACCGCCGGCTGGACCTGCCTCCCGGTCCGCAGATGTACCTGCCCTACGCCCAGCGGCCCGAGCGCGGCTTCTTCCTGGTCGTCCACACCGCCGCGGACCCGCTGGCGGCGAGCGAGGCGGTGCGCAGCGCCGTTCGACGGCTGGACGCCGGCCTTCCTCTCGCCAACGTCACCACGATGGAGCGCCTCGTGGCCGCCGGCACCAGGGAGCGCCGAGCAGCCGGGGCGGCTCTCGCAGGCTTCTCGGCGGCGGCGGTGCTCCTGGCCGCCCTGGGTCTCTGCGCGCTCGTCGCCCACGCGGCACGCGACCGCACGAGCGAGATCGGCGCCTGGAACGCGTCGCGGATCGATGCGGTGACCGCCTTGCGGTCCGAGTGAGTCCCGGCCCTCGCCACGACGCGTCCGCTCGTGGCCCCGTCAGCCCCGCTTGCGGAGCGTCGTGAGAGCCACGGAGAGCACGATGAGCAGCCCTCCGGCGACGAGGCCGGCCGTCAGAGGCTCGGCGAGGACGAGCGCGCCCAGGATGACGGCCACGACCGGGTTCACGTAGGCGTAGGTGCCCACGGTCGTCGCCGGGAGCTCGTTCAGGCAGTAGGCGAACGCGGTGAAGCCCACGAGGGAGCCGAAGACCACGAGGTAGAGGAGGCCGCCCCAGGCCCGGGCCGAGGCCGCACCCATCCGCGGCCAGTCCCCGCCCACGAAGCACGAGGCCACGAGCAGGGCGAGCGAGCCGGCCAGCATCTCGACGGCGGCGGCGGAGGCGAGCGGCAGCCGCTTCGGCACCGACTGAGCGTAGAGCGAGCCCACGGTCCAGGCCAGCGTGGCCACCTGGAGGGCCACGATGGCCAGGCCGTGCGCGGCGTCCAGCTCCCCCTCGGGACGCGCCACGAGAAAGACGCCGCCGAGGCCGACGACCGTCCCGATCCAGACCCGCGCCGTCCAGGGCTGGCCGCCCGGCCGCAGGCCGTCGAGGAGGAGGATCCAGACGGGGACGGTGGCGACGACGAGGGCCGCCGTGCCGCTCGGCACCGTCTGCTCCGCCCACATGACGAGCGCGTTGCCGATGGAGAGGAGGAGGACGCCGATGAGCCCGTAGTCGAGCCACTGTCTCCGGCTCGGCCAGCCGTGCCGACGGTCGACGACCAGAGCGACGAGCCCCATGACCGTGCCCGCGCACAGGAAGCGCGCCGCGGCGCCGGGGATGGGCGGCATCTCGCGGACGACCACGCGCATGGCGAGGTAGGTCGAGCCCCACACGACCCACACCACCAGCAGGGCGATCCGGGGCAACAGCCGTCGGCGGGGGGTGCGGTCGGGCATCGGGCCGGCAGTCTACAGGAGGAGCCGCTCAGGGAGAGGAGCGCCCGGGGACGGCGAGGGTGATCTCGGCCGAGTGGGCGAGCTGCGGGTCGCCGGTCTCGCGCCAGGTGCGGAGGAGCAGGGCCGGGCTCTCGGAGACGGCGCCGGCGAACGCCTCGCTTCCGTCGATCGTGACCCGCACCGGCGCGCCGAGGTCGACGAGGTCGCGGCGCAGCAGGAGGCGGAGCCGCTTCACGTTCTTCGTCCGGAGGGCGATCGTGCCGCCCTCGACCGAGCCGTCGACCTCGGCCGTGCCGCCTCCCTTCTCCAGGACCTCGATCCAGTAGGCGCGCGGGTGGTCGAGGGTTCGCGCGCGCAGGGCCACGCTCCTCGGGAAGGGGTCGCGGACGTGCTTCGCGAGGAACGGGAAGGTCAGGCCGTCGTCCCGCCCGTAGACGACGTCGTGAGGCCGGTCGGGGAGCACGTGCAGCTCGGCCACCGCGTCGGGGTTCGCCTTCCGCATGGCCTTCGCCGTGCGCTCGCTCGCCCAGGGCGGGATGAGCTCGTCGCGGGCGCCGTGCACGAAGAGGAAAGGCGTGCGCGCGATTGACGCCGCGTCGATCGGGGTGTCGCGCTCGAAGAACGGCAGGCCGCCGCCCATGAGGCAGGCCACGGCGGCGAAGCGGTGCGGCGACCGCGACGCGTAGAGGAGCGAGCCGGTGCCGCCGTTCGAGAAGCCGGTGATCGTGACCCGGTCCGTGTCGACGTCGAGGTCGGCCAGCACCTCGGCGAGGAGCGCTTCCACCGCGGCCCCCGGCTCGTCCTCCCACCACATCCCGCCGGCCTGGGGGAAGACGGCCAGGACGCCGAGCGGCTCGATCGACGACTGAGCGGTCTGGGCGGTGGGGATCGCCCGCCCGGGCCCGCCGCCGAGGACGACGACGAGGGGATAGGGCTCGTCGCCCCGGTAGTCGTCGGGGACGTGGAGGACGTAGGGCCGGCCGCGGAACCGCTCGGTCCGCATGAAGCGCAGCGTCGTCCCGGGCACCTGGGCCGGAGCCCGCTGGGCGAGGAGGGCCTCCCTCCCCCAGCCGACGTCGGCGGGCCCGCCCCACGACGGCAGGTCTCCGCCGGAGCGGACGGCGCGGGCGAGACGGACGAGCTCCTCTCGCGGGACGGGCGGAGGCGCGAGGAAGCGGGCGGCGAGCGCGCCGACGCGCGGCGCGGGGCTCGAGGCGAGCCGGCGGAGCACGTCGCTCGGCGGGGGAGCGAGCCGATGGCGCCAGGCCACGGCCAGAGCGAGCGGCTCGACGTCGGCGTCGGCGCCGTCGAGCAGGCCGTAGAGCGACTCCGGCGGCACGTCGAGCCGGTCGGTCGCGGCGAGCCCGAGGAGCGCCCCGCGAGCGGTCGCCCGGTCCCGCAGCCAGGCCGCGACCGACTCTCCCCGCGCCTGTGAGACGCGCTCGAGCCGGTACCGCTCCTCCACCTCGACGCCGCCCGGCCCCGAGTACTGCGCCTCGTACTCGAGACGTCCGAGCGTGCCGCTTCCCGGGCAGTGCCACTGGCGCACGGCGAGGCCCGACCCCTTGCCCTCCAGACGCAGGCAGTCCTCGCCGCCCACGGCCTCGAAGCCTCCCGCACGCATCTCGAGGGCGAGGAGGCCGGCCGATGCGAACGAGCCGCCGGGGGCCACGGGCGCGGCCGGCAGCGGCTCCACCTCGTGGAAGAACGGCAGGCGCTCGCTCGTGGCCTCGCGCGCCGCCGCCCACGGCAGCAGGGTCGCGCCCGACGGTGTGAGCCAGCTCGTCTCGGCGAAGGACGTCCCGCGCTTCGCGAGGGCCTCGGCGAAGCCGCGCCGTTCCGACTCCAGGCGGTCGCGGCCGCCCTCGCGGCAGCGGAGGAGCTCGGCCCGCGTGCGGTTGCGCTGGACGCCGACCCGCCACGAGCCGCCGCCCTCGCCCAGCACGAGGACGTGGCTCTCCCACTCGACCTCCGACCGTGAGTCGACGCTGGCGGACTTCAGCCCGCGCTCGAGCCGCTGGCGGTAGACGAGGTGATCGCCGGGCCGCAGGCTGTACCGGAGGAGGGTCGGCGGGAGGGGCGGCGCCGGCGCGGAAAGGGCGACGGTCGGGGCGGCGGCGAGCAGCAGTGCGGCCGTCGCCGGGCCCACCGCCGGGTCAGGCCGCGGGACGCGAGCGGAGACTGGCCAGGCGCTGGCCGGCGCGGGCCACCTCGGCGCGGTCGATCTGGCCGTCCTTCCAGTAGCCGAGGTATCGCTCGTAGAGCTTCCGCGCGTCCTCCGTGTTGCCCGCCTTCTCTTCGAGGGAGGCGAGGAGGCCGAGGCTCCGCACGAACCGGACAGGGGTCATGACCCGCGGAGGACCCGCCTCGACGACGGCGGCCAAGGCCTTCCTGGCCTCGTCGAGCTCGCCCGACTCGAGCGCCGTGCGGCCGAGCGCGTAGCGGATCTCGACCGGGCCCGAGTCCATCTCCATGTCGAACGCCTGGACGGGAGCGAGCGACGCCGCCTTCCGGAGGGCCTCGCGCGCCCCCGCGCGGTCCCCCCGGGCGAGGGCGAGCTCGCCCGCGAGGTGCAGCCGGCGCGGCTCGGCGAGGGCGGCCGGGATCGTGGACAGGAACGCGTCGACCTCGGCCAGGCTCCTGGACGCCTCCGCCTTCCGGCCGAGCCGGGTGAGGCACAGCGCGCGCATCGCGTGTCCCTCCGCGCGCAGCTTCGGCTCCTTCACCTTCTCGTTGAGGACGCGGTCGGCGACGGCGAGGGCCTCCTTGTCGCGGCCGAGGTCGGCCTCGAGGCGGGCCCGGAAGAGGGCCGCGCCGACGCGCTCCTCCGCGCCGTGGCCGCTCTTCGCCCCTTCCTCGGCCAGCCGGCGCGCTTCGCCCAGGTCGCCGCGGTAGAGGCTCGCCATCGCGAGCGCGGCGCCGCCCTGCCACCTCTCCTGAGGGTCCGAGGACGCCTTCAGCCTCTTCGCCGCCGCCTCGGCGTCCGGCCACCGGTCCTGCAGCGCGTGGCCGACGAAGCGGCCGATCTCGATCTTCGTCAGGCTGTCGGGATGGAGGGCGGCCGCCTCGTCGAGCGCGGCGAGGGCCTCCTCGACGCGGCCCTGCGAGAGCTCGAAGAAGGCGACGTTCTCGTAGCCCGCCGAGCGGTCGGGGTGCTCGGCCACGTAGGCGGAGAGCGCTTCGCGGGCGCGGGCCGGCTGGCCGGTGGCGAGGTACGCCTGGGCGAGGCTCGCGTACGTGCCGGGGAAGCTCATGCCGCGCCGCCGCAGCTCCTCGAGGTGGACGAGCGCCTCGGGGTAGCGCCGCACCTCGATGAGCGCCTGGGCCAGGTTGTTGCGGGCCGACGTGTGGTCGGGGGCGGCGTCGACCGCCTTCTGGTAGGCGGCGATCGCCTGCGCGCTCGAGGCCGGGTCCATCGAGTAGTTGCGGCCCTCGATGTAGTACCGCTCGCCGGGGGGCAGGTTCTCCGCCTTCTCGACGGCGAGGCGCGAGTACTTCCGGGCCAGCTCCGGGTTGCCGAGGTTCCCGTGGACGACCGAGAGCTTGGCGAGGGCCATCGCGAAGTTCGGGTCGGCCTCGACCGCCTTCTCGAAGCAGGCCTGGGCCTCCCTCTCCTGCAGCCGCTCGTGGAACCGGCTCCCCTCGGCGTAGGACTTGAAGGCCGCGACCGAGGCGGTCGTCACCTCCTCGATCCTCTTCTCCTTCCACATGGCGCGCTTCGGCTCCGACCGCGCCATGGCCTGTGTCTCGAGCCGGCCCCGCAGACGCCCGGTGAGGTCGTCGACGAGAGCGAAGAGGCCCCCTTCGGCGTCGCCCTCGACCCGCTCCGAGGCGAGCACCTCGCCGCTCTTCGGGTCCTGGAGGGTCGCCTGGATGCGCACCTGGGAACCCGCGCGCACGAAGCTGCCGACGAGGGCGGTCGTGGCCTGCGCCCGGCGGGAGACCGTGTCCACGACCTGGGCCGAGACCGTGCGGTCGTCGCGGTGGCCGGCCTCCTCGAGGAGCTGGTAGAGCCGGCTCGTGCCGAGGACGCGCAGGCCGGGCGACTGCGAGAGGTTCGTGACCAGCATGTCGGTGAGTCCGGTGCGCAGCCAGTCGAGGGCCGGGTCGCCGGTCAGGTTGTCGAAGTAGAAGACGGCCACCGAGCGCCGGCCGTCCTCCGCGGCGGCGGGGGCGCGTCCGCGGAAGTGGAGGAGGAGCGAGACGATGGCCGCGAGGACGACGAGCGTGCCGCCCACGGCGAGGGGGAGCGCCCAGCGGCTCCCGCCCGCGGCGGCCGCCACGAGACGCGGCCGGCCGGCGGTCGTCCCGAGGACGAGCTCCCCGCTGTCCACGTCCCGCTTCAGGTCCTCGAGGTCGCGGCGCAGGTCGGTCGTGGACTGGTAGCGGTCCTCGGGCCGCTTCTCGAGCGCGCGCTGGATCATCCGCGCGAGCGGCTTCGGGATGTCGTCCCGCAGCTCGCTCGCCGAACGGGGCGTGTCCTTGAGGATCGAGGAGAGGACGGACAGGTTGGTGCTGCCGCGGAAGGGCCGCTCGCCGGTCGCCATCTCGTAGAGGAGGATGCCGAGGGTGAAGATGTCGGAGCGGTGGTCCACCGGTAGGCCCTGCGCCTGCTCGGGCGACATGTAGGCGACCGTCCCCACGATGCGCCCGTCCTGGGTGACCGACTGCGTCTCTTTCGTCGTGCTGTCGCCGTCCTCGGCGCCCTCGCGCAGCTTGGCCAGACCGAAGTCGAGGACCTTGAGCCGGCCGTCCGGCGTGAGCATCACGTTGTCGGGCTTGAGATCCCGGTGCAGGATGCCCTGCCGGTGGGCCGCGCTCACCGCGTCGGCGAGGCCGATGGCCAGGGAGAGGAAGCGCTCCATCGGGAAGCCGCGGGCCGGGATCGACTTGCTGAGCGTCTCCCCCTCGACGAGCTCCATGGTCAGGAAGCGCAGCCCGCCCTCTTCCTCGAGCGGCGTGTAGAGGGTCACGATCCCGGGGTGGCTCAACGAGGCCACCGCCTTCGCCTCGCGCTGGAACCGCGCGATCTTCTCGGGGTGGGACGCGGTCTCGGGAGGCAGCACCTTCAGCGCCACCCGGCGGTCGAGCCGGGTGTCCTCGGCCACGTAGACGTGCCCCATGCCCCCCGATCCGAGCGACTCGAGGATCCGGTAGGGCCCGAGTGTCCGGCCGACGAGGCCGCGGTCGGGCTGCGGCTGTGCCATGACGCCGATTATGACGCGCGGAGGGGGGGAATGGATCCTCGCGTGACATCTGTTCACATGGTTCTGATACACGCCGACCCGCACCCGGCGGATTCGGCGGATTGGAGCGGGCTTGACGCCGGCGCCGCCGGGCACCACAATCCCGGAACACACTCACCAAGGTCATCCGCCGGCGGTCTCCACCGGCTCTTCCTTGTTCCGCGAGGTGCCGCACATGGCCAGGAAACCCGCTCTCCCGGACGACGAGGACGCGACGCCCGCGTTCTCGCGCCGCAGCTTCCTGAAGACGGCCGGCGTCGGCGCCGCCGCCACCACGATCGTGGGGGTCGGGGCCCGCGGCGAAGCCACGCAGGTCCTCGGCCCGGACGCGGTCACTCTCGCCCTGAGGGTGAACGGCGCGGCCCGCACGGTGACGGTCGAGCCGCGCGTGACTCTGCTCGACGCCCTCCGCAACCACCTCGACCTCACCGGCGCCAAGCCGGTCTGCGACCGGGGCGGCTGCGGGGCCTGCACCGTGCTCCTCGACGGGGAGCCGGTCGTCTCCTGCCTGATGCTCGCCGCCGACGCCGAGGGCCGCGACGTCACGACCGTGGAGTCCCTCGGGACGCCCGAGAAGATGAGCCCCCTGCAGGCGGCCTTCGTCGAGAAGGACGCGATGCAGTGCGGCTTCTGCACGCCGGGATTCGTGGTCGCGGGCACCGCCCTCCTGGCGAAGACCCCGAACCCGACGCTCGACCAGATCAAGGCCGGCCTGGCCGGCAACCTCTGCCGCTGCGGGACGTACGGCCGCATCTTCGAGGCCGTCCAGAGCGCGGCCAGGGCGAAGAGGGGGTAGGCCATGAGGAATCTGCCCGCGGAGATGGCCATGGCCCTGGCCGCGTCGGCCCAGGCCGGCGACCAGGCCCCCAAGGACCAGGCGATCCAGGCGAAGGCCGGCTTTCCTTCGGAGCCGAAGCCGATGGACGTGCATCCCGGAGCGGGCGACATCAAGCCCTGGGATGCCGAGAGCTGGCCGAAGTTCACGCAGATGGGCAAGCCCCGCCCGCGCATGGAGGCGCCGCTCAAGGTCACCGGTCGCGCGAAGTACACCTACGACGTGAAGCTGCCCGGGATGCTCTACGGCCGGATGATCGGCGCCGCGGTCCCCGCCGGCGAGATCCTCTCGATCGACACCTCGAAGGCCGAGGCCCTGCCCGGGGTCAAGGCGGTGTGGACGGCCGACTCCCGGATCGTGCGGTTCGCCGGGCAGGACGTGGCCGCGGTGGCGGCGGTGTCGCCCGAGGTCGCGATGGACGCGGCGCGGCTCGTGACGGTCACCTACAAGGAGAGGCCCTTCGCTCACGAGCTGCGGGCGGCGATGAAGGAGGGCGCCCCGCTCGTCTACGACCTCGACAAGAGCCCGGCCGGCCGGGACGTGCCCCACCGGGGCAACGTCGCCGGCCCGAACAGCGGGCGCCGGGGCGGCGGCCGGGGAGACGTCGAGAAGGGCTTCGCCGAGGCCGAGGTCGTGCACGAGGGGACGTACTACTGCCCGGTCCACACCCACTCGTCCCTCGAGACCCACGGCGTCGTGGCCTCGTGGGAAGGCGATCAGCTCACGATCCACGCCTCGACCCAGGCGATCTTCGCCGTCCGCGAGGGCGTGGCCGAGGCCCTCGGCATCGACCGCAAGAACGTGCGGGTCCTCTGCGAGCACATGGGGGGCGGCTTCGGCAGCAAGCTCGGGCCGTCCGCGACCGGCAGCGCCTTCGCCGTTGTCGCCTGCCGGCTCGCGAAGAAGGCCGGCGCGCCGGTCAAGCTGATGCTCGACCGCCGGCAGGAGCACCTCTGCACCGGCAACGCGCCGAGCGCGCTCATCACGGTGAGGATCGGCGCGAAGAAGGACGGGACGATCACCGCCGTCCACTACAAGTCCTACGGGTCGGCGGGCGTCGCCGGCGGCGCGGGGACCGCGGGTCCGGCGGCGTCCCTCCACGGCAAGAACCCCAACTTCAAGGCCGAGGAGTACGACGTCTTCACGAACGCGGGGCCGGCGGCGCCGCTCCGCGCCCCCGGCCACTCGCAGGGCGCCTTCGGCATCGAGTCCGCCGTGGACGAGCTGGCCGAGAAGCTGGGCATCGATCCGCTGGAGGTGCGCCGGAAGAACGAGGCAAGCCCGGTCCGGCTCGCCCAGTACGACGTCGGGGCGAAGGAGATCGGCTGGACGCGCCGCAACAAGAAGGCGGGCGACTCGTCCACCGGGGGCTTCGGCCCGGCAAAGGGGGCGAAGAAGCGCGGCCTCGGCATGGCGAACGGCAACTGGTACGTGTTCGCGGCCGAGAACGTGGGGGCCCAGGTGAAGATCCACCGCGACGGCTCGGTCGAGGTGGTCGCCGGCTACCAGGACATCGGCACCGGCTCCCGCACCGCGATGGCGGTGGTGGCGGCGGAGGAGCTGGGCATCGAGACCTCGGCGGTCACGATGCGCATCGGCGACACCCAGTTCCCCGAGGGCCCCGGCTCCGGCGGCAGCGTCACCATCAACTCCGTCGCCCCCGTCGTCCGCCTCGCCGCGAACGAGGCGCGCACGAAGCTCCTCGCTCTCGCGGCGCCCCTGCTCGGCGTCACCGCCGAGGAGCTCGACGCCGCGAACGGGAAGATCTTCGTGGCCAAGGAGCCGGCGAAGTCCGTCACCTTCAAGCAGGCCGCGGCGAAGATGAGCGGCGAGACGATCGACTGCACGGCCCAGCGGAAGAAGCAGTACGAGACCTTCCGGGGCGACCTCGCGGGCACGCAGTTCGCCGAGGTCGAGGTGGACACGGAGACCGGCGAGGTCCGCGTCCTCCGGATGGTCTCGGTCAACGACTGCGGCTTCCCGGCGAACCCCCTCACCACCCAGAGCCAGGTCATCGGGGCGATGATCCAGGGCGCCTCCTGGGCCCTCCTCGAGAACCGGATCCTCGACCCGAACGTGGGCACGATGGTCAACCCCAACCTCGAGTGGTACAAGATCTTCACCCCCGCCGACATGTTCGAGGCGAAGTCGGTCCTCACCCCGCTCGCCAACCTCGGGAACAACACCTCGACCGCCGGCATCGGCGAGCCGCCCATCGTCCCCACCCTCGCCGTGATCGCGAACGCGGTCCACAACGCGATCGGCGTCCGCATCCGCGAGCTGCCGATCACTCCCGACCGGGTCCTCGCCGCCCTGGCCGAGGCGAAGAGGAGGGCCTGACCATGAACCGCTTCGAGCTCGCCCGCGCCACGAGCGCCGCCCAGGCCCGGGAGCTGCTCGCCGAGAAGCCGGGCAGCGTCTTCAAGGCGGGCGGCATCGACCTCCTGGACCATCTCAAGGAGCACCTCGTCGAGCCGGCGCGGGTCGTCGACCTGAAGACGATCCCCGGCCTCGACAAGGTCGCAGTCGCCGCCGACGGCTCTCTCCGCATCGGCACCCTCGTGACGCTCGCGAAGGTGGCGGCGCACCCGACGATCCTCAAGACGCATCCGGCCCTCGCCCGCGCCTGCGCCGAGGCCGCCTCGCCCCAGGTCCGGAACGTGGCGACGATCGGCGGCAACGTGCTCCAGCGGCCGCGGTGCTGGTACTACCGCCTCGAGTCCTACAAGTGCGTGAAGAAGGGCGGCGACGTCTGCTTCGCGGTCGCGGGCGAGAACCGCTACCACGTCCTCTTCGGCGGCGGGCCCGCCTTCCCGCCCCACCCGTCGAACGCGGCGGTGCCGCTCGTCGCCTACGGCGCGTCCTTCGTCCTCGACGGACCGAAGGGCCCGCGCACGGTGCCGGCCGGGGAGTTCTTCGTCCTGCCCGCGAAGGACCCGACCCGGGAGAACGTCCGGGAGCCCGGCGAGATCCTCCTCGAGATCCGGGTGCCGGCGGCGAAGGGCTGGAGGTCGGCGTACGCCGAGGTGCGCGAGCGGGCGGCCTTCGACTGGCCGCTCGTCTCGGCGGCGATCGGACTCAAAGTCGAAGGCGGCGTCGTCAGGGAAGCCCGGGTCGTCCTCGGCCAGGTGGCCACGATCCCCTGGCGCTCGGCGGCGGCCGAGAAGGCCCTCGTCGGCAAGCCCGTCGGTGCTGCGATCGCCGAGGCCGCGGGCAAGGCCGCGGTGGAGGGAGCGGAGCCGATGACCGACAACGGCTACAAGGTCGACCTGGTGACGACGCTCGTGCGCCGCACCGTCGCCTCTCTCGCGTGAGGAGCGCCATGGAAGACCAGCAGCTCGCGTCCGTCCCGGTCTGCCGCCGGCTGCGGACCAAGATGTACTACGTGGTGGGGCGGGAGCACGTGAACCTGCGCGTCTCCTCGCCGACCGCGCAGTACTGGTGCTCGCAGACGACGACGGTCATGGGTCCGGACGACCTGCCCTGCAGCCCTGAGGGCTGCCAACCCCACCGGGGGTGCTTCGAGACGGAGTAGAGCCGCCTCGGGCGCCGCGCCTTCCGGTCCCGTGCCAATCCAACGGATCGGATGCTCATTCAACGGATTGGGTGCCGGTGGCCTCGGAAGCCCTCATCCACCCCTCAGCAAATACCGTAACCGATTGTAAAAGGACACCTTAGATCCTCACGGCTTTCCCTCCGCTGGATGGAATGGTCCTTGCTCCCCTTTCGCGGCATGGTGTTGGTGTCCTCTCGGGGACGCCATCTCCGGAAAAACCCGTTCCCCCTTGGAGGTTTTGAAATGCGACTGAGCTTTCGTTGCCTCGCCGTGCTGGCGATCGCGCTCCTGATCCCGGCCGTCGTGGCAGCGCAGACGGAGTCCGGCAAGATCAGCGGCACCGTGACCGACCAGAGCGGCGCCGTCCTTCCCGGCGTCACCGTCAACCTGAAGTCCGTGGACCGCGCCACGACGCGCTCGACGGTCACGAACGCCCAGGGCGAGTACGTGTTCGCGAGCCTCGTCCCCGGCCCCTACGAGGTCACCGCCGAGCTGAGCGGCTTCTCGACCAAGCAGATCAGGACGACCGTCCCGGTCGGCACGACCGTGGCCGTCAACGTGCAGATGGCCGTCGGCGCGCAGACCGAGGTGATCACGGTCGTCGGCGAGAGCGCGGCCGCGATCAACACCACCACTCAGGACATCGCGACCACGGTGACCGAGACCCAGCTCCGCGAGCTGCCCACCATCACCCGCAACCCCTACGACCTCGTGCAGCTCTCGGGCCAGGCTTCGGTGGACAACGAGTCCAACCGCGGCACCGGCTACTCGATCAACGGCTCGCGCTCGGCGAGCACGAACGTCCTCCTGGACGGGTCGGCCAACAACGACGAGTTCGTGGCCGGGGTCGGCCAGGCCGTCCCCCTCGACTCGGTGCAGGAGTTCTCGGTCATCACGTCGAACTTCTCGGCCCAGTACGGGCGCGCCTCGGGCGGCATCGTGAACGTGGCCACGAAGTCCGGGACGAACCAGTTCCGGGGCACGGTCTACGACTTCTTCCGCAACGACGGCCTGGCCACGAACACGTTCGACAACAAGGCGAACGGGATC
The DNA here is from genome assembly GCA_035577965.1 of Vicinamibacteria bacterium. Taxonomy (GTDB): domain Bacteria; phylum Acidobacteriota; class Vicinamibacteria; order Fen-336; family Fen-336; genus DATBSL01. The sequence continues at coordinate 16,284 of DATJYX010000143.1, read as the reverse complement.
CCGCAGGGCCAGTTCGACCGCCACCAGATGGGCTTCAGCCTCGGCGGGCCCGTGGTGAAGGACAAGGTCCACTTCTTCGCGAGCGGCGAGTACATCCGCGTCCGCTCGACCTCCACCCAGATCTCCTGGGTCCCGACCCCCCAGTTCATCGCCGCGAGCGGCGCCGCCACCCAGGCGTTCTTCAACTCCTACGGCGGCAGCCCGACGATCAACGGAGCCATCCTCACCCGCGCCGAGGTGTCGTCGATCCTCGGCACGACGGCCGGTCCCTTCAACTCCCTGCCCGCGGGCCTGCCCGTCTTCGGCCAGGTGCGCAAGGACCTGCCTCACGACGCGGGCGGCGGCGACCCGCAGGACAACTACCAGCTGGTCGGCCGGCTCGACTTCAGCCTGAGCAGCGCGACGCAGGCCTACATCCGCTACGCGTACCAGAAGCTGGACGCCCAGCCGGGCACGAACTCGTCCGGCCCGTACTCCGGCTACGACACCCCCTACCTGAACCACAACAACAACATCCTCGGCTCGCTGACCCACGTCTTCTCCTCGACCTTCACCAGCCAGACGAAGCTCGTGTGGAACCGGCTGCTGAGTGACCAGCCGCTGAACGGCGCCGCCCAGCCCACCCTCTACATGAACCCCACCACCCCGGTGCGCCTCCAGGGCTATCGGATCGCCTTCCCCGGATACCTGCCGTTCAACCCCGGCAGCGCGATCCCCTTCGGCGGCCCGCAGTCGCTCCTCCAGGCCTACCAGGACTTCAACGTCGTGAAGGGCAAGCACGACATCCGCTTCGGCGGGTCGTACACGCACATCGCGGACGACCGGACGTTCGGCGCCTACGAGAACGCGGTCGAGGACCTCAACACCACCCAGACCGCCATCCCGTCGCTCGACAACTTCGTCACCGGCAACCTGAAGCGCTTCCAGGTCGCGATCGATCCGAACGGCTATCCGGGCGGGACGTACACGACGCCGGTGAATCCCCCCACCTTCCTGAGCAACAACACCTACAACGAGTTCGCCGTCTACGGCCAGGACACGTGGAGCGTCAGCGACCGGGTGAAGCTGAACCTCGGCGTCCGCTACGAGTACTACGGGCCGCAGACGAAGAGCAGCCCCAAGTACGACTCGAACTTCTACTACAGCGACCCGGGGTGCTCGGTGAACACGAGCAGCCCCACCCAGATCCTCGACTGCGTGCGGGGCGGGCAGACCCTTCCGACGAACGAGAGCCCGATCGGCTCCCTCTGGAAGGCCGACTGGAACAACTTCGCGCCGCGGATCGGCTTCGCCTGGGACGTCAACGGCGACGGGAAGACGAGCGTGCGGGCCGGCTACGGAATGGCCTACGAGCGGAACTTCGGCAACGTGACCTACAACGTGCTCTTCAACCCGCCGGAGTACCTGGTCGCGTCGATCGACGCGCCGACCGACGTCAAGTCGATGCCCGTGTTCACGGACAACCAGGGGCCGTTCGGCGGCGTCGCCGGCGTCACCAAGACGATCCCCGCCGGCAGCCTCCGCCACGTCGACCAGAACATCGTGACGGCCTACAACCACTTCTACAGCGTGTCGCTGCAGCGGGAGGTCCTCCCCAACACGACGGCCTCGATCGAGTACACCGGCTCCACCGGCCGGGACCTCTACGACCTGGCCGACATCAACAAGCGGGGCGCCGCCCTCGTCTACGAGGGAATCGGCACCGCCGGCCAGCGCGTGAACACCCTGTACGCCGCCTTCAACACCCGCGGCAACCGCGGGCAGTCGCAGTACAACGGCGTGACCCTGGGCATCGACACGCGCAAGCTCGGCAGCACCGGCCTCCAGTTCACGGTCAAGTACACGTACAGCGTCGCCAAGGACAACCTGAGCTCGACCTTCTCGGACTCGGGCAACGACTTCAACCTCGGCTACCTGGACGCGTTCAACCCGATGCTGGACTACGGCTACGCCGGGTACGACGTGCGGCACAGGGTGATCTTCGCCGGGATCTGGGAGCTCCCGATCGCCCGCAACTCGAGCGGGGCCACCAAGACGTTCCTCGGCGGCTGGCAGCTCAACTGGATCTTCACCGCTCGCAGCGGCTACCCCTTCACGCTCTTCGACTGCACGAACGGCCTCGGGTACTGCATGCGCGCCGAGGACCCCGTGGGCATCAGCAAGAACGCGACGGGCGGCCCGGGCACGGGCAACCCGAACGAGTTCACGCTGCTCGACCTGTCGCCGCTCACGCCCTCGGCCGGAGGCTACGTGAACCCGATCACCGGCAACTCCGACTTCGGCCCCTACCCGTCCGACATGACGCAGCGCAACGCGTTCCGCGGCCCCGGGTACTGGAACCTCGACCTGAGCCTCTCCAAGCGCTTCCGCTTCGGCGACCACTACGCCCTGCAGCTCCGCGCGGAGGCCTACAATGCGTTCAACCACGCGAACATGTACGCCGTGACCGGGAACGCCGACCTCAGCAGCTCCACCTCGATCACCGGCTTCAAGGGCTACACGGCGAGCGGCGGCATCGTGGGCGACGGTCAGCGCCGGATCCAGCTCGCGGCCAAGTTCGAGTTCTGATCCGGACAACCTGACTCTCATCCCGGGGGGGAGCCGCGAGGCTCCCCCCTTTCATTTCCGCTAGAATCGGCCGATGGCCCGTCGTCGGGGCGCTTCGCTTCGCCCGCCCGTCCCGCGACCCGCCCGCCGCCGACTGGCTCTCGTCGGTCTCGCCGTCGTCGCCCTCGCCGGCGCTCTCGCCTCGACCCGTCTCCTCGGACCGAGGGCCGTGCGCCGCGAGCGGGGCCTGAGCGTCCTCCTCGTCACGATCGACACCCTCCGCGCCGATGCCCTCGGCTGCTACGGGCGCGCCGGTGCCGAGACGCCGTGGATCGACCGTCTGGCCGGCGCTGGCGTTCGGTTCGATTTCGCCCACGCCCACGACGTCGTCACGCTCCCGTCGCACGCCAGCATCCTCTCCGGCCGCTATCCCTTCGACCACGGCGTGCGCGACAACGCCGGGTTCCGGTTCCCGCCGGGGATGGAGACCCTCGCCACCCTCCTCCGGCGCCACGGCTACCACACCGGCGCCTTCGTCAGCGCCTTCCCCCTCGACTCGCGGTTCGGCCTCGGGCGCGGCTTCGACGTCTACGACGACCGCCTCGGCGACGCGGAGGCTGGCTCCGACTTCCAGATGCAGGAGCGGGCGGGCACGCGCACCGTGGCCGCCGCGCGGGAGTGGCTCGCGGCCACCTCCGGCCCGACCTTCTGCTGGGTGCACCTCTACGAGCCCCACGCGCCGTACCAGCCGCCCTTCGAGTGGCGCGGGCGCGTGCCCACCGCCTACGACGGCGAGGTGGCGGCCGCCGACGCGGCTCTCGGGCCGCTGCTCGGCCCCCTCCTCGCCCGCGGGAACGAGAGCGGCACCCTGGTCGTGCTCACCTCCGACCACGGCGAAGGGCTCGGCGACCACGGCGAGGCCACCCACGGCGTCTTCGCCTACGAGTCGACGCTCCGGGTGCCCCTCGTCCTCCACCACCCGCGGCTCTTTTCCCCGCGGGTCGTCACGACGAGCGCGCGACACGTCGACCTCGTCCCCACCGTCCTGGACGCGCTCGGCCTGCCGGTGCCCGAAGGCCTCCCCGGCCGGAGCCTGCTCGGGGTGGCCGAGGGCCTCGCGCCGGGCGAGGCGCCCCCGAGCTACTTCGAGACCCTCACTCCCGCCCTCACGCGGGGCTGGGCGCCCATCCACGGCGTGCTGCGCGACCGCCTCAAGTACCTCGACCCGCCGCTCCCCGAGCTCTACGACCTCGCCTCCGACCCTCGGGAGCAGAAGAACCTCGTCGCCCTCGAGCCCGGCCCGGCCGAGGAGATGCGGGCCCTCCTCGGCCGGCTGAGCGCGGGGGACAAGGGCACGGTGCGCACGGCCGTGCCCTCCGAGGTGCGGGAGCGGCTCGCGAGCCTGGGCTACGTAGGCGGCGGAGGCGGGGTGGCGAAGCGCTACGCCGAGAGCGACGACCCCAAGCGCCACGTCGCCTTCGAGAACGGCCTCGAGAAGGTGATCGAGCGCTACGTCGAGGGGGACCTCGGCGGCGCCCTCGCGTCATGCGAGGCCCTCGTGCGGGAGAACCCGCGCGTGCCGCTGGGGTGGCGCCACCTCTCCTTCCTGAGGCGGAAGGCGGGCGACCTCGCGGGGTCCGTCGCCGCGGGTCGCGCCGCTCTCGCCGCCGATCCGGGCAGCGTCGAAGCCGCCGTGGAGCTGGGGCGCCTCCTCGACGAGATCGGCCGCCCGGCGGACTCGGCGGCCGCTCTCGCCCCCTACGCGAAGGCCGAGGACGCCGATCTCGACGTGCTCGTCACCTACGGGACCGCCCTCGCGCGGGCGGGGCGGAAGGAGCCGGCGATCGCGGCTCTGCAGAGGGCCCGGCAGGCCGACCCCTCGAGCGCCCTCGCCGCCTTCAGCCTCGGCACCGCGTGGTTGCTCTCCGGCGAGCACGCACGCGCCCGCGAGGAGCTCCAGGCCGCGGTCGCCCTCGAGCCCGGGATGGCGCGGGCCTACGATTCGCTGGGCCTCCTCTCCGCGGTCGACGGCAAGCCCGAGGAGGCGGCGCGGCTCTGGACGCGCGCGCTCGAGCTCGCCCCGGACGACGCCGACACTCTCTTCAACCTCGGCACCCTGCTCTGGCGGGAGGGGCGGCGCGAGGAGGCGCGGCCGAAGCTCGAGCGATTCCTCGCCGTCGCCCCGCCGGCCCGCTACGCGGAGGACCTGGCCCGCGTCCGAGCCCAGCTCGCTTCGTCCGGCGGGCGTCCGGCGCCCGCTCGACCCTAGCACGATGCCGCGGAGGGTCGTCTGCGTCCTGCTGGCCGCGGCCTCGGCCGCTCTCGGCGGCGTCCGGCCCATCTCCGGAGTTCGCACCGTTCGAGGAGGTCCGACCCGTCCTGACGGCGATGCACGAGGCGCTGCCGGAGGGGCTCACCGGCCTCCCGGACGAGCGGCTGGCCGCGGTCTGGCCGACGTGGGTCCGCGAGCGCGACAAGGCCGTGCGGGAGCGGCTCGTCCGGGGAGAGGAAGACGCGCTCGACAGACCCGGCGGCGACGAGCGCCTCGTGCTCTCGCGGTCTCTCCTCGACCGGCGGGGGCTGTCGGTCGCGACGCCGGCCGGACGCTCCCGGACCGCGGCCTGGCTGGTCGCGAGCGCGGCGCTCGGTGGGCTACCGGACGGTCGTCTTCTCGGACCGCCCCGACGACGGCGAGCATGTCATCTTCTACCGCCGTCTGCCGGACGCGACGCGCCGCTGAGAAGGGCTACAGCTTGCGCCGGACCCCTGTCACGAACTCCAGCAGGTCGCCCAGGTGGTGCTCGACGACGTTGCGGACGATCGTGAGGTCGACCTCCTGGTAGAGGTGGACCACCACGTTACGGAACCCGGCCATCTGCTCCAGGCGGCCGCTCAGGTCCGCCGACAGGACGCCGGCCCGTCCGAGCAGGCGAAAGACGTCGCGGCTCGTCTCGGGCTCCCCGAGGCGGTCGTCAGAGACGATGTGGGATCCCACGTCGAGGGCAGCCTGGATGGCGAGCTGCAGCGTGTGCTCCACGAAGCGCTCCTCTCGCAGGTCGTCGGCAATCCGCTCGGGGCGGGCGAGCGTACGCAGCTCGTTGACGCAGGTCTCGATGAAGGCGAGCTTCTTGGCGACGAGCTCGGCGTCGGTCATCGCCCGGTCTCCGCGACGCTGCCGATGGCGGCCGACGACGGCGGCGGGTAGCGGCGATAGAGCCGGCGGATCGGGGCGAGGTCGAAGTACTCGTTGCGCTTGCGCACCTCGAACCGGATGCGAGCCGACGGTTCCCGGTCGATGACCAGCCTGCCGTCCCGGAGCACCCGGTGGACGAGGTCCGCCGAGGCGCGGTTCAGGGCGACGACCTGGACCGGGCGGCCGAACAGGCGCTCGAGCGCCGCCTCGATCGCGAACTGTGGCGCCTCGAGCGTCGCTGGCGGCTCCGCCAAGAAGAGAACGCCGATGTCGACGTCGCTGTCAGCCCGCGCCTCACCCCGGGCGACGCTGCCGAACAGGTAGACCGCGGCGGCTCCCCGGGGATCGCTCTCGAAGAAGGCTCGGAGACGAGCCTCCACGGCGGCTGCACTCACGGTGCTCATGATACCGCTGCACCTTCGAGCGGAGAGGCCAGAAGGATCCCGCGCGACTTCCCCAATCTCTCGCCGCCGCAGAGATCGGAGCGCGTCCCGATCGCGGCCTTACGCCGTCTGGATGACGCGCAGGACGCGGAGGTTCTGGATCGAGACCTGAGCCGCGACCTGGCTCGCCACGGCCAGGAAGGCCTGCGCTGCGGGCGCCTCGGGGGCGGTGGCCACGATCGGCAGGCCCTCGTCGCCTCCCGACCGAACGCGGGTGTCGATCGGCACCTCGCCCAGGAACGGGATCCCCATCTCCTCGGCCATGCGGCGTCCGCCCCCGTTCCCGAAGATCTCCGTCCGCTCCTGGCAGTGCCCGCAGATGAAGAAGCTCATGTTCTCGATGACGCCGAGCACCGGGATGTTGAGCTGGCGGAACATGCCGACCGCCTTCCTCACGTCGGAGACCGAGACCCCCTGGGGCGTCGTGACCACGACCGCCCCCGCCATGGGCACGCTCTGGGCCATCGAGAGGGCCACGTCGCCCGTGCCCGGCGGCAGGTCCACGACCAGGTAGTCGAGCTCGCCCCACGCCACGTCGCGCATGAACTGCTGCACCGCGCCGTGCAGCATCGGCCCCCGCCAGATGATCGGCTGGTCGGGCGGCACCAGCATCCCCATCGAGATGACCTTGATGCCCTGGGCCTCGGGGGGCACGATGCGCTTCTCGCCGTCCACCTCGGGGGTCCGCGCGCAGCCCAGCATCTGCGGGATGTTCGGCCCGTAGACGTCGCCGTCGAGGAGGCCGACCCGCGCGCCCTTCCGCGCCAGGCCCACCGCGACGTTGACCGCGGTCGTGGACTTCCCGACCCCGCCCTTGCCTGCTCCCACGGCCACGATGTTCCGGATGCCGGGAATCTGCTGCCGGCCGAAGCCGCCCCGGGTGCTGACGTTGGCCGTCATCTTCGCCCGGGCGGCGGTCACCCCGGGCAGCGCGGCCACGAGCGCCTCGGCCTGGGCCTTCATGTCGTCCTTGACCGGGCAGGCGGGCGTCGTGAGCTCGACCGTGAAGTCCACCTCCCCGCCCTGGATCAGGACATCCTTCACGAAGCCCAGGGACACGATGTCCTTGTGGAGATCGGGGTCCTGCACGCCGCGCAGGACGGAGAGGACCTGCTCCTTCGTCACGCTCACCAGGTTCACCTCGACAGGAACGACAGGAATCGCGTCAGGAGGCGAGGGCCTTGTCGACGGCCTCCTGCAGCTTCTCGAACTTCGTCGGCGGGGCGCCCAGCATCTTCGAGCGGATGACGCCCTTCGCGTCCAGCACGAAGGTCGTGGGGAAGCCCTGGTTGACCCCGAAAGCGTCGCTCGTCTTCTCGTCGCCGACCAGCTGGCGGTACGGGATCTGGTACTCGCGCACGAAGTCGTTGATCTCCTGCGGGGAGCCCGAGTCCATGACGATCCCGATCACCTCGATCCCGCGCGCCTGGTTCTTCCGGTAGAACTCGGCGTACTCGGGGATCTCCTTGATGCACGGCCCGCACCACGTGGCCCAGAAGTCCACTACGACCACTTTGCCCTTCAAGGAGTCGAGGCTGACCCGGCCGCCGTTCAGGTCGGGGAGGTCGAACGGGGGGGCGGCCTTGGCCTCCTTCGACCTGGGGGCCGGACCACAGGCCGCCACGCCGAGGACGACCGCCAGCATTACGAAAGCGCGACGCCGCTTCGCCATCCAACTAGTATATCCCTCGGCGCCCGCCACCCCGGAGCGCCTCGGGACGGCGTCAGCCGATCGTCGCCAGCCCGGGGAAGAGCCTCGAGAACCACCGCGCGACGAGGGTCAGCCGGTCGGTCACGAGGAGGAGCCCCACGCCGACGAGCAGGACCCCGGAGACGACCTCGACCGCGCGCATGGACCGGCGCAGCCCCCCGGCGGCCCTGAAGAACCAGTTGACGGCCAGGGCCGAGAGCAGGAACGGGATGCCCAGGCCGGCCGAGTAGGCGGAGAGCAGCACGACGCCCTGGGCCACCGTCTCCTGCTGGGAGGCGTAGAGCAGGATGGCGCCGAGGATGGGGCCGATGCACGGGGTCCACCCGAACGCGAAGGCGAGCCCGACCACGTAGGCGCCGACGAGCCCGAGGGGGCGGCTCTGGACGTTCGCCCGCTTCTCGGCCAGCAGCCACTGGATCTTGAAGAGGCCGGCCGTGTGCAGGCCGAGCACGATGATGACCACGCCCCCGATCATCCCCAGCGCGCGCTTGTGCTCCTGGAGCAGGGCGCCCACGAGGGTCGCCGCCGCGCCGAGGGCCACGAAGACGGTCGAGAAGCCGAGCACGAAGGCGAGGCTGGTGAGGACGACCCGGCGCACGAGGTCGCGGGGCGCCCCCCCCTCCTTGAACCGGGCCACGTTCACCCCGCTGATGAACGAGAGGTATCCCGGGACGATCGGCAGGACACAAGGAGAGATGAAGGACACGAGGCCGGCCAGGAAGGCGGCGGCGAGGGAAACGGAGGATGCCATTGCGGGGAACCTCTCGGGGCTTGCGGCCGTAGCCGCCATTATAGGAGGCCCCGTCGTGGAACGGCCGCGGCGGCCTGTGGTCTACTTGGGCCCGCCTCACGGACGGCCGCCATGAGCACCTTCGTCCGCCGCCCACGACGCCGGGCCGGAGCCGCACTCCTGGGCGCGGTCGTCTGCGCGGCGGCCGCCGCGGGCCGCCTCCGCTCGGCCGTCCCCGACCCTTCCGCCGCGTCCTTCCTGACGAGGATCGAGGCCGCGTGGCAGGCCCACGACTTGCCGGGCTGGCTCTCTCTCTGGGAGTTCGCCGCGCCCGACCAGAGGGCGGCCGAGGAGCAGCTCCTCCGCGACGCGTTCGCGTCCGACGAGACGGCGATGTCCTTCGTGCTCCGCCCGGCGCCACCCGAGGGGGCGACCCGGTTCGACGCCGACGTCCAGGTGTTCGCGGCGACGGAGCCCCGGGCCCGGATCGCGTACTGGCGGCTCCAGGTCGAGCGGCGTCCGCAGGGATGGGCGGTGGTCGCCCGTCAGGACATGGGCTCGATCGACGGCCTCGTGCACCTCTCTCTCGCCCCCGAGGCCTGGCGGGCCCGGGGCGTCTCGCTCCACCTCGAGGACTTCGAGCTGCTCATGGAGGACGGGACGCTCTACTCGACCTCCCGGGAGCTCGGCCCGACGGCCTTCGCCTTCGTCGGCCGGGGCCGCGCCCGCTTCTCCCCCGCGCCCAAGGCCGAGCGCGAGCAGCTGCGCCAGTTCTCCGGCGCACCCACGATGGACCGCGAGGTCGGCTGGGCCTACTTCCGGCTCCACCCGGCGGAGTTCGACTCGGTCCTCGAGTCCTCCCGGCTGGAGCCGGAGGCGAACCCCGGCGCCCGGCGCGCCGAGGCGGAGAAGGTCTTTCGGGCCCGTTCCGAGCGGAGCTTCCTGATCGACGCTCCCCTCCCCCGCTCGCCGTGGTGGCTCATGCCGAGCCAGGGCGACGCGGTGGTGGACTTTCCCTGGGGGAGGAAGCACGTCCTGACCCTGGCGATCTCCTCCGGCGAGCCCGAGGACGTAAACCTCTTCGACCGGGACCGCCGGCTGCAGATCTGCAGCTACCCCTCGGGCGGCCGGCCGCCGAACTACAGCGAGGACGACCGCCGTGCGGCGGACGTGCTCGAGAACGACATCTCGGCCCGTTTCGAGCCGGAGCGGTTCGAGGTCTTCGCCACCCACTCGATGCGGGTGCGCCTCCGCGCGCCCGCCAGCACGCTGCGCCTTCGCCTCCACGACGACTTCCACGTGTCGTCGGTGACGTCGGAGGACGGCGGGCACCTCCTCTTCTTCCGCGTGCGCGACCAGGGCAACCTCGTGGTGTCGCTCGGCCCCCTGGGCCAGGGGGACCGCCCCTTCCGCCTCACCACGCGGTACTCGGGACGCCACGACCCCGCGGCCCTGGACCAGGAGGTCGTCCAGGTCACGCAGGCGCCGACGTTCGCCCCGGTCGACGAGATGATCGTGGACCGGCCCCCGCTCGTCTATTCGAACCGCACCGCGTGGTACCCGCGGTCGGCCAGCGAGGACTTCGCCAGGGCGCGGGTGGCCCTCGACACGCCGGCGGGCTGGCTCGGGGTCACGGGCGGCGACCTCGTCTCGGCTCGCACCCAGGGCGGACGCACGCGGGCCGAGTACGAGCTCCAGCAGCCCGGCAAGTTCGTCACCGCGATCGTGGGGCGCCTCGCCGACGTGGGCCTGCGCCAGGAGGGCGAGCAGGCCGTCCGAGGCTTCGCCGGCCCTCGCACGCGCTCCCAGACCCTCGCCGAGATGCAGGCGGTGCAGGACATGCTGGCCTTCTACGAAAGGAAGTTCGGGCCGTCCCCCTTCCCGCGGCTCAGCCTCGTCGTCGCGGAGGGGGAGACGCCGGCCGGCCACAGCCCCCCGGGCCTCCTGTACCTTCAGATCCGGCCCCCGGTCCTGCGCGGCCGGTCGCTCCCGGACGACCCGTCGAACTTCAGCGACCTGCCCGGGTTCTTCCTCGCCCACGAGGCGGCTCACCAGTGGTGGGGCCAGGGAACTGCGCCCGCCAACAACCGCGAACGCTGGCTCTCCGAGGCCTGGGCGCAGTACGGAGCGGCCCTGTGGTTGCGGGAGCGGCTGGGGGAGGACGCCTTCCGCTCCATGATGGACCGGATGGCGGGCTGGGCCCTCCGCTTCGACGCGGCCGGCCCGATCCACCTCGGCCAGCGCCTCGGCCACCTGAAGGACGACCCGCGCATCTTCCGCGCGGTCGTCTACGACAAGGGGGCCTGGGTGCTCCACATGCTCCGTGGGCTCGTGGGGGACGAAGCCTTCTTCGGCGGAGCCCGCGCCTTCCTCGAAAGACACCGCTATGCCAAGGCGGGGACCGAGGACTTTCGGGCGGCGCTCGAGGCGTCGAGCGGGCGAGACCTGAGGCCGTACTTCGATCGCTGGATCTACGACACCGGCCTGCCGTCCCTGCTGTGGTCGGCGAGCACGTCCCGCACGCCCGCCGGCTTCCGCTCCACGTTCGAGGTCCGTCCCCAGGGGCTGCCCGGTCCGCTCCCCCTGGAGATCGCGGCGACGACGGCCGACGGCGTCGAGAAGCGACCGGTGGTGCTCGACGCGGCAGGCGGCTCGTGGACGATCGACACCCGGACCGAGCCGCGCCGCCTGCTCGTGAACGACGACCGCGGCCTGCTCGCCCGGATCGAGCGCGTCCGGCGCGTTCCCCCGCGTTAGAGGCGTCCGTCAGCGGTAGAGGTTGCGGCGGCCCTCCTCCTCGAGGCTCGCGATCTGCGCCTGCACGTCGGCCAGCTTCTTCTTGTTCTCCTCCAGGTAGGTCATCGCCGCCGCGTAGCTGGGCGTGTACATGCCGCTCACGTCGTTCAGCTGGAGCTGGGTCTTCTCGACGATGTCCTTGTAGACGGCCTCCTCCTTGCGAGCCTTCTCGAGCTGCTGGCGCCACGCCGCCTGGGCCGCGGCCTTCGGGTCCTCGGCGGCCCCGCCCGTGCTCTCCTTGGACGCCTTGCCGTCGGCGCCGGCGGCCGGCGGAGTCCCGCCGGCTCCACCCGCCGGGGTCGCCGTGTCCTGCGGCGCCGGTGCCGCGGCGACGGATCCACCGCCGCCGAGGTCGCTCTCCGTGTAGACCTTCGCCGGCTTGGCCGGGGCGGCCTTCCTCTTCTCCTTCTCCCGGGCAGCGGTGTCGCCGATACCCTGGGCGGATGCGACCGAGGCCAGCAGCAGCGCGGCTGCGGCCAGGGCTGTGGCGTGGACCACCCGCATCGTGACCTCCTTGGTACTTCCCTGATTATAGCGGCGGCTCAGCCGAGGACGCGCAGGATCTTCTGGAGCTCCTGGGCCCGCCGGTTCGATGGGTCGAGGGCGAGCGCGCGCTCGACGGCTTCCCGGGCCCGCTTGTGGTCGTCCTTCAGGAAGTGCTGGAGGGCGGCGGCGCTCAGGGCGGTGGCTTCGGCGGCGCCCTGGGCTCCGCGGGCCGCCGGCGCAGGCGCGGCCGGCGCCGGCTGGGGCGGCGTTGCGCTGCGGGGGGCGGGCTTTGGCGCCGGGGCGGCGCGTGGGGCCGGCGTCGGCGCGGCAGGGCCGGGGGCCGGCGCCGGGGCGGCTGCGGGACGGAAAGTCGGTGGCCGGGCCGGCGCTGCCTTCTCGGCCGGAGCAGCCGCCTCAAGCCGGGGCGAAGGCTCGGGTCGCGGCGCGGGACGAGGCGTGGCGGGGGGTGTGGCGGCCGGCGGCTCGGGGGGGCCAGGGACGGCCGCGGCGGGCGCCTGCGTCCGGTCCAGCTCGGCCAGGAACCCGGTGGCCACGGGGTGACCCGGCATGGCCGAGAGCGCCTCCTGCGCCGCCGTACGGGCTTCCGTGAGCCTGCCCTCGGCCCGGTGCTCCCGGGCCGCTGCGAGCAGGCCCTCCGCCTTGCGCTTTGCGCCCTCCTCGTCGAGGTAGACCTGCAGTCGGAGGTACCGGGGGCTCCAGGGCGCCAGCCGCTCGACCTTCTCGGCGATCTGGGTGGCGAGGGCGAACTCGCCGTCGGCCGCGTAGGCCAGGGCCATCCCCACGAGCCCGTCCACCTCGCGGTCGATCAGCACCGACTCGATCTCCGACATCGAGCGGCGGGCCGCTTCGTCGTCGGCGTCGAGGTCCAGGAGCTTACGGCAGCCCTCGAGGGCGTCCTCGAGCCGGTCCTCGGCCCGCGCCCGCGTGATCGCGGCGAGAAGCTCCTCCCGCTCCGGCGGCCCGGGCGAGGTCCTCTCGGCGGCGCTGCGCAGGCGGGGAGCGACGTCCCGCACGAGCTGAACGAGGTCGGCGTGCACCTCTTCGAACGAGGAGTGGCGCTTCTCGGGGGAGTGGGCGAGGCTCGCGGCCAGGACGCGCTCGAACGCCGGGGTGAACGGCGTCCGGGGCAGGCAGGCGAGGTCGGGCTCGCCGCGGGTCAGGCTGCGCACCACGTCGGTCGTGCTGTCACCCGCGAACGCCTTGCGGAACGAGACGAGCTCGTAGACGATCGCGGCCACCGCGAAGACGTCGACGCCCCGGTCGGGCCGCCGGCCGGCGAGGATTTCCGGCGCGCGGTAGTGGAGGCCTTCCTCGATGGGACCCGGGCCTTTCCGCTCGAGCGCCTTCAGGTGCCACGAGCCGAAGTCGACGATCTTCACCTCGCCCGCGGGAGTGAGACGGACGTCGGCGGGCTTGAGGTCGAGGTGGAAGACGCCTTCGCGGTGGGCGTGGGCCAGTCCCTCACAGAGCTGGCGCCAGACGTCGAGCACGCGCTCGATCGGCATCGGGGCGTGGCTGCGGAGGACCTGGGTGAGGCTGACGCCGGAGATGAACTCGGTGGCCACCCAGGGCTGGCCCTCGTGCTCCCCCACCCCCAGCACCGCGGCGATGTTCGGATGGCCGAGGGCCCCCGCTGCCTGGGCGTCCCGGCGAAGCCGGGCGCTCGCCGCCGCCGCGTTGCGCGGCGCTGAGGTGTAGACCTTCACCGCGACCGTTCGGTCGTGCTCGGCGTCCCACGCGACGTAGACGACGCCGCCCGTGCCGTGCCCCACCTCGCCGCGCACCTCGAACGGACCGAATGACGCGACCCTCTCCACCCGCTCTCCCGTAGGGCCCGATTCTAAGCCCGGCCTTCGGGTCGGTCCAACGTCGGCGCGTGCTATCGTGGCGGAGCCCCATGGTGATCGGCGTCGGCCTCGACCTGGTGGAGACGGCCCGCGTCGAGCGGGCTCTCCTCCGCTTCGGGGATCGGTTCGTCGGGAAGCTGATGGACCCGGAGGAGGCGTCGGCGCTTCCTCCATCCGCCGCCGGGCGGGGGCTCTCCCTGGCCCTCGCGGTCGCCGCCAAGGAGGCGGCGAGCAAGGCCCTCGGGACGGGCTGGAGCCGAGGGGTGCGGTGGCGGGACGTCGTCGTGTCGCTCGGGTCCGAAGCCGCAGTCCGCCTCGACGGGCGGGCCGCCGAGGTGGCGCGGGAGCTGGGATCGAGCGGGCGCTGCCGCCTGCGGCTCGAGGTCAGGGGGCCGCTCGTCGTCGGCGAGATCTGGCTCCTCTCGTGAGCCCCTCCCCCGCCCGCCGGAACCAGCTCGTCACGGTGGCGATGGTCTTCGCCGTCTATACCGGGTTCGCCTTCGTCCTCCCGTTCCTCCCCCTCTACGTGAGCGAGCTGGGAGTGGCGCAGCCCGAGGGTGCCGCGCTCTGGGCGGGCGTCATCATCGGCGTGGGCCCGCTGCTCGCCGGCCTCCTCGCCCCGGTGTGGGGGCGGCTGGCCGACCGCCGGGGACACCAGGGCGTGGCCGCGCTGGCCCTCTCGGCCTACGTCGTGATGCTGGCCCTCTCCGCCGCGGTGACCCGGGTCGAGCAGCTCCTCGCGCTCCGGATCGGCATCGGCCTCTTCGGCGGGATCGGCCCCCTGGGGCTCGCGATGGCCACCGCCCAGGCCCCGCGCGAGGAGACCGGCCACGCGGTCGGCCTCATCCAGGCCGCCCAGATCCTGTCCGCCGCGGTCGGCCCCTTCGGGGGCGGGCTCCTCGCGGACGCGATCGGCATCCGCCGGACGTTCCTCGTCACGGCCGGCCTCTGCGCGCTGGCCCTCGTCCTCGTCCTCGTCTTCTACGAAGAGCGCGGGCGGCCGGAGGCGAAGGACGCCGTGGCCGGAGCGGGCTTCGGGGCCGTGGTGGCTCTCCCCGGCGTGGTGGCCCTCCTCGTCGTCCTCTTCCTCGTCAACTTCATCGGCCGCTCGTTCACGCCGATCCTGCCCCTGCACCTCGCGACCCTCGGGGTCGCCGCGTCGCGCCTCGCCTCGGCCACCGGCGTCCTCATCTCCGCCTACTCCGTGGCCGCCGCCGGGTCCGCGTGGTACCTGGGCCGGCTGAGCCGGACGCGTTCGCCGCGAGGGCTGCTCCTGCTCACGCTCGTCGGCGGAGCCGCGACGGTGGCGCCGATGGCCCTCGTGCCGAGCTTCGAGCACATCCTCGGCCTCGCCGTCCTCCTCGGCCTCGTCTCCGGAGGCAGCCTGACCCTCTGCTACACGATCGGCGGGCTCATGGTCCCCGAGGCGGTGCGCACGACCGCCTTCGGCTTCTTCTCGGGAGCCGCGCTCTTCGGCGGCGCCCTCTCTCCGGCCGTCGCCGGCCTCGTGGCCCACGCGTCGCTCCGCGGGATCTACTGGGTGGACGCCGCCCTCTTCCTCGCTCTCGCGGCGTCGCTGGCCGCCGGCGGCGTCCGCGATCCCCACCTCTCCGCCGTGGCCGGCGGCAAGGAGGGAGCGCCTGGTCTTCCGTCGTGAGTGCGGCCGAAGGGCGCCCCAGAGATCGCCCCGAGCTGAGCTATGGCCCGGATCCGACGTTCGAACTGCGACTCAAACCGGTCGACGCTCAACCCCAGTCGTCGTGGCTGGGCTCGATCAGCGGAGTCTCCGAGGAAGCCGGGGGGGGGTTCACCAGGCGCTACCGCCTTTGATGGCCGGTCTTCAGCTCGGGGGCCAGACTTGGCCGCCCCCCGAGGTCGACGTGGCCGCGTCATCCATAGAGAGTGGATTCGGCGTCCTGAGCGCGCTCAGAACGGCGGAACCCTCGGGCGCCGAACAGCCCCGCACCTCGCGAATCGCCTGAGGCTTGGGGGCATGAGCCGACGCCTGTTGGTACGCCTGCCCACGGTCCCCCCCTTAGAGCCTTGCCCTGTAGAGAGCTCCTATAGCAAGGCCGCCCCCCGCGAAGAGTAGCGCCAATAACACCGCCAGGAGAAGCCGACTCGGCGACCAGTACGCTTGCTCCGGAGTGACCTGACATGTCGCCCACCGCTCCCGGCTCTCTGCAGTTGCGCCGCCATCGTCTCTGCACACCGGGCACGACTCCAGAGCCCGAATCCAGAGCATGCGATCTGCCCGCGACAGGCTCCTGGCCTTGGTTGAGCTTTCGAGATGTAGCCCGCAGACCGGGCACCAGATGCACATCGGGAGAACGACGTTCGCAATGCAGAGTGCGAACCCCAGGAGAGACGGGACAGGACCCCACCAGGGCATGCCCAAGAAGCCACCCAGCATGAGCGGAAGCCCAATCAACACACAGACCTGGGCAGCTCGCATCTTCCAACGCTGTTGGCTCTTCTGTAGCCACGAATCCAATCCGTATCTCCTCTAG
>DATJYX010000142.1:0-11704 GCA_035577965.1 Vicinamibacteria bacterium | reverse complement strand
CTCGGCCTCGCCAAGCGGATCCGCTCCGTCCTGGTGCGGTGGCCGGCCGGGGGCCTGCCGCCGCAGATCTTCCGCGACGTGCCGATGCGGCAGCGGGTCGAGATCCGCGAGGGCGACCCGCGGTTCCGCGCCGTCCCGGTGAAGAGGGTGGGCCGGGCGCGCGGCTAGCGTCGGGATCCGGCAGCCGCGGGCCCGAACCAGCGCTCCCGGCAGTCGAGCAGCGCCTTCAGGACCGTGTCGAACCGCGCCTGCTCCTCCCCGTGCGTCGTCGGCGACATGCGGGCGAAGCGGCGGGCCTGGACCTTCCTCTCGTGACGGAGCACCCTCACCGCGAGGTCCGTGAGCTCGTCGGCGTACAAGTTCACCGGGAGGCGGGCGACACCCTCCTCGCGAAGGAGGCGCGCGAGGGCCGTGGTCTCGACGGCGTCGAGCCGCGCTTCCGCGGAAGCCGCCTCCGCCCCCGGCCACTCCATCCTCGCGGTCCGCCCATCGACCCTCAACACCCAACCGTTCGGAGGGGCCCGTTCGGGCCGACGGCTGAGGAGGACCTGCAGCACCTCGGGGGCGAGGGTCCCTGCCGCCACCTTGGCGAGGCCGTCGTCGAGATCGAGGGCAGCGATCCCCGCCGCGGCTCTTCCTCGGCACGCGTCCAGGATGTGCTCGGCCAGGCGGCGCAGCTCCGACGACTGCCGTCCCCCGAGGAGCTGCACGACCAGGCGGGAGGCGCCGTCGAGCTGGAGCCCCACGCGGCAGGTGAGCTGCTGCGGCTCTTCCTCGGGCGTCGCCTCGTCCGGGTCGCCTCCGTAGCTCGAGGGCATGGACGCGAAGCCGGAGTCGCGCAGCTCGACGAGGAGGAGCCGCACGGCCTCGCGAGGGAGCGTGAACTGCGTCTCCCGGTTCCAGATCCCGACGCCGCTGCCGAAGACTTCCGCCCGGGGCAGTCGGCCCTCGACGCGGCACTCGGCCTCGATCCGGAGCTGCCCCCAGCCGCCGGAGAGCGCCCGGTCGAGCGCCTCGGCCACGAGCGAGCGGGCTTCCGCGGCCGGCGCGGGGCTCGCGCCGGGGGCGACGAGCAGCATCGAGAGGGCGGCGCTCGCTCGGAGCTTCGGCATCGGGTCAGCTCGTCCGGGTTCGCTCGGCGAGGAGCTTAGCAGCAAACGTCCGGCGTCGTGGCCGACCTGCCCTTCCTTGACAGCCCGTTCGCGGCCGTGATAGCCAGTCTCCAACGAACTCGTCCCAGCAGGATTCCGCGCGGCCGACGCGCGGGCATCGAGGTCGTCCGAAGGGCGGACCCTCTGCTGCCCTTCGCCCGGGGAGATCTCTCCCTCGGGGCACGGGGAGGTGGTCGATGACGATGCCCTTCTTGACGGTGGCGATGCTCCTGGCGAGCCCGGCGGCGAGCGCGGGGCAGGGGAACGCGGCCCAGGTCCTGGCGGCCGTCCGCCGGGACGTGTCCCCGCCCCTCCGCACCCTGATGGAGTCGGCGCGCCTGGCGCCGGTCGTGGCGGGGCTCAATCGCGAGGTGGAGGACCGGCTCGAGAAGGGCGTGGGCGGGACGACGAGCCGCGCCCTGGATCGCGACCCCCTGGTCGACACCTCGAACGCCTTCGTCCCGAACGCGGCCCTCACGCCCGCGCCGAGCCTGAGCTTCGACGGGACGAGCGACGACGACAACGCGGCCGTCGTCGGCTTCCGGGTCGTGCCGCCCGACACGAACGGGGCCGTCGGCCTCGGACACTACGTCCAGATGAACAACCTGGTCCTCGAGATCTTCGACAAGGCGACCGGGACGAGCCTGGCCGGGCCGTCGGCCGACAACGTCCTGTGGGCGGGCTTCGGCGGGCTCTGCCAGACGAACAACGAAGGAGACCCGATCGTCCTCTACGACCACCTCGCCGATCGCTGGGTCTTCAGCCAGTTCGCCCACCAGTCCGGGGGGACGGACGGTCACCAGTGCTTCGCGGTCTCGACGACGCCGGATCCGACCGGGCCCTACTTCCGCTACGACTTCTTCGTGAGCCCGGGCATGTTCAACGACTATCCCAAGATCGGCGTCTGGCCCGACGCGTACTACGTCTCGTTCAACGAGTTCAACGCCGGACCCGGCCTCTTCAGCCAGGCGGTGGCGGTGGCCGTCGAGCGCAAGGCGATGCTCGCCGGGGGAGCGGCGCGCTTGGTGCGCATCGGGGTCCCGGGAAACTTCGGCCTCCAGCCGTCGCACCTCGAAGGTCCTCCTCCCTCCGCGGGCACGCCCAACACGTACGTCGCCCAGGTGAGCGTTCCGTCCGGCTATCGCGTCTGGAGCTTCGCGGTGGACTGGACGAACCCCGGCGCCTCGACGCTGACGCTCCTGCCCTTCGTCCAGACCCCCGCCTTCGACTCGAGCGTGCTCACCGTACCGCAGGCGTCGCCCGGCGAGGCGCTGGCCGCCCTTTCCGGCAGCTTCCTCATGTACCGCGCCCAGTTCCGCCAGTTCAACGGCTACGAGAGCATCGTGCTCAACCACACGATCAACGCGGGAGGGGGACGGGCGGGCATACGCTGGGCGGAGCTCCGCAACACGGGGGCGGGCTGGGCGCTCTTCCAGGTCGGCACCCACGCTCCCTCGGACGGCCTCCACCGCTGGATGGGGAGCATCGCGCAGGACCGCAACGGCGACATCGCTCTCGGCTACAGCGCCTCCGGCACTACCCAGGCGGCCGACGTCCGCTACGTGAGCCGGACGGCGGCGGATCCGCTCGGCACGCTCCCGGGGGGCGAGATCACCCTCCAGGCCGGGCTGGGCGTCCAGGTCAGCTCCTCCGGCCGCTGGGGTGACTACTCGGCGATGAGCGCCGACCCCTTCCCCGACTGCACGTTCTGGTACACCCAGGAGTACTACGCGAACACCGGCAGCTTCGACTTCAAGACCCATGTCGGCTCGTTCGCGTTCCCGGGGTGCGGCCCGTCGCTCCTCCTGAAGCTGAACGGCGACGCCGGGGAGGTCGTCCACGTCCCCCCCTCGCAGTTCGAGGTGACGCTGGCCGGACGAGACGGCGGCTCCGTCGCGCCGATGGACTGGTTCTACGCCGTCTTCGTCGGGGGCACTCTCTTCTGGCTGACCCCGAGCGGGTTCAGCCTCACCCCCGCCCCGATCCTCTCCGGCGTGCCCCCGGCGGACTTCCCAGACACCGTCATCTGGAACACGCCCCTCCCGAGCGGCACGACCGCCACCTTCGTCCTGTTCGTGAGCCAGGGAGGGACCGTGAAGGCGTTCGACTACATCACCGGCGTCGTGTCCTGACCCCGAGGGCATCGCCGCACGAGGCGAGGACGGGCGCCCCGCGGCGTCGGGTCCCGCCGCGAGGGAGGCGAAGTGCTTCGCACGTCGCCCCCGTCCGCGCCCCGCGACGCGTCCGCCGGTCACGGTGCTGAAGCCCCTCTGCGGCGAGGAGCCCGGCCTCGAAGAGAACCTCCGCTCGTTCTGCGATCAGGACTACCCGGACGTCCAGCTGGTGTTCGGCGTGCGAGAGGCGAACGACGCTGCGGTGCCGATCGTGGAGCGCCTCCTCCGCGACCGGCCTGGTCGAGACCTCGTCCTCGTCGTCGACGGCCGCGTGCACGGGTCCAACCCGAAGGTCAGCAACCTGCTGAACACGATGGGCTCGGCGCGGCACGACGTGCTGGTGATCGCCGACAGCGACATCCGCGTCGGCTGCGCCTGCTCCTCGTCGGCTACGAGACCGGCAACCAGCAGATCCTGAACAACATCAAGAAGGGGACGCGCATCGACGTGGCGCGGCGCTTCACCCGCGACTGCCACGAGCTGGGCATCACCATCCACGGGACGTTCGTCCTCGGCCTGCCCGGGGAGACCCGGGAGACGATCGAGGAGACGATCCGCTTCGCCCGCGAGATCAACCCCCACACGATCCAGGTCTCGCTCGCCGCGCCCTACCCCGGCACCGAGCTCTACCGGCAGGCGGTGGAGAACGGCTGGCTCGACCGCGGGAACGCAGAGCTCGTCGACGACCACGGCGTGCAGATCGCGCCCCTGCACTACCCCGGCCTCTCCCGAGATGCTGCGCAGCCGGGAGATGATGACGCGGCGCCTGCGCGAGGGCGTCGAGTTCTTCCAGTTCATGCGCCGACGGGAGATGCCGCCGTCGACCTCGTGATCGGCGGCCACGCGTCGCCCGCGCCACGGTGACTCGAGCGGACGACGACGGCGCGGCCCGACGTGGTGAGGGCGACGCTCAGGTCCGGCCCGCCGCCTCCAGCACGCGCTTCCGGGTGTAGGCGATGAGCCCGCCGGCGTCGATGATGGCCTGGCGGGCCTTCGGCAGAGGGACGACGGGAAAGGCCTTCCCGGTCGTCTTGTTGACGACCTTCTCGGCCGCGACCTCCAGCTCGTCGCCCTCGCTCGCCTCGAAGTCCGGAGCGGTGACCAGGTTCAGGCCGAGGTTGATCGAGTTCTGGAGGAAGATCCGGGCGAAGCCCTTCGCCACGACCGTGAGCTCGTAGCCCTTGAGGCAGGAGCAGGCCTGCTCGCGGGAGGAGCCGCAGCCGAAGTTCTTCCCGGCGGTGATGACGCTGCCGGGCGGGACCTGCTTCGCCTTCAGCTTCCCGTTGAGCTCCGCGTGGTCCGCGAAGGCGAACTGCGGCGTCTCGGTGGGGAGGACGGTCGCCATGTAGCGGCCGGGATAGATGACGTCGGTCGAGACGTCGTCGCCGAGCTTGGCGATGACCTTGGCCATGGCTACGCCCCCTTCCGCGGGTCGGTGATCTTGCCGGTGAGGGCCGAGGCGGCCGCCACCTCGGGCGAGCAGAGGTAGACCTCGGAGTTCGGGTTGCCCATGCGGCCCTTGAAGTTGCGGTTGGTGGTGGAGAGGGCCACCTCGCCGTCGCCCAGGGCGCCCTCGTGGACGCCCAGGCAGGGGCCGCAGCCCGAGTTCATGACGACCGCCCCCGCCCGCATGAGGTCGAGGACGTAGCCCTTGTGGAGCGCCTCCTGGAAGATCCGCGAGGAGGCGGGGAAGACGAGCATGCGGGTGCCCCTCGCCACCTTCTTCCCGCGGAGGATGTCGGCCGCGGCGGCGATGTCGTCGAGCCGGCCGTTGGTGCAGGAGCCGATCACGACCTGGTGGACCTTCGTCCCCGCGACCGCGTCCACCGGCTTCACGTTGTCGACCGTGTGCGGGCAGGCGATCTGGGGGGCGAGCGCGGTCGCGTCGATCCGGATCACGCGCTCGTACGCGGCGTCGGCGTCGGGAGCGAAGAGGAGGATCGGGTCCCTCACTCCGGCGACGTCGCGCAGGTAGCGGACCGTCTCCTCGTCGCCGGGCACGACGCCGGAGGTCGCGCCGGCCTCGACGGTCATGTTGCAGAGGACGAGGCGGCCGGAGGTCGACATCGTCCGGATCGTCTCGCCGTGGAACTCGATGACGCGGAAGTTCGCTCCCTCGGCGGTGAGGAGGCCGACGAGGTGGAGGATCAAGTCCTTGGGGCCGACGGCGGGGGCGAAGCGGCCGGAAGCCTCGACCTTGATCGTCTGCGGCACCTCGACGTTCAGGGCCACTCCGAGGGACCAGACCGAGGCCATCTCGGTCGCGCCGATCCCGAACGCGAAGGCGTTCAAGGCTCCGTGGCTCGTGGTGTGGGAGTCGGTGCCGACGACCACGGCGCCCGGCCGGACGTAGCCGTTCTCGGGGAGGATCTGGTGGCAGATCCCGCCCTCGTCGCCGCGGATGTCGTGGAAGCGGGTGATGCCGTGCTTCGCCACGAACTCGCGGACCTTCTTCTGGTTGCTCGCGGTCTTCGACGACTCGGCCGGGACCCGGTGGTCGAAGACGATCGCGATCTTCGACGGGTCCCAGATCCTCGGCTCGAGGCCGGTGCCCTCGAAGACCTCGGTGAACTGGTTGACGACGAGGGCCGCGTTCTCGTGGGACATGGCGAGGTCCACGCGGGGCTCGACCACGTCGCCCGCCCGCACCGCGTCGCGCCCGGAGGCCCGGGCGAGGATCTTCTCGACGACTGTCATTGGCATCAGACGATTCCCTTCTCCTTCAGTGCGGCGACGTCGTCCTTCGAGTACCCGACGCCGACGAGCACCTCCTCCGTGTGGGCCCCGAGGCGCGGCGGGGGAGACGTGATCTCGCCCGGCGTCTTCGACAGCCGAGCGGTGAGGCCGAAGAGCTTGACCTCCCCGATCTCGCCGTCCACCTTCACGGAGCGCAGGACGTTCCGGTGCTCGACCTGGGGCTGGGCGAGGGCGTCCTTCAGCGACAGGATGTCGCCCGAGGGCACGCCGCGGGCGTTGAGCGCCTCGACCCAGCAGGCCGTCGCCTTCTGCCGCAGCTTCTCCTCGACGAGAGGCGTGAGGGCCTTCCGGTTCTTCTTCCTCTCGTCCCGCTCCCGGAAGCGAGGGTCGGTCAGGAGCTCCGGGGCGCCGATCACGTCGGCCATCGCCTCCCACTGCTCCTGCTTGTTGGCGGCGATGTTGATGTGGCCGTCCTGCGTCTCGAAGGTGCCGGACGGCGCGGCGGTGAAGTTGTCGTTGCCCATGGCGACCGGTTCCTGGCCTCCGATGAGCAGGTTGGCCGCCACCCAGCCCATGAGGGGCATGATCGAGTCGAGGAGGGCCACGTCGATCATCTGGCCCTCGCCCGTCCTCTCGCGGTGGTAGAGGGCGGCGAGGATGGCGAAGGCCGCGTTCAGGCCGCCGACCGTGTCGCAGACCGGGAAGCCGGCCCGCAGCGGGTGCAGCCCCTCGTCCCCGTTCACGTCCATCTCGCCGGAGAGGCCCTGGATGATCTGGTCGTAGGCCGGCTTGTCGGCGTCCGGCCCCGTCTGGCCGAAGCCCGAGATGCCGCAGTAGACGAGACGCGGGTTGATCCCGGCGAGAACCGGGTAGCCGAGGCCGAGCCGGGGCATCACGTCGGGCCGGAAGTTCTCGACGACGACGTCGGCTCTCGCCACCAGCTTCTTGAAGACCTCCTTGCCCTCGGGCGCCTTCAGGTTGAGGGTGACCGACCTCTTGTTGGCGTTCTGGGCGAGGAAGCTCGTGCCCATCAGGGCCTTGTTGAACCTCGGCACGTTGCCGAGGACCCGGGCGAGGTCGCCCGCCTTGGGGTTCTCGATCTTGATGACGTCGGCCCCCAGGAGGGCGAGGTGCAGCGTGCAGAACGGCCCGGAGAGGACGTTCGTGAGGTCGAGGACGAGGACTCCGGTCAGGGCTCCCAAGGTGTCACCTCTCAGGAAGACGCGGTGGCGAGCGGGGGGATGGGGCCGGCCTTGTAGACCGATCCCGCCATGTCGCGGCCGAAGAGCCGGGCGATGTCCCTGGCCACGTCCACGAGCGCGCCCAGCCGGATGTCGGTGCGGAGGCCGTTTCTCTGCAGGGCGTGGACGAGGTCCTCCGTGCAGGCGTTGCCGCCGGCCACCTTCGTGAACGGGCAGCCGCCGAGGCCGGCCACCGACGACTCGAAGACCGTGACCCCTGCCCGCCGCGCGGCGTAGCAGTTGGCGAGGGCGAGGCCGTAGGTGTTGTGGAAGTGGCAGGTCCACTCCGCGCCCTCGTCGAGGGCCCGGACCCGGCCGCACAGGTCCTCCACGTCGTCCGGCGTCGCATGGCCGGCGGTGTCGGCGAGGCTCAGGCCGCGGAGGCCCGCGTCGAGGAACGTCTTCACGATGGCGACGACCCGCTCCTTCGGCACCGGGCCCTCGTAGCCGCAGCCGAAGGCCGACTGCACCGAGACCTGCACGCGCTTGCCGGCGGCGAGGGCGCTCTTCGCGATGGCGATGATCCTCTTGTTGGCCTCTTCGATGCCCATGCCGGTGTTCTTCCGGCTGTGGGTCTCGCTCGCCGAGACGCCCATGCAGAACATCTCGACGCCGCAGGCCATCCCGCGGTCGAGGCCCTTCTCGTTGAGGACGAGGCCGGAGAGAGTGGCGTGCTCCGGCTTCCTGCCGGGAGCGGAGAAGTGGACGAAGAGCCGGTCGGTGTCCGCCATCTGGGGGACCTTCTCCGGGTGGACGAAGGAGCCCAGCTGGAGGATGTCGACCCCGGAAGCGAGGAGGGCCGAGGCCCAGGCGATCTTCTGCTCGGTGGGGACGACCTGCTTCTCCATCTGCAGGCCGTCCCGCAGACCGACCTCGTGGATGGAGAGCGCGGGCGCGCTCACCGCCGGCCCGCCCCGACCGGCTTCGTCTCGCCGACGGCGGCCGCGATGGCCTTGCCCATCTCGAGGGTCGAGTTCCGGCCGCCCATGTCGTAGGTGCGGACGCGACCGTCCTTGATCACCTCGGCCACCGCCAGCTCCATCCGGGCCGCCTTCTCCTTCTCCCCCAGCCAGTCGAGCATCATCTTGGCGGCGAGGATCGTGGCGATCGGGTTCACCTTGTACTGGCCGGCGTACTTCGGGGCCGACCCGTGGGTCGGCTCGAAGACGGCCAGCGACTCGCCGATGTTGCCCGAGCAGCCGAAGCCGAGGCCGCCCACCATCTGCGCGCAGAGGTCCGAGATGATGTCGCCGTAGAGGTTCGGGGCCACGAGCACGTCGTAGGCGAACGGGTTCTTGAGCAGCCACATGCAGACCGCGTCGACGTTCGCGTCGTCGGTCTGGATCTCCGGGAAGTCCCGGGCGACTTTCTTCGCCTCCTCGAGGAAGAGGCCGTCGGTCGCGCGGACGACGTTCGCCTTGTGGACGACGGTGACCCTCTTCCGCCCGTGCTTCCGCGCGAACTCGAACGCGGCCCGGACGATCCTCTCCGAGCCCCTCTTCGTGTTGATCTTGCAGGAGACCGCGTACTGGTCCCCGGCCAGGTTCGCGAAGTGGGCGAAGGGCTTCGAGAGGGAGGTGAGCGAGACCGCGAGCTCGGTGGGCACGGGGTTGAACTCGACGCCGGCGTAAAGGTCCTCGGTGTTCTCGCGGAAGACCACGAGGTCGATCCCCTCCTTGTGGTTGAGAGAGTTGCCCGGGTAGGCCTTGCAGGGCCGGAGGCAGACGTAGAGGTCGAAGAGCTGCCGCATCCTCACGATGGGGGAGCGGTAGGTCAGGCCCTTTCCCTTGAGCTCGGGCGCGAGCTCGGCCTCGGCCGCCTTCACCGGCTTCGACGTGATCGCCCCGAAGAGGGCCGCGTCCACGGTCTTCAGCAGCTCGACGGTCCTCGGGGGGAAGGCGTCGCCTTCCTTGCACCAGAAGTCCCAGCCGATGTCGCCGTGCACGTACTCGGCGTCGAGCTCGACCGTGTCCAGGACGAGCCGTGCCGCCTCCATGACGTCCTTGCCGATGCCGTCGCCCGGCAGCCAAGCAATGCGGTACTTGCTCATGTCCATGCCTCCGGCGCGCAGGATTTTCCGATCCCCGCTGCATTGGTGGGGATGAGCAGAAAGCCTGCCAGCTCGACGGCCAGGCACCCCGGGGCGCCGATAGGTCAAAGGATGTGGCTCTTCGAGCCTCTAGCCATCTGAATTGGGGCCGAAGGGGTGGCGAGTCACCGAAACCCCGTGCCCTGGGTTATCCTCGGCCCATGTGCAGGAAGCTCACGACGCTCGCCCCGCCGGCGCTCGCGCTGGCGCTCCTCGTTCCGCTGGCTGCCCAGGGCGCCGACGGAAGGCCCAACTTCACCGGGACCTGGACCTACGCTTCGCACCGGAGCGACAACGTGGAGGAGAAGATCGCCGCGGCCGTCGGGCCCGACTACACGGTCGGCAGCGAGAAGTCCGAGCAGGCGCGGGTCTGGATCCACGGCTGGCTCTCGAGCTTCAAGGACCCGGAGAAGCAGGTCCTGACGATCGAGCACACCGCCACCGAGTTCAAGTCCGGCCTCGGCGACGAGGTCAACATCTACTACTTCGGGCGGGAGGCCACGAGCCACGGCCCCGGAGGGGGCATCCTCAAGGTCACCGTGGCCTGGCAGGGCGACCAGCTGGTGACCGAGGAGAAGCAGGCGAAGGGGAAGGGCCGCATCAAGGCGGTCTACACGCTGGAGCCGGGGGGGCGCGCGCTCGTCGTGGACTGGCACCTCGAGCACGACTCCATGAAGACGCCGCTCGACGTACGCCTGGCCTTCGACCGCGTGGCGAAGTGACTTGCGGCCCCTCGTTCGAGCTTGAGGCCGACGAGGGGCTCGAGATCCGAGCGACGCGGAGCCAGGCGGTGGGCTAGCGCGACCTCACGTCCGCCCTGATCCCCGCAGATCCGGCCGGAGGATGAAGCGATCGACTCGATGGGCGAGCCCGAGGCCGCAGGCCATTGGGTCCGGCGGGCCCTTCCACCGACCCTTCTCGTCTCTGTCTTCTTCCTTGCTCTGCAGCCCGGTCTCGTTCCGCACTCCCTCGGCCGCTGGGCGAGCGAACTCGCCCAGCTCGCCCTGGCCGCGACGGCGGCCACCTCCGCCTTTCGCGCCGCCGCTCGCGGCCGCGCCCTCGCGCGCTCGTTCTGGTCCCTGATCGGCCTGGGCATGGCCTCCTGGGCGGTCGCCCAGGGGCTCTGGGCGTCGACCACGCTGGTGGCACCCTCGCGAACCCTGGAGGTCGTGCGCGACCTGATGTTCATGGCCAGCACCGCCCCGCTGATCGGGGCCTGCGTCCTTCGCCCCCATCGGCCCCGGCCCGCGGCCCTCGGCCTCGCCGCCGACGTGGGGCTCGTCTCGGCGCTGGTTCTCTACATCTACGCGTACTTCCCGGTCGCCAACGTGCTGGTGCGGGGCGCGGACCCGTACGGGGACCTCGGCCCCCTGCTCTACAACCCGCAGCGGCTGCTGCTGCTCGGGTCGCTCCTGTGGCTACTCCATGGCGCGGAAGGCCCGTGGCGGCGAGTCTACGACGAGCTCGCGCTCGCCATGGTGGTCTTCCTGGGCGGTGGCGTGGTCTCCAACCTGGCGGTCCTCAGGGGTGCCTACCGGCCCGGGCTCTACGACCTGCCGTGGGCGCTTCCCTTCGCGTGGATCGCGCTCGCTGCCGGCGCGTGGCAACCCTCCCGCGAGCCGGACGCGGACGACGCCCTCGAGGCGGCGGCCTGGCAGGCGCGCGACTGGCAGGACGCCCGCCAGGGCCACGTCGTCGGCCTCACGGCGGCGGTGATGGTTCCGACGGTCCACTTCCTCGCCACCCTCGTCGGCGGGGCCGAGCCGGAGGTGGCGCGGCTCCAAGGCCGCATCGCGCTCCTCGGGACGGTGCTCGTCGGCATGCTCTACCTCGCGCGTCAGCTCGGCACCCTCCGCCGCGCCGAGGTCACGCAGCGCGTGCGCGAGGAGCGCTTCCGGGCTCTGGTCGAGAACAGCTCCGACGCGATCGGGCAGCTGGATGAGGGCGGCGCGTTCTCCTACCTGAGCGCCTCCACCGAGCGCGTCACCGGCCATCGAGCCGGCGATCTCGTGGGTACCTCCCCGCTCGCCCTCGTCCACCCGGACGAGCGCGACTGCGCGCGACGAGGGCTTCTCGGGGTCTGCGCGCGCGCCGGGGCGACGTCCCGGGGCTTCCTGCGGTACCGCCACCGGGACGGTGGCTACCGGCACGGCGCGATCGATGCGACGAACCGGCTGAACGATCCCGCGGTGAGCGGCGTGGTCCTGCACTTCCGCGACGTGACGGAGAGGCGGCGAGCGGAGGAGGGGCGTGAGCGGTCGTTGTCGTTGCTGGAGGCGACGCTGGAGTCGACGGCGGACGGGATTCTGGCGGTGGACGGGGAGGGTCGGATCGAGCGGTTCAACCGGAAGT
>DATJYX010000141.1:0-4965 GCA_035577965.1 Vicinamibacteria bacterium | reverse complement strand
TGTGCGGTGGCGAACGCGGCCGTCGCAAACCTGGGAGCGCCCATCTCCTTGTGCACGGGGACGCCGACCTGCGAGTGAAGGAAGAGGGCGGCTCTTTTTCGAGGCCGCCCCCGCGAAGGGTCAGATCCGGTTGAGAAAGATGGGCAGGCCGCGCTTGCCGGCGTACAAGGGCCGGCAGCGCTCTTTGTTGTACATGCTCTCGACCTCCACCTTACGCGGCCCGAGCTTCGGGTCGGGGATGGGGACGAGGTCGTACTTGCCGCCGACCAGGGCAGCCATGAGGCCGCTCTGCTGGGCGAGGACGGCGTCGAAGGCCATAGCCCCGTAGGTGAGGGCCACCATTCGGTCGACGAAGTCCGGATCGCCGGAGCGCAGGTCGTAGGTCAGGTCGGAGACGATGGTGTCCTCGCCCGTCCGCCGCTTGACCTCGTCGCTCAGGACCTCCGCCACGCTCGCCTTCTTGCGGTGGCCGTAGGGGTCAGGCTCCCCGTACTCCTGGACCTCGTAGCCCTCCCACTCGGCCCCCTCCGAGAGGATGACGAGCGCGTAGTTGCTCGGGTTGTTGCGCTTCTCCTCGATGAGCATGCGGATGAGCTTCTCCAGGTTCACCTTGTATTCGGGGATGACGCAGCGGTTGGAGGTGACGTGCGCGGTGTAGAGGGCGGTGAAGCCGGCGTCGCGGCCGAAGATGCGGAAGATGCCGATGCGCTCGTGCGAGCCCACCGTGGTCCGCTGGCGCTCGACCGCGTCGGTGGCCCGGGTGATGGCGGTCGAGAAGCCGATGCAGTACTCGGTGTGCTGGACGTCGTTGTCCATCGTCTTCGGGATCGCGATCACCCTGCAGCCGACGTCGTGGAGCTTGGCGGCGTAGCTGAGCGTGTCGTCGCCCCCGATGGCGAGCAGGTAGTCGATCCCGAGCCTCTCCAGGTTCCTCAGGACCTGCGAGGTGAGGTCGTAGGTGACGCCCTTCACGTCCCGGGTGGCGGGGAGGTCCTGGCCCTTCAGGTGCTCCGGGAGGGCCTTCATCTTGGAGGGATTGGTGCGGCTGGAGTGGAGGACCGTCCCTCCGCTCCGATCGATGGTGCGGGTGTTGTCGACGTCGAGGTAGACGATGTAGCGGCTCTTGCTCGCCGGGTCGTCCAGGTTGACGTGGGTGAGCCCCTCCCATCCCTTGCGGATGCCCACCACCTCGCAGCCGTTCTCGTGGCCGCGGTAGACGACGCTCTTGATGACCGAGTTGAGACCCGGCACGTCGCCGCCGCCGGTGAGGATTCCGATTCGCTTTTTCTTCATGCGCGAAGCATACCTTCCGGGCCGCGGAACCGCAGTGACCTTTGCGGATCGGCCGGCGCGAAGGCCGTCACGGCTCTCCCGGCCCCGGCGGGGGCGCCGCTCGGGTCGCGGGCGAGGAGGGCAGGTGCTATCACCCTCCGGCGTCGGCCCGTCTTCTCGGCCCGGAGGAGGAGCCCCATGGAGCTCGCGGATCGCCTGGTACTCGTCACCGGAGCGTCGCAGGGGATCGGCGCCGCCACCGCCCGCCTCGCCGGGGTGCGCGGGGCCCGGGTCCTGCTGCTCGCGCGCTCCCGCGAGGCGCTCGAGGCGGTGGCGGGGGACATCCGGGTCCGGGGCGGCAGGGCCGCCACGTACCCGGTCGACCTCGCCGACCCACCGGCGCTCGAGGCGGCCTGCGAGGCGATCGAGCGCGAGGCGGGCACCCCCGACGTGGTCGTCAACAACGCCGGCTCCGGGCGCTGGCTCGCCATCGACGAGACCGAGCCGGGGCAGGCGGCGGCGATGATGGCCGTCCCCTACCTCGGGGCCTTCGCCGTCAGCCGGGCCTTCGTCCCCGGCATGCTGCGCCGCGGGAGCGGCCACTTCGTCAATCTCACCTCCCCCGCCGCCTACGTGGGCATTCCCGGCTCCACCGCCTACTCGGCGGCCCGCTGGGCCATGCGGGGCTTCAGCGAGGCCCTGCGCGCCGACCTCGCCGGCACCGGCATCGGCGTCAGCCTGGTGGTCCCCGGGAAGGTCGCCTCTTCCTACTTCGAGAACAACCCCGGCTCGGAGGAGCGGGTGCCCGGGATCGCCCACCTCTACCGCACCCTCTCGCCGGAGGAGGTGGCGCGCGCCGTCCTGCGGGCGGCGGAGCGCGGGGAGCGCGAGGTGTTCCTCCCCTTCCTGCTCCGGGCGACCCTCGTCGCGCACCGCCTCCTTCCACGGCTGGTGGAGTGGCTGGTGTGGCGGACCGGGTGGAAGCGCCCCGCGCGAGGCTAGCCCTTTGCCGCGGCCGCGCGCCGGCGGCCCGGCGGCGCCCGTTGTGCTATGTCTCCGCCCCGTGACCGAGGAGCGCAAGCCGTCGGCGCACGACCAGGACCTCGCCCGGGCCTTCGACGCCCAGGCGGAGGCCTTCGAGAAGGCCAAGGTGTCCCGCGACGCCGCCTCGCTCTCGCGGCTCGTCGACTTCGCGGCCCTTCCGAGGGGCGCCCGGCTGGTGGACGCGGGTTGCGGCCCGGGGCTCGTCGCCGAGGCGTTCCTCGAGGCGGGGTGCGAGGTCCTCGGCGTCGACCTCTCCGCCGAGATGGTGCACCGCGCGCGAGAGCGCTGCGCCCGCTTCGGCGCCCGCGCTCGCTTCGAGCAGCGATCGATCTTCGACCCGGACCTGCCGGCGGCGCTCGACGCCGGCATCTCGCGCAACGTGCTGCACCACCTCGAGTCGCCGCTCGCCTTCGTCTCCCGCCAGGCATCCCTGCTCCGCCCCGGAGGCGTGGTGGTCGCCCTGGATCTGAGCGGCGATCCCGACCCGGCGCGCGGGGACTGGGCGCGCGCGCTGGAGCGCGCCCGCGACCGGACGCACACGCGGACCCTCACCCCCGGGGAGATGGTCGACGTCTTCGCCGCGGCCGGCCTCGGGGAGCTCACCCTCCGCGAGGAGGGCATCGAGCTCGACTTCGACGAGTGGTTCGATCGCGGCAGCCCGGCCGCGCCGAAGGAGGAGGTGCGCCGCCTCCTCCTCGCCGGCGACTCGCGCGGCTTCTCCCCCCTCCCCCGTCCCGACGGCGGAGTGGGCATCCGTTGCCTGCGCGCCGCCGTCCGCGGCGTGAAGCGCGCCTGATCCCGCCCTTCCCACACCCAACCCGGAGATCCGATGTCCGCCCGACCCCCTCGCGTCCTCGCCGCCCTCCTCGCCGCGCTCCTCTCCGGCGCCGCCGGCGCCCAGGAGGCGCCGAAGCTCGTCCTGCCACGCCCCAGCCCGAGCGCCACCCTGAAGCAGACGGTGGGCCTCACCGACATCACCGTCGCCTACTCCAGCCCCGCCGTGAAGGGGCGCAAGATCTGGGGGGAGGTCGTCCCCTTCGGAGAGCTCTGGCGCGCGGGCGCGAACGAGTGCACCAAGGTGACCTTCAGCACCGCGGCCACCGTGGGCGGCAGGCCGCTCGCGGCCGGCAGCTACTGCCTCTTCCTCCTGCCCGCGAAGACCGGCTTCACCCTCGTCCTGAACAAGGACACCGGGCTCTGGGGGACCGCGGGCTACAAGGAGGAGAACGACGTCCTCCGGGTCCTGGCGCAGACGAGCGCCATCCCGCACCGCGAGCGGCTCGCCTTCGAGGTGCTCGACTTCGACGACGACGGCGGCACCCTCGCCCTCGAGTGGGAGGCGCTGCGCGTGGGGGTGAGGTTCCAGCTCGCCACTCGCGAGGCGGTGCTCTCCGCCATCCGGGCGCTCGGATCCGACGAGTGGCGGCCCTACGCCAGCGCCGCGCGCTACCTGCTCGAGCACAAGCTCGAACCGGCGCTCGCCTCGGAGATGGTGGAGAGGTCCCTCCGGCTCAAGACCGACTGGTACAACCTCTGGATCAAGGCCCAGATCCTGGCCGCCGCCGGCCAGAAGAAGGACGCGGTGGCGGTCGCCCGGCAGGCCGAGGAGCTCGGCAAGAAGTCCCCGAACTTCCCGGCCGCGGACGAGGTGGCGAAGGCCATCGTCGACTGGCAGCGGTAGCCTAGCCGCGGCGCTCGAGGAGCTCCCGGTAGAGCTCCTCCAGCCGCGCCATCACCGGCTCGGGGCGCAGGCGGGAGAGGGCGTCGGCCCTGGCCGCGCGACCCATCTCGGCGCGGCGCTCGTCGTCGGCGCAGATCTCCAGGACCGCGCCGGCCACCGCCCGCGGATCGCGCGGCGGGACGAGCCGGCCGGTCTCCCCGTCACGGATGGCCTCCGGCAGGCCGCCGACGTTGCTCGCCACCACCGGCACGCCGCAGGCGAGCGCCTCCACCGCCGCCAGGCCGAAGCTCTCCTGCTCGCTCGGCAGGAGGAAGACGTCCGCCTGGGCGAGGAGCGGGCCCAGGTCCACCTGCTCGCCCAGGAAGGCGACGTGCCCCTCGACCCCGAGCGCGCCCGCCAGCTTCTCGACTCCCTCCCGATCGGGACCGTCGCCCACCAGAGCCAGCACCGCCGGCCGGGTGCGCAACACCTCGGCAAGCGCCAGCACCGCGTCGCCGACCCGCTTCAGGTGACGGAAGTTCGAGGCGTGCAGGAGGACCTTGGGCCGCGCCGCGCCCTCCCAGGCGAGCTGCGGGAACCGCTCGCTCAGGTCGTGGCGATCGGTCCCGGGGTGGAACTCGCCCGGGTCGACGAAGTTCGGGACCACCTCGATGCGGGTGCCGGCGGGGAGCTCGAGCCGCTCCTCCGCCTCCCGGCGGAGCCAGCGCGAGGGGGTGGTGACCGCGTCGCTCGAGAGCACCGCGTGTCGGGTCACCGGGCGCAGCGCCGGGCCTCCGCCGACGGTGGTCACGTCGGTGCCGTGGAGGCTCAGGACCAGCCGGGGGGGCTCTCCGCCCGCGGCCCTCACCAGTTCGCGGGCGAGGACCGCGCTCGGGCCGTGGGGGATGGCGTAGTGGACGTGCAGGACGTCGAGCCCGTCCCGGAGCGCCACCTCCGCCATGGCGGCGCCGAGCGCCAGCGGGTAGGCG
>DATJYX010000140.1:0-31733 GCA_035577965.1 Vicinamibacteria bacterium | reverse complement strand
GTTGAGGTGCGATTACCTTCTGGGTCGTAGCCGTAGCTCGTCGTGTCGCCCTCGCCGTTCGTTTCCGTCTCCTGGCGGTTGAGCGGGTCGTAGGTGCGCTTCACCGACCATGGCTCGCCGAGGGCCGCCGCGCGAGCGTCGCGCTCCTCGAGGACGTTGCCGACGCCGTCGTGGACGAACGTCGTGACCGCGGCGTCCGCCGTGCCGAAGCCCTCCTCGCGCGCCGAGAGGCGGTTCGCCGGGTCGTACTGGAAGCGCGTCTGCCGGCCCTCCGCGTCCGTGGCCACGGTCTTGTTGCCGTTCCCGTCGTAGGCGTTCGTCTCGAGGACGGCCTCGTCCGGAGTGCCGAGGGCCTGGGTGACGCTCACGACCCGCCCGAGCGGGTCGTGCTGCGTCCGCTTCAGGAAGCCGCGGCGGTCCTTCTCCGTCACGCGGTTGAGGGCGTCCTCGTACGTCGTCTCCGCCGTCTGCGTGTCGAACGGCGCGGGGTCGGTCGTCTTCGTCAGGCGGTCGAGGGCGTCGTACTCGAACCGCGTCCTGTGGTGCGCCGATCGCTTGTCCGTTTCCTCCCGCTTGCTCGTCCCGTCCCAGAGGAACGTGCGGAAGTGGCCGAGGGCGTCCGTCTCCTTCAGCACGCGGTCGAGGCCGTCGAGGTCGAACGTGGTGGCGTGCCCGCGGGCGTCGGTCTCGACCCGTTGGCGCTGCCGGTCGCGGTATTGCGTCTGGCGGCTCCAGGCCACTCCTGACAGAGGGGCCGACGCCAGAGCCTCCCGCCGCGGACGGCCGAGATTGTCATGCGAGAACGTCCGGACGATGCCGCGCCGGTCCGTCTCGCGGGCCTTCAGGCCCTCGCCGTCGTAGGCGAAGGTCGCCGCCTGGCCGAGGGCATCCGTCGTCTCGACGAGCCGGCCGAGGCCGTCGTGGCGGTAGCCCGTCGTGTGGCCGTTCGCATCGGTCTCCGACTTCCGGTTCCCCAGGCCGTCGTAGCTCGTCCGCGTCACGAGGCCGAGGCCGCTGGGATCGACCGTCCGCTCGACCTGCCGGTCCAGGCCGTCGAGCCGGACCCGGGTGGCGGTTCCCCTCGGGTCGGTCACCGTGAGGGCGTGGGACGGATCGTCGTACGCGGTCGTGGTCGTGTAGACGGGCGGCGCGCCCGGATCGCCGTCCTCTCCCTCCAGGGTCACACGGCGCTCGGTCTCCCGGTTGAGCTTGTCGTAGAGGTAGGTCGTGCGCAGGCCGCGGACCGTGTCGAGGTCCTCCGACTTGTTCACGTGCGAGCCTTCCGGATCGTCGTAGGCCGCGGTCGTCACGTGGCCGAGGGCGTCCGTCGTCCGGGTGAGGCGGTTGAGTCCGTCGTAGGCCCAGGTCGTGGCGTGGCCGTTCGCGTCGGTGAGCGACGTCCGGTTGCCGGCGCGGTCGTACTCGTACCGCTCCGTCAGCGGCCCGGCTGGCCCGAGGCCGACGGGCATCATCTCGGGGAGGATCTTCACCTTCACGCGGTAGAGGCCGTCGTACTCGAAGCGGGTGGTGAGGCCGGCCACGTTCGTCTCGCTGAGACGGTTGCCGACGAGGTCGTAGGTGTAGCCGGCGATCGTTCCCGTCGGCCCCTCGCCCGGCAAGCCGGAGGTGATCTCGACTCCGGCGAGCCGGTTGAGGGCGTCCCAGGTGTTCCGTTTCGTCACGCCGCGCCGGTCGGTCTCGGTCTCCTTGTTGCCGTTCGCGTCGTACGTCGTCCGGCTGTCGAGGACCTGGTCGTCGAGGCGCGTCTCGGTCGCCGTGACGCGGTTCAGGCCGTCGAGCGTGAAGACCGTCTCCGCCCCGTTCGCGTTCTTGACCGTGTGCGTCTCCCCGCCCGCGTAGTACGTCGTCTCCGTCGTGCCGTCGTCGGAGTCGCCGCCCGCGACCCGGGTCGTCCGGACGAGCCGATCGAAGCCGTCCCACACCTGCCGCGTCTCGTGCCCCATCGTGTCCGCCTGGCGGGTGAGACGGCCCCGCAGGTCGAACTCGCGCGTCGTGACGTTGCCGAGCGGGTCGGTGATCGTGCGGGCGTTGCCGAAGGAGTCGTGGTCGGAGTGCGTCGTCGCGTGACGGCGAGGATCCGTGACCGTCTGGAGGCGCCCGTGCTCATCGTAGGCGTAGGCGGTCCGGTTGCCGAGGGCATCGACGGCCGCCAGGAGATCGCCGCTCTCGGCGTCGATCGTGTACGCCGTCTCCCGTCCCTCGGCGTCCTTCTTGTACGTGAGCTTGTTGAAGCGCGGGTCGTACTGGTAGGAGGTCTCGACGACGCCGAGGTCGGCCGTCGTGATGCGCTCCGACGTGAGGTTGCCGCGCGCGTCGTAGCCGAAGTCGGTGACGCGGCCGAGGGCGTCGGTCTCCTTCGTCTTCAGGATGTCGTCCGCCGCCCAGCTCATCTGCGTCGTCTTCCCGAGCGGCTCTTCGATGCGCAGCGGGCTGCCGTTGCCGTTCAGGACGTAGAGCGTGTCGTTGCCGCGCCCGTCCCGGACGGTCGTCCACCGCTCGCCGACCGGCCAGTGCGTGAGGTCGTAGAGAAGCTCCGTCCTCTCGTTGATGCCGGGAGCGGGGTGCTCGACGACCTGCCGGGCGAGCTCCCACTTCTCCTCGAAGACGAGCCCGCCGGCTCCGGTGTCTTCGCCGGGAAGACGGTCGCCGTCCTGGTGATAGGCGTACTCCACCCAGTTGCCGTTGGGGTCGACGGCCGCGACGAGCTGGTGCTCCTTGCGGGGGTCGGCCGCCGGCTGGCCCGGCGCGCCGGTCGGGAGCGCGAGATAGCGGTACGACTCGACGCGCGGCTGGGCCGGTGTCGTTCCGTCCAGGTTCCGGCCGTCGCGGGTCACCTTGACGAGGTCGCCGCGAGCATCGTCGTACGCGTAGTCGACGGCGAGGCCGAGGCTCGGGACCTCGGCCCGGACGATC
Source organism: Vicinamibacteria bacterium (assembly GCA_035577965.1). GTDB lineage: Bacteria > Acidobacteriota > Vicinamibacteria > Fen-336 > Fen-336 > DATBSL01. Next base: position 28,799 of record DATJYX010000140.1, on the reverse strand, counting down.
CGGTCGAAGCCGTAGATGGACCGGTAGGTGAAGGCGACGGCCCGCACCTCACCCGCCTCCTTCTGGACCTCGGCCACCTTCGTGAGGCGGCTCGTCCCGTCGTAGGTGTAGACGAGGCGGTCGCCGTGCGGCTCCTCCACGAAGTCGAGGCGGGGCCGGCCTTCGGCGTCGGGCGACTCGAAGTGGTGGACGTTCCCCGCCTTGTCGGTGAACCGCCACACGCTCCCCTCGCGCTCGAGCTTCGTGTGGTAGCCCTTCTGCGGCGTGAAGGTGAGGAGCCCGTCGCTCGAGTGGAAGACCTGGCTGCTGCCGTCGCCGGCGACAACGGTGGCGAGGCCGCACGCGCCGTCGACGAAGAGGCCCGGCGAGTCGTTGAGCGACCAGCCGCCGCCGAGTGGCCCCTCGCTGCTCCAGCCCGCGCTCGAGTAGGTGCGGGTGACCTCGAGGCCCAGGTGGCGGCCGGGGACCTTGAGGTCGGTCGACTGCCGGACGACGTGGCCGTCCAGGAGGTCGACGCCCTTGACGAAGGTGTGGCCGACGGGCAGGACCGATCGGTTGACGACCTTCATCACGATCACCCCGTCGGCGCTGGCGATCTGCAGGGGCTCTTCGGCGTCCGTCGCCTCGACGTGGAAGCGCGCCGTCTCGTCGGCCTCGAGCTCGGGGACCCCGACCGGGACGAGCACCTCGTGCAGGCCCGGCCCCAGCGTCGCGTCGGTGAGGCTCTGCGGAGCGCCCCCGTCGACCGACGCGGTGAACGGAGCGCCGGCCACGGTCAGCGTCACCCGCGAGGCCCGGCAAAGGGTGAAGCGAAGCTTGTCTCCCGACCCGCAGAGCCGTTCGTTCAGCGGATCGCGGGCCACGTGCACCTCGAGCTTCGGCGTCAGGAGGTCGAGGAGAGAGCAGATCGGCACCGGGAAGTTCGGCGATGCGAGGTCCACGCCGTTGCCCGAGACGCCGGGCACGCTCAGCCGGGCGTAGTCCCCGCCTGCGACGGAGAGGCCGGCCGGGATGGTGAAGGTCGGGGTCTCCGCCCCGTTCGCCGCGAGGACGACGTGGTCGTCGGCCGCCGCGTGGACCTCGAAGTGGACGTCGTTCGGCGCCAGGAGGATGCGGTACTCCGGAGGCGCGATGTCGTCGGTGACCGTGGAGGGCCGCGTCACCCGCCCCCCCGAGCCCAGGAAGACGGGCGAGGGCTCGACCTTCGTGATCCGGGGAAGGGCGCCCCAGAGCCTGAACGTGTCCCGGGCCTGGATCGGCCGCGTCGGGTCCTTGACCCGCCGGAGCGTGAGGGTAGGCCGGTCGACGGTCGACGGGTCGACGTCCCCGCCCGCCGAGCCGGCGTACTTGACGAGCGGCGGGTAGTGCTTGCCGTCGACCTGCACGGCGTTCAGCCGGGGGTCCGGAGCGAGGGTCATCGCGGCGGAGTAGCGGCCACCGCCGACGTGTGGAGCGGCGGCGTCGACGCCGGTGCCCGGGCTCGAGGCCTGCAGGCTGAACTGCGAGTCGGTGAGCCGATCGCGGTGCCACACGTTGGTGCCCGTGGCCGAGAAGTGCTCCTGGCCCTGGTCGTCGACCGCCCTCGCGACGCGGGCCTCCTCCCAGACGACGTCGGCCCAGAGCCCGACCTCGGCCGTGCTTCCCGGCCGGTAGGCCTCGATGGCGTTGCCCTGAACGTTGGCGATCTGGTCCCGCTGGCCCTGCCAGACGAGCGTGATGGGGCTCTGCCAGTCGCCACAGGCGAAGGGCTGAGGCGCGAGGCAGCTCAGGCCGTCCGTGTGGTACTTGACCCACCCGACGGCGGGCGTGAGGTCGGTTCCGTAGTCGAACTTGTAGTAGCTCCAGGGGCTGTCGCCGAGGATGGGGTAGGTGAAGACGCCGCGCGCCGACGAGCGCGTCCACACGGCCTCCGCCTCTCCCGGGCATTGGCCCCAGATGACGGACGGCGTGTCCCGGATGCACTGCTCGTAGTCCTGCGCCCGGAGCACGTGTCCCGGCGTGTTCGTCGCCGGCCGGTAGAGGCTTCCCCCGGTGGGCGGCGGACCGAGCTCGGGCGGGCCCTCGAAGGAGACCTTGACCCGGACGTTCGATATCGGGTTGCCGAGCCGGTCGGTCACGCTGAGGGCCATGCGGTCGGCCACGGTCAGGTTCACAGGGTTGTAGATGGGCGGCGCGGCGAGGTCCATGTAGACCTGGTAGACCCCAGGTTGGCCCTCGACCGGAGCCAGCTCCGGGAAGCCCACCGCCGTGAACGGCACGGCGAGCGCGACATCGCCCGAGCGGACGGTCACGAGGTTGATCCCGACCTGGGTGGAGTAGCCGACCTGGTCGGGGTCGCACTCCGTCCCCGTCGGGCACGTGCAGGTGAACGGCTCCTCGCAGGTGTAGCGCGGGATCTCGTCGGTGCGCCGGCCCAGGCGGAGGACGGCCACCGCCTCGCCCGGCTCGAGCGACGCGCACGGCTCCTTCTTCTCGCCGCCCACGCACGAGAGAACCGTGACCTCCGAGGCGCCGGCGCGCGCGGTGGCGGGATCGACGAGCAGCCCCCCGCCGCCGATCACGCTGAAGGTCACCGGAGCGCCGGGAACCGGGAAGCCGTCCTCGTCGGTGACGAGGACCTTGAGCGCCTTCGGCAGCGGCTTGTCCACCGTGCCCGTCTGGTAGTCGGTCGAGTCGAACTTCTGGAGGAAGACGACGCCGCCGGGGGTCGGCGAGGGCGTCTCCGATTGGCGCCAGACGGCGTCCACGATCTTCGACGGGAGGTCGATCACGGCGGGGGCGGTGACGCCACCGGAGTAGCCGCCCTGGAGCTGCCAGGCGGACTCGCCGGTGTCGGCGTCGAGGATCAGGTAGCCGGTGCCCGTCCAGGCCTGGACGGTGAGCGGGACGTCCGGCACGCGGATCCTGTAGCCCTTCGCAGCCGCGTCGCGGATCTCGCCCTTGACCGCGTCGTCGAACGGAAGCCCCGGCAGGAGCGCGTCCGCGTTCTCCGGGCCGACGTCGAGCGTCTCGGCCCCCGACTGGGCGACGAGCTGCAGCGCCTTCGCCGTGGACACGCTCGCGATCCCGAGGTCGTCCTCGAAGAGCCGGTGCTCGAGGACGGAGCCCTGGAGCCCGGAGGCGAGCAGGAAGTCGCGCTCGGCTGCGTCGCTCTCGATCCCGACGGGGGCCGAGGGCCGCCGGTCGGCGTCGATCGCGAGGCCCTTCCAGTCGTAGCGGACGGGATAGAGCGCGTCGCCCCCCGCGTACTCCACCTGCACGGCCGACTCGACGAGGCACGTGGAGACGGACGGACGGACGGGAACGACGCGCAGGAGCGCGGCCAGCTCGTCGTCGGCGTGGTTCCAGCGGTCGAGGTAGTGGAAGGCGAGGCCGGCGAGGATGCGGGCCGCCTCGTCCTGCGGGTCCTCGTCCGCCGGCACGCCGCCCGCGGCGAGGCCGATGGCGGTGAGGTTGCCGGCGACGATCCGGTTCAGCACCTGGTCCTCGCCGGCCGGCGTGGCGAGCTCGATCCGGAAGTCGAGCTTCGTCCCGAGGCCGGCCCCGCCGGCTCCGGACGCGATCACGACGCCGCCGAGCTTGAGGACGGGCTTCACCTCCACGAGGTAGGGCGGTGTCTGGAAGAGCCCGCCGTACTGACGGACGACCTCCTCGTCGTCCGCTTCGGAGGGGACGTACGAGAGGGTGAGGCGCTGCCCGAGGAGGGTCGGGACCGGGAAGGACGCGTCGAGGAGGGTCGCGTCGGTCTGCTGCAGGAGGAAGCGCGCCATGTGGACGAGCGGGTCGGGCGGCACGTAGGACACGTCGGCGCGGGTGACGACCGCGAAGGGCAGCGTGGACGGCAGGTGGCCCAGGCTCTGGGCGATCACGTCCCGCCGGGCGAGCGCCTGCTCGTACGAGACGTCGGGGCGCTTCGCGGCGAGGGCGTCCGTCGCTCTCTGACGCAGGAACTCGAGGGGCGTCGGGCCGGGCGCCGCGGCGAGGTAGTCGTCGAAGGCCTGGACGGGGTCGAAGCCGACGGATCGGATCGCGAAGCCTCCCGGCGGCGCGAGGCGCTTCAGGCCCGGATCGAGCGGCACCCACGCCTTCTCGAAGGCATCGAGGAGCGCGCCCCGGTAGTTCGCGTACGGCACGTAGGCCTCGGCCCAGATCCGCTCGACGCGGAGGGCGACGATGCCGCCGGGGCCGTCCACCGGCTCGCTCGGCACGCCCGCGCGTTGGAAGGCCCGCAGGGCCCGGTTCGGGTCGGACGTGCCGGTGACGGCGACGGCCAGGGCCGCGGGCAGCTCCACCGTGCCGCGGACGTAGCGCGCGGGAATGCCCTTCGCGCGGAGGAGGGCGACCAGGAGAGAGGCCGTGTCGGCGTCGTTGCCGCTCGCCTCGCGCAGCGTCTGGACCGGTCCTTTCATGAAGCCGTGGTAGAGCTCCGGCCGGATGCCGTTCCGCACCCACTCGTAGGCCTCGATCGGACCGGCGAGGGACGCCGCGGCCTGACGGACCTCCGGCGGGATCTCCCCGATCGGCGCCGCGTCGCCGGCGACGGCCTGCGTGGACGGGCCGACCGCCAGGGCCGGAGGCCGCGCGCTCGGGACGCGGGTCTTGAGCTCGGCCTGGCTGAGCGGCTCCATCCGCGACGCGGCGCGGATCCTCCGGAGCAGCTCGAGCGCCTCATCCACGTCCGGCGACGAGGCGGCGGCGGCCGGAGCGCCCGCCCGGGCCGAGTCACGAGGCGCCCGCAACGCTTGGAGGATCCGGCCCTGTCCGTCCGCCCACGCCCGCCGCGTCTCCTCGAGGCGTTGCCGCGCCTTCGGCGGCAGGGCACGGGCGGCGGCGGCCGCGAACTCGGCCTGCTGTGCCCGGTCGCGCTGCTCGAGCTGGGCGACGATCGACGCGAGGTCGGCTGGCGCCACCCGAGCCGGCCCCGGCGACGCGGGGGGGATGCGTCCTCGTCGTGCCTGGAGATCGGCTGCCGCCGCCGGCGCGGTGACGAGCGCGAGCAGGGCCGAGGTGCCGACGAGGCGCGCTCGGAGGCTCAAGGGCGCTTCGCCTCCCGCGCCTTCGGGACCGAAGGATCGGTCGTCCAGAAGACGCGCGTCTTTCCCCGGCCCGCCTCGTCGAACGTCACGATCACGAGGGCCGGCCCGGTCTGTCCCGGCTCGGCCGGCCGGTCGAGGACCAGGCGCCCCGGCGCCACCGCCTTGACGATGTCGCGGCCGAGGAGAGATCCCGGCCGCACGACCTCGCGCCGGCCGTCGATCTCGAGCGTCGCCTCACCCTGGGCCACCGACAGGGCCCGCAGCGGGGCCTTCGACCGACCCGCGAGCGGCGCAGGCGGGGTCAGGTCGCGGGCCGCGCGCGCGGGCTTCGGGCCGCTGGGTGGCAGGACGGGCGGGGGAGAGCCGGGAACGGCCTGCACCCCGCCACCGCCGCCCTGCGCCGGCACCTGCACCACGGGCGAGGAGGCCTTCGGCCGCTCGTCTCCCGCTGCGAGGCCTGCGGTCGCCATGGCAAGGACGAGCCCGCCAGCCATCGCCAGGACGCCGCTCTCGATCCTGCTCATTCGATCACCCGGACGTGGTCCACGCCCACGAAGTCGAGCCCCAGAAGACTGCCGGAGACCCGCACCTCGACCGACGACCCCAGCGGCAGGACGCCGACCGTCGCCGCCCGGTCGAACCTCACCGTCAGCTCGTTGCGGCTCGCGCAGAGGACGCGCTCGACCGGCACGAAGCCGTTCAGGCGGATCGAGCCGACGTCGACCGCCGCGGCGTCGACGCCGTCGTCGAACGCGAGCTGGGCCTCCACCTCCTGGCCTCGGGACCGCCGCTCGAGCGTGCGCGGCGTCATGCGCAGGGCCACGGCGAGGCCGAGGACCTCGACCGCGGCTTCTCCCCGCATCTCGACGCCGGCGACCCGTCCCACGACCGCGGCGATGTTCGTGCCCACCGCGAGGTGCGGAGCGACCGCGTCGATGGCGAAGCGGACGCGTCGCTCGAGCAGATGGTCGCGGTCGGAGTCGACGATTGCCGAGTAACGCGCGTCCGCGGCCACCGAGCCGAACAGGCGGAGCGACTCGACGTCGATCGCGCCGGGGTCGTGGCCGGCGGGCAGCTCGAGCGTCGCGTACAGCCAGTCCGGGCAGATGGCCGGGCGCTGGCAAGACGGGGCGACCCCCTCCATCCCCAGGCCGCTCCACAGCCGGCGGTCGGAGATCGTGCGGATCGTCTGCCGGCCCGGGAGCAGGCACTCGGCGCGGATCGACGACGGATCGTAGCGGACCTCCGCCGCCAGGGCCGGGGGCGTCTCGGGCCGCGCCGCCGCCTCGGCCGAGGGCGCGCTCTCGTTGTGGGCGTCGGTGGCCGTCACCACGTAGTAGTAGGTCACGCCGTCGACGAGACCGAGGTCGTCGAAGGCGGGCGTCGTGGCGACGCCCACGAAGTCGTGCGGGCCTCCGGCGACCGTCGAGCGGTAGACACGGTAGCCGGTCACGTCCGACTCGGGGCTCGCCGTCCAGTCGAGGCGCACGCGCGCGTCGCCGGCCGTCGCCCGAAGGCCCTTGGGTGCGGCGGGCGGGGCGTCGACGAGGACGGTGAACCGCGCGGTCGGCGACCAGGGGCCGGGCTGTCGTGGGTCGGCCGCCCGCGCCCGCCACTGGTAGCGACCGTCCTCGAGGTCGGCCGACGGCGACCACGCGGTGGACGAGGGGCTTTCCGGAACGCCATCCACCTGTGCGACGGGCGTCGTCGAGCCGTCCTGCGCCACGGCGTCGAGCTCGAACGCGTAGGTGAGCGCGAGGCCGTCGGGGCTCATCGCGTTCCCGACGACCAGCGCGGGGCGCCGTTCCTCGACGACCGCGCCATCCGCGGGCAGGAGCGGGACGGGCGCAGTCGGCGGCTCGGCGACCGCGTCCACTCGGAAGGCGGCCGGCGCGCTCCAGGGACCGGCGAGCTGGCCGTCGTTCGCCCGCGCGCTCCAGGCGAAGGCCCGGTCCTCCCCGAGGGGAGGTGTGGCGACCCACGTCGTGTCGGTCGTCCCGGATGGGATGCCGGCGGCGGTCGCCACCACCGCGCCGGTCACGTCCCGCACCTCGATCTCGTACGTGAGCGGGTCGTCCTCGGGGTCGACGGCGTTCCTCAGGCGGAGCGCGGGCGTGGCCGTGCCGACGGTGCGGCCATCGACCGGGTCCAGCGGCACGGGCGCGCTGGGCGCCTCGTCGGTCGCGTTCACGAAGAAGGTGGCCAGGGCCGACGGCGTCTCGGTCGTCCCGTCGCTCGCGATGGCGCGCCAGTAGTAGTGCGTGTTCTCGACGAGCTCGACGGGCGGCGTCCACGCCGTTTCCGTCGCGCCCGGTGGCCGGTCCGGCGACACCTGGCGGTCCGGCGAGTCGAGGGTGGGCCGGCCGTCGATCTCGAAGCGATAGGTGAGCGGATCGCCCTCGGGATCGGTCGCGTTCCGGGCGACGAGCGTCGGCGTGTGCGTCTTCACGGTCGCGCCGCCGACCGGGCGCAGCGGCTGGGGAGCGGTCGGAGGGCCGTTCACCATGTCGACCCGGAAGGACACCGGCTCGCTCCACGGCGAGAAGTCCTCCGGCGCGTCGCCCGCCGTCCGGGCCTGCGCGCTCCAGTAGTAGACCGCGTCCTCGTCGAGGATCACGGGCGGCACCCAGGTCGTGAGCCCCAGGCCTTCGCCGATCCCGGCCTGCGCGGCCACCAACTGGCTCATCGCCTCGTCGGCGGCGAGGCGGAACTCGTAGGTCAGAGGCTGACCCTCGGGGTCCACGGCGTTGCGGACGGCGAGCGCGGGCTGCCGCGACGCGACCCGCGAGCCGGGTACGGGCGTGTCCGGCACGGGACCCGTGGGCGGCCGGTTGACGGCGTCGACGGTGAACGACACCACCGGGCTCCACGGGCTCGTGGAGAAGCCGTCGGTGGCGCGGGCCTGCCACCAGTAGGTCGCGTCCTCGGCGAGGCCGGCCAGGACCGTCCACGACGTCCGCGACGGTGTCTCCGGCACGCCCCGGGCGCCGGGCATCGGCTGGGTGAGCGCTGCATCGCCGTAGAGCGCGAACTCGTAGGTGAGAGCCGCGCCCTCCGGGCTCGAGGCGTCGTTGACGACGAGCGCCGGGTGGGCGGTCGCGACCCTCGCCCCATCCTCGGGCGCGTGGGGGCTCGGCGGGGCGACGAGGCCGTGGACGACGAGACCCGCCCGGTCGAGGGTCAGCGGGCCCGCCCCGCCGCGAAGGCGAACCACGTGACGGCCGGGCGGGATCGCGTCGGTGGCGATCGCGAGCACGAGCGAGCGCGCTTCGCCGGCGCCGAGGTCGACGGTTGACAGTACAGAGAAGCGGACGGTGGCCTCGGGGCCCGACACGACGTCGACGACGATCGGGAAGGCGGAGACGGCGGCGGTCCCCCGGTTCTCGACACGGACGTGCGCCTCCGGCGTCTGGCCGGCGAGCACCTCCGCCGGCTCGACCGACAGGGAGCCGCGGACGTCGGGCGCCGCGGCCTGGACGGTCACGAGGGCGGTCGCGGAGGCGAGGATGGCGGTCGCCTTCTCCACCTCGAAGACGACGGCGTACCGGCCGGGGGGCCCGGCGGGGGCCCACAGGTCGGTGTCGGTCCACGTTCCGGCCGGAGGAACGGACGGCAGTGGCCGCACGCTCTCGAACCGGGGCGGGTCGCTCGACCCTTCGAGTTGCACCCGCAGCCGGGCCGTCGCTCCGTCGAGCGGAGCGTTCGTGCCCTGGTCTCCCACCGACAGCGCGAACGCGACCGGCGCTCCCTCGGCCACGGTGGCCGGATCCGGGCGGACCTGTGCGAGGACCCGGAGGTCGGGCTCGACGTCGAACTGGGTCTCCGCAACTGCGGCCGGCGCCGTCTGGCCCGTCGGCCGGACGCGCACCCGGAAGGCGTAGCGGCCGGCCCGGGTGACGCCAGTCGTCCAGCCGAGAGCGAACTCGACGCTGGCGCCGTAGTCGAGCGAGACCGGGCGCTCGTCCAAACTCACGATCTCGCGCCCGTCGAGCTCCTCCACGGTCGTGCGGGCCACGCCCTCGAACGGAGGACCGGGATTCTGCACGTCGACCGTGATCGAGGCCGCCGCGCCCGCCGGGTAGGACGGTCGATCGGACGAGATCTCGGCCGCGATCCCTTCTCCCGCGAGGACCACGACGCTTCGGCTCGCGTGGTTGTCGTCCTCCGCCGTCTCCGCCACCCGCCCCGACGGGTCGACGTCGACCGCGACATCGTGGAGGCCGGCGACGGAGGGCGTCCAGGGCAGCGCGAGCCAGGTGCTGGCCCCGGCGCGTACGCCGGAGAGGCTGACGCTCGTGCCGAGCACGACCGCACCGTCGGGCTCCGTGACGCGGACGGACACGTCGGTCTCTCCCGCGTCGGCCGCCCCGACGTTCCGGACGCGGACGAAGACCTGGGCGGCGTGGCCGACGGCGGGAAGGGCGGGGACGGAGCGAATGTCGTCCGCGTCGACCGTCAAGTTGGGGAAGGCGTCGGCGGAGACGGTGACCGTGACCGTCGCGGAGTCGGCGCTCGTGAGCCCCGTCGACGGGTCGGTGGCCCGCGCGACCAGGTGGTTGTCGCCCGGCCGCAGCGCCACGTCGCGAAGGACGAATCGGCCCCCGCCCGGCGCGAAGCGCTGCAGCACGCCGAGAGCCTCGATCGCGAGCTGATCGCCCAGCCACTCGTGGGCATCGGGCCGGGTCCAGGCCGCCTGCGCCTCGACCACCGTGAGCGTGAGGCCGGTCGTCCCCTCGCGGGCACGGAGCGAGCCCAGCGGGTCGCCGCCCGCGACGGGCTGGACCCGGACGTAGCTCAGCCAGTCGCCGGCAGGCGAGAACCGAGCGTCGAGCACGTCGGCCCCGGGCTCGGCGACCTCCGCCGCGACGCTCCCCGCATCGAGGTCGAAGATGCGCACGAACAGCGGGGCGCGCTCGGCCGTCGTCCAGGCCAGCCGTCGCCCGTCGGGCGACCACGACGGCGGCGCCTCGGCGAACGGCTGCTCGTCCAGCACCGTCTCGCTCCGGTCAGCCCTCTCGATCAGGTGCAGCTCGGCGGCGGCGCCGTACCAGGACCGGACGAAGGCGAGACGCGCGCCGTCGGGCGACCATCGGAGGTGCGCGTCGATCCCACTGCTCCGGTCGAGCTCGGTGACGGCGCCGGTGGCGACGTCGAGGAGATCCAGGACCGACCCGCCCGCCTGGCTGTCGATCACCGACAGAGCCAGGCGATTGCCGTCGGGCGACCACGCCGTCGACACGGGGCCGCCCTCGAGCGCCACGCGCAGAGCGCCGTCGGCGAGGTCCATCAGGACGACCTCGGTCAGACCCGGGGCAGCCGCCGAGAGACGGGCGAAGGCGAGACGGCTCGCGTCGGGCGAGAAGACCAGGCTGTCCGCGCGGAGCAGCCCCCCGGCCGCGAAGGTCCGATCGTCGCCCGACTGGCCGCGGACGCCGATCGTGTCCCCGCTCGCCGCCCAGGCCACGCGGCGCCCGTCGGGGGAGAGCGCGACGGGGCTTCCCGGCAGGGCCTCGGAGGAGACGAGGTCGAAGCCCGGCTCGGCCGGCGCGCTCCCCCGCGCCTCCCCGTCGACCTCGAGATCGACGAGCGTCCCCCGGTCGGACGAGCCGCCGACGTCCGTCCGGGTCGCCTCCAGCGTGAGGGGGTCGGCCGCGTCCGTGGGTTGGAGGATGAGCGGCACCGGGGGGGGCACGGGCTGGACGTCGACGGTCGCGGTCGCCGGGGCCGACTCCGCGCTCTCGAGACCGGCCTCGTCCGCCGCGATCACCGCGTAGACGTAGGTGCCGTTCGGCAGGCCGGGGTCGCGGAAAGCCGGCGCCGGCGTCCGACCGATGGGCGAGCCGTCCCGCAGGACGACGTAGCCGGCCAGGTCGGGCTCGGTGTTCGCGCTCCAGGCGAGCTGGACGTCCCGCCCGATCGGCGTCGCGACGAGGCCGGCCGGCGGCCCCGGAGGCTCGACGTCGCCGACACCCGCCTCGACCGCGGCCGTGGGGCCGGTGGCCCCGTAACGATCGATGGCTACGACCTCGTAGGTGTGTCGCCCGTCCGGAACCCCCTCGTCGTGGTACTCGACGGTTCCGGCGGGGACTGCGTCCAGCCGATCGATCGTCGCCTCCTCGATCCGGGCCGGCGACTCGAGGGCGATCCGTACCGCGGTCGTGGCGAACGGCGCCGGCAGCGGGTGGTCGGCCACGGGGCGCGCGCCGCCGCGCACCTTCACGATCGGCACGTACCGGTCCTGCCAGAGCGCCAGGACCGTGTAGTCGAGAGGGCTGTCGGCGTTGGCCGCCGTCGGCGCGGCGAAGCGCAGGTGGAGCCGCTCGACGAGGATCGGCGTGGCGAAGTGGACGGTCCACTCGCCCGTCGTCTCCCAGGGCGGCCAGGCGGTGGCCGGGTTCTCGTCGAAGGCGAGGGACGCGGTCTCGGGAGCGACACTGGCCTCGAGGCCGGACGCGTCCTTCTGCGCCACCGTCGCGGTGAGGCGCCTGCCGTCACGGCTGACCACGTAGCCGAAGAGGTCGCCGTCGCCCACCGTCGACCAGCCGAGGGCCACGCCCCGCCCGTCCACGGATGCGAAGAGATCGGTGACGGCCGCGGGCGGCGTGTTGGCGATCAGGACGACCTCGTTCGAGGCGATGCTCCGGTTGCCCGCGCCGTCCTCGCCCCGGGCGCGGAGGACGTTGCCGTCGTCGACGAGGGGAACCCCCTCCACGCGGAACGTGCCGCCGCTCGCGGGCGCCGTGGCGACGGAAGCGTCGGCCCGCAGGACGCGAACCGTCGTCCCGGCGCGCGAGCCAGTGCCGCCGACGCGGCCCGTGGCCCCCGACACGACCGGCCACGCCGGATCCTCGAGCCGGAGCGCGTACACGACGGCGTCCGCCGACGGGCTCGACGCGCTCTCGTTGCCGTCGGCGTCGACCGCAGTGACGGTGTACGAGTACGTCGCCGGGGCGAGCCCGGGGTCGGAGTGGACCGGCGAGGTCAGGCCCTCGGCGACCCGGTCTCCGTCGCGGTAGACGCGATACGACGCGAGGTCGGCGGCCGTGGAGGGCGTCCACGACAGCGCCACGTCGGCCCCCTCCACCCGCGCGACGAGGCCTTCGAGGCGAGCGGGCGGGGTCGTATCGCCGTAGGTGACGGTGATCGTGGCCGGCGCGGGGTCGGTCTTCGAGGCCCGGTCCGTGGCCACCGCGCGCAGGGCGTAGTCGCCCGGCGCCAGGTGCTGGGCGTCGGGGTCGAGCGTCACCTCCCACGGTGGCATCGGCCCGTCCGGCATCGAGTCGACCTCCGCGAACGCGTGCCACTGGCCGGCGCCGGCAGGGCTCCACTCGAAGAGGACGCGCGCCACGTCCTGGTCCTCGGCGTGGGCGACGACCCGCACCGGGTAGCCGAAGCGCGTCCGGTCGGGCGGCGCCACGACGAGCGCGGCGGGGGCGCGGTTGTCGAGCGGCCGGCAGATCTCGTTGGACGGGACCGACTGGTTGCCGGCCGCGTCGATCGCGACGATGCGGTAGCAGTGCTTCCCGTCCGGGAGCGCGTCGTCGACGTAGGTGGGACCCGGCACCGCGAGGCCGCGCGGGTCCCCGAGCACGATCCCCGGCGCGTTCGCGAGCCGCCCGTTGCGCTGAACGAGGTAGCCGACAACGTCCGCGGACGGGCTCGGGTCCCACCTCGGCACGAGCCGGTCCGGCGGCGTCCCGGGAGAGGCGACCTCGACCAGGACGGGCGGGTCCGGAGGCCGCGTGTCGACGACGACCGGCCGGGTCGTCCGCGCGCGGTTGCCGGAGGTGTCGTCGGCCTCGAGCGCGAGGACGTACGGCCCGTCCGCGACGGCCAGCCAGTCGCCGAGCTTCCCGCCGGCCACGGGGACCGAGGACGCCCGAAGCAGCGTCCACACGACCGGCTCCGTCCCGGCTCCGACGTACAGGCGGTACTCGGCGAAATCGTCGGCGCTGTACGCCGTGCCCCGCACCTCGACCGAGCCGGCGACGGCGGCGCCCGCGGCCGGCGACGTGAACGAGACGAGCGGCGGCGTGAGGTCGACGCGGACGGTCAGCGTGGCCTTCGGGCTGACGTTGCCGGCCCGGTCCACCGCCGCCACCGCGTAGACGTAGCGGCCCTCGATCCGGTCGGCGTCGTCCCGCGTCGGATCGGGGAACGAGTCCCCGGCGAGGTCCACGCCATCGCGCCAGATGCGGTAGCCGGCGAGGTCGGGCTCGGCGTTCGCATTCCAGGTCAGGCGGACGCTCCCGTAGCCCTCGCTGGCCTTCGTCACCTGCGAGCGCAGGCCGGCGGGCGCGGCCGGCGGCGTCGTGTCCACGGTGACGGTCACGCGGGCCGCGGCCTCGAGGTCGACCTTGTCGCGCGCCGTGAGCCGCAGGGTGTAGACGCCGTCGGGCGGCAGGGGCGACCACTGGCCGAGCGTCCCGCTCTCGACGGGGTCCTTCCCGTCCGCGACGGGCGCCCACTGGTACGCCGTCGCGGCGCTGCCAGGCGCGGCTTCGAGCGACCAGCTCGCGAGGTGGGCGTCGGCCGCGGTCCCGGTGATCGCCACCGGCGCGGTCACGTACCGGCCCTCGGCGGGAGCGCCGATGGCCACCGTCGGCGGCCGGCTGTCGAGAGCCACCGTGGCCCGCGCCTCGGTCGCGAGACCCGCACGATCGGTGGCCTTCAGGCCGAGGGTGTAGTCGCCGTCGGGAAGCTGCCGCACGTCCCAGGCCGCGAGTGGGATGCCGCTGCCGCCGGCCGAGCCCGACGCCAGGTCGACGAACGCGAGCGGGCTGCTCCCGGATCCGAAGCGCAGCGTCCAGCCGTCGAGGTGGTCGTCGCCGACGAGGCCGCTCACCGGGATCGGCGTCTCGCCCCGGCGCACGACCGCGCCGTTGAGCGGCGACTGGATGGAAGCCCGCGGCGGGGTCGAGTCGACGACGAAGGGCACCTCGACGCGGGCCTCGTTCTCGGCGAGGTCGGTGGCCACGACGACGAGAGTGTGCGGGCCGTCGGCCAGGGGCCCGAGCGCGGCGATGTCGGCGTCGGTGCGGGCCTGGAAGGCGTGGACGAGCTCGACTGCCGTCCCGCCGGCCGGCGTGGCCGTCACCGTGAAGTCGGCGAGGTGCGCGTCGGCGACCGACCCGTGCACCCAGGAGGTGTTCGGGGCGAAGCCGCCCGCCGCCGGCCGAACGATGGCGATGGTCGGCGGCGTCCGATCGACGACGAGGCGGGTCGTCCTTTCCTCGTAGACCGTGGCTACCTGCGGGTCCTCGGCCCGGATCCAGAGGACGTGGTCCCCCTCCGGAACGGGCTGGCCGGCGTCGTTGCGGCCGTCCCAGACCAGGCTCCAGGCCCCTGTTCGCTCCGCCCCGTCCTCGAAGGAGCGCAGCACGTGGCCCGCGCCGTCCCGGACCTGCAGCCAGACGTTCGCCGTCCGGCTCAGCTCGTACTCGAGTGTCGTGGTGTCGCGGCGGCCGTCCCCGTTGGGCGAGAAGACGTCCGGGGAGGCGGCCAGGCGGAGGAGCAGGTCGCCCTTCTCGACCTGCACGGCCACGATGACGTCGGCCGAGCGGTTGCCCGCCGCGTCCTCGGCGGCGAGCCGGAGCCGGCACTCGCCGGGCGGCGCGCGCGACGTGTCCCAGCGGGCGAGGAAGCCGGGAGCGTCCAGGCGGTTCGACCCCGTGCCGAGGCTCGTCCACGGGCCCGAGCCGCAGGCGACGTCGAGCTGCCAGTCCGCGAAGTGCGGGTCGCTCGCCTGGCCCTGAACGTCGACGCTCGCGCTCAGCCGCTGGCCCGGGGGCGGGTCGGTGAGCGCGACGCTCGGCGGCACGGTGTCGACGTCGACGCTCGCCGAGGCCTCGCTCTTGCCTCCGCACGCGTCCGCGGCAGTGAAGACGATCGCGTACGGGCCGTCGGCCGCCCTCCGTCCGGCGTCGTCGCGACCGTCCCAGAGGACGCCCGCCTCGGTCGTGGCCTGCGGTTGCTCGAGGAAGAGGGTCCGGACCACCGGTCCCGTGGCGTCCCCGGCGTGGACGCGCGCGGTGAGGATGTCGGGCTCCCTCATCAGGACCGTCGCGAGGGTCGACTCCTTCACGCCGTCGCCGTTCGGCGAGAAGGCGCGAGGCTCGAGGCTGCGGACCTGCAGCCGGGGCGGGTCGCGGGTGACGAACACGCGCCGAGTGGTCGAGCCGACGTTCCCCGAGCCGTCGCAGAAGTCGAGCCGGAGGTCGTACGGGCCGTTGTCGAGCGGCCCGGCCCACACGTCCAGCCCGTGGACGGGCCCGGTCGAGAGGACAGTCGGACAGCCGGGGCCGCCGTCGCAGCGGGTCGCCTGGAGGTACATCCAGTCTCCACCGGGGAATCGGGCGAAGGGTCTCGGCGTGGCCACGCTTTCCGATTTGTCGTCGCCGAAGCGGACCAACGTGTGGAGATCCGGCTCGCCCGATCCCGTGGCGAGGCAGACCGTCCGGCCCTCTCCGGGGTCGACGATCTCGCCTGTCGGCGCGTTGCGGTCGACGATGGCGGAGATCTCGGCTTCGGCCAGCACCTTCCCGGTTCCGGCCGAGGTGATCCTTCCGCGGACCGGGTACGTCCCGGAGGAGGCGTCACCAACCGCGATCGGGGACGTGCGGTCGAAGGAGAGCCGATCCCGGAGCGGGAGGTCGAACGCCTCCGCCAGCACGGGTGCGGCCTCGAGCCCACCTTCGATCGCAACGTGGGCGGGCTCCCCTGCCTCCCCTGCTTCTTTGACGGAGAGGACACCCGGCGTCGCCTTCCAGAATTCGAAGGTCTGGGCGAGAGAGAGCCCGGAGCTCCCGCACGAGGTCGGTTCCGGGTAGTGGAATCCCAGCTTCTGGCAGGCGGGCTCCACCTTGCCCGAAGGGTAGGTGACTCCCCCCTCGTCCTGCACCAGGACGTTGCCTCCGAGCTGCGTGCTGCAATCGAACGTCATCGGAGGCAGGACGCCGATCAGGGCCTGCTCGTCGTCGCGGAGGCCCAGCCCGAGCCTGCGGCGCACGTCATCCGCCGAGATGGGCTCGAGGGGCAGGGACGGGAGCGCCGTCGTGGAACCACCGACCTGGACATGCGCGTTGACGTGCCCGCCGGCGAGCGGCGCCGCCAGGCGCCCTCTCACGAAGACGACGAAGCGCTCCAGCGAACGGTCGTAGACCAGCTCCGCCTCGAGCCGCCACTTGCAGGGGCAGAAGTCGAACGACGGCGAGACGAGCTCTTCGGTGGCGCCCTGCAGCCGGAAGCGGCCCCGGAAGACCTCGGTGGGGTCGAGGCCGAGGGCCTCGAACGAGTCGATGCGGAACGTCGTGAGAGGGCCTCCGCCGATCGGCTGCCCCACCGGCCGCCATTCCCCACCGTCGATCGGCTGGAGCTCGAACCGCGCGGGCGCGCCCGAGTCTTGGTGGGGCGTCGCCCCGGCCTGGAGATACAGCTTCTCGGGCGCGAGGTCGTTGACCGGTCCCGGCGGAACGGACGCGGGAGCCTCCGCGGTCAAGGATTCCCGCAGCGCCTCGCAGCGCGCGGTCGCGCCCAGGGGAACGACGGCCTCTCGTGGCGGCTCGACGGTGACGACGCTGACGTTTCCGGCGAGGTCGTGCGCCTCGAGGCGGAGACTCGTCGAGGATGGGTAGCTGCCACCGACGAACGCCGGAACCACGAGGCCCGTGGGGTGTCCGTCCTGACGGCTCACCCGCGGTCGGCCGGCGTCGAGAAGGGCCGCTCCCGACGGGTCCGAGTCGGGCACGAAGACGGGCTCCCGGGAAGAGAGTTCGGTTGGCCAGGGAGCGTCCCAGTACGTCAGGTTGCGATCGACGACATAGACGGAGATGCGGGCCTGGACGGCGCTCAAGGGGAGGAAAGGCGGCCGTTCGGTGATGCCGTTCGGCACGCAGTACGGGGCGCCAGTGAATCCGATCGGCGCCGCGCCCGCCGCCGGGTCGCCCAGGAGCTCCAGCCCGATCTCGGGCGGGGTGTTGTCGATCTCGACGCGGAAGGGGAGCCCGTTGAGCCGGATCGTGTACCAGCCGTCCGGGACGAGCCGGCCCGACGAGTCGTGACCGTCCCAGACGAAGGCCTGCGGACCGGGGTCGGGGTGCTCCACGGCCGACCGGAACACCTCCGGTCCCTCCGGGCCTCCGGGCCCCGCGGGGTCGGGCCCGACGATCCGCACGTCCACGTGGGCCGGGAGGAGCGCGGTGTAGCGGATCCGCACGTCGTCCTTGACCCCGTCGCCGTTGGGCGAGAAGAGCCGGTCGCTCTGGGTGAAGCTCGTGAGGTCGGGGGCCCGCTCCCAGGGCACGAGTCGCGTCACCGCCCGCGAGTTGCCGGCCCGGTCGGCCACAGTCAGCCGCACGACGTACTGGCCGGGGCCGGGGGGCACCCAGACCGCGATCTGGTCGTCGACTACCGGCACGTCCGAGGCGGTGCCGATCGGATGCCACGTCGTCGGGTCCGACACGTCCGCGAAGTCGATCTGGAAGTGGTCGAGGTTCAGATCGCCGACCGTTCCCTTGAAGACGACACCCGTCGCGCCGGGCAGCTGCGCGACCTGCAGCGCGATCACGAGGTTCGTGAGCCCTCCGAGGACGAGCGAGTCCTCGTACTTGCCGGGGCAGACGAGGGCGCCGGGGCCCGTCGTCGAGGGCCCTACCCGCAACAGCGCGACCGTCCCCCGCGGCGACACGGCGGTCAGGGACGGGATGAGCTGCCCGAGGGACGTGCCGCTCTCCAGGAGCAGCTCGCCACTCGGCAGGATGACCCGCGTTCCGTCCGGCGACCAGGTCCCCTGAAGGCCCCTCTGGGGGTCCGAGGCAAAGAAGGTGAGCCGCCGGGCCACTCGCGCATCGGGATCGACCACGAACGACGCGCCGTGGCACACCGGCTCGCTGCCGGGCTGGATACAGAACTCGACGCTCGCCACGATCTGCCCGTCACCCCGCCACACGACTCCCGCCGGGTTGGCCCAGTCCGCCTCCTCCCCGGGGTTCGAGTTCAAGGGGATCGCGTCGACGGGCGTGCCGTCACGCGCCACGACGACGAGGGAGTCGCCGACGGTCGAGACGCTGGCCAGGCGGTCCGAGCCCGGCGACCAGACCCACTGGCCGGGCCCGAGGTCTCCGACCGCGGAGCCGTCGCGGGCCAGGACCTTCGTGCCCACGAGGATGAACCGGCCGTCGGGCGACCACGCGGCGGCCGACGCGCTTGACGCGCTGACGGTGCGCCGCGCGCCGGTCGCGAGGTCGACCGCCGCCAGGCCGCCGTTCGCCAGGAGGAGCACCTCTCGCCCGTCGGGCGACACGGCCGCCGGGGACGCGACGACGGCCTGCCTGTACCAGTCGTCCTGGGCGACGTAGCCGAAGCCACCGTCGAGCCCGGCCCGCAGCAATCCGGCCGGGAAGCCGGGCTGGGGGAAGCTCACCACGTACAGCACCTCGTCCTCGGCCGGCATCCACGCGGGCTCGCCGAGGGCGGGGGCCAGCGCGCAGGTCAGGTTCCGCAGGGTCGTCCGCCCGAGCAGCGCGCTGTGCAGGGTGGTGCGGTCCGTGTCGACGACCGCCTCGGCGCGGCCCAGGACGCGTCCCTGGTCCCCGAGGAGCGAGAGCGTGTACGGCCCGTCCGGCACGACGAGGCTGCGGTCGTCGCGGCCGTCCCAAGTGACCGACGCCGAGGACTGGCCAGAGGCCGCGAGCGTCCGAACCGCCCGTCCGCGCGAGTCGGCCACGACGACCTGCGCCGGCTCGGCCGTCCGCCACGCGAGGGTGGTGTCGTCCTTGACGCCGTCCCCGTTCGGCGAGAAGAACGGCTCGGTGAGGTAGAGGTCGGGGTCCTGCACTACGACCGTCAGGCGCACCTCGTTGTTGCCTTCGTCGTGCTCGGCCACGATCCCGTCGGGGTCGACGACGAGGCGGAGGACGCGGGGCCCGGGAGGGGCGCCCGGAGTCCAAGGCAGAACCAGCGCCGCGGAGGCGCCCGGGGCGAGCTCGGGAACGGCGAGGGTGCCGACGACGGCCGGGTCCGGCTCGCCTTCGCTCACCACGAGCGTCGTCGCTGCGGACGGCCGGTCGCCCAGGTTGCGGACGGTCGCGCCGATCGAGACCGCCTCTCCGGCGCGCGGGTAGCCGGGGTTGAGCGAGACGTCCGCGATCGTGAGCACGAGGTCGGGCAGACCGACGGCCGAGAACGCGTGGAAGGCCTGATTGTCGGTCTCGTTCGACTCCGTGACCTGGTGAAGGGCGTCCGCCACGACGTAGAGGCCGGTCTCTCCGCGCACGTTCACGGGGGACCAGGCGACTGAGGCCGTGACCGCCTGGCCCGCACCGAGGTCGGGAACGGAAGCCTCCCCGATCAGCCGGCCCTCGAAGTCCGGGTCCCCGACGAAGAGCCGCACGGAGAACGGGCCGGTGGACACGCCGCCGATGTTGCGGACGACGGCGGACACCGTCGCCGCCTGTCCTTCGACCGGCGGGTCGGGCGTGACCGTGAGCTCGGCCCCGCTCACGGTGAGGTTCGGCAGGCTCGCCGGCCTCACCCGCGTGGTCAGCTCACCGGTGTTGTTGTCCTCGCGCGTCTCGCGAAGGACGTCGAATGGGTCCACCCGCAGGAGGAGGGTCAGCGGGTCTTCCGCCGCAGCCGGCGTCCACGGGATCGAGACCGTAGTCGACTGCCCGGCCGCGACCGTGACGACCGTCCGGCCGAGCTCCTCGAGGCTGCCGGACCGCAAGAGCTGCACCGGCACCTGGGCGGCGTCGAGCGTGCCGCGGTTCCGAACCGCCACCGACACGGTCAGCGTCTTCCCGACCTCGCCTTCGGCCGGAGCGGCCGAGACGGCCGAGACCTCGAGGTCGTTCGTCCCCGCGTCCCGGAGGACGACGCTCGCCGTGTTGTTCGTCTCGTCGGTCTCCGGGACGAGATCGTCGGGGTCCACGACCACGACGAGCCCGCGGCTTCCCGGTGTCGTGATCTGGACCGGGATCCGGACGGGGGAGGCCGAGCGGGCGCCGACAGCGACGTCCAGCCTGCCGAGAACGGGTCCGGACTGGAACCGGTCGAACACCGCGACGGAGGTCGTCGCGTCCGTGCGGCCGGCGTTCTCGACGACGGCACGGACCTCGAGCGTCTGCGGCAGCTCGGTGAGGTCGTCGACGGAGGCCGCGCCCACGGCCAGCTCGGGTCCGCTCGGCACCGTGTCCACGACGAGGACCGTCCGCGCGGCCGAGTTGTTCGTCTCGTCGGACTCGGGCACGGCATACGCGGGATCGACCTGCACCCGGACGGCATGGGGTCCGGCCATGGCGGGTGTCCACGGGACGGCGACCGTCGTCGTCTCGCCGGGCCCTAGCGCGGGAGTCGCCGCGAACGGCTGGCTGAACTCCCGGCCCGCGGGATCCTCGACACCGACGGCGAGCCAGGTCCGGGGCGAGGACCGGGCTCCCCGGTTCCAGACCGTGACCAGGACGGTGACGCTGTCGCCGACCTGGGGGCCCGCGGGCGCGACGACGATGCCGGCGCCTTCCACGGCGAGGTCGGGCAGCAGTCCCTCGACGGTGAGCGACAGGCTCGCGGTGTTATCGTCTTCGCGCGACTCGGCGACCTCTCCGGCGGCGTCGGCGACGACGTACAGCGTCCGGCTGCCGGGCCGATCGGTCGTCGGGTAGTCGAAGGCGACCCCCGTTTCCTCGCCGGGGGCGAGAGCCGGCACCGCGGCTTCGCCGCGGGAGGCCGACGATCCCGGGTCGGCGTCGTAGAGACGGGCCACGGTCGCGGGCGCCGGGACCCGACCGGTGTTGCGCACGCGGGCGACCACGCGCACCAGGTCGCCCTCGCGGGCCGGGTTCGGGGTCGCGACGAGCGAGCCGGCGGGGACGACCAGGTTCGCTCCCAGCGCCTGGCTCAAGACGCCGACGACGAGGGCGGTCTGGTACGGGCTCGAGGCCCAGCTCCCGTCGGCGAGCTGGGCCTGCTGGAGCCAGGCCGTGAGCGGATCGACGAGCGCGCTCGTCCCCCCGGAACGCAGCAGAACCTCGAGCGCGAGCGCCGAGGCGTGGGCCGCCCTGGGGCTGCTTCCGAAGCCGCCGTCCGGGTTCCGCCGGGCGAGGAGCGCGGCGAGGCCCTGGGCCTGGAGCGTGGTCGAGGCGGGCGCGTCGCTCCAGTCGAGAAGGGCGAGGAGGACTTCGGCCGTGACGACGGTGGACGTCTCGCCACCGTCCACCGCCGGCCAGCCGCCGTCGGTGGTGACGAGGCCGGCCAGCGCCCGCACGGCCCTCTGCACCCGGTCGTCGGCGGGGCGCCCGAGCGCCTTCAAGGCCCGCAGCGCGAGGGCCGTGTCGAGGGCGTCGCTCGCGAAGTCGCGGCCGGCGCCGAAGCCCCCGTCGGGGTTCTGGCCGTCGAGGAGGCGGGCGACACGGGACGCGCGGTCGGCGACGCCGAGCAGCGACGGCTCGAGCGCGATCGCGGCGCGGGCCTGGAAGTCCAGGCTCTCCGGGGCGACGGCTTGCAGCCAGGCGATCCCCCGCTGGGCCGCCGGCATCGCCGCTCGCGCGCGGACGAGCGCGGTCACTGCCGACGCCGTCTCGCGCACCCGCGTCTCCAGGGAGTCGGCCCAGCTCCCGTCGAGGCTCTGGCGCGCGGCCAGCCACTCGAGCGCGCGCGGGAGGTCGGGGACCGGGGCGCGGGGAGCCTGCTCCGGGGTGGTGAGGTCGGTATCCGCCCACCCGACCCCGTTCGTCGCGGCGAAGAAGAGAGCGCCGAAAGCGCGCCGCACGCGGTCGACGGCCTCCAGGTCCTCGGGAGCCGGTTCCGTCCCCGGACGGGTCAGGAAGACGAAGCCGAGACGGAACTCCTTCTGCGAGTGCAGGAAGTCCGGCTTGCGGGGACCCATGGCGTCGACCAGCTGGGGGACGAGGATCGTCGCCTTCCCGTCGGCCGCCACCACTTCGCCTTCCTGGTTGATGCGGTGGCGGTCGACGGCGGGGTTCCGCAGCAGGGTTACCGGGCCCACCTTGTCTCCGGGAAGGAGCCCCATGAGGTAGAGGTCGAGGGCCGAGTAGCGCCGCTTCACGCGGGCCGCGGTGAAGGTCCCGTCCCCGTTGTCGTGCCACTCCGCACCGTAGAGGAAGGACGCGTCCGAGTCGAGGAGGTAGCTCCAGTGCGCCTCGTCTTTGCCGAGGAGGTCTCCGTGGTCGACGCCGTCCGCCTTGTAGTGGGCGTAGGCCAGCCACTGGTGGCCCATCTCGTGGGCGAGAACGGCGAGGGTTTGCTGGAAGCCGGGGTCGCCGGGCTCGAGCGAGAAGGGCTGCGCCCGGTAGCTCGACACGGCAGCCATGTCGATCCAGCCCTTGAGGCGGGCCGGGCTGCCGAACGGGGCCGCGTCGATGTTGCCGAGCGGGAGGCCGATGCCGTCGACGTCGTTTCGGGCGTTCAGGTGGAAGGCCTGGGCGTCGCCGGTCCTGAACGCGAAGTTGGTGAAGACGACGAGGAGGTCGTAGTCGTCGCCGTGCGTCTCGTAGAAGCGCCGGCCGACGCGCAGCCGGGCCTCGTAGTTCAGCGAGCCGTCGGGGAGCCGGTCGTCGTAGGAGGAACCGTCGTGCTCGACCACCGCGATCTCGCCGACGTCGCGGGTGATGCCGGTGTCGGGAAGCGGGTCGAGCGCCGCTCCGGTCTGCCGGAGGCGTTGGGCGGCCGCCCGCAGCTCCCCGGTGCGGACCTGGGCGTGGAGCGGCGCGACGCCGAAGAGGAGGCCGGCGAGGAGGGCTCCCGCGCGGAGAGCGACCGCTCCGGACGAGCCCGGGGTCCCGGCTCGCCGGGGCGTCGCCTCGCTCCCCGTTCTGGTGGGATGCTCCATCGGCCTTCACCACCGCCCCGGTCGCCGGGGAGGGCGGCGACCAGTCGGTCATCACGGATTCACGGACGGTGCGCGGAGACTACGCGTCCGTTCAAACGCGTGTCAATGAACCATCAGGCTCATGAGGCACGTCTCCTCGCCACGCCCAGAGCGAAGCTCTTTACACTTGGTGTGTCCCACTTATGCGGATCGGCCCCGGCCGGATAGGCTCTACGGACTTCCCCGGCCCGAAGCCCTGCGACCCGGCCTACTCCACCCAGTCGACAAGGAACAGGTTGGTCTCGCCGGGGACCGAGCCGCCGCGGTTGCTGGCGAAGACGAGGCGGCGGCCGTCCGGCGAGAACATCGGGAAGCCGTCGAAGGTCGGCTCGGTGGTGATCCGCTCGAGGCCGGTGCCGTCGTCGTTCACCAGGAAGAGGTCGAAGTTGCGGCCCCGCGGGTCGGGGTGGTTGCTGGCGAAGATGATCCGGCGGTCGTCGGGGTGGAAGTACGGGGCGAACGAGGCGGCGCCGAGCCTCGTCACCTGGCGCTTGTGGCCGCCGTCCGCGTCCATCACCCAGATCTCGAGCGCGCCCGGCCGGTAGAGGTGCTGGGCGAGGAGCTCGCGGTAACGGGTGAGGCTGGCGTCGTCGGGGTGCGCGTCGCGCCGGTAGACGATGCGCTTCCCGTCGTGGGAGAAGAAGGGCCCGCCGTCGTAGCCCGGCTCGTGGGTGAGGCGCCTCACGTTCGAGCCGTCGATCGCCATGGTGTAGATCTCGAGGTCGCCGTCGCGGACCGACGTGAAGACGATGGTCTTCCCGTCCGGCGAGAGCGTGGCCTCGGCGTCGTAGCCCGGGGTGTCGGTGAGGCGCCTGAAGCCCGAGCCGTCGAGGGCCTGGCTCACGATGTCGTAGGCCTCGTACATCGGCCAGACGTAGCCCTTCGACATGTCGGGGGACGGCGGGCAGGCCGCGGCGGCGAGGCCGGTCGTCGCGTAGAGGACCCGCCGGCCGTCGTCGGAGAAGTAGCCGCAGGTCGTCCGGCCCCGGCCGTCCGAGACCCGCCGGCTCTCGCCGGTCTCGACGTCGAGGACGAACTCCTGGTCGCAGGCGAGGCCGTGCTCGGGGTCGCGCCGCTGGAACACGATCCGCCGGCCGTCCGGTGCCCAGTAGCCCTCCGCGTTCTCGCCGCCGCGGGTGAGCTGGCGGAGGTTGCGGAAGTGGTTTTCGTCGGGATGGATCACGGCCGGACCGGCGAGGGGCGGCGCGCCGGGGCGGGAGGGAGGCGTGCGAGCGGGTGCCTCACCGGGTGTCGTCGAGCCGGGGGCCTGCGAGGTGGCCGCGGCGGCGGCGAGCGCGGCCGCGGCCAAGAGGGCGGGAACGAGCGGGCTCGCCCTCATTCCATCTGCTGCGCGAGGTAGTTCTCGGCGCCGATCTCCTTGATGATCCCGAGCTGCGCCTCCAGCCAGTCGACGTGCTCCTCCTCGTCCTTCAGGATCTGCTCGAGGAGGGCGCGCGTGCCGTTGTCCCCGTGAGCGCGGGCCACCTCGATGCCCTTGTTGAGCCGGGGCACGGCCTGGTACTCGACCTCGAGGTCGGACCGGAACTGGTCGGGCACCGTCTTGCCGACGTTGATCTTCATGTACTTCTGCATGTTGGGCGCGCCGTCGAAGTACAGGATGCGGTCGATCACCTCCTGGGCGTGCCTCATCTCCTCGATCGACTCCTTGCGGACGTACTCGGCGAGCTTCCGGTAGCCCCAGTTCTCGCACATGCGGGCGTGGATGAAGTACTGGTTGACCGCGGTGAGCTCGGCGCAGAGCACGTCCTGCAGGACCTGGACGACCTCTTCGTTGCCCCTCATGAGCCCTCCCTCGGGTGAGCGCGGCCGCACGCCGCCGGAAAGCGCGATCTTACCCCGGCTCAGCGCAGGCCGGCGAGGTGGGCCCGGAGCTCGGGCAGGCAGGCCGAGCAGAGGCGCCCGCACCCCGTGCGCTCCTGCACCTCGCCGAGCGTCGAGCCCTCCCTGATGCGCCGGGCGACGTCGTCGAACGCGAGGCCGGTGCACTCGCAGCGGGTCATGGCCGGCGCCCAGGGCGGCCCGGAGAGGGCGGCGCTGCCTTCCACGCCGCCATCATAGTGAAACTCGTTTTCAACATCAAGGCGACCGGGCGGACCCTCGGGCTGTCTTGGGCAGGGTCGAGGCGGCCTTCGGCGCGCGCGACGCCGGAGGCGCCCTCGGGCGGGAACGGACGATAGAATGGGGCATGCCCGAAGCGCTCGACGTCACCTGCCCGTGCTGCGAGGCGCTTCTGAAGGTCGACCCCGAAACGGGCTCCGTGGTGTGGGCCGACCGAAAGAAGGCCCCCCCGAAGGACTTCGACGACCTCGTCGACCGCGTGCGCTCGCAGAGGAGCGTCCTCGACGAGAAGTTCGCCCGGTCCGTGCAGCACACGAAGAGGGCGAGCGAGATCCTGGAGAAGAAGTTCGAGGAGGCGCGCAAGAGGGCCGAAGCCGACCCCACGGGCCGGCCGCCGCACCCGTTCGAGAACGACTGACCATTTGCCTGGGCGGGACAGGGTCCCTATGATGGGCGCCTGCCCATCGACCGGAGGAGTGAGAAGATGCAGAAGCGTTTGGCGCTGGCGGCGCTCGCCGTCGCGGTGGCCGGCCCCGCTCTCGCCCAGGAGAGCTCCCGCGGCGAGGCCAAGGCCACGGTGGCCGGCAAGGCCGTCTCGATCGAGTACGGGCGGCCCAGCCTCAGGGGCCGCGACATGATGGCCCAGGCCCAGATCGGGCAGGCGTGGCGCATGGGTTCCGGCGCCGCGACCAGCCTCAAGACGGAGGCCGACCTCGCCTTCGGCTCCGTGGCCGTGCCGAAGGGCGACTACGTCCTGACCGCGACCAGGATCTCGGCCGACGAGTGGCACCTCAACGTCCTCAAGTCAGACCGATCTCCGGTCGCCGAGATCCCCCTCGCGCCAGGAAAGCTGGCCGCGAGCGTCGAGACGTTCACGGTGAGTCTCAAGGGCGACGGGGAGAAGGGCGAGCTCGAGATGCAGTGGGGCACCACCGCCCTGAAGGCGGCGTTCACCGGGAAGTAGGGCCGTTCGGATCGACCCGCGCCGTGCGCGGATCGGGCGTCACTCGATCCAGCCCCGGCGCCGGTAGACGAAGAGACCGACGCGCTCGTGGGCGATCGCCGCGAAGGCCAGCCGGCGGTCGACCGGCCAGTGCAGCCGCCCGAGGTCGAAGCGGGTCTCGATCGAGGGCACCGCGATCACCGTGAGCCCCTCCTTCTCGAGGACCCCGGCCGCCCGCCGGGTGTGGAGGGGCGAGGTCACGGCGAGCACGCGGGTCCAGCCCCGCTCCCGGAAGAGGCGCGAGACGAGCACGGCCTCGTCGTGCGTGTTGACGATCGAGCCGACCGGGATCACCTCGCCCCGGCGGGCCAGGGTCGAGACCCACGCGCGGGCGAGGGGCGCGTAGGGGCCGGCGGGCGGCGGCAGCTCGGAGACGAGGAGGCGCGGCGCCCGTCCCTCGGCCACCAGCTCGACGCCCTTCAGCAGGCGGCTCATCGCGTCGCTCGTGGGGTCGCCGTCCTCCTGGACCCGGGAGGCGAACACGTAGGCGGCGTCGGCGTCCGCCACCGCGTCGTGGCGGACGAGGCCGTCGACCAGGCTCGACGTCACCGGAGTGAAGGAGACGATCGCCCACAGCACGGCGAGGAGGACGAGCGCCGCCCCGACGAGGCGGCGCAGGGGAGTGAGCCAGAGGAGAGCGCCGAGGGCGGCCGCGGGCAGAACGAAATAGCTGCGGTCACCGGACCACGACACGAAGGTCGGCAGGTTCAGGTCGACGGCCACGAGGCCGACGAGCGCGCCGACCAGGAGGCCGACGCCGAGCCTGGCCGAGGGGTCGACGGGCGGCTTGGGCACGCCTCACTCTAGCAGGGTGCGGCGTTCCCGGCCCCGGGAGGCGCCGGTGCGCCCCCGGGGCCGGAGCCGGTACTCCTCTCCCTCAGATGAAGAGCGGGGCCAGGACGAGCGTGATCGTGGAGAGAAGCTTGATGAGGACGTGGAGCGAGGGGCCGGCGGTGTCCTTGAACGGGTCACCCACGGTGTCGCCGACGACCGCGGCCTTGTGGGGGTCGGACTTCTTCCCCACCACCACGCCGTCCACCAGGAACTTGCCGGACTCGATGTACTTCTTCGCGTTGTCCCAGGCCCCGCCGCCGTTGTTCATGAAGAGCGCCATCAGGATGCCGGCGATCGTCCCCACCATCAGGAGGCCGGCCACCGACTCGGCGCCGATCTGCCCGTAGGGCGAGAGGAACTTGAACGAGAAGCCCACCGCGACCGGTGTGAGCACGGCGAGCAGGCCGGGGGTCACCATCGCGCGCAGCGCGCCCTTCGTCACGATGTCGACGCAGTGGGCGTAGTCGGGCTTCTCCGTCCCCGCCATGATGCCGGGCCTCTCCTTGAACTGCCGGCGCACCTCGGTGATGACGCTCTGGGCGGCCCGGCCCACCGCCTTGATGGCGAGCGAGCTGAAGACGAACACGAGCGTCGCCCCGAGCAGGCCGCCGACGAAAACGGGCACGCGGGTGAGGTCCACCTTGATGTCCTGGCCCGTGATCTTCGTGACCTCGTCGAGGTAGGCGCGGAAGAGGAGGAAGGCGGCGAGGGCGGCGGAGCCGATGGCGTAGCCCTTGGTGAGGGCCTTCGTCGTGTTGCCGACCGCGTCGAGGCGGTCGGTCTTGTGGCGGATCTCCTCCGGCTGGCCGGACATCTCGATGATGCCGCCCGCGTTGTCCGTGATGGGGCCGAAGGTGTCCATGGCCAGGATGTACGCGCAGGGGGCGAGCATGCCCATCGTCGCGACCGCGGTGCCGTAGAGGCCGGCCCCGACCACGCCGGGCAGCGCCATCAGGCCGAGCTTGTAGGCGGCCATGAGGGCGATCGAGATGACGATCACCGGCATCCCGGTGCACTCCATGCCCACGGCGAGGCCGGTGATCACGTTGGTGGCGGGCCCGGTCCGGCTCGCGTCGGCGATCGACTGCACCGGCCGGTACTTGTACTCGGTGTAGTACTGGGTGATCCAGACGAACGCGTAGGCGGTGAGGATGCCCACGACGCCGGCGCCGAGCAGGTAGCCCGGCTGCGCCTCCTGGGTCGAGCCCGCGACCGGACGCAGCAGCAGGTAGACGGCGGTCGCGAAGCCGATCATGGCCAGTATGGTGGTCACGAGGTACCCGCGGTTGAGGCCGTTCATCGGGTCCTCGTCCTCCCTCACCTTGACGCTCAGGACGCCCACGATCGTCGCGATGAGGCCGAAGGCGCGGGCGAGGAGCGGGAAGAGGATGCCCCCCATCCCGAACACCGGGTAGAGGGCGATGCCGAGGATCATGGCCCCCACGTTCTCGGCGGCCGTGGACTCGAAGAGGTCGGCGCCGCGGCCGGCGCAGTCCCCGACGTTGTCGCCCACGAGGTCGGCGATGACCGCGGGGTTGCGGGGGTCGTCCTCGGGGATCCCCGCCTCGACCTTGCCCACGAGGTCGGCACCCACGTCGGCGGCCTTCGTGTAGATGCCGCCCCCGAGCTGGGCGAAGAGGGCCACGAAGCTCGCCCCGAAGCCGAAGCCGACGATCTGGAGGGGCACGTGCTGGTAGTTGTGCATGCCGTCGAAGAGCCAGAAGAGCCCGCCCACGCCGAGGAGGCTCATCGCCACCACCGCGAGGCCGGAGACGGCGCCGCCGCGAAGCGCGATCCGCAGCGCCTTGTTGAGGCTCGTCAGGGCCGCGGTCGCGGTGCGGATGTTGGCCCGGATCGAGACGAACATCCCGATGAAGCCGGCGATCGCCGAGCAGGCGGCGCCGATGAGAAAGGAGATCGTGACCTTCCAGAACGTGCCCTCCCCCATCTCCTCGATGTTCTTCAC
>DATJYX010000139.1:0-7944 GCA_035577965.1 Vicinamibacteria bacterium | reverse complement strand
CCCCGTTCTCCGGGTTGAGCGCGAGCGCCTTCTCGTACTGGGCGATCGCGTCGTCCACGCGTCCCGTCGCCATCAGGGCGGCGCCGAGGCCGCTCATGGCCTCGTCGAACTCCGGGTTCGCCGCCACCGCCCTCTCGAAGTTAGTCCACGACGATCGGGGCCAGGCTGGCGGCTCCCTCGAGCGAGGATCCCTCGCCGCTCCCGGCCGCCGGACGCTCGATCGCGGCGACACCGGCCAGGACCCCGACCGAGAGAGCGAGCTTCAAGGACCGTTTCACCCCCAAGACCTCCGTGGAACCATCCGAACATAGCGAAGGCACCGGCCCTGCGTCCAGGGTCGATTCCGGGCGCGCTCGACCCAGCGGCCGTCGAGCCGTCGTCCGCGCGCACCAAGCAGGAGCCGGTCGGGCGAGCGGCCGCCAGCACCATCCCGTCCACCCGGGCCTTTCACCCCGAGGTGTGCGGCCCGGAACTCGCCGTCAGCCGTCGAGGCTCAACCCCGCCGGCTCGAAACGCACGAAGTCTCTCGCGTTCGTCGTGGCGAGCGAGGCCCCGGTGCGGATTGCCGCCGCCGCGATCATGCAGTCGGCGAGCGACCCCCGGCGTCGCCCGGACTCGTTGAAGAGGCGAGCGGCGAGCGCCGCATCGCCCTCGGTGAAGGCTGCTCGGTCGGGCACGATCCGGACGACGAGGTCCAGGTCCGCCGCCCCGATCGGTCCGCACAGGAGCTCCGCCCAGGCTATGGCGCTCATGGCGAGGGGCTCTCCCGCGGCCAGCCAGGCTCGGACCGCCCGGTCCTGGCTCGTGCCCGCCACGAGGGCGCGGACGAGGAAGCTCGTGTCGAGGTGGATCACCGGCCCCGGGCCTCGTGCCTCCGGGAGCGCTCCCCTCTCTCCCGGCGAGCGGCTGCCGTCCAGCGCGCGGCGCCCCTGGGCGTGAGCGAGAGCGAGCGCTGCACGCGGTCGAGGGCCTGGACAGCGGTGAGCCCCTCCGGGGGCGCCTGGGCCGAGGAGGCACGGATGGCCCGCCGGAGGGCCTCCGATTTGGAGACGTTCCACCGCCGGGCCAGGTCTTCGAGGGTGCGCACGGTGTCGATGTCGAGAGCGTAGGTCGTCTTGACGGTGTGGGTGGCCATAACCCATGGTATGGCCCTACTTTGATCCAATCAAGCCGTCAGCGCCGGCGCGCCGGGGTGCGGTCTCGCTCCGGCTCCGGCCCGGGCCGGGAAGCGACGTCCAGCCAGGCGAGGAGAGCGTCCACGTCGTCCGGGCCGAGGGAGCGGCCCCGAGGCGGGCAGAGCGGCGAGCGCCCGACGGACGCCGTCCCGCCCTCGATGATGCGGCGGCGCTCGTCCACCGTCACCCTGACGAGCGACTCCCCGAAGTCCGGCGGGGCGGGCTCGAGATTGTAGGCGTTCTGGCCGTCGCCCCGGCCCTGCGGCCCGTGGCAGGTCGCGCAGCGCTCCAGGAAGAGCCGGTGGCCGCGCGCCTCCGACGCCGTGAGAGCGTCGTCCTTGAAGGCCGCCTGCAACGCGTCCCTCGCGGCCGGCGCCGGAGCCCGGCACGCGAGTGACGCGAGGGCGGCCGCCGCCGCCAGGCGCCACCGTCTCACCGTCCCCCCCCCTTCGCCTTCCTCGCCGGCAGGCTCAGCACGTAGGCCGCGAGGGCCTCAGCCTCCGGCCGGGTGAGGCCGTGGTCCGGCTCCAGCGTCCTCGGCTTCCAGCGCTCCGGCTCCAGCAGCCAGGCCACGGTCCAGCCCGGCTTCAGCCGCGCCCCGCTGCCGTTCAGCTCCGGGCCCACGTAGCCGCCCTTCTCGCCCGCGATGTGGCAGGCGATGCAGCCGTGCCGGTCGAAGAGCTCCCGGCCCCGCGCCACGGTGGCTCCGTCGGTCGGCACGAGTCCCTCGACCGCGTCGTCCACCATCACCGTCGACAGGTAGGCGGCGAGCGTCCGTGCCTCCTCGGGCGACACGTTGAGGTGCGGCATGCGCACCGGGAGGGCCACCCGGACGCCGTACGGGCTCGCGATGAACCGCTCCAGGTGGTCCCGGGTGAGCTGCGAGCCGATGCGATCGAGGGCGACGGTGGAGAGCGGCGTGCCGGCGGTCGTGAGGTGCCCGGAGCCTCCGAGCGTGTGGCAGGACAGGCAGCGGTAGCGGCGGACGAGCGCACCGACCTCCCCCTGCGGCACCCAGGCCGGACGGACGGGGTCGTGCGTGGTGCGAGCGGCGGGCGTCTCCTTCGCCCGGAGGCTGAGGAGGGCCACCGTGACCGCGGCCGCCTCGTCCTCGGCGAAGCCGAACGTGGGCATCCGCGCCGACTCCAGGACGCGCTCGGGGCCGCTCACCTTGGTGAAGAGCCAGTTCGGCAGCGTGGGCTCGATCCCCCCTGCGACGAGGGGCGCCGGCTCGAGGACCCGGTCGCCGATCGCCCCGAGCTTCGGGCCGATGCGGGCGAGGGCGGGGAAGCTCTCGAGCTCGTGGCACGAGTAGCAGCCGCGCTTCTCGAAGACGCCGCGCCCCTCCTCCGCCAGGGCCGCGGAGGGCGGAGCGTCGCTGCCGCCGAAGTCCTTCGGGGGATCGCCGAGCTCCGACGACAGGTAGGCGGCGAGGTCTCGCGCCTCGTCGTCCGCGAAGCGGAAGCGCGGCATGAGCGTCTTCGGCTGGAAGCGGTGCGGGTCGCGGATCCAGCTGTAGAGCCAGTCGCGCGAGGCTTTGGCCCCCACGTGGCTGAGGTCGGGGCCGAGCGTCCCCCCGCGGCCGTTCACCTCGTGGCAGGTCACGCAGCGCGAGCGGCGGAAGATCTCGCCGCCTCGCTCGACGTTCGCCCTCGACCAGTCCGCGGCGTCGAGGGCGAGCCGGCCGTGCGGCTGGAGCAGGAACGCGGTGAGGGCCTCGACGTCCCGCTCGGACAGCCGGAAGTCCCCCATCCGCGACTTCGGCAGGTAGCTCTTCGGCCTCCTGAGCCAGCCGCGGAGCCACGCGGGCCGGACCTTGAGCGCGAGGCCGTCGAGCCGCGGCGCCCGCACCTCGGCCGGGTCGTGGCCGGGCACCTCGTGGCAGGCGACGCAGTTGCGGTCGGCCATGAGCGACCGGCCCCGGGCCAGCCAGTCCGTGCCCTTCGGCCGCCGCTCGCGGTGGCACGTGCCGCAGCGGGCCTCCATGAGCTCCCGCGAGGCCATGGGCTCCGACCAGTCGGGGAGGGGCCGGTGGGCCGCGCCGCGGAACGTCGTCGCCTCGCCCTGCCCGCCGTGGCACGCGGTGCAGCCGTAGCGGTCGGGCCGGTGGGTCTCGAGCCAGCGCCCGGGATGGGCTCGGAACGGCTGCGGGGCACGCTGCCGCTCGGGTGCGGTGATGCCGAGGTGGCACGTCGTGCAACGATCCACTCGGTCGAGGTCGGCGAGCCAGATCTGCTGGATCCCCGACGTCCCGTCCTCGTCCGATACCGGAGCCGTCTCGCGCGCCTCGAGCGCCCGGTAGCGGGCCTGCTGCAGCCTCCACTCGGCGCGGGCTTCCTTCACCATCGCCCAGACGACGGTCGCCGCGAGGGCGAGGGACAGCAGACCGAAGGCGGCGAGGAGGGCCGGCGAGAGGCGGCGGCCGAGCCCCCGCGCCCTCACCACGGCCACACCCAGGCCCAGTTGGCGCCGCGGAAGAACGTGCCCACGACCGTGACCGCCACCACGGCCAGGGCAAGGGCCGCGAACACGCTGTTCGCGAGCCGTCGCTCCGGGGCGAACCAGACACCCACCCCCCGCGGGTGCCGGTCGAGGTACGGCAGGGCGAGGAGGGCGAGGACGATCGCGAAGGGAACGACGACCCCTCCGAGGATCGCCCCGTAGTGGACGAGCTCCTGCAGGCCCAGGAAGTACCAGGGCGCCTTCGCCGGGTTCGGGGTGCGGGTCGCGTCGGCGATGCCCTCTAGCGGGGCGTCGAAGAGGAGCGCGCATGCGTGGACGACGACCAGGACGAGGAGGAGGACGAGCAGCTCGCGGAAGACGAGGTGCGGCCAGGCGAGGACGCGGCGGTGGAGGCGCCCCGGCGGCGCGCCGAGGCCGCCGTCCTTGCGCACCCGCCAGAAGTGGAGCGACACGAGGCAGGCCATGGCGAGGGGCAGGATCAGGCAGTGCAGCACGTAGAAGCGCAGGAGCGCCGCCTGGCCGATCTCGTGGCCGCCCAGGAGGAGGTACCGCACCTGGGGCCCGAGGACCGGGAAGTAGGCCACGATGGCCGTGCCCACGGTGATCGCCCAGAACGCGAGCTGGTCCCACGGGAGCAGGTAGCCGGTGAAGGACAGAGCGAGGGTGAGGAGGAGCAGCAGGACCCCGACCACCCAGTTGAACTCCCGGGGCGGCTTGTAGGCGCCGGTGAAGAAGACCCGGCAGAGGTGCAGGAAGACGACCGCCACCATGCCGTGGGCGGCCCAGCGGTGGGCGTTCCTGAGGAACATCCCGAACGTCACGGCGTACTCGAGATCCTTCATGCTGCGGTACGCCGCGTCCGGGTGCGGCACGTAGTAGAGCATGAGGGCGAGGCCGGACACGGTCAGCACGAGGAAGAGGTAGAAGCTGACGAGGCCGAGGCCGAGCGTGGTGGACGGGCGCAGGACGTGCGCGCGCACGCGGGTCGGGTGCAGGTGGAGGACGAGGCTCGCGAGCATCGCCCGCAGGCGGTCCTGGCGCGTGCGCGGCCAACCCACGCGGAAGACCGACCGGACGACGCGGTTGCGCCACAGCCGGGCGAGGGCGGAGCCCTCGGGCGCGGGCCAGGAGCCGCCCCCGGGACGGCGGCGGTCGCTCATGCGCGGAGCCGGAAGTCGGGGCCCACCGTGCGCCGGGTGTCGACCACCAGCTCGCCCCGCCGCGTCAGAACCACGGCGAAGCGCGGCAGGGGCCAGGCCGCGGGCCCCTTGCGGACGCGGCCGTCCTCCTCGAAGGCACTGCCGTGGCAGGGACAGGCGAAGCCCCGGCCCGGCTCGTGGTTCACGTTGCACCCGAGGTGGGTGCAGACGGCCGAGACGACGTAGAAGCCGGTCGGGGTGTTGAACACGAAGAGGCGGCGCTCGGAGACGAAGGTGACGCTGCCCGGCGGGAAGTCCGCCGGGCGGCCGACCGGGAAGCGCCGCGGAGGCTCGTAGAGCACGTCCGGGACGACCGAGCGCGCGAGAGCGCCCACGAGCCCGAGGGCGCCGGCGACGAGCCCGCTCGTTCCCGCCGCCACGACGAAGCGCCGGCGGGAGCGGCGTCTCGCAGCCGGCGTCCGGGGCGACGAGGGATCCCTCACTTCTCGAGCACCAGGTCGACCCTCAGCGGCTTCCCGGGCGTGACCTCCACGTCCTGCTCCAGGCCGTCCTTCTTCTCGTGCCACACGACGAGCTTGTACTTCCCGGGGGGCACGTCCCGGATGAGGAAGGCGCCCGTCGCGTCGGTGACGGCGAAGTAGGGGGTGTCCACGACGACGACGTACGCCAGCATGTCGGGGTGGATGTTGCAGAGCTGGCTGTAGACGCCCGCCTTCTTGAAGACGTAGTCCTTCGTGTCGCCGGTCGGCCAGGTGCCGAGGTTGTACCGGCCCTCGGGGGAGTAGACGTTGTGCGGCTCGGGGTCGTTGTTCAGGAAGCGGATCGCCCCGCCGGTCTGGACCACGGTGACGTGGGGGATGAACCGGAAGCCCTTCTGGTCGATCTTCGACGGCTCGGCGGGGGGGGTGAGCTTCAGCCCGGGGCCCTCCAGGGTCACCACGGCGTCCGCGTTCGTCTTCACGCCCTTCACGGTCACCGTGCCGCGGACCACGGTCGGCGTCGCCGCGCTCGCGAGAGCGCCCCCCATCGACAGGGCCCCGACGAGCTGGAGGAGCCCGCGGCTCACGGCGTCTTCGGCTCCGACCCCGCCGGTCCGGCGGACTTGCCGATGAGGTCGGAGACGGATTCCCGCACCCCCTGGAAGGAGCGCGTCTCGGCGTCCTTCTGGAGCCGCTGCACGGCCGCCCGCTCCCGCGCCGCCTCCTCGGGCCGGCCCAGCCGGTGATACAGGATCGCGAGCTGCATGTGGGTGGGCACGTGGCCGGGCACGGCGGCCTCGACCCCCTCGAGGAGCGGCTCGGCCTCGGCAGTGCGGCCGAGGCCGAGGTAGACGGCGCCGAGCGAGAACTGCACGGCGAGGTCGGTGCCTCGCGCCCGGGAGGCGCGGGTGAGGTACGGGAGGGCTTCCTCGTGCCGGCCTTCCTCGCGCAGGAGCGTGCCCAGCAGGAGGTTCGACTCGAAGTGGTTGGGGTCGATCTCCAGCTCCTTCCGGAAGGCCGCCGCGGCCCCGGCCCAGTCGTTCCTCTCCTTCATGAGGCATTCGCCGTAGAGGAAGTTGACGAGACGCATGCTCGGGTTGCCGGCCCGCGCCTTCTCCACCTCGGCGAGCGCGCTCTCCCAGTCCTTGCGCCGCTCGTGCATCGTGGCGAGGAGGACGTGGGACTCCGGCGAGTCGTCCCGGAAGAGGCGGTCCATCACGATCTGGGCCTCCCCCGTGAGGTTCGCGTCGAGGAGGGCGGTCCCGAGGAGGTAGGCGAGGGCCTTGTCGTCGGGCGCCGCGGCCGCGGCGGGCTTCAGGATGTCGATGGCGGCCTGCGTCTCCCCCAGACGAATGCGGCAGTCCGCGAGCAGGAGGAGGGCGTCCCGGTCGTCGGGGCGCGAGAGGAGGGCGCGCTCGGACTCGGCCGCGGCGTCCCGGATCTGCCCCGTCCTCACCAGGGCCACGGCCAGGTTCCGGCGGATCGACGGGTCGTCCTCCTGCGCCAGCGCCTGCCGGTACTGGTCGATCGCGTCCTCGTAGCGCCCGAGGCCGGCCCACGCGGCGCCGAGGTTCGACCGCACCCGGGAGGCGCGGGGCACGACGCGCAGGATCTGGACGTAGAGGGCCGCCGCGCCCTCGAGGTCGCCCGACTGGTGGAGGACGAGCGCCCGCGACAGGAGCGAGTCGAGCTCGGCATCCTGGGCCGCGCGCGCCGGGCCGCCGAGTGCCGAGACGAGGGCCAGGACGAGGAGCCGGCCTGCGGTTCCGAGACGAGGGTGCAAGGCAGCCAAGGGACTCAGGGTGTGGCCGGGGCCCGCGCCGGGCGCCCGCGGCCGTCGGAAACAAGAGCGCCATTATAGACCGTGCCACCCCCGGCCCGCGTCGCCGGCACCCCCTGCCGCCACGCATCGGTTCCCTCGACTGACCCTGTTCAGAACCTCGATCGCATAGGCTTTATGTGCCACCCCGGAAATTCTTGACAGTCGTTCACGTTTTTGAACAGAATGCCTCCCGCATCCGAGATGGACTCGATCGCGGAGGCTCATCCCCAGGGCCCCGCGGGCGGGTGGGCTCAAGTCCGTGCAACGCGGTCCCGAAAGGGGCTGCAAGGAGGTTCGAGAGCATGCGGACTCTTAGCCGCATCGCCTTGGCTCTCCTCGTGGTGCTGGCGGCCGGCGCGGCGTTCGCGCAGGACACCGGCAGCGTCCGCGGGTCGATCACCGACACGACGGGAGCCGTCGTGCCGGGCGCGACCGTGACGCTCCAGAACGAGGCGACCAAGTTCAGCCGCAACGTCGTCACCGACGCCAAGGGAGGCTACTACTTCGGCGCGGTGACGCCCGGCAGCTACGCCGTCCGGGTCGAGATCGCCGGCTTCAAGACCGTCGAGAAGAAGGCGCTTCGCATCAACCAGAGAGAAGCCGCGGGCCTCGACCTCACCCTCGAGGTCGGCGCCCAGACCGAGAAGGTCGAGGTCACCGCCCAGCGCGAGATGATCCAGACCCAGACCGGAGCCCGCGAAGGCCTGATCACGGCCGAGCAGATCGACAACATGTCCACCGTCGGCCGCAGCCCCCTGGAGCTCCTGCGCATCCTGCCCGGCGCGGTCATGCCCGACGTCAGCTCCCTCGAGAGCGTGGGCAACCTCACCGGCGTCGCCAACACC
>DATJYX010000138.1:0-36149 GCA_035577965.1 Vicinamibacteria bacterium | reverse complement strand
CGTTGAGTCGTCGGTCGTGAGGGAGGAGGTGTTCGTCGTGATTCTGCGTCGTGTGAAGGTCCTCGAGCACGAGCGGGCGCTCGTCTTCCGGGACAGCGCCTTCGAGGGCGTGCTGCAGCCGGGCGTCCACGCGCTCTGGACGGCGCTGCGCGAGGTGCGCCTCGAGTCGTGGACGCGCGCGCCCTGCTCGTGGAGCACGAGCTGCTGGCCGCGGTCCTGGCCCTGTCGGGCACGGCCGCGCTGCTCGAGCCGATCTCGGTCGAGACGGGCCACGTGGGCCTGCTCTTCCGCGACGGCGGCCACGAGGCGACCCTCGCCCCGGGCGGCTACGCGCTCTGGAAGGGCGTCGCCCGCGCGGCGGTCGTGCCGGTCGACCAGCGCGAGCTGATGGTCGACGTCCCGGGCCAGGAGATCATGACCGCCGACAAGGTCACCCTCCGCCTGAACGCGGTGGTGATCTACAAGGTGGTCGACGCCCTCCGGGCCGTGACCACGGTCGAGGACCACCGCGTGGCCCTCTACCGGGAGGCGCAGCTGGCTCTGCGCGCCGTCGTGGGCGCGCGGACGCTGGAGGCGCTGCTCGGCGAGAAGGAGGCGGTGGGCCGCGAGCTCGACGCCGCGCTGCGAGAGCGGCTGTCGGCGATCGGCCTCGAGGTCGTGTCGCTCGGCATCCGGGACGTCATCCTGCCGGGCGAGATGAAGGAGCTCATGAACAAGGTCATCGAGGCGCAGAAGGCGGCCGAGGCCGCGCTCATCACGCGCCGCGAGGCGACCGCGGCCATGCGCTCCCAGGCCAACACGGCGCGGATCCTCGAGCAGAACCCGACGCTCATGCGGCTGCGGGAGATCGAGGCGCTCGAGAGGGTGGCCGAGAAGGGCCGCCTGTCGGTCGTGGTCGGCGAGGGGGGCCTCGCCGGCCGCGTCGTGAAGGTCGTCTAGCTTCGTCTCTCGAGGGATTCTCCGAATTGCCGCGACGAGGAAAGAAACGAGGCCGATCGTCGCGAGGACGGCGCCACCCTTCCGCCCCTCGTCCCGCTCGTGCCGCGGGGGCAGAGCGCTCGTACCGGGCTTTCAAGGCAGCGACGATCGAGTAGGATCCTGTTCGTCTCGCAGGAGGTGCGGCATGGGCCGTCCTGCAATCCTCACGACGCTCGTCTTGGCCCTCCCTTCGCTGGTCGGAGCGCAGGAGAAGGTGCCGGTCTTCCGCTCGGCGGTCGAGCTGATCACCGTCGACGCCGTCGTCCTCGACAAGGCCGGCCGACCGGTGCGGGGCCTCAAGGCGGAGGACTTCGAGATCACCGAGGGCGGCAAGCCCCAGGAGGTCACGAGCTTCGAGGCGGTCGACCTCGGCGACCGGCCAGCGGCGGAGCCCGCCGCGTCGTCGCCAGTCGCCACGAACCTCCGCTCCCCGCGCATTCCCGAGCGGGCGGTCGTGATCCTGGTCGACGACCTGGGCCTCGCCCCACCCGAGATCCCCCCTCTCGTTAAGGCGCTCACACACCTCATGGAAGGAGCGTTCGGCACGGGCGACGAGGTGACGCTCGGCAGCACGAGCGGTTTGCTCTGGTGGAGCGTCCGCTGGCCCGAGGGTCGGGAAGATCTGCACGCGCTCGCGGACACCCTCCGCGGCCACAAGGTCGCAGAGTCGGCGTCCCAGTTCATGAGCGACTGGGAAGCCTACCGGATCAACCTCTTCGAGGCGGCCAACGACACGTCCAGTGGTACGTCACGGCCGGGCGCGGCCGCCGCCCCCGCCCCCGTCATCCCGGGCACGGATATCACCGGCCGCGTCGTCAAGCGCTGGATCGGCACCAGGGTCTGCGCCCCCGAGAACCCGGGACTCTGCGCGCAGATGGTGCAGATGCGGGCGAGTGAGCTCGACTCGCTCCGTCGCGACCGCACACGCGCGATCATGGCCGGGGTCGAGCGAGCCGTCTTCAGCCTCACCGGCTTGCGAGGAAGGAAGGAGCTGTTCCTCTTTTCCGAGGGTTTCCTGAGCGACCAGGAACTGCCCCTGGTGCAGCAGGTGGCGGGGGCTTGCCGCGAGGCCAATCTCGTCGTCAACTTCGTCGACGCCCGCGGACTCGTCGCCTCGATCGAGGAGGCCACGGCCGCCTTCAGCGGGCTCCCTCCATCGCCCCAGGAGCAGGCTCTGGTCGAGCTGGAGCGCGTCAACTTCGAGTCCCAGGGCAGCGTCGGCCTGGCCGAGGACACGGGCGGCCTCGCTGTCAGCAGCACCAACGACCTCGCCGGAGGCGCGCGCCGGATCCTGGACGAATCGCGTGTCTACTACCTGCTCGGTTACTACGCACCGCCTGGCAAGGGCGCGCGCGCCTGGCGGAGCCTGAAAGTCAAGGTGAAGCGACCGGGAGTGCGCGTGCGGGCCCGCAAGGGCTACACACTGGGCACGGCCGAGGGGTTGGCGCTCGCCGCGCCGACCCAGGGCTCCAAGCGCGAGCGGTCCAGTGGCGCGGGAGCGGACGCCGCGGGCGGCGACCTCGAGACGGCGCGCGCGCTCACGAGCGCCGTCGACTCCGACGGGATCCCCCTGCGCGCGATGGCCTACGTCTTCGACGAGCCGAAGCCCGGCAAGGCGCGGGTGCTCGTGGCGGTCGAGGCCGACTTGCGAAGTCTCGACCTCCGATCGGGCGAGGACGAGCAGCGGGCGACGCTCGACCTGACCATCCTGGCCACCCACCGCGACACGGGTGCGGTCGCGCGAGCGGACGAGAAGCTCGAGATCCAGCGCGCCGCGCCGGGAGGGTGGTCGCTGTTCACACGCGAGTTCGAGCTTGCGCCTGGCGTATCGCAGGCGCGGGTGGTCGCCAAGGCCGAGGGCAGTGGTCGCATTGGCGCGGTGACCGCGCGGTTCGAGGTGCCGGCCCTCTCGGGTCTGCGTCTGTCCACTCCCATCCTCACGGACGAGGTGCGGCCGGGCGCCCGCCCCGAGCCGGTGCTCAAAGCGCACCGCGTCTTCAAGCCGTCCGGAATCCTCTACTGCCAGTTCCAGGTCTTCGGCGCGGCCAAGGACGCCCAGGGCACGGCGAGAGTGGAAGCCTCCTACCTCTTGCAGGATGCGAGCGGCGCCGAGGTCCGGAGAAGCGAGCGCAAGCCGATCGCGACCGTGCCCGGCGGCCCCGTGATGCGGTTGCTCGGCCTCCCTCTCGAAGGCCTGATGAGCGGCGCCTACGAGTTCCAGCTACGCGTGGTGGACACGATGAGCGGCGCCGCGCTCGAGCGGGCGGAAACGTTCCGGCTCGAATGATGGGCCACGAGGCGTCGGACTGTGCTCTCGCGCGTGCTCGAGGAAGGTCACCGTTCCGCCCCAGTTGACCGCCGAGGCCGCGCTCATCACGCGCCCCGAGGAGACCGCGGCCATGCGCTCCCAGGCCAACACGGCGCGGATCCTCGAGCAGAACCCGACGCTCATGCGGCTGCGGGAGATCGAGGCGCTCGGCCGTTGCTCGACCACCTCGACCTCGACCCGGGGGAACAGACCAAGCCCGTCAGCCGTTCCGATGCATACTCGCGTGGATGCGCCTGCGGCAGATCATCCGTACCTCGTCGCTGGCGCGGCACGTCCATGCCGAAGCCTACGCGTCGCTGGTGCTGTCCGGCGGATACGAAGAGGCGGGAGACCAAGGACGTCTCACGGTCAACGCCGGCGACGTGGTGTTCCACGACCGGTTTGAAGCACACCTGGACCGCTCCTTCGAGATGGGAACGACCGTGCTCAACTTGAGCCTGGCTCGACGTCACCACCAACCGCCGGGGACGGCGCGGGTGACCGATCCCGATCTCGTGGCGCGAGTGGCCGAGAGGAGCGGCCGCGACGCCGTGCACCTGCTGGTTTCGAGCGCGCGGCGGTGGCGACGGCAGAGCTCCGACTGGCCCGACCGCCTGGCAGACGCGCTGCTGGCGGAACCGTGCGTGAGCCTGCGGGAATGGTCTCAGGAGAACGGGCTCGCGCCGTGGACCGTGTCCCGCGGCTTTTCCCAGGTGTTCGGCGTTTCGCCGGAAGCCTTCCGTGCGCGTGCTCGCGCCCGGCGCGCCTTGCGGTCGATTCAGGAGACCGAGATGCCGCTGGCGACGATCGCGGCGGAACTCGGCTTCGCCGATCAGTCGCACATGACGCGCAGCGTGAAGCAGCTGACCGGCGCCGGGCCACGGGCATGGCGATGGGCCGCAAATGGATTCAAGACAGGCACCGGCTCGGCTCTCTAGCATCGGAGAATGCACAGTCGCTGGTGTCCGGGTCTGGTCTGCCTCGTCGTCCTCTCAGCCGGCGCCGCGCAGGCATCACGCCCTCCGGCGCAGACGGCGCCCCTCCACACCACGACCGGCTGGGAGCTTCGACCTTCGCTCAAGTACGACGCCCTCTGCCTGTTGAATGCGTTGAGCGGCGACCCCTTCTACCTCGACTACTATCGGGCCGAGTACGCCCATTTCCATCCGCTGTTCACGCCGGACGAGGAGGCGGCGTTTCTCCGACTGAAGCACGTCATCAAGGACGAAGGCCACGGAATCGTCTCCGCGCGGCTGGCCCTCTACTACTCCGCGGTGGACGACGAGACGCTGCCCGACATGATCCGTACGGCGCACGACAGCTCCGTGATGGAGGCCGCCCTCAAGAAGACGACCTACTGGGACGCGGAGTCGTGGAAGAACTACGAAACGGCCCGGCCGTCGCTGGAGGCGGCGCTGAGGGCGCTGGAGCGGGTCGGCTTCCCGGGATATTGGACGACGAGTGCCAAGCCGAAGATCGAGAAGCGCATCGCGGAGCTGCCTCCCGACCTCGAGAAGTACGACGTCGTCCCCGTGATCGAGAGCTACCTCGGCTTTGCGCTGCCGTCGGCCACGATCAGGGTCTACCTGCTCGCCTATTCCGAACCGCACGGAATCCGCATCACCGGCCTGCGGTTCCTGACCCATGTCTCGTACCCATTCGGCATCGTGTTGCACAACGCCATTCACGAGTCCATGCACCCGCCTTACCCCAAGGAGGATCGCGGCGTCAGGAGAGCCGTCGACCTGCTTGGGAGGGACGGGCTCGTGAGACGCGAGGTCCAGCGCCATGATCCCTCGTTCGGATACAACACGACGGCGAGCTACATCGAAGAGGACTCTGTGGAGGCTCTCGAGGAGATCGTGAGCGACAGGTTCGGCGTCGGCCGCAACCCCTGCGATTACTGGCGCGACCACGACGACGGAATGCACGCCCTGGCCGCGGCAGTGTATGCCGGCTACAGACAGGCGGTGGCGCAAGCTCCGCAGCCGTACTCGCAGTGGTTCACGCGCGCGGTGGACAGCGGCCAGCTCCGCGGAGCCAACCTCGAGCACGCGGTGCAGTCGTTCTTTTCCGGAGCGGCTTGCCACTGATCGCTCGGCTTGTCACCCGTCCGCCGACCCGCGTGGGGCGTGGCCCGGCGCGAGCGGGCGCGGCCCACTCAAGGCCACCCGGTCAGCCAGCGGCAGTAGTCCTCGCGCCCGTTCCGCCGCGCCCGCTCCACCGCCTCCCACCACGGATAGGCGACGAGACGCTGCACGACCTCGACGTCGTCGGGCCCGAGGTCCACGATGGCGTAGCGGGCGTGCGGGCTGCCGTTCGCGACGACGTGTCGCACGCCCGCGTCGTCCTCGTAGGCCGGCACTCCCACTGAGCCCGGGTTGAGGACGAGCCGCCCGTCGTCGAGCCGGACGAGCCTCGGCACGTGGCTGTGCCCGCAGAGCACGAGACGGGCGGCCACCCCCGAAAGGCGTGCGCCCGCCTCCTCCCGCGTGGCCGCCCGGAGCCCGCCCCCCACGTTGGCGTCGACTGTCTCGAGGAGGTAGGTGTCGTCCGACGCCGGCGTGCCGTGACAGGCCAGGATTCCCTCGCCCGTCCACATCGTCGCCGGCCGTGCCGCGAGCCACTCGCGCACGCCGGGAGAGACCGCCTCGAACGCGAACTGGTCCGAGGGCCCTCCGCGCTCCCGGGCGCAGGCCAGGAGCTGCCGCTCGTGGTTGCCGGCCAGGGCCGGCCAGCCCCGATCTCTCAGAAACTGCGCCGTCTCCGCCGGCCAGAGCGGCCCGGAGAGCGAGTCCCCGAGATCGACGACTCTCTCGACCCCGAAGCGCTGGATGTCGGCCGAGACCGCCACCAGGGCGGGCAGGTTCCCATGGATGTCGGAGACGACCGCCAGGCGCGCGCTCATCGTCGGGTCTCCGCTCTACGCCGGCTGCTGCTGGGTCAGGCAGTGGAGCGTGCCGAAGCCCAGCACCAGGTCGACGGAGTGGATGCCCACGACGGCCCGCTTCGGGAAGAGCTCGGCCAGGATGCCCAGGGCGACCCGGTCGTTCGGGTCGTTGAAGGTCGGCACGAGGACGGCCGCGTTCGCGACGTAGAAGTTCGCGTAGCTGGCCGGCAGGCGAACGCCGTCGTGGAAGAGAGGCGCCGGCATGGGCAGGGCGACGACCTCGGGCTTCGAGCCGTCCTCGAGCCGCAGGTCGCGGATCCTCTCCCAGTTCTCGGCGAGGGGCCGGTGGTTGACGTCGGCGCGGCGGGTCTCCCGGACGAGAACGATCGTCCTCGGACCGACGAAGCGGCAGATGTCGTCGACGTGGCCGTGGGTGTCGTCGCCCGTCACCCCCCGCCCGAGCCAGAAGACGTTCGTCGCGCCCAGCCACGCCCGCACCGCCGTCTCGAAGCCCTTGCGCCCGAGGCCCGGGTTCCGGACCTGCGTCCGCCGGGAGAGGTAGCACTCCTCGGTCGTGAGCAGCGTGCCCCGTCCGTTGACGTCGATGCCGCCTCCCTCCAGGACGAAGGGACGGCGCCCGACGCGCGCCCGGAAGAGGCGCTTC
This sequence comes from Vicinamibacteria bacterium, assembly GCA_035577965.1. Taxonomy (GTDB): domain Bacteria; phylum Acidobacteriota; class Vicinamibacteria; order Fen-336; family Fen-336; genus DATBSL01. The sequence continues at coordinate 29,309 of DATJYX010000138.1, read as the reverse complement.
GCGAGCAGGCGGGCCGCCGTCTCCGGGACGCGGCGGTCCCTCGCCCAGTCGGCGTACTTCGCCCAGCCGTTGAAGTGGCAGTGGACGATCGCCGTCTCCGCGGGGCGTCCCGGCCGCCGCACGAAGATGGGCCCGCTGTCGCGGGTCCAGCCCCGGTTCGTCCGGTGGTGGACGAGCCTCACCCTCCCGAGCGCGGCCCCGGCGGCGGACACCCGGCGCCGGGCGAGCCGCCCCTCGGCCGCGGAGGCGACGAGGAGACGCACGTCCTCCCCGGGGACGATCTTCCTCACGATCTCGCCGTAGACCCAGCGGATCGTGTCGAGCTTGCCGGGCCAGTCGGTGGGATGGCGAGGCCAGCCCAGCCAGGTCGCTTCGTGCCTCTCCCACTCGGCCGGCATCGAGTAGCCGAGATCCGCCGGAGTCGGAGCGGTCTGGTCCATGGCGTTCGGCATGGAGCAGGGATCGTACCGCACTCGGGTTCCTCGAAGCCGGGACGGCGCACCTCTCGGCCGGGCGCTGGACCCGAGCGCCGGAGAAACGAGCAGGGCCCTGCCCCGGCCCGGTCGCGGTGGCGCGGCAGCCGCTCGCGCCGCTACAATCGGCGTTCGGCCCGGACGCCCCGCCGCCCCGTCCGTCGGGAGCCGCGCCAAGGAGCACGATGCCCAAGACCCACCGCCGCTACCGCGAGGACCTGTCGCAGACGCCGGAGTGGCTGAAGAAGAAGAAGCTGCCGCACCGGCACAAGTTCCTCTCCGGCCCGCGCATCCTGCCGAAGGGGATCAAGGGACGAGAGAAGGCGGCGGACCTCCTCGACTCGACGTTCCTCGCCTACAACGCGGCGCGTCTCCGCGAGGGCTGCCGGCTCTTCACCGAGAAGATGCTCGCGCCCGACGTGACGGTCGGGATGAGCCTCTCCGGCGCGCTCACGCCGGCCGGCATGGGCTGCTCCTCGATCGTTCCCCTGATCAAGGCCGGCTTCGTCGACTGGATCGTCGCCACCGGCGCCAACCTCTACCACGACCTCCACTTCGCCCTGAACTACCCGGTGCGCGCGGGCAGCTTCACCTTCGACGACACCGAGCTCCGGGAGAACGACATCGTCCGGGTCTACGACGTGCTCCTCGGCTACAGCGACTGCCTCATGGCGACGGACGAGATCCTGCGCGGCATCCTCGTCCAGCCCGAGTTCCAGAAGGAGATGGGCACCGCCGAGCTGCACCACCTGCTGGGCCGCTACGCGGCGGAGTGGGAGAGGAAGGCGGGGCTCAGGGACGTGTCGGTGCTGGCCGCGGCCTACCGGGCCGGGGTCCCCTGCTACACATCCTCGCCGGGCGACTCGACGATCGGCATGAACGTGGCCGGGGTGGAGCTGCGCGGCAACAAGCTGCGGCTCAACCCGTCGATCGACGTCAACGAGACGACCGCCTTCGTCCTCGCCGCCAAGCGTTCCGGCGGCAGGAGCGCGGTCGTCCTCTGGGGCGGAGGGAGCCCGAAGAACTTCATGCTCCAGACCGAGCCGCAGATCCAGGAGGTGCTCCGGATCAAGGAGTTCGGCCAGGACTACTTCTTCCAGGTGACCGACGCGCGGCCCGACACGGGAGGGCTCTCGGGCGCGACGCCGAGCGAAGCGGTGAGCTGGGGGAAGGTCGACCCCGACCGGCTCCCCGACGCGGTCGTGTGCTACACCGACACCACGATCGCCATGCCGCTCCTCACGCACTACGCGCTGGCCCGGCACAAGCCGCGCAAGCTGCGGCGCCTCTACGACCGGCGCGGAGCGCTCATGAAGGCGCTCGCCCGCGAGTACTTCAAGTACAACAAGGTGGCGATGCTCGACGGCAGCGAGCCCGCCTTCTGACCGGCCGGGACCGCGGGATGAAGCGAAGCGAGCTGGAGAAGGTCGCGCTGAAGCACGGCACCCCCGTGGTCGTGATCGACCACGAGGAGATCCGCCGCAACTACGCGAGCTTCAAGCGGCACCTGCCCCGGGTCCAGGCCTACTACGCCGTCAAGGCCAACCCCGCCCCCGAGATCGTCCGCACCCTCTACCGGGCCGGGGCGAGCTTCGACGTGGCGTCGCTCCCCGAGTTCATGCTGGTGTACGAGAACGTGAAGCGGCTGCCGGCCCGGGCCCGGCAGGACTTCGTCTGGGACAAGATCGTCTACGCGAACCCGATCAAGCCCGAGGAGACGCTGCGGGCCCTCGACCGCTACCGGCCCCTCGTCACGTACGACAACCGGGCGGAGCTCGCCAAGATCAAGGAGCACGCGCCGCACGCGGGCCTCGCCCTGCGCCTCCGGGTCCCGAACACGGGCTCGGTCGTGGAGCTGTCGTCCAAGTTCGGCTGCGATCCCGGCGAGGCGGTGGACCTCCTGGAGGAGGCGTTCCGGATCGGCCTCGTCGTCGAGGGTCTGAGCTTCCACGTCGGCAGCCAGTGCACCAACTTCGAGAACTTCGTCCAGGCCCTCAACATGGCGGCGGCGGTTCGCAACGAGGCGGCGAGCCGCGGCCGCGAGATCAAGATCCTCGACATCGGGGGCGGCTTCCCCGTCCCTTACGACCGCCACGTCAAGCCGATCCGCGCCCTCGCCCGCGTCGTCAACGCGGAGATCGCGCGCCTCTTCCCGCCCGACATCGAGATCCTGGCCGAGCCGGGCCGCTACATGGTGGCGACCGCCGCGACCTCCGTGGCCCGCGTGATCGGCAAGGCGGTGCGGGACGGCCGGGTCTGCTACTACGTCGACGACAGCGTGTACCACACCTTCTCGGGGAGCATCTTCGACCACATCCAGTACCACCCGAAGGCGTTCAAGCGGGGCCGCACCGAGATCTCGGCCGTCTTCGGCCAGACCTGCGACGGGCTCGACACCATCTCGCGGGCGGAGGAGCTGCCCGACCTCGGGATCGGCGACCTCGTCTACGCCGAGAACATCGGCGCCTACTCCAACGCCTCGGCGACGTGGTTCAACGGCTTCCCGCCCGCGAAGGTGGTTCACGTCAACGAATAGCGGTCCCGAACGTGAGCCCCGAGGCGAGCCTCCCCGCCGGTCGTGCCTTTCGGCCGCGCCAGGCCATGGACGGCCGTGGCCTGCCCGGTCGCGTGGCCGTCCTCGGCGGCGGCGTCGCCGGCCTCGCGACGGGTTTCTACGCCCGCCGGCATGGGCTCTCGGCCACGGTCTACGAGGCCCAGAATCGCCCCGGCGGCCTGTGCGTCACGTACGCGCACGACGGCTTCCGGTTCGACTCGGGGGCGCACCGCATCCACGACAAGGACCCCGAGATCACGCGGGACGTCCAGTCCCTCCTCGGCGAGGATCTGCGGCCGGTGGACCGCCCGAGCGTCATCTTCGACGGCGGCCGGCTGATGCGGTTCCCGTTCCGCCTGGCCGACGTGCTCTCGCATCTCGGGCCGCGAGCCCTCGCCCGCGGGGCCCTCGACCTGGCCGCGGCGCGCATCGCCCTCCGGGGACACGAGCAGGAGAGCTTCGCCAGGCTCGCCGTCCGGAGGTACGGCCGCACGCTGGCCGATCGGTTCCTGCTCGGCTATACCCGCAAGCTCTGGGGCCTCCCCTGCGAGGACCTCTCCTCCCGGGCCTCCGGCGGCCGACTGCGCGGCCTCGATCTGCGGCAGTTCCTGATCCACACGCTCTTCGGGCGTCGCCGGGACCAGCGCAGCGCGGACGGCGCCTTCTACTATCCCGTGCACGGAATCGGAATGCTCGCCGACGCCCTCGCGCGAGGCTGCGGCCCGGACGGCATCCGCACGGGCGCGGAGGTCCGGCGGATCCTCCACGACGGGGCGGACGTCCGCGCCATCGAGGTGGCGGGGGCGGGGCGCGTCGCCGTCGATTCGGTCGCGAGCACGCTCCCCGTGGACCAGCTCGTGGCCCGGATGGACCCTCCGGCCCCGGACGGCGTCCGGCGCCTCGCCCAGCGCCTGACCTACCGGAACCTGGTGCTCGTGGCCCTGTTCCTCCGCCGGCGATCGGTGACCGACGCGGCCACGGTCTACTTCCCCGATCCGCGGGTTCCCTTCAGCCGCGTCACCGAGCCCCGGAACCGCAGCGAGGCCATGAGCCCGCCCGGGCACACCTCGCTCGTCGCCGAGCTTCCCTGCGGACCGGCGGACGGCGTGTGGGCGGCGGACGACGCGGACCTCGTCGAGCTCGTGCGGAAGCACCTCGAGGCGATCGGCTGGGTCCGGGGTCGGGAGGCGGTGGGATCGAGGGTCGTGCGGCTGGAGCGCGCCTACCCTGTCCTCTCCCTCGACGTCGAGCGATCGGTGGGCACGATCCTCGGGCACCTGAGCCGGTTCTCGAACCTCGCCATCGTCGGCCGGAACGCCCGCTTCGAGTACGCGTGGCTCCACGAGATGCTCCGGGACGGGAAGGACTTCGCTTCCTCCCGGCTCGGGGCTTCTCGCGGAGCGGAGCCCGGCGTCGCGTAGGGATGAGAGTCCTCCTGGTCCATCCGGCGCGGGACGGCACGATGGCCGAGCTCGTCCGGCTGCCGCCCATGGGCCTCGCCTACGTCGCGGGCGCCCTCCACGGGGCCGGGCACGAGGTTCGGATCCTCGATGCCGCGGTGGCACCGCGCTGGGAAGCGGACCTCGACACGGCCCTGGCCGCCTGGCGGCCGCAGGTGGTCGGCGTCTCGGCCTCCACCGCCGTGTGGGAGGCCGCCCTCGCCTTGGCCGCGCGGGCCAAGCAGGCCGACCCGGGCACCGTCGTCATCGTCGGCGGCGTGCACCCGACGCTCTTCCCGGCCGAGGTCCTCCGGCCGGGAGTCGTCGACTACGCGGTGCACGGGGAGGGCGAGCAGACCGCGGTGGAGCTGCTGGCGGCGATCACCTCCTCCCTTCCCGCGGACGGCATCCCCGGGATCGCCTTTCTCGAAGCGGGCCGGCCGCGGGTCAACGGGGCGCGGGCGCCCGTCGCCGACCTCGACTCCCTGCCCCCGCCCGCCTACGAGCTCCTTCCTCTCGGGCTCTACTCCACGCCGTTCTCCGGGAAGCGGCACGTGGTCTCGATGGTGACGAGCCGGGGCTGCCCGTATCCCTGCACCTTCTGCGACGCGTTCGTCGTCCACGGGAGGAGGTACCGGACCCACTCGGCGGAACGGGTCGCCGCGGAGATCCGCCACCTGGCGGAGCGGTTCGGAATCCGGGAGGTGCTCTTCAAGGACAGCGAGTTCACCCTCGACCGGGACCGGGTCGAGCGCTTCTGCGACATCATGGCCTCCGGCGGGCCCCGGGTCGCCTGGACGTGCAGCGCCCGGGTCAACTGCGTGGACGCGCCGCTCCTGCTGAAGATGGCCGCCGCCGGATGCCGGGTGATCCAGTACGGTGTCGAGTCGGGCGACCCGGTGGTCCTCGAGGCTCTGAAGAAGAAGATCACGGTCGAGAAGGTCCGGGAGGCGTTCCGAGCGACTCGCGCGGCGGGGATCGAGACGGTCGCGAACCTCATGGTCGGCACGCCGGGCGAGACCCGGGACTCGGTCGAAGCGACCCTCCGCCTGGTTCGCGAGATCCGGCCCGATCACCTCAACGTCCAGGCGCTGGTGCTCTATCCGGGCACCGAGCTCCACCGGACCCTGGAGGGCCGCAGCCCGGTGGACGCCGCGGAGGCCCGCCGCCGGCGACGGAGGCTCCTGCGGTCCTTCTACCTGCGGCCGCGCCGGATCCTGGGGAGAGTCCTGACCCTCGGCCGGGACCACTGGCGGGAGAACGCCGCCGCGGTCGCACAGATGGTGGGGATCGGCCGGGAGTAGGCCGTCCGGCTGCGGCGCCGTGGCGGCCGCCTTCAGCGCGGCGCCGTGCCCGCGCTCCGGACGTCCGACTCCCGCGTCTCCGGTCCGGCGTGCAGCTCCAGGACGCACAGGCGACGTTCGTCCGTCTTCGGCGAGCCAGGGAAGCGGTCGCCGACCGCGAACGGCAGCTTCTCGAAGGGCAGGGAAGCCTCGAGGGCGACGGCCGTTCGAAAGCGGCGGACGATGGGATCGCCGGGGTCCCCTGGCCTCGCGACGAGCAGGAAGACCCGTCGTCCCCGGCCGATCTCGCGAGCAAGGTAGCGCGCCGCCGCGTCCTCCAGTCTCCGAGCCGGCTCTCCCTGGAACGGCAGGAGCAGGACGTCCCTGCCGCCGGTGAACTCCAGAGCCGTCTGCGCGTGGAAGCCGGCGTCCGAGTCCGGGACCACGACGACGGCGCCCCGGGGGATCGCCTGCGCCAGCGCCTCGACCGGCCTCGAGGCATCGGCACGGGTGGCGGGCATCGCGAGGCCGCCCGAGAAACGGAGGAACGTCCCCGATGTCGCGGCCACCAGGGCTGCGAAGAGAGCCCTCGCCAGGACCGCGCGCGGGCCGCACAGGCGTCGCAGGGCCGCTCGCCAGCCGTAGAGGGCGAGGACGAAGAGGAGTGGGAAGATCGTCGGCACGAAACGCCTCACCGCCCACGGCTGGACCGCGATCACCATCGGGTTGACGAGATAGCAGACGGCCGGGCCCGCGAAGAGGGCGAGGCTCCCTCGGGCGGAGCGAGAGGCGGCGGCTCCTCGGCTCTCGGAGACGGCGAGCCACACACCGCCACCGAGGAGCGACAGCAGGAGGGGCGTCGTGTAGAGGGCGATCCAGCGGAAGGAGCAGCCGGCGAGACCCCACTCCAACGAGCGGAGCGCGAACCCGAAGGAAAGCACCGACGCGGCGAGGCCGCCCGCCTGGAGGACGCGACCGAGACGCCCGGCGCTCGGCCCGACCTCCTCGCAACGGAGCGCGAAGACGGCCGCCGCGGCGAGGACGGCCAGGACGACGCCGTCCAGCCACGGATGGCCGGTCACCGCCGCGCCCACCGCGGCGGCGAGTCGCCCGTGGCCGACCGGACCGACGTAGTGCAGCCCGTTCGAGAGCTGGTGGTAGACCGCCATCGCGCCGAACGGCGCCGTGACGAGCATCGGGATGGCCCAGTCGCGCTCCCGCAGGCCCGCCCTCGCGGGAAGGAGGGACATCCCGGCGAGGCCGAGCCAGAGAAGCGGCCAGGCGTCGACCCGGCAGAGACAGAGCGCTCCCCAGGCGAGCCCGGCCAGGCGCAGGTGAGGCACCGCGCCCTCGTCTTCGTCGAGGCCGCGCAGCAGGGCGACGAGGCCGGACACGAAGAGAGCCTGCGCGAGGAGCTCGGACATGGGAAGCCGGCTGAAGAACGCCTGCGGGTAGAACGACGCGTGGACCACGGCCGCGCCCGCGCCCAGGCCCCCGCCGCCGAGACGCCTTCCGACCAGGAACACCGACAGAAGGCCGAGGCACCCGAAGACGCTCACGAAGCACAGGTAGGATCCGCCGCCCAGGACAAGGAGCCCCACCGCCAGCCAGACCGGCAGCAGGTGGTAGAAGTAGAACGTGACCTCGTCGCGGAGGGGAGAGACGAGGGGCACTCCTCCGGGCAGCCGTGCATAGGGACCCGTGTGATCGCCGGGGTCGCGATTCGCGAAGAACGCCTCGCGCTCCGCGACGGTCATCTCGGCCACCAGGGCGTCGTGGTGTCGGATGGTCCCCTGGCGCGCGAGCTGGTGGGCGGCGGCCAGGTAGACCGAGCTGTCGCTTCCGGCGAGCGTCGTGTCGAAGGGCGGGAGCAGCGCCCCGTAGATCAGGGAGAGGGCCAGGACGGTGAGGCCGGCGGCGAGGTCCCTGTGCAGCCCCGCCCACGCGGCGCGAAGGACTCCGCGCCGGTAGCAGACGGCGGCCCCCGAACAGACGACGGCCGCGATGCAGGCAAGGACGGCGCGGGTCGTGAGAAGGCCGACGTGGGCCAGAAGGAAGAAGCAGGCGGAGAGGACGGCGAAGCCCGACACGAGGCCGCAGAAGGACTCCTCGACGGCGTCCGCCCACCCGCGGGGAGGAGTGTCGCCGCCGAGCCTCTCCCCGTTCGTCCGAAGAGCGCTCCAGATCAGCCGGCCGGCGGCGGCCACGGCGAGAGCGAGAGCGGTCCCGGCGAGGGCGAGCGTCACGGCCGGCACCCGGCGGCCATCCGGCTCGTCCCGCTAGTCCCGGGCCATCACCTGGAACTGCTCGATCGCGCCGTCCGGCATGTCCCTCTCCCAGAGCTCGAGGGTCCGGCCGGCGAACGTCGCCTCGAAGAGACGGAACGTCATGCCTCCGCGATCGCGCCGGCTCGTCTGCTTGACCTCCTTCGGGGCGCCGAGCGGGGCGAGGCTCGCGGCGCAGTCCCGGAGCGCCTCTTCCGTGAAGTAGCTGCGGGCGTCGTCGGTGAGCAGCGACCGGTCGATCTCCCCGTGCTGGAGGCCCTCGAGGATCCGGCGGGCCCGCGCCTCGGCCGCTCCGGTGGCGTCCCGAGCGTCGAAGAGGAGGGAGGCGATGCGGCGCGAGAGGGCCCCCGCGGCGCCGATCGAGTCCTGGTTCGTGAGGACGGTGACCGCGGCCCGGTCGTCGGGGAAGACGAGGTTCGACGCGGTGAAGCCCGAGACCTCGCCCCCGTGGCCGAGGGACCGGTGGCCCGACTGCCGGCCGACGTCGAGGCCGAGGCCGTAGCCCGTCGAGAGCCCGTTCGCGAGGCGCACGTCGGCCTGCATCTCCCGGTAGGACGCGGGGGAGAGGAGGCGGCGCTCGATCGTGCCCACGTTCCAGCGCGCGAGGTCCTCGGCGGTCATGGCCAGCTCGCCCGCGGCGAAGAGCCAGCCCCTCCCCTCCTTGGGAGCCACCCGGGGAGGGCCGAGCGCGTAGCGGAGATACCCGACCGGGTCCGGCTCCCGGAGCTGGTTCCGGTCGACGTCCCACGGGCTCTGCATGCCCAGGGGAGCGAAGACGCGCCCGTCGAGGAGCTTCATGAGGGAGAGGCCGCTCGCCTTCTCGACGATCAGGCCGGCGATCACGTAGCCCGTGTTGCTGTACTGCCACTCGGTCCCGGGGTCGAAGTCGAGGGGACGGCGCGCCCAGCGGTCGAGGATCCGGTCGGGGACGACCTCCTGCAGCATGAACGGCGGCACGTAGTCCTGCGGCCAGTAGTCCTGGTAGCCCGAGGTGTGGGAGAGGAGCTGGCGGATCCGCACCTCGCCCGCCCGCGTCAGGGTGGGCAGGAAGCGGGCGACCGGGTCGTCCAGGGAGAGCTTGCCCTCCTCGGCCAGCATCAGCACCGCGGTGGCGGTGAACTGCTTGCTGATCGAGCCGATGCTGTACCGCATGGCCGGCCGGGCGGCGACCTTCGGCTCCAGGCGGGCGTCGCCGTACGCCTGGACGTACGCGACCCGCCCGTCGCTCACGACCGCGATCGAGGCGCTCGGCACCGCGGTCGCGGCGAGCACCTCGCGCGCCGCCTGGTCGATGCGGGCCGTGAGCTCCGGGGGAAGCTCCCCGGACCGGGCCAGGGCCGTGGCCGCGAGCAGGAGGACAACGAAACAGGGAGCCCGTCGCGCGGGAGTCGTCATCACCTCGGACCTCGCTCGTCTCTGGAACGCCGGCCCATTCTAGCCGGGGCGCGACGAGCGCCGCCCGCCTTGCCGGGGATGTGCCGAGGCGGCTAGGATCGACGCCCTGGACAGCGAAGCACGCCATCCGCCGACTGGCCGCCGGACCGCGCTCGCCCGAGTGGCGGGGACCAGTGCGCTCGTGGCCGGGACCCTGGCCCTGATGCTCGTCCTCATGGAGGCGTTCGCGCGGCTGGCCATGCCGGAGCTCGTGCCGCGGGGGAGCTCCCCGGCCACGGGAATGCCCGTCGGCGCCGTGGAGCGCGCGGCGAGGGCCTGCGCCGCCGAGCGGCCCGACGTCGTGGTGATCGGCGACTCCTTCGTGGAGACGGGGGCCCGGATGCCGGGCGGGTGGGTCGAGCGGGTCCGCGCGGGCGGTGTCCGGGTGGCCGCGATCGGGTTCTCGGCCATCTGTCCGAGCCAGTACTTCGCCCTGCTCGACGCGGTGCGCGGGGAAGGAGTGAGAGCACCCGCGGTCCTCGTGCTCTACCTCGCCAACGACCTCGTCGAGGAAGCGCTGTGGAGCCGGCTCGGGAGCGACCGGTCCCGCTTCCCGGAGGCGCGGCACGACTACTTCGCCGACCCCGATCGCCCCAGCTTCTTCCCGTGCCTCTCGCGCGAGACCCGGGGCCTCGGTCGCTTCCTGGGCGAGACGTCGGTGCTCTATCGGGCCACCGTCCTCGCGACGGGCCTCCCCCGGCTCTCGGGGCCAAAGGACCCCGTCGAGCAGCTGCGGGCCTTCCAGGAGGAGCGCTGCGGGCAGCCGCCGTGGGCCGAGCGCGTCGGGGGGCGGATCTTCTTCTTCCGGCTGCACGAGGCGGTGTCGGGGGACGAGGTCGCCGCCGAGGGCCGGACCGACGTCCTGAAGGTCGTCCACGACCGCGGCCGCGAGCCCGGCCTCGCGTTCGTGGCCCTCCTCTCCCGCGAGGAGAACTGCCGCTCGTTCCACGGCCGCCCCGTCACCGCGCAGGCGCCCCTCATCGGCGAGCTGCGCGCTCTCGGCGCCTCCGTCTACGACCCGAATCCCGCCTTCCAGGGGCGCTGCAAGGGCGAGGAGCTGTACCTGCCGGACGGCCACTGGAACCTGGCCGGCCACACCCTCTTCGCCGAGCAGATGCTCCCGCACCTCGCGGAGCTCGCTCGCCGCCGCTGAGCGTCCCGTGCGCGGCTCCCTCCCCTACGCTCTCGTCCGCTCCCTCGTCCGCCTGCTCCTCGCGCTCTTCTATCGCCGCGTCGACGTGGTGGGCGCCGAGCGCATCCCGGCCACGGGGCCCCTCATCCTCGCCGCCAACCACCACAACTCCGTGGTGGACGCGATGCTCCTGCTCGCGGTCGTCCCGCGTCGCCTGCGGACGCTCGCCAAGGCCCCCCTCTTCCGCCATCCCCTGGTCGGTCCGTTCCTGCGGCTCCTGGGCGCCCTGCCCGTCCACCGGCGACAGGAGGCGGGGGACGACCCGGCGCGGAACGCCGCGCTCTTCGCCGCGACCACCGCCACGCTCCGCGCGGGCGGGGCGATCCTCATCTTCCCGGAGGGACGGACACAGCCGGAGCCGGTGCTGCTCACGCTGCGCACGGGAGCCGCGCGCATCCTGCTCGCGGCCGAGGCCGGGTCCGGGCCCGAAGGCGTCGTGCTTCTTCCGGTCGGCCTCGTCTTCCACGAGCCGGGCACGTTCCGGACGGGCCGCGCCCTCGTCCTCGTCGGGTCGTCCGTCCCGACCGACGACGCCCGGGTGCTGGCCGCAGGGGGCGCATCGGAAGAGGCGGCGCGGCTCCTCACCGATCGCCTGACCGAGGCGCTCCGGCAGGAGATCGTTGAGGCCGACGACCGACGGACGCTCCGCCTGCTCGGGATCGTCGAGGAGCTGTGGGAGGAGGAGACCGGCGAGCGGCCCTCGGACGAGAGCGACCGCGTCCGCTGGCTGCAGCGGGCGATGCGCACCTGGCGCGCCGTCCTCGAGGGCGAGCCGGGACGCGCGGCTTCTCTGCGGCGGGAGATCGAGGCCTTCGCCCTGGAGATGGAGCGGGCCGGCCTCGCCGCCTCTCAGCTCTCGTACCGGTACTCACCGAGCGTCGTCGCGAGCTACGCCATCCGGGAGGGGCTCTCGCTCCTCCTCGGAGCCCCGCTCGCCCTGCTGGGGATCGGAGTTCACGTTGCGCCCTACCAGGTCACGGCGGTCCTGGTGAGGCTCGTCGACCGCACCGCAGAGGAGGAGGCCACGGACAAGATCGCGGCCGGTCTCCTCGTCTACCCGGCCGCCTGGGCCGCGGAGGCGTGGGTGGTCCTTCACTTTGGCGGGCGATGGGCCCTTCTCGTCTTCCTGTGCGCGCTCCTCCCCCTCGGCTTCGCCGCCCTCGCCTGGCGGGAGCGCCTGGAGAGCGTCGGGCGCGAGGCGAGGGCCTTCGTGCGCTACCTCCGCGATCGGGACCTGCCTCGGCGGCTGGAGACGCGTCGGCGGGAGCTCGCGGGCGAGCTTCGGGCGTTGGCCCGAGCCTTCCCCGAGCTCTGGCCGGAGTGAGGAGGAGGAGGACAGATGCCGGTGTGGGCCTCTCGCGCCGTGATCGTGGTCGTGGGGCTCGGCGGCTGGTTCTGGACGCAGGCCCTGATCGCGAGACGCGCCTTCCCCGAGGGCCGGATCGGGGACCGCCTCCACGACGCGACCGCGTCCCTCCACGCGTCTCTCCTCGCGCACCCGCGAGCGGCCGACCGCATCCTGGTCGCGACCTCCGGGATCATCGACCTGCTCGGCTTCTTCCTCCTCTTCCGGGCGGTCTTCGGACCGACCCTCCGCCCGCTCGTCGGGCTGCTGCTCCTCTTCGCCCTGCGGCAGGCCTGCCAGGCGGTTTGCGCCCTCCCGTGCCCCGACGGCATGATCTGGCGGAACCCTGGCTTCCCCTCGTTCCTCGTCACCTACGGCACGGCCTCGGACCTCTTCTTCTCCGGGCACACGGCGATCGCGGTGTACGGGAGCCTCGAGCTCGCGCACTCGGGCGGGCCGGCCTTCGCCGTGCTCGGCGGCCTGATCGCCCTGATCGAGGCGACGACGGTGCTCGTCCTGCGCGCCCACTACACGATGGACGTCTACGCGGGCGCGGTCACGGCCTTGTGGGTCTGGACCGTGGCGTCCACGGTCTCTCCGGCCCTCGACCTCTGGCTGGCGAGCCTCGCGAGGTAACGGCGCGTGACCGACCCTTCCATCACCCGGCGCCAGGCCGCGTTCGCGGTCGCCCTCCTCTTCGGAGTCAACTTCCTCAACTACATCGACCGCTACGTGATCGCGGCGGTGGGCATCCTGATCCAGAAGGACTTCGCCCTCAGGGACGCGCAGCTCGGCCTCGTCGGCTCGATGTTCATGGTGGCCTACATGGCAGCGTCGCCGTTCACGGGCGTGATCGGCGACCGCTTCCCGCGGCGGTTCCTGGTCGGGGGCGGCGTCCTCCTCTGGAGCCTCGCCACCGTCCTCTCCGGGATGGCATCGACGTACCACCACCTGCTCCTCGCCCGCTCGGTCATCGGGATCGGCGAAGCCGGGTTCGGCGTCGTCTCGCCCACCCTCATCAGCGACCTCTTCTCGCGGGAGGCCCGGGGCCGCATGCTGGCCTTCTTCTACGTGGCGATACCCGTGGGCACCGCCCTCGGCTTCCTGCTCGGGGGCTACGTGGGCGAGCACCACGGGTGGCGCCCTGCCTTCTTCCTGGCCGGCGCGCCGGGGGTCGTGCTCGGGCTGCTCGCCTTCCGCATGCGCGAGCCCCCGCGAGGGGCCGGGGACGGCGTCACCTCCGCGCAGGAGCACCGCTTCGAATGGGGGGCGGCGCGCACGCTGCTCGCGAACCGGTCCTTCCTCTACACCACGCTGGGCATGGCGGCCATGACCTTCGCCCTCGGAGGCATGGCCTACTGGATGCCCCCCTTCTTCGCTCGCCTGCGCGGCCTCTCTCTCGCCCGCGCGAACGCCCTCTTCGGGGGCATGACGCTGGTGGCCGGCTTCGTCGGCACGTTCGCGGGGGGCTGGCTCGGGGACCGGCTCCTGCGGCGCACCGAGAAGGCCTACCTGCTCGTCTCGGGCGTGGGAATGCTCGTGGGCGTGCCCGCGGCCTGGATCGGGCTCATCGCGACCCGTCCCGCGGTCTACCTTCCCGCGATGTTCGTGGCCGAGGTCATGGTGTTCCTCAACACCGGCCCCGCGAACGCGGTGCTCGTGAGCGCCGTCCTTCCGGAGGTCCGCGCGACCGCGATCGCCCTCTCGATCTTCGCCTTCCACCTGCTGGGCGACGTCCCTTCACCCGTCCTGATCGGATGGATGTCGGACTGGACGGGGAGCCTCGAGAAGGCCCTCCTCCTCTGCACGGCGGCGATGGCGCTCTCCGGGGCGCTCTACCTTCGCGGCGCGCGGACGCTCGGGAGGGATCTCGCCGCCGTCCGGGAAGCCGTCCGGTCGCGGGAAGAGACGGCTCGGCCGTGAGGCGCTTCCGGCCGGGCCCGGCCGCGCGTCAGCGCTGAAGGCCCTTCGTCCGGGCGAGCGTCCGGTAGCGCTGTCGTGACTGCGCCGTGGGGAGGACCCGCTCGGCGTTCGGGAGCGCCACCGCCTCGACCCGGAGCACGAGGAGCCCCAGGGCGACGAGGGCCTCCGCGGCCTGGAACTGGCAGTGGCCGTAGCGCACGACCGGCAGGTTCAGGTGCTCGAGGGCCGAGCCGCCGAGGAGCGTCTTCCAGGTGTAGAGCGGCTCGTGCCAGTACGGGACGATGGGGTCGCCCGTCGTGTGGAGGGTCACGACCGGCGCGGCCAGGCGGCCGCTCGTCTGGTAGTCGGCCTCGATCTCCTGCACGGCGCCGGCGTCGGCGCGGTAGCGCTTCACGAGCAGGTTGAGCAGCAGGTCGTTGCCCGAGCCCGTATAGAACCGGAGCGTGTTGTCGAAGGGCTGGCCGCCGAGGGTCGTGATGCCGTCCATCGTAGCGAAGGCGCTGTACCACAGGAGGCCGAGGGCCGTCTGCGACTTCGTCGTGGGGTCCGCGGAATCGAAGGGGGCGCGGCTCACCCGGAGGAGCTCGTCGAGCGCCGCCGGCCGCGCGAGGAACGCCTTCTGGATCGCGGGCACGTAGACCGAGTCCCAGTTCTGGCGGACCGTCTCCGGGACGGAGACCGCGGTGCCCGGGATGAGGCCGGGGAAGTACAGGTCGAAGAGGGCCCGGAAGTCGCCCCAGTAGTCGATCTGGCGCCGGAAGTCGCCGACCGGCCCGCAGGCCGCGACGCCGCCCGAGAAGACCTCGGGGTGGCGCTCCACGGCGAGGGCGGTCAGGGCGCCCCCCTCGGAGGCGCCGGTGAGGTACGTCTCGCGGGGCTGGCCGTGCTCGGCCACGAAGGCAGAGACCGCGTCCTTCACGTCCTCGATGCCGGTGACGATGGCCAGGCCGTTCTTGCGGTAGCTGGTGGTGGCGAAGCCGAAGCCCAGCGCGTTGAGGATCCCGGGCAGGGACGTCCCGTCCGGGAGCTTGAGCTGGTCCTCCGGTATCGCGATCGGTGCCTCCGGAGACACGTAGCCGTGGGCGAAGACCACGAGGTCGCCGTTCCAGAGGCCCGGCGCGGGCATGCACAGGCGGATCTTGGCCCCCGTGCTCGGTTGAGTGACGTCCGGCGAGCACGTGCTCGTCTGTGACGATGCGGGGGCGGGGAGACACGCGAGGAGCCCCGTGACGACGAGCGCCGGCCGGGCCAAAGCGAACGAAGAGCGAACGGCGGCCATGCTGCCCTCCTGGAAAGGTGACCGCAGGCTACCCCGGCCGTGCTCGCGAGGTCAAGGCGTTCGCGCGCGACCGGCACTCTGGCGCGGCCGGGCTCCGTTCGCCCGGAGCCGTCGCGGGTGCCTCGCGCCCTCCGGCCTTCCCGGCGGTCAGCGTCGGCCGGCGGCCTTCATCATCTCGTCGCGGAGCGCCTTCCACTCCGCGCCCGGCTTCCACTCCGGCCAGGCCGGGCCCGAGGCCAGCTCGTAGCCGGCCCGGAGATAGAGGTCCAGGTCCTCGACCGCGCCGCTCAGGTCCCAGTCGGCCCTCACGCGGTCGGACGGCTTGTGGTAGTCGTTGCGGATGTAGTCCTCCCGGATCTGCGTGCCGTATCCGGCCGGCTTGCCGACGTACTCCATCCCGCCTCCGGCGTGGATGGACGGGACCCCCTTCTGCGCGAAGGGGAAGTGGTCCGAGCGGAAGTACGAGCCCTTTTCGGGCATGGGGTCGCCCTTCACCTCGCGGCCCTGCGCGGCCGCCGCCCTCCGGACCACGTCGTCGAGGTCGGAGAGCCCGAGGCCGACGATCGTGACGTCGCGGGTGCGACCGTGCACGTTCAGCCCGTCGGTGTTGAAGACGGCCACCGTTCGCGCAAGGGGGTAGAGCGGCCGGGAGGCGTAGGCCGTCGAGCCGAGGAGCCCCTGCTCTTCGGCGGTGACGAACAGGAAGAGGATCGACCGGCGCGGCGCCGGCCGGACCGCGGCGAAGGCGCGGGCCAGCTCGAGCTGTCCCGCGGTCCCCGAGGCGTTGTCGATCGCCCCCCGGTAGACCGGGTCCCCGTTCACCGGGGGGCCGAGGCCGAAGTGGTCCCAGTGGGTCGTGTAGATCACCCACTCGTCCCGGTGGGTCGGATCGCTTCCCTCGAGGCGGGCGACGACGTTGGCGGAGGGGACCTTGCGCAGGACGTTCGAGAGCGAGACCGACGCCGTCACGCCGAGCGGGACGGGACGGAACTCGCGGGTGGCGGCCTTCTTCTCGAGCGCCTCGAAGTCCTGGCCGGCCATCGCGAAGAGGCTCTTCGCCTGCTCGAGGGTGATCCACCCCTCGACCGCCGCGCGGGAGGCGTTCCCGTCCGCCGTCTCCAGGTCGAACTGCTCGGTCGTCTTCCCCTGCACGACCGTGAACGGGTAGCCCGCCGGCCCGGTCTGGTGGACGATCAGCACGCCCGCCGCCCCGAGCTTCGCCCCGATCTCGTACTTGTAGGTCCAGCGGCCGTAGTAGGTCATGGCCTTCCCGCCGAACACCTTCGGGTCGAGCTCGCCCGTCCGCGCCGGGTCGGGCACGGGCGGATCGCCGACGAGCACGACCATCGTCTTCCCGCGGACGTCGACGCCCTTGTAGTCGTCCCACTGGAACTCGGGGGCCTGCACTCCGTAGCCGACGAAGACGAGGTCCGAAGCGTCGAGGGCGACGCGCTCGGCGACGCGCTTCGTCCAGGCGACGTAGTCCTCGCGCCAGGCGAGCGTCCTTTCGGTCGGGCCCCGCCGGAACGTGAGGGGGGGCCTCCCCTGGACGGTCGTGCCCACGAGCGGCACCTTCTGCACCCACGTGCCGTCGGGGTTCCCGGGCCGGAGGCCGATCTTCTGCAGCTGGCCGACGAGGTAGGCGACGGTGAGCTCCTCGCCCTTCGTGCCGGGCGCTCGGCCCTCGAAGGCGTCCGAAGAGAGCGTCTTCGTGTGCTCGAGGACGGCGGCGCCGTCGATGACGGGGAAGGAAGGCGGCGCGGCGTGCGAGAGGAGGACGGTCGAGGCGAGGGCGGCGGCGGTCAGCGCGAGGGTCATCGTCAGCTGGCGATCCATGGCGGCCATCGTACTCCAGGCCCCGGTGGGGATCTGATACGCTCCCCGCTCGACAGGAGCGACCCCATGGCCGAGCCCGCCCACCGCAGCCGCACGACCGTCACCCTCATCTCCGCCGTGGCCGCGACCGGCGGGCTCCTCTTCGGCTTCGACACCGGCGTCATCTCCGGCGCGCTGCCCTTCCTGCGCGACCACTGGAAGCTCGCGAGCGGCCAGATCGAGTCGCTCACGACCGCCGTGCTCGTGGGGGCCGTCCTCGGCTCGCTCCTGAGCGGCCGCGTGACCGACGTCCTCGGGCGCAAGAAGGTCATGCTCGCCACGGCGGTCGTCTTCCTGGCGGGGGCGGTCTGGACCGGCCTCGCCGGATCCCCGGCCGGCCTCGGCCTGGGCCGCCTCGTGGTGGGCTTCGCGATCGGCATCGCCTCCTTCGCGACGCCCCTCTACATCGCCGAGATCGCCCCCACCCGCAACCGCGGCGCCCTCGTCTCCCTCAACCAGCTCATGATCACGATCGGCATCCTCGTCTCGTACGCGGTCGACTACGCCTTCGCCGACAACGCGAACCTCGAGTCGTGGCGATACATGTTCCTGGCCGGGGCGCTCCCCGCGCTCGTCCTCCTCGTTGGCATGCTCTTCCTGCCCGAGACGCCCCGGTGGCTCATCGCGCAGGGCCGCGAGGCGGAGGGCCGGGCGGTCCTGGAGCGCGTCGAGGATCCCGACCTCGTCGACGAGGCGGTGCGGAAGGTGAAGGAGGAGAGCGCGGCCGAGTCGCGTTACCGGAGCGCGTGGAGCGAGGTCTTGCAGCCCTGGCTCCGCCCGCCCCTTCTCATCGCCGTCCTGATCTTCTTCTTCCAGCAGTTCTCGGGAATCAACACGATCATCTACTACTCGCCGATCATCTTCCAGAAGGCGGGGTTCACGACGAACGCGGCCGCCATCCTGCCCGCGGTGATCGTCGGCACCGTCAACGTGCTCTTCACCTTCGTCTCGATCGCCCTCCTCGACCGGGTCGGCCGCCGGCCGCTCTACCTCGTGGGCTACTCCGGCCTCATCCTCGCCCTCGTCTCGCTCGGCCTCTCCTTCGAGTTCCAGGCTCAGCTCGGCGACGCCACGAAGTGGGCCACGGTCGCGAGCATGCTCCTCTTCTGTGCCTTCTTCGCCATGAGCCTCGGCCCCCTCGGCTGGCTCATCATCTCGGAGGTCTTCCCGCTGCGGATCCGCGGGGTGGGCGCGAGCATCGGCTCGCTCTCCCACTGGCTGTGGAACGCGGTCATCGCCTACACGTTCCTGACCATGGTCCAGGCCATGGGCCCGGCCCGGACGTTCTGGCTCTTCGCCGCGGTCGGCGTGGTGGGCGTCGTCTGGGGCTACCACAACATCCCCGAGACGAAGGGGCACACCCTCGAGCAGGTCGAGGAGCACTGGATGAAGGGCGGGCGCCCCCGGGAGCTCTGAGCGGCCGCTACTCCAGGCTCAGCAGGTACTCCGCGATCGCGCGCACGTCGCTCTCGGGGAGGCGGGCCAGGTTCTCCTGGATGGCGGCCATGCCGCCGCTCGAGAGGTGCTCGTAGCCGAGGGTCTCGCCGTTCTGGAGGGCGAGGACGAGGTCGCTCACGTCCTTGTACTTCTTCCGGGCCACGAGGCCGCGCAGGCTCGGGACCTTGCCCTCGCCGCCCGGGTGCGGGCCGCCGGCCAGGAAGCGGCGCCCGTCGGCCACCATGAGCAGGTCCTTCGGCGTGTGGCACTCCCCGCAGTGGCCGGGAGCGTTCACGAGATAGGCGCCCCGCGTCCAGGAGGGGGCGTGGCCCGCCGGGGGCGAGAAGGCGGGCTCACGGAACGCGATCCTCTTCCAGAGCCCGACGCCTCGGCGGGCGAGGGGGAGGAGCGGGACGCGGGCGGCGCGCGGAGGCGACTTCACCGCGGGCAGGCTCCGCAGGTAGCCGAAGAGGTCGAGGACGTCCGCCGTCGTCATGCTGCGGTAGGACGCGTACGGGAAGGCGGGGAAGTAGTGCTCTCCCGTCGGCGAGGTCCCCAGCCGCACCGCGTCGACGAAGTCTCTCTCGCTCCACCGGCCGAGGCCGGTCTCCGGATCCGGGGTCAGGTTCTGCGGGTAGAAGACGCCGACCGGCGTCCGGAACGGCCGGCCGCCGGACGGCAGGCCGTGGTCCCCGGGCGCGTCGTCGGGCGGCCGGTGACAGGCCAGGCAGCTGCCGGCGTGGAAGAGGGTCTCGCCGTTGCGGAGGTCGGCCTCGTGGCTCGGGATGGCCGACGCCGGCAGGGGCGACGGTCGCGTGAGGAGCCAGAAGGCGGCGGCGCCCGCCACCAGCAACGTGGCGAGCGCCGCGGTGAAGCGCCGTCTCGTCATCCGCGGATGGCGTCAGTTCTTCTCGGGCAGGCGGTACTTGTCGTGGCAGGCCTTGCAGTTGCCTCCGAGCGCGCCGAGGGCGGGGCGGAAGGCCGCCTCGTCGGTCACGGACTGGAGGGCCACCGCCGCCGCCTGGGCGTCCTTCAGCGTCTTCTCGAAGCCGGCGGCGTCCGTCCAGATCTCGGGCCTGGCCCGCGACTCGCCCCCGCCGCTTCCCGCCGGGAAGAGCGTGGCCGCCTTCTTCAGGTTGTCGGCGATCGTCGTCCCGCCCGACTTCACCGCCGCCGCCTTGAACGGGGTGGTCCCCTTCGCCATCGCGCCCAGGGCCTTCATCGCGTCGCCGATCTCCTCCATCGCCATGTGCCGGTCCTGGAAAGCGTCGGCGGCGACGACGGCGAGGGACGTCCCGAGGACGATGCCCAGCACGGCGAACGAGCCCACGGCCTGCTTCGAGAGTCTCACCAGTTCTCCTCCTGCGCTGTTTCCCGGATTGTAGCCGACCTTCGGCCTCAGGCCTCGGCCGCCGCCGGGGCCTGCCAGAGCCGGTTGACGACCCGGATCAGCACCAGGCCGGCGACGACGAAGACCGCGGTGCACACGAGGGCGTACCCCGTGCGGCCGTAGAGGACGTTGCCCACTGCGAAGAGCGCCGACCAGATGGTCGTGCACCCGGTGAACCAGCCGAGGAGGGCCAGGGGGATGTTGTCCCCGACCGTCCGCGCCGTGTCCTCGCCGAGACCCGCCGCCTCGCGGATCCGCCGCCAGCCGGGGCCGAACGGGCGAACCTTCTTGAAGAACTCGATCAGCACCCCGCGGTCGGTTTGCGGGCCCAGGTAGGCCGTGGCGACCCAGCAGACAGTGGTGAACGCGATCGTGACGAGGAGCGCGACGTGCGTGCTGAAATGCACGCCGTTCTTGGCGAGCACGAGCAGGGCGAGCGAGACGAGGAAGGAGCTGACCATCGCCACGACCTCGCACCAGGCGTTGACCCGCCACCAGAACCAGCGCACGAGGTACAGCAGCCCGGTCCCGGCGCCGATCTGGAGGATGACGTCGAAGGCGTCCTTGGCGCTGTCGAGCAGGTAGACGGTGGCGGAGGACAGGAGGAAGAGGGCCACGGTGGCGAGCCTCCCCACCATGACGTAGTGCTTCTCGGACGCGTTCTTCTTGATGAAGCGCTGGTAGAAGTCGTGGACCAGGTAGGACGCCCCCCAGTTGAGGTGGGTGAGGATGGTCGAGGAGTTCGCCGCGATGAGACCGCCCACCATGAGGCCGACGAAGCCCACGGGAAGGAACTTCAGCATGGCCGGGAAAGCGATGTCGTGGCCCAACAGGCTGGGGTCGAGGTTCGGGAAGGCCTTCTGGATGTCGGCGAGCTGCGGGTAGACGAGGATGGAGCAGAGCCCGGTCACGATCCAGGGCCAGGGCCGCAGCACGTAGTGAGCGACGTTGAAGAAGAGGACCGCCCCGAGAGAGTCCCGCTCGGACTTCGACGCCAGCATCCGCTGGGCGATGTAGCTGCCGCCGCCCGGCTCGGCCCCGGGGTACCAGACCGCCCACCACTGCACGGCGATCGGCATGATGAAGACGGCCACCGCCAGGTCCCAGTTGCTGGTGAAGTCCGGCAGGACGTTCAGGTAGTTCACCCCGCCCGGCCCCTTCATCGCGCCGAGCTTGGCCACGAGGGCGTGGAGCCCGCCGACCTGCGGGGCCTGCAGGGCGAAGTAGGCGGCGGCGATGACGGCGGTCATCTTGACGAAGAACTGGACCATGTCGATGACGAGCACGCCCCAGAGTCCGGAGTGGGCGGCGAAGACGACGTTCAACAGCCCCACGAACAGCAGCGTCTCCCAGCGCTGCAGGCCGAAGAGGATCCCCGCGATCTTGCAGGCGGCCAGGTTCACCGTGGCCATGATCATGCAGTTGAAGAGCAGCCCCAGGTAGACGGCCCGGAACCCGCGCACCACGCTGGCCGCCTGGCCCGAGTAGCGAATCTCGTAGAACTCGAGGTCGGTCATGACCCCGGAGCGCCGCCACAGCCGGGCGTAGAAGAAGACCGTGGACACTCCGGTGAGCACGAACGCCCACCAGACCCAGTTCCCGGCGACGCCGTTGCGGCGGACGATGTCGGTCACGAGGTTCGGGGTGTCGCTGGAGAAGGTGGTGGCGACCATGGAGAGGCCGGCCAGCCACCACGGCACGGCGCGGCCGGAGGCGAAGAACTCCGTGGTGCTCTTGCCCGATCGCTTTCCGAAGAAGAGGGCGGGGACGAAGCAGATCGCGAGCGTCAGCGCGATGACCACCCAGTCGAAGGCCTGTACATGCATGGCGGGGATTGTACCCGCGCCCGAGCACCCGGCAAGCGGCGCTCTATGCCCCTCTGCCCCGCGACTTCCTGGCCGGCGGCCGCCCTCTAGCCGTTCGCCGGCTGGGCCGTCGACGCGCGGAGGGGAAGGCGACGCTCGGCCAGCGACTCCGCGAGCGTGCGGTGCACGGACGCGTCGAGGAGGTAGAAGCGGCCGCCGTCCTCCTCGACCGGCGCCGCCAGGCCGCGCGCGGCCAGCAGCAGCACGAGCTGCCGCTCGCCCGCGCTGAGGGCCGACGCCTCCACCCGAGCCAGCCCCTCCCGGCTCGGCCCGACCTTCCTCAGCAGGTCCCGGGCGAAGACCTGCTCGTCGGCCGCGTCGAGCGCCGCCCCCGCCCTCACCCAGCGCTCCTCCGGAGCCCCGAAGAAGAACGGGCCGGATGCGTAGGCGAGCAGGAAGACGACGAGGTCGATGAAGGCGGCGAGGGTCAACGCGAGGACGTGCCGGGTGGTCGGTGCGCTGAGGAGCTCCGTGAAGGCGACGATCAGGTCCTCCTGCCCGGTGGCGGAGCGGTCGACGAAGTCGGAGTAGGCGGGGACCGTAGGCACCTGGACGTCCGCGTGCAGCGTGTCGCGGACGTCGCTCCAGGGGACCGCGTCGAAGGCCTGGCGGAACGCCCGGAGCTGCTGCTCGGTCGGGTCGAGGGGCTTCAGCGAGGCGCTCAGCTCGGCGAGGGACCGCTGCGACTCCTGCAGGCGCTCCACCGTCTGGCGGGCGATGGCCGTGTGGCGGTCGAAGGCGGTGTAGCGCAGGCCGGCTCCCTGACCCTCCGGATACGAGGCCGCGTAGCTCGCGGCCTCGCGCGCCACCGCCTCGCGGACCCGGGCCAGGTACGGGTCCTGGTCCTGCGCCCGCGAGATGTAGCCGTGCGTCTTCTCGGCCGCCGTCATCTCCTGGAGGGCGAGGACGTGCTTCTGACCCTCGGCGACCGCGCCCGCGACGAGCTCCCGCGACTTCCCGGCCGCCGCGCTCAGCTCGTCGTAGAGGCGCCGCTCGATGGTCGCCGGCCGCTCGCGGGCCGCGAACCAGGTGTGGAGGCTGACGTACGAGAAGGCGATCGAGACAACGGCGGTGACCGCGTACACGGCGACCAGGAGGCCGCGGCGCGACTCGGTCACGCCGACGAGCCACGCGACGAGGACGAGCGCCGACTGCACGCCGAGCGAGGCCAGGAACGAGAACCATGGCGAGAGGTAGAGGGCCATCCCCTGCTGGGTGGTGTACCAGGACACGACCGAGAGGAGGACGCTCGAGACGAAGAGGCAGGCCACGAGCGGCCGGCTCACGTCGGCGTGGCCGGAGCTCGCCGGACGGCTCAGCGCGGGCATGGGACCTCCGGCAGTCTCAACGCGCCGTCCCGGCCCACGGTTCGGAAAACGGATCCCCGGGCGCTCAGGCGGGCGGCGCCTCCGGCGCGGCCGGCGCCGGGGCCGCGGCCGCGGCGGGGGGCTTGATCTCGGTGCGGCAGGAGGGGCAGAAGGCCCAGTCCGGCTTCAGAGGGTAGCGGCAGGTCGAGCAGAACGAGGCCGAGAGGTCCCGCCCGCAGTGCGGGCAGAAGGCCCCGCCGTTCACCTCCCTGCCGCAGCCGGGGCACGTGAGGGCCTTCCCCTCCTCCGGCCGCGCGATGAGGTAGACCACGAGGCCGATGAGAGAGGACAGCACGGTGAGGAGCGCGAAGAGCCAGGCCCGCCGCACCCCGCGCTCGCTCCCGTCCACGTAGACCCAGGTGGGCAGGAGGATCCAGAGGAACGTGAAGGCCAGGATCGCGACCGCGCCCGAGACCTTGCCCGCGTCCGCGAACCGCTCGTCCGGGTGGTACCACGCGCGCTCCGACGCCTCCCGCTTGAGGTAGAGGCTGCCGAGGGCGACGCCGTCGGCCGTCTTGAGCGGCGCGGAGAGGACGAAGCTGCCGTCCGAACGGCCCGCCAGCCGCCGCAGCCGCTCCCACACGTCGGTCGGCTTCTCCGCGTCCCGCCCCAGCTCCTCGGCGAGGGCCAGCTCGTCTCGCTCGTCGACGTGACCGAGCAGGAACGACTGGCGGTCGAAGAAGACGCCCTCCTTGAGCCGCGGCGTGACCTCGCGGTCGTAGACGGCGTTCAGCCGGCTGAACGACTCCCGCGGCACCCCGAAGAGGAACTGGCCGTTCGTCCCCATGGCCCAGACCCGCATCGGCCCGCTCGCCTGCTCCTCGAAGTAGCGCGACTCGATCTCGCTCACGACCGTGGGGTCCACCGGAACCCGGTCGATCTTCTTGGCGAGCTCGGCCAGGTACCGGCGCGAGCGCTCGAGGCTCTCCTCCCGCACCGCCCTCTGCCCGCGCTCGAAGCTGTTCCGGTCGCTGTTCAGCAGGGCGAGGGCCGCGCCTCCCGCGAGGAGGGCGATGGCGAGGACCGCGCCCGCCCCGAGGGCCATGCGGGTGATCAGGGTCTTCTTGGTCGACATCAGGACCTCCTCTGCGACTCGAGGATGAGGACGGGCGCGATCGCGAGGGTCAGGATCGAGCCCAGGGCGAAGAAGACGAGGGCGGCCACGACACCGCCCTGGTGGGCGGCCACGCCCCCGGCGAGGACGGCCGCCGTGCACGGCGCCACCGTGCGCAGCCAGTGCGTCCGCCGCTCGCGGGCCGGCCGCACGGCGTCGATCCGGACGAGCACGCGCTCCAGGCCGTCGGCGGGCGGCGTGTCGTCCGGCCAGTCGGCGAGGGCCCGCTCGGCCCAGTCCACGTCGGCGAGGACGGACCGGCAGGCCGCGCACCCTCGGACGTGCGCGTCGAGGGCGTCGCGGCGCGAGGCGCCGAGCTCGCCGAAGTGCAGCTCGAGCAGCTCCGAAGGCGCGGGGTGCCTCATCGGCCCTCTCCCTTCGGACGGGCCACGGCCTCGCGGAGCGCCGCCACGGCGCGGTGGAAGCGCGACTTCAGCGTGCCCTCCGGCGCGCCCGTGACCTCGGCGATCTCGGCGAACGTGAGCTCGCGGCGGCAGCGGAGGACGATCACCTCGCGCATGAAGTCCGGCAGCTCCCGGACGGCGAGGGCGACGGCCTCCGCCCGCCGGGCCTCGTCCAGGCGGGCCGCGACTCCCTTCTCTCCCGCGCCCTCGTCGGGAAGGTCGAGGCCGCTCTCGTCCAGCGAGACGTGCGGCGTGCGGTACCTCTTCCGCGCCAGCTCGCTCCGTGCGGTGTTGAGGGCGATCTTGTAGATCCACGGCCGGACCTCGCCCCGCGACGGGTCGTGCGTCCCCGCGGCGAGCCAGACGCGGGTGAACGCCTCCTGGAGCCACTCCTCGGCCAGGGCCCGCCGGCCCCCGGCGAGGCGGAGGAGGACGCCGAAGACGGGGCGCTCGTACCGGCGGTAGAGGATGGTGAACGCGTCCGCGTCGCCGCGGGCCGTCCGCTCGACGAGGGCGCGATCGCTCTGCTGCATCGCCGGGGCCGCCGCGGATGTTAACGGCTCGCCGGCGCTCCCGGCCAGGGAGGGCAGCAGCAGCGGGAAGGGCAGGACGGCGGTCGCGCTCATGGTCTCGGTGGGTGGCTCCCGGAAGCCAATACCGGGGCAGGGCGCCCGAGGTTGCACGGCGGGGGGAACAAAAAGACCCGGGGGCCGAAGCCACCCGGGTCGTGTTTCGGGCTCGAAGCCCGACGCGCCTTCAGGGCGCGTCTTTCAGCGGGTCAACGCAGGACCCGAAGGTCCCTTGACGAGGCCGGTGGCGTGCTGCCGACTTCCATCGGCATCCTCCGCGGCGTTCGCCGCCTTGCCGTCCACTCCGCCCTGTCCGCTGCCCCTTTCCTCTGCGGCGATCGCCGCGGGGCGCGGGGTGCTGGTACGACTAAGGTGGGCCGCGACGGCCCCTCTGTCAAGGGGAAAAAGTGAGGCCCGCATCCTGGCTCGAACGTATACAACTCGTGCAAGGTCGTCACGGCAGGGACGACGCTTCACTCGCGCCAGCGCGGCACGCGGCCCGGAAGGTCCTCGGATCCGATCGCGCGGCAGAGAGCCTCGAGCTCGGCGCGTCGAGCGCCCCGCCACTCGAGGTCGGCGAGGCCCTCGGCGAGGGGCACGTCGGAGCGCAGCGTCGCGAGCCGCTTGTAGAGCGCCGCCTCATCGCGGTGGGCCCGGAGGGACTCGCCGAGCCGCTCGCGTCCCCGCACCGCCACGTCCCACGTCGCCGCCTCGTCCGGGACGGCCTCGAGCTTCCCGTAGCGGGCGAGCACGAGCGAGGCCGACTTCTCGCCCCACCCGGGGACCCCCGGGATCCCGTCGGCGGTGTCGCCCACGAGAGCGAGCCAGTCCGGGATCGCCGCCGGCGGGACGCCGAAGCGCGCGAGGACGCCGGCCTCGTCCCGGTCCAGGCCGCGGCGGCGGTCCCGGCTGACCACCCGCTGGCCGAGCACGCACTGGGCGAGGTCCTTGTCGGGCGAGCAGATCACCACCTGCTCGACGCCGGGCGCGTCCCGCAGGCGCGCGGCGCCAGTGGCGAGGGCGTCGTCGGCCTCGAACTCCACCATGGGCCAGACGACGATCCCGAGGGCGGCGGTGGCCTCCTCCGCCGGCTCGAACTGGGCGAGGAGGTCGGGGTCGACACCCTCGCCCGTCTTGTAGCCCTCGAAGAGCTCGTTGCGGAAGGACTCGATCACGTGGTCGAAGGCGCACGCGACGTGCGTCACGTCGGGCTCGCGGAGGAGAGAGAGGAGGGTGGCGAGGAGACCTCGGACGGCGCCGACCGGCCGTCCCGCCGCGTCGCTCGCAGGCGGGGCGCCGAAGAAGGCGCGGAAGAGCTCGTACGTGCCGTCGACGAGGTGGACCTTCATCGGTCCTGCGCGTTCATCCCGAGCTGGGCGAAGAGGAACGTCCAGACGTCGGCCTCGAGGGCGATCCGCTCGTCGAGGGCCGTGCCGAAGCCGTGTCCCGAGGACGCGCTCGCGCGGAGGAGGACGAGGCTCCGGCCACGGGTGGCCGCCTGCAGGCGGGCCGTCATCTTCCGCGAGTGCATCGGGTCGACCCGAGGGTCGTTCGCGCCGGTGGGGAAGAGGACGGGCGGGTAGGCGGCGCCGTCCTTCACGTGGGCGTAGGGCGAGTAGGCGCGAAGGGCGCGGAACTGCGCGGGGTCCTTCACGCTCCCGAACTCGGGCACGTTGAAGGCGCCGTTCGGCGAGAGCTCCACCCGCAGCATGTCGTAGATCCCGACGTGGGAGACGACGGCCGCGAAGAGGTCGGGCCGCTGCGTGAGGACGGCGCCCATCAGGAGGCCGCCGTTGCTCCCGCCTTCGATGGCCAGGCGGCGCGGGCTCGCGTATCCCGCCTTCACCAGGTGCTCGGCGCACGCGATGAAGTCGTCGAACACGTTCTGCTTGGCGAGAAGCCGTCCGGCGTCGTGCCACGCCTGGCCGAACTCGCCCCCGCCTCGGAGGTTCGCGACCGCGAAGACGCCTCCGTGGTCGAGCCAGATGCGGAGCCCCGGGTCGAAGTAGGGCGTCTGGCTGATGCCGTAGCCGCCGTAGCCGGTCAGGAGGGCCGGGCTCGTGCCGTCGTGCCGCGCCCCCTTCGGCGCGACGACCGTGAGCGGAACCCGCGTGCCGTCCTTCGACGCCGCCCACTCCCGGGACACCGTCGCGTCGCGGAGGCTGATCGGGAACTCGACGGAGAGCGCCGTCTTCTCGAGCCGGCCGGCCGCCTCTCCGGGCCGGAAGCGGTACCACGTGGTGGGCTCGACGAAGGACGCGCTCTGGACGAGGAGGGCGTCGGCTCCCGGCTCCGGCAGGACCTGGTAGACGGCGCTCGCCTCGGGCAGGGGAACGAGCCCGCGCGGCTTCCCGTCGCGGTCGAGCACGCGGACCCGCTGGGGCCCGCCCGCCTGCTCGACGACGTAGAGGTGGGCCGCGGTGGGCACGATCATCGGCGACGGATCGAACGAGAACGACGACTCGATGACACCGTCGCCCTCCGGCACGAAGGGAACGGGAGGGCCGAGGGGCCCGGTCGGGCGCAGCGCGAGCTTCAGCAGGCGGCCGCGAGGCGCGCCCGCTCTCGACAGGAGCAGCAGGCTCTCCTCCGCGGGATCGAACACGGCCTCGAGGGTGCGGTCCTCGAAGCGGGAGAGTCGCGTCCACGAGCCGTCCTCTCGCCGGAGGTGCTGCTCGAACTCGCCCCCGTCCCCGTTCTGCACGTTCGCGAGCACGTAGCGTCCGTCGGGGCGGGCGCGGAGATCGATCTCCGCGATGCGCGGGAAGTCCTTCCCGATCTCGTACCGGTCCTGGGAGTCCGGCGTGCCGAGCCGGTGGTGGTAGACCTGCACGTAGAAGTCGAGGTCGGCCTCGGGCCGCTCGCCGGGCCGCGGGTAGCGCGTGTAGTAGAAGCCCTCGCCGCGGGCGTCCCAGGCCAGGCTCCCGCCGGCCGTCCCGTAGTTCACGCGCGGGACGACGTCGGCGAGAGGCTTCCCCGACTCGACCTCGTAGACGTGCACCTCGCCGCGCTCCGAGCCTCCCTGGGCGAGGGAGACGGCCACGAGCCTCCCGTCGAGCGACGGAGAGTACCAGTCCATCGACGTCCCGCCCGACGGGTCGAGCTGGTTCGGGTCCACGAGGACGCGCGCCTCGTCCGGCCGGTCGACGGAGGACAGCACGACGAGCACCGGCTGCTGCTGGGGCGGACGGAAGCGCAGGGCGAAGAGGCGGCCGCCCGCCGCCTTCAGCGAGCCGAAGCGCGGGATCTCGATCGTCCGGATCTCGCGGACCCGCCGCCGGAGCGCGTCGGCGCCGGGCCGCGCGTCGAGCACGGACCGCGTGTACCGGTTCTGGGCCTCGGTCCACGCCGCCACCTCGGGGCTCGAGCCGTCCTCCAGCCACCGGTACTCGTCCACCACCGTGGCGCCGTCGTACCGGTCCTCGACCGGTGCGCGCCGCGTGGCGGGCGGCCCCGCCGGATCGCCCGACGCCGCGACGAGCAGGGGGAGGCCGACGGCGAACGGAACGGCGGCTCTCGAAAGTCTCATGCGTCGCCTCCTGACGGGCTGGACAAGGGCTGCGGGCTTCGTTGCGCCGCATTCTGCGTCACGCAGGAAGCGCGGTCCAGCCGCCCCGACAGTGTGCGGCTTCCGCAGGGACGCGCATGCCCTCCGTCCGGAAACAAGACGCACCACGTGACTGGACCCTTCGTTTCATGCCGCAGAACTCCCGCGGCGTCACGATCTTGCACGCCAGGCCCACTCGCGCCCCCTTGGCATGGCACTGGCTAATGCCCGACCACAGAATGAGGTGCGCGAACGAGCGCTGAAGTGGAGGGCCGAGACGAGGGGCTGATGAAACGTGCCCCCAGTCCCGGTCTTCGCCCGGCGCCCGGTTTCCAGACCGAGCGCTTCGAGTTGTTTTGAAGGGCCAGCTGATGCCGGCTACCCATCGGCTCATTTTCGGACCCCGCCGGGACGCTCCGCATGCATACTGACCTGCTCGCGGTCGCCACTCGCCCGAGTTGGCGCGCCAGCAGAGGAGGCCTTTAGAGTGGCTCGTCTCGAGGACCTCACGAGGGGGGCGCAGGTCAATGGCCT
>DATJYX010000137.1:0-44416 GCA_035577965.1 Vicinamibacteria bacterium | reverse complement strand
TTCTCTGATTCGTCTCCAAACCAACAGCCGCCGGCGTCCAACGGGGTGCCACGTAGCTCGGCTGCCGTCAGCGCCACCGGGCTGCCGTGTTGTCGCCGTCGCCCCGCCGTTCATTGCTCAGCCGTGAGTTCACGCTCCCGTGGTCTGCCCAACACTTAGTATGCGGATTCGATATCCCGTTGCCAATCGAAAGATAGCTGAATCAGAAGCTGAGATACCGGGTCGAAAGAGGCATCCCGAGAGGCGACCGGCGGTCTCGCGGCGGGACAGCAGGCCCGGCAACGTCCGGCGGGCGTTCACCGCGAGCCGTCCAACGGGCTTCGAGCGCGTCGCCGGGCGCCACCGGGAGAGTGGGTGTAGAGCAGCGTGGTCTCGACGTCCGCGTGACCGAGCAGCTCCTGGATGGTTCGGATGTCGCATCCGGTCTCGTAGAGGTGGGTTGCGAACGAGTGCCGCAGAGAATGGCACGTGGCCGGCTTCGTGAGCCCGGCCGCCCGGACCGCGATCGCGAACTCCCGCTGAAGGAGGCTCGGATGAAAGTGGCCGCGCCGCAGGTCGCCGGTCTGGCGTTCGAGGCGCGCCTTCGATCCGGGGAAGAGCCACTGCCACCCCCACTCGCGCGTGGCGCGCCAGCCCGCACGCGCGAGTCCTGCCGGCATGGCGACGAGGCCGCTCCCGGATTCGAGGTCGTGCCGGTGCTGGAGAGCAACCTGCTGGAGGTGCTCCCGGAGCAGGGGCTGGAGCCGGGCGGGCAGTAGAGTCGTGCGGTCCTTGTCTCCCTTGCCGTCCCGGACCACCAACTGGCTGCGCGAGAAGTCCACGTCCCGAACGCGGAGCCGGCAGCACTCCGAGACCCTCAGGCCGGAGCCGTAGAGGAGCGCCACCATCAGGCGAGGGACGCCACGGAGACGCTCGAGGATGGCGTCCACCTCGCCGCGCGACAGCACGAGAGGGACCCGGACCGACGTCTTCGGCCGCAGCTCAGGGCGGGAGCGGGTCAGGTCGCCGCGGCCGAGGACCTGCCGGTAGAGGAACTGGAGGGCATTCAGGGCCTGATTCGTCGTCGACGAGCTCACGCCCCCCGCGTCGGCGAGGTGGTGGAGGAACTGCCGGACCTCCGCGACGCCGAGTTCGGCGGGGTCCCTCTTCCGGTGGAAGAGGATGAACCGACGCGACCATGCCTCGTACGCCCGCTCGGTGTGGGGGCTGAAGTGCCGCAGGCGCGCCGCGGCGCGCAGGCGCTCGACGAGGGACGAGAGGGCCCCCGGGTCGAGGACGCGCGGGGCCGGCGGTCCTCCGGCGAGGCCTCGGGCGCGAGGCGGCACGTCCCGCGGGGCGGGTGAGTTCGTGGTCTTCTCGTCCATGGCTGACTCTCCTTCGGTCGACGGGACGCACGCCGCGCCCATCAAGCAGTCAGGTCGAGGGGGCTGCGGACGCCCCGCGCGCCCCGGTTGAGGACGTGGGTGTAGACCATCGTCGTCGACACGTCGCTGTGGCCGAGCAGCTCCTGGATGGTCCTGATGTCGTAGCCGGTCTCGAGGAGGTGGGTGGCGAAGGAGTGACGCAGGGTGTGGCAGGAGGCGTTCTTGGTGAGCTTCGCGGCGCGCACGGCGGCGGCGAACTCGCGCTGGAGGACGGTCTCGTGGAGGTGGTGGCGGCGGCGCTCCCCGGTGGCGGCATCGCTGTGGACGCGCGTGGCCGGGAAGACCCACTGCCAGGGCCACTCGCGGCTCGCGTTCTTGAACTTGCGGGCGAGGGCGCCGGGGAGGGCCACGAAGCCCGCGCGTCCTTCGAGGTCGGCCTCGTGCTGGCGCCGGACGCGGCCGAGGTGGTCCCGCAGGGGCGGGACGAGACGGGCGGGCAGGACGGTGACGCGGTCCTTCCGCCCCTTGCCGTCGTGGACGACGAGCTCCAGGCGCTCGAGGTCCACGTCCTTCACGCGGAGGCGGCAGCACTCGAGCAGGCGCAGGCCGCTGCCGTACATGAGGGCGCACATGAGCCGCGGAGTCCCGTGCAGGAAGCCGAGGACGGCCGCCACCTCCTCGCGGGAGAGCACGACGGGAAGGCGCTCCGGGAGGCGGGCCCGCGGCACGGCGTCGAGGCCGGCCAGCTCGCGGCCGAGGACCTCGCGATAGAGGAAGAGAAGGGCGCTCATGGCCTGGTTCTGGGTGGACGCGCTGACCTCGCGGCAGGAGGCGAGGTGGCTCAGGTAGCCGGTGACCTCCGGGGCGCCGAGGCCCTCGGGATGCCTCTTGCCGTGGAAGAGGACGAACCGGCGGATCCAGGCGACGTACGCCTGCTCCGTCCGGCGGCTGAAGTGCCGGGCGCGCAGAGTGAGGCGGACGCGCTCGAGGAGCCGGGGGGGCGGGGGGACGAGCGGTGTGTTCATGTGTCTCCTCCGGGACGGAAGCGGCTGCGGGCCGCGGGAGAGGGACGGCGCGAGAGAAGCATAGAGAGACGCCGGGACGAGGGAGGTCCGAGAGAGACCGCGGGTGCGAGGCCGCACGACCGCGAGCCGGCCTCCAGGCGCTGGGTGGCGAAGGAACCGCTCCCGCTACTCCTTCGTCCAGGTCGGCACGCGGCCCGGCGTCCAGGGCGCGCCCGCCTTCTCCATCGCGCCCTCGAGGGCCCGGAGGTCGGTCTCGACGAGGGTGCGGAGCGCGGCGAGCTGCGCCTCGAAGGCCGAGGACGCGACGGCGTAGGCCTCGCGGCTGGTGCCGGTCGGGGCCACGGTGGCCGACCAGTGGGTGCCCACGATGGCCTCGACGCGCTCGACCGTGGACAGGGCGGTCGGCTCGTTGCGCTCGCGCAGGACCTTGTCCCCGCGGAGGCCGACCATCAGGTCGTCGAGCGCCTTCTCGATGCGCCGGGCCTCGGCGCCCAGCGCGGGGGCCGCTCCCGGCGTGTCGTCGAGCGCCTTCTTCGCCACCTTCACCCGGCTCTGCGCCTCCTCGGCGGCCTCGACCGCGCCGAGCACCGCGCGCTGGAGCCTCGCCGTCTTCCGCTCGAAGGCGAGGAGCTCCGCGGCGTCTCTGGCCTTCAGGGTCTGGAGGCCGAGCGACTCGACGGTGAACGGCTGCGGCTCGCCGAACGGCGTCAGGACGCCGTCGACCCGCTTCTCGAAGGAGACCGTGTACCGGCCGGGCACGGCCAGGGGGCCGGCGGGCGGCTCGTAGAAGGGGTTCTCGGTGGGGGTCGGACCCGGCTTCAGGGAGGTGGGGGCGGACGCCGGGAAGCGGAGGTCCCAGGCCACGCGGTGGACGCCCGCCTTCACAGGGCCGGTGAGGCGGCGGACGACGTCGCCGCCCTCGTCCTTCACGGTGAGGACGACGGCCGGGTCCTCCTCCCGCGCCTCGGCCCGGAGCGCGGCCGCGGCGGGGTACTGGATCTCCGCCCCCTTCTTCTCCGCCTCCTTCTCGGCGTCGAGGCGCGCCTTCCGCCTCGTCTCGAGCTCGTCCTTCAGGTAGTAGGTGAAGACGGCGCCGAAGGGAGGGTTCTTCGCGGTGAAGAAGGTCTCGCCCAGGAACGCCTTCTCCTTGAGGCCCAGGGGGGTCGAGGGGACGTAGGCGAGGGCGCGCTTCACCGGGAAGGCGAGCGTGTCCCGCTCGAGGTCGGCCGGCTTCGCGACCCGCAGGGGCGTGAGGTCGTCGAGAACGTAGAAGCCGCGGCCGAAGGTCGCGACGACGAGGTCGCCCTCGCGCCTCTGGACCTTGAGGTCGTGCACCGCGATCGTGGGGAGGCCGCCCTTGAGCTGGACCCACTTCCGGCCGCCGTCCCGGCTGAAGAAGAGGCCGAACTCGGTCCCCGCGAAGAGGAGCTCCTTCTCCACGGTGTCCTCGGCAACCGTCCACACGTTGCCCCGCACGGGCAGGTCGCCCGCGACCGGCGCCCAGGTGCGGCCGCGGTCGCCGCTGCGCAGGAGGTAGGGTTTGAAGTCGCCGGTCTTGTGGTCGTCGAAGGCCGCGTAGACGACGTTCGCGTCGAAGCGCGAGGCGAAGAGGTCGCTCACGTAGCTCATGGCGGGCACGCCCGGGAAGCTCTCCTGGCGGCGCCAGGTCCTGCCGCCGTCCTCGCTCACCTGGACGAGGCCGTCGTCGGTGCCGACGTAGAGGAGGCCCTCGACGAGGGGCGACTCGTCGAGGGAGACGACGTTGCCGTAGAAGGACGTCGAGGCGCCCTTGGCCACGGCGTCGGGGCCCCAGACCTTCCCCATCACCTTCAGCGTGTTGCGGTCGATCCTACGGGTGAGGTCGCCGCTCACCGCCGTCCAGGTGTCGCCCCGGTCCTCGCTCCGGAAGACGCGCTGGGCGGCGAAGTAGAGCCGGGTCGGCTGGTGCGGCGAGAGGACGAGCGGGCTGTCCCAGTTCCAGCGGAGGGGGTCGTCGCCCGGCTTCTCCTGGGGCTGGATGAGGACGGCCTCCCCGCTCTTCCGGTCGTAGCGGGCGAGGACGCCGTACTGCAGGGTCGAGTAGACGATGTTGGGGTCCCGGGGGTCGACGCGGGCGTGGAAGCCGTCGCCGCCCCACGTGACGAACCAGTCGTGGTTGGCGATCCCGTGGGCGTTCAGGGTGCGGGAGGGGCCGCCGAGCGTGTTGTTGTCCTGCGTGCCGCCGTACACGTAGTAGACGGGCGAGGAGTCGTCGACGTCGACGCGGTAGAACTGGGTCACGGGCAGATTGTCGAAGAACCGCCACGTCGCCGCGCGGTCCCGGCTCTCGTACAGGCCCCCGTCGCACCCGACGAGGTAGTGGTCGGTGTCGGCGGGGTCGATCCAGAGCGCGTGGTTGTCGACGTGCTTGTACCGCTCGCCGAGGTTCCGCCAGGTCTTGCCCGCGTCGTCCGACACCTTGAGGAAGACGTCCATGGAGTAGACCCGCTCCGCGTTCTTCGGGTCGACGAAGATCTCCTGGTAGTACATGGGTCCGCCCGGGACGTAGTCGCCCTGCTTCTCCCACGTCTCGCCGCGGTTCCGGGAGCGGAACGTGCCCCCGGCCTTGTTGGCGGCCGCGGTCTCGACGAGCGCGTACACCGTGTCGGGGTCGGTGGGGGCGAGGGCGAGGCCGATGCGGCCCATCTCCTCCTTGGGCAGGCCGGTCGTGATCGTCCGCCAGGTCTTGCCGCCGTCGGTCGTCTTGTGGAGGCCCGAGCCCGGGCCGCCGTCGATCAGGGTGAAGACGTGCCTCCGGCGCTGCCAGGCCGCGGCGAGGAGGGTGTCGGGGTCGCGCGGATCCATGACGACGTCGGTGACGCCGGTGTTCTCGTCGACCGTGAGGACGGCCGTCCAGGTCCTGCCGCCGTCCGTCGTCTTGTAGAGGCCGCGGTCGCCGCCGGGCGCCCAGAGCGGGCCCTGGGCCGCCACGTAGACGATGTTCGGGTCCTTCGGGTGGACGAGGATCTTGCCGATGTGCTCGGACGCCTTCAGGCCGACGTTCTTCCAGCTCCGGCCGCCGTCCTCGCTCTTGTAGACGCCGTCGCCGTAGCCGACGCTCCGCTGGGCGTTGTTCTCGCCGGTGCCCACCCAGACGACGTTCGGGTTCGTCGGGTCGATCGTGACGCAGCCGATCGAGTACGAGCCCTCGCCGTCGAAGACGGGCGTCCACGTGGTCCCGCCGTTCTCGGTCTTCCACACCCCGCCCGACGCCACGGCCAGGAAGAAGCGGCTCGTGTCGGCCGGGTCGACGGCGATGTCGACCACACGGCCGGAGCTGACCGCGGGGCCCAGGCTCCGCAGCTCGAGACCGCTCCAGGTGTCGGCCGACCAGCCGCCCTTCGGCTTCTCCTCGTCCTTCGCCTCGGCCTTCTTCGCGGCGCCGGGCTCGGCCTTCTTCGCTGCGCTTGCCTTCGCCGGCGCGGCCTTCGGGGCTTCGGCGGGCACAGCCGCCGCGGCCTGCGCCTTCGGCTCCTTCACGGGCGGCATCGCTTCCTGGGCTCTCGCCAGGGGGACGGCCAGACACAGGCAGGGCAGGAGGGCGGTCAGCTTCTTCACGTTCAGCTCCGTGGATGGCCTCGACGAGGCGCCGCCATTCTCCGCGCTCCGCGGCCCCGTTTCAAACGGCGGCGGTGGCGGCTCGCGAGCCACGGCTCGAGCACGCTAGACTGCGTGCCTCCATGCGCCGCCCGCCGCTCACGTCGCGCCTCGCCGGCTTCGGCACGTCGGTCTTCGCGGAGATGACCGACCTCGCGCGACGGCACGGCGCGGTCAACCTCGGCCAGGGCTATCCCGACTTCGACGGCCCGGAGTTCGTCAAGCAGGCCGCGGTCGCCGCTCTTCGGGCGGGCCACAACCAGTACGCCCCGATGCCCGGGCTCCCGGCCCTGCAGCAGGCGGTGGCCGACCACCAGAAGCGCTTCTACGGCCTCGAGCACGACCCGGCGGCCGAGGTCACGATCCACGCGGGCGCGACGGAGGCGCTCTGCGCCACCCTCGCCGCGCTCCTCGACCCCGGCGACGAGGCGATCGTCCTCGAGCCGTTCTACGACGCCTACCTCCCCGGCATCGCCCTCGCCGAGTCGACGGCCCGCGTCGTGGCCCTCGCTTCGCCCGAGCTCCGGCTCGACGCCGCCGCCCTCGAGGCCGCGGTCTCCCCGCGGACGCGCCTCCTCGTCCTCAACTCCCCCAACAACCCGGCCGGCCGCGTCTTCACGCGCGAGGAGCTCGGCGCGATCGCCGACGTCTGCGTCCGTCACGACCTGCTGGTCGTGACCGACGAGGTCTACGAGCACGTCGTCTTCGACGGCGCCCACGTGCCGATCGCCGCCCTGCCCGGCATGCGCGAGCGGACGGTCACCGTCTCGTCCGCGGGCAAGACGTTCAGCCTCACCGGATGGAAGGTGGGCTGGAGCTGCGCCCCGCCGGACCTCGCCGCGGCGGTCCGGGCTGTCCACCAGTTCGTCACCTTCGCCGTCGCGACGCCTTTCCAGCACGCGGCGGCGGCCGCCCTCGGGACGGACGACGGCTACTACGCGCGCCTCCGCGACTCCTATCGGGCCCGGCGCGACCGCCTCTGCGCGGGGCTCGAGGAAGCGGGCTTCGGCGTGCGTCGCCCCGAGGGCACGTACTTCGCCCTCGCCGACATCCGGCCCCTCGGGTACGACGACGACGAGACCTTCTGCCGCACGCTCGTCGAGCGGGTGGGGGTCGCCGCGATCCCGGTGAGCGCGTTCACGGCGGACGGGCGCCTGCGCCACCTCGTCCGCTTCGCCTTCTGCAAGGACGACGCGACCCTCGACGAGGCGCTGCGCCGGCTCCGGCGGCTCACGGGCTGAGAAGGTGGACACGCCCGTCCTCGCCGCCGCCTGGCTGGCCGTCCGGGCCCGTTGAGCTAGAGAGGTTCAGCACCGGCCGCAGGGGGCCGGGAGCGGGATCGCCTTCGTACAGCACACGTTCGAGGAAGAGGCCCGAGGGCGGCGCGGTGAGACGGGCCGGGTGGTCGGACGGCTCCCGCAGGAAGCGCTCGGCGTCGGCCACGCGCAGCCCGCCCCGCCCCACCTCCGCCATCACGCCGACCATCCGCCGCACCATCTTCCAGAGGAAGTGCGACCCGAGGACGCGCACGAGGACGAGGGCGCCCGCCTCCACGACCTCCACCCCGTCGATCTGCACGCGCGTCGAGCGCTCGTCCGGGTCGGCGTCGGCGTAGGAGCGGAAGTCGTGCCGGCCCTCGAAGACGCGGCCGGTGGCGGCCATCGCCGCGGCGTCGAGGGGGTCGCGGATCCACCACACGAAGGGCTTGCCGAAGGCCGTCCGCCGGCGCGAGACCTGGTAGAGGTAGCTGCGGCCGACCGCCGAGCGCCGGGCGTGGAACGCACGCGTGACCTTCTCGACCCGGAGCAGGTGGACGTCGGCCGGCAGCTCGTCGTTCAACGCCCGGCGCAGCGCCTCCGGGGCGAGGCGGGTCTCGAGGTCGAGGTGGGCGACCTGGTGGAGCGCGTGGACGCCGGCGTCGGTGCGGCCCGCGCCGTAGCTCGCGAAGTCGGTCCGCCCGGCGAGCGTCCCGACCGCCTCGTGGAGGGCGCCCTGCACGGTGCGGGCGTTCCTCTGGATCTGCCAGCCCGAGTAGCGGGTGCCCACGTACTCGAGGTCGAGCCGGAAGCGCGCCATGCGGCCGCCCACGCTAGCCGCGGCGGCCCGGCCGGTCAAGCGGGTGCTATCCTGGCTCCACCGTGCGGCTGCGCGTCCTCACGTACAACATCCACCGCGCGATCGGGGTGGACCGCCGGTTCAGGCCGGAGCGGATCACGTCGATCGTCGGCTACTACGACCCCGACGTGGTGATGCTCCAGGAGGTGGACGACGGGGCCCCGCGCTCGCGCGGGCTCGACCTCGGGAGGGAGCTGGCCCGGGCCCTCGGGTTCGAGCACTACGCGATCGGCCACAACGTGGCCCTGCGCAAGGGACGGTACGGGAACGCGACCCTCAGCCGGTGGCCGATCGTGCGCGAGAGGAACATCGACCTGACGGTCGGCTTCCTCCGCCGGCGCGGGTGCCAGCACACGCGCATCCTGGCCCGGGCACCTTCGGGCCGGACTCGGAGGATCGAGGTCTTCAACCTCCACCTCGGCCTCTCCGCCCGGGAGCGGGAGCGGCAGGTGGCCCTCCTCACCCGCTCGCGCGAGTTCTCCTCGCTGCCCTTCGACGTGCCGACGGTGGTGGCCGGCGACTACAACGACTGGCGCTCGCTGCTGCGGCCCATCTTCGTGGACATGCTCGGCTTCCGCTCGGCGACCGGCGGCGACTCCGAGCGCGAGCGGGCGATCTCCACCTTCCCGTCCTTCTTCCCCCAGGGCGCCCTCGACCGGCTCTACTACCGGGGGCCGCTCCGCCTCGCCGCCGCCCGCCGCTGCCGCCTCGCCCTCTCCCGCGTGGCGAGCGACCACCTGCCGGTCATCGCCGACTTCGACATGCATTGATGCGCCGGGGGCGCCGGGGGCGGGAAGCCCCCGGTTGAATAGCCGATTCGTCGTCCCGGTCGGCGGGTCGCTGGCTGTCCCGGTGGGTGACTATGAGATCCCTAAACTGCGAGCTCAGAAAACTCAAGGCCGTTCAGGCGGGCGAAAGCGGCTCGTACGAGCACCAGGGGTCGGTCTCGAACGGGTCGCCGGTGAGGCCGAAGGCCCGCGAGCGCGAGCCGCCGCAGATGTCGCGGAACTCGCAGCGGCCGCAGCGGCCCTTGAAGGTCCCGGGCGAGCGCAGCTGCCGGAAGAGGGGCGCGTCGCGGTA
Source organism: Vicinamibacteria bacterium (assembly GCA_035577965.1). GTDB lineage: Bacteria > Acidobacteriota > Vicinamibacteria > Fen-336 > Fen-336 > DATBSL01. The sequence goes on along the minus strand of DATJYX010000137.1, from coordinate 35,196 downwards.
GGCGTCGGCGATCCTCATCCCGCGCACGTTGCCGACCGGGACGGGCAGGAAGCCGCTGGGCATGATCTCGCCGAGGTGGGAGACGAACAGGAAGCCGTTCCCGGAGTTCACGCCGCGGGGGGCGAGGCCGACGGTGTGGCCGGGGCCCTCCGACTGCGTGAGCCGGGCCGGCATCGCGGCGAGACCCTCGGGCCGGGCCGAGGGCCGCCCGTCGTCCTTCATCTCGCGCTGGGCCACGTGCCGCCGGTAGTGGGGGGCCTCGGTCACCTTGACGACGAAGCCCTCCTTCTTCTGGACGCGGTAGATCACCTCGAAGAGCCTCTCGCACTCGGAGGCGCCGAGGCCGGCGAGGACGCTGCCCCGCCCCATCGGCACGAGGAAGAACACCTCCCAGAAGACGATCCCGAGGTTCTGGACGAACGCCGCCATCTCCTCGAGGTAGGGCGCCGTGTCGCCGCAGACGGTGGTGTTGACCTGCAGGGGAAGGCCGGCCTCGTGCGCCCAGGCGACGGCCTCCATCGTCTTCGCGAACGCGCCCGGCACGCCGCGGAAGGCGTCGTGGAGGTCGGCGCGCGGGAAGTCGAGGCTCACCGCCATCTGGTCGAGGCCGGCCCCCTTCAGCGACAGGACGAGGTCGCGGGTGAGGCAGTCGGTGGCGGCGGGGATCGTGGCCACGCGGAGGCGGCGCGACTTGCCGTGGCGGATGAGGTCGAGGAGGTCGGGCCGGTTCACCGGGTCGCCCCCGCTCAGGATCAGGATCGGCGTGCCCATCTCCGCGACCTGGTCGACGAGCGCGATGCCCTCCGCGGTCGTCAGCTCGCGCGGGTCGCGGCCGGGCTGGGCCGAGGCGCGGCAGTGGCGGCAGGCGAGGGCGCACGACTGCGTCGTCTCCCAGATGACGAGGAACGGGGCCACCGCGAAGTCCACCGACTGGAGGAACGCGGGCCCGCGCGCGGCGTGAGGGTGGCCGGGCAACGGGGAACGGCTACTGGCGCGTGAGGGGCTCGGCGCTCAGGCCGAGCTCGCCGTTCGGGCCGCTCACCCAGCCCTGGCGGAACGCGAGCGACACCGCCTCGAGCTTGGAGTGGACGTCGAGCTTCTCGAGGATGTTGTGGATGTGGTTGCGGACGGTGGCGAGGCTGATCCCCAGCTTGTGGGCGATCTCCTTGTTCTGCAGGCCCGCCGCGACCCAGCGCAGGATCTCCCGCTCGCGGTCGGTGAGGGGCGGGGCCTTGGGGACGGAGACCGGACCGGGGGCGGCCACCGGCTCCCAGCCCTCCGGCGAGGGCGAGGGCGTCCCCGCGCGCTGCGCGCCGAGGCGCTCGAGGGCCCGCGTGAGACGGCCCGCGCGGTCGATGGGCTGGAGGATGTGGACGAGGGTGAAGAGCTCGGGGCGCGAGCCGGGGATCCGGAGGATCGAGACGTTGACGTTCTGCTCCTGCTTCGGCGAACTGCCGAGGACGATCTCGAAGCCCTGGACCGCCTCGCCCTTCCTGGACATCGAGACGACGGAGCAGTTCTCGTGGCAGAAGCGGTTGCCGAAGACGTCCTTGCCGCCGAGCACGTCGTAGCAGCGGCGGCCCAGGACCTGGCTCGTGGGACGGCCGAGGAGCCGCTCGGCGGCCCGGTTCCAGAAGACGATGTGGCCGCCGATGTCCGTGGCGAGGGCGGGCGTGTCGCTCTGAGAGAGGACATCCAGCACTTCAGTGCTCTGCTCGCCGTTCCAGCGGCGGCTTTCCAGGACGCGTCCGTTCATGGTCTCCCCCGTTTCCCCGAATCGTGGTCGAGCAAGACGCGTGCCCGTGCTCTCGTTTCCAACTCCGGCAAGGGTTTACTCCCGACGCGCCGGCGTTCGGACCCCGTAAAGCCCTGTCGGGTAATGCAAACGCACCACGATCGACCCCCACGTTAGCGTATCGGGAGACGAGGTTCAGTTCAAGCATAAAGAGCGAGACGGGCGCTTTGGCGGATTCTCGGGCCGAGTGCCGTGCGCAGGAACTACGCCGGTCCGATCGCCTGCCTCCGCTCCGCCTCCTCGATCGCTTCGACGACGAGGGGGAGGTACACGCTCACCGCACACCGGCCGTCGCGTCGGAGCCGGCAGAACCCGAGGCCGTCGCGGTGGGAGCAGTGGGCGCACACCCGCGCCTCGACCGCGGCGGCGTAGGCATCGTCGTGGCGGCGGCGCACGTCGAGAACGGCGTCGACGAGCCGGGCGAGGTGCTCGTCGATCGCGCAGGCGCTCGCGAGGGTGCACGATCCGTCGTCCGCCCCGTCGAGGCAGATCGCGCAGACGCGCCGCTTGATGGCGTCCCGGTACGGCTGGTAGGCGTCCCCTTCGCGGGCGTCGGACATGGAGCACCTCCGGTGGATCGGTGCGCGATCGGCGGGCGTCCAAGCAAGCAGAGGTGCAAGGTGGGTGCCGCCCAGGTCGTCTCGGTCGAGCCGCTCGATGTGGTGTCCTGGGAACGAACGAGCCGAAAATCGAGCGCCCCCGCGAAGGTCGACCGCAATTCCTTCCGCCGCGTCCCGCCAGACAACTCGCTACAAAGGGTTTCCGGGCGCTCCGGGGGCCCATTCGGCTGGCATGCCGTTTGTTTCACTTGAGCGCAGGAGGCACGTCAATGAGCCACGCCACACCGGTCGCTGCCGCCGGGACATCGGGAGCCGGCGGCCGATCGCCGATCCTGTTCCAGAGCCTCGTCGTGACCGCGCCGGACACCCACGCCGGCCGCGCGACCACGACGATGGTCATCTCCCTTCTGCTGCACAGCGCGCTCGTGCTGGCGGTGGCGATCCTCCCGCTGCTCTTCTACGACGCCTTGCCGAGCCAGGAGGCCCTGAAGGCCTTCTTCGTCGCGCCGCTCGAGGTGGCCCCGCCGCCGCCCCCGCCGCCGCCCCCGCCGGCCGGCGCGCACACCGTGGTGAAGGCCGCCCCCAAGATCGACATGGCGAAGCCACAGGGGTTCGTCGCCCCGATCGAGGTCCCGAACGAGATCAAGCCCGAGGAGAGCCTCGACCTCGGCGTCGAGGGCGGCGTGCCGGGCGGCGTCGAGGGCGGCGTGCCGGGCGGCGTCGTGGGCGGCGTCGTGGGCGGGCTTCCGTCCGAGGCTCCTCCCCCGCCGGCCAAGGTCGTCCGGATCGGCGGCCAGATCAAGGAGCCGAAGCGGATCCGCTACGTGCAGCCGACGTACCCCGACCTCGCCGTCCAGTCCCGGGTCTCGGCCCTCGTGATCCTCGAGGCCGAGGTCGACACGCGCGGCTACGTGCGGGCGGCCAAGATCCTCCGCGGCCACCCGCTGTTCGACGAGGCGGCGATGGAGGCGGTGAAGCAGTGGAGGTACCAGCCCCTGCTGCTGAACGGCGAGCCCACGGGCTTCGTCCTCACCGTGACCATCAACTTCAACCTGCAGCAGAAGTAGCTCGAGCCGCCGGGCCGGAACGGCCCGTCGGGTCCCTCCTGGGGGCGGGATCCGGCGGGCCTTTCGCATGCCTGGAGGGACGGCGGCATCGGCGATACTAGGGAGACTCGAGGAGACGCGATGGACCTGGACGTCCGCCGCAACCCGGCGCTGCTGAAGCTCGACCTCTACTGCAAGGGAATGCGCATCCACGACAGCTGCCTCGTCGAGGAGGACGGCGGCCGGAGGATCCTCCGCACGCGGGCCGGGCTCGGCAGCGGGCTCGAGGTCGTGCTGCCGGGAGGGCTCTGGACGAACGTGCCCGTCACCGAGAGGTTCGCCCTGCAGTCGCCCTACATGCTCCACCGCAGCAACGGCTCGTACGTCCTGCACCTCGGCGAGGAGGCGATCACGACCGTGGAGCTGTCGCCGCGGCCGGCCTGGTACGACGAGAAGACCTCGACCGGAAAGCCGATGACGCGCGTCGGGACGCTCCAGGGCACGTACCTCGGCGTCTACCCGGCCAAGGTCTGCGAGTACTGGACGGAGAAGCCGCAGAAGTCGAACTGCAAGTTCTGCTCGGTGGGCCTGAACCTCGGGGTGGACGACGCCGACGACAAGTCGGTGGGCGAGGTCATGGAGGTGATCCGGGCCGCCCGCGCCGAGTCGGGCCTCACCTACGTCGACTTCAACACCGGCCACTACGAGGGCGAGACCTACCTCGACATCCTCGAGCCCTACATCCGGCGCATCAAGAAGGAGATCGGCATCCTGGTCGGGGTCCAGACGCCTCCCCACTCCGACCTCAAGCGCTACGACGCGCTCCGCGAGATGGGCGTGAACCGCGTGTCCTTCTGCTTCGAGATCTTCGACCCCTGCGTCTTCAAGGAGGTCTGCCCGGGCAAGGACCGGCAGTACGGGCTGAAGCGCTACCTCGACGCGGTCGAGTACTGCGCCTCGCTCGCGAAGAAGGGGCCGAGGTCCGAGCCGTGGGTGACGAACGGCGAGATCATCGTCGGCCTCGAGCCGCCCGAGTCCTCGATCCGGGCCATCGACTGGATCACCTCGGTGGGGGCGATCCCGACGGTGTGCGTCTTCCGGCCCCTCGCCGGCACCGACTACGCGGACGTGCCGCCCCCGCGCCCCGAGCCCCTCATCCCGGTCTTCCGCCGCCTCTACGAGGCGTGCATGGAGAAGGGCCTGCCGATCGGGGTCGCCCCGAACATCCACGTGAGCCTGGTCCTCCTCCCCGACGAGTGCCGCTCGCTCTCCGACCGCGCCTTCCCCCTGCAGACGCTGAAGCTCAAGCTCCTCGGCCAGGCGGCCCGGATGGTCCTGGCCCGCAACACGCGGGCGGCTTCGGCCCGCGCCGCGGCGGCGGCGTGAGGGCGCCCTCGAAGCGCCCTTCGTGATCCCGACCGTCCTCGCCGCCCTCGCCCTGGCGGCCGGCCCCGTCCGCGACTACCGGGCCACGCCCGCCCTCGCCACGGAGGGACCGGCCGGCTCCGCCGCGGTCGTCCTTCGGACGTTCACCCGGGGCGGCGAGCGCTTGCGCCTGATCGTCGACCCGGAGACGCTCGCCACGCGCGTCGTCCCGGCGGCCGGGCTGCCGGTGAAGCGCCGGCCCTGGAGGGCCGTGCGCGAGGCGGTCGCCGGGACCGCGTACGGCCGGGCGCTCAAGGACGCCGAGGCGAACGAGAAGCCGCTGCAGGGAGCGGGCCTCGGCCACCTGCGGCCGGGACGCCCGGGGATCGACCTGACCGTCGACCTCTGCCCGTCCGCCCACCCGCTCGACCGAGCCCTCTTCACCGCGCTCACGGACGCCCTCGGCCGCGAGGCGAGGCCCCTGCCGGTGGCGATCGCCTTGACCGGGGCCTGGATGAGGGAGCACGCGGCCGACCTCGAGTGGCTCGCGTCCCTGGAGCGGGAAGGAACCCTCGCCGTCACGTGGGTCAACCACTCCAACCACCACCGGGCGAGCCCCGAAGCACCCCTCGAGGAGAACTTCCTGCTCCAGCCGGGGACCGACGTGCGGGCCGAGGTGCTCGACACCGAGAAGGCCATGCTCGAGGCGGGCCTCCTCCCTTCCGTCTTCTTCCGCTTCCCGGGCCTCGTGTCCCGCCCGGACGTGTTCGGCACCGTGGTCGGCCTCGGCCTCGTGCCGCTCGGGTCGGACGCGTGGCTCGCGAAGAGCCGCAAGCCTCCGGCCGAGGGCAGCATCGTCCTCGTCCACGCCAACGGGAACGAGCCGGTCGGCGTCCGCCGCTTCCTGGAGCTGCTGCGCACCGAGCGCGAGAATATCCGGTCCGGCGGCTGGCAGCTCCTCGACCTGCGCCAGAGCGTCGTGGACACGGAGGCCGGACGGCCTCCCCGGCCGTGATAACGTGGAGGCGTTCACGACGAGCAGGGTGGGAGGCCCGGAGGCACGGCACGGCCATCCTGCCCAGGGAGGCGCAGCATGGTCCACGATCGACCGGCCTGGCCGAGGAGGCCCCTCGCCGGGGCGGGCCTCGCCCTCGCGCTCGCGGCGTGCGGCGGCAGCTCGAGCGTCACGCCGCCCACCCCGACGCCCACGCCGGTGCCGACGCCCACCCCGACCCCGCCCACGCTCATCCTCCAGGGTCAGGAGCCGCTCTCGGCTCCCACGGCCGTCGGTGGGACGCGGATCGTGAAGTGGGACCTGACGACACCGGCCCCCGGCACCCTGAACGTGACGATCAGCTACCTCAACGACGACAGCCAGATCCACGTCTGGGTCACCGACCGGCTGTGCAGCCCCAACCAGTTCGACCGGGACGAGTGCAACTACCTCACGAAGTCCCTCGACGGGCCGAGGCCGCGCCTGCTGACGGCGAGCAACGTGCCGGCCGGGACCTACTCGCTCTTCGTGGCGAACGACGGCCCGAACGACGAGCAGATCGGCTACCTGGTGACGCTCACGACGGGCTCGAGCTCCTCGGGCCGGCTGACGATCGGGCCCCCGGCGCACTTCGCCCGGAGGTAGCTCGGCCCTCTAGCCCGAGGGCGACGGCAGGGCCGGCGCTCGCGGCGTGGCCGCGGCGGGCTCGTCGCCGAAGACGACCCGAGCGCGGTAGTCGCGGCCGTCGGCGAAGCGCTGCACGAGCCAGGTCTCGACGAAGGCCTCGACCTTCCTCCGGCCCGCCTCCCGCACGAGGGGCACGTGCTCGCGCGCCCGCCGGTCGAGGAGCGGCGTGAGCTCGGCCCGCAGCCGATCGACGACCACCTGCTCGTCGCGGAAGACGCTCCCCTCGCGCACCTCGTAGCGCAGCGCGGACACGTCCACCGCCGGGCGGTTCCACTCCACGAGGGGCACCGCCACGAGCACGTCCTTCCCGTCGAGCCGGAACCGCCACTCCTTGTCGAGGTCCAGGTAGTACGTGTAGGCGACGGGTGCCGTGGCTTCGACGACGACGTCGGGCAGGGCGAAGGTGCCCCACAAGACGGCCTCGCTGTCGCGGCGCTCGAAGCGCTCCTCCTCCCGCAGCTCGGCGAACTGGAGCCGGGTCGTGCCGGTGACCTGGGTGGCGTAGCCGTGGAAGACGGTCGTCACCGTGCCGGTGCGGAAGGCGGCGGCAACCTCCCGGAGGTCCCGGAGCGCCTGCCGGCTGCCCTCGATCACGTCCGAAGGCAGGCGTCGGACGGAGTGGAAGACGTAGAGCGCCCCCGCGGTCAGGATCGCCACCACCGCCGCGGCGGCCGCGACGGCCCACGGCGTCCGGGAGGGGCGAGGCAGCGGGGGCGGCCCTGCCATGGCCGGCCGCCTTCAGGGCAGCGAGTCGTAGACGATGCCGGTGAAGGTGTCCCCCTTCATGAAGCCCGTGCCCCACCTCGCGTCGAAGTCGGCGGTCGGCTTCGCCGCGACCGCCTGGTCGCGGCTCTTCCCTTCCGCCTTCAGCTTCGCGATGCGGTCGCGGAGCGTCTTCACCGTGTCCCGGTAGGCCTGGAGGTCGGCGCGGGTGCCGGCCGGCCCGTGGCCGGGGATGAAGCGGGTCGCCGGCCCCGTCCCGGCGAGCGCCTGGTCGACGGCCTCGATCACCCCGTCGACCCGGCCGCCGCTCGAGGCGTCGATGAAGGGGTACGAGCCGTTGAAGAAGACGTCGCCCATGTGGACGACGTCGGCCTTGACGAACTGCACGATCGAGTCGGTGTCGGTGTGGGCGGGCTTCACGTGGTGGACCCGGATGTCGTCGCCGTTCCAGTGGAAGGTGATCGCGTCGGTGAACGTGACCACGGGGAGGGCCGCCTCCGGGGAGGCCGGCGTGCTGCGATTGAAGAGCGCGTTGAACTGCTCGGCGCCCATGCGCCGGCGCACGTTCTCGTGGGCCACGAGGAGGGCGCCCGCCTTGCCCATGTTCTCGTTGCCGCCGGTGTGGTCGCCGTGCCAGTGGGTGTTCACGACGAAGCGCACGGGGTCGGGGGTGATCGCGCGGATCGCGGCCAGGATCTTGTCCGTGAGGGGGGCGTACTGGTCGTCGATCACGAACGTGCCGCTCCGGCCGACGGACAGGCCGATGTTCCCGCCGGAGCCGGTCAGCATGTAGATGCCGTCGACGATCCTCTCGGCCTTGACCTCCACCTTCGAGAAGTCCTGCTGCTGGGCGAGGGCCGGCAGGGGGACGAGGCACAACAGGGCGGCGAGCCGGGCCTTCATGCGAGAACCTCCCTCGGAGAGCAGGCCATCCTACCCCGCCGCCGCGCCTTTGGCCACGCCCGCCGGCAGAGGACCGTCACGACGGCAATGGTAGAATCCGCAAGTTACCGGCTGACGCCATGACCCGATCCTTCTCCCGATCCGGCCTCGTCGCTTGCCTCGCCCTCCTCGGCCTCGCCCTCCCCGGCTGCTCGATCCGGTCGATGGCCATCAACAAGGTCGGCGACGCGCTCGCCGACTCGGGCCCGAACTACGCCTCCGACGACGACCCGGAGCTCGTCGGCCAGGCCGTCCCGTTCGGACTGAAGACGATGGAGGGCCTCCTCCAGTCGGCCCCGAGGCACAAGGGCCTCCTCCTCGCCGCCTCCTCCGGCTTCGTGCAGTACGCCTACGGCTGGGTGCAGCTCGAGGGCGACATGGTCGAGGCGAAGGACCTCGACCGGGCCACGGAGCTGCGCGGCCGGGCCCGGCGGCTGTACCTGCGGGCCCGGGACTACGGCCTGCGCGGCCTGGAGGTCGACTTCCCGGGCCTCCGCGACGCGCTCCGGCGCGACCCGAAGGCCGCCCTCGCCCCGGCGAGGAAGGAGCACGTGCCCCTCCTCTACTGGAGCGCGATGGGCTGGGCGGGCGCGATGGCCCTCAAGGTGAACGACTCCGACGTGAGCGCCGACCAGCCGATCGTGGAGGCGCTCGCCCGGCGCGCGCTCGAGCTCGATCCCTGCTGGGGCCTCGGCTCGATCCACGAGTTCTTCGTCAGCTGGGAGGCCGGCCGCTCGTCGATCGGCGGCTCGGTCGAGCGCGCGCGCGAGCACTTCGAGAAGGACCTCGCCTGCGCCCAGGGGCGCCGGGCCTTCCCCTACCTCACGTACGCCGAGAGCGTGTGCGTCTCGAAGCAGGACAAGGCGCAGTTCAAGGAGCTGCTGGAGAAGGCGCTCGCGATCGACACCAGCCGGGCCGACGACCAGCGCCTCGCCAACCTCCTCGCCCAGAAGCGCGCCCGCTGGCAGCTCGGCCGCGTGGACGAGCTCTTCATCGAATAGCGGACTTCCGAGAGGACCCGATGACCGATCCCCGAACTGCCCGACGCCTGCGCTTCCTCCTCGCCGCCCTCGTCGCGGCGGCCGCGGCCGTGGCGGGATGGCCGACCCCGCCCGCCGAGGCCCAGGCCTCCATCCTCGTCCGCATGGCGACCCTCGTGCCGGACGGCTCGTCCTGGCACCTCATCCTCAAGGAGACGGCGGAGAAGTGGAAGCAGGCGTCCGGGGGCCGCGTGACCGTGCGGCTCTTCCCGGGCGGCGTCGCCGGCGACGACCCCGACGTCGTGCGCAAGATGCGCCTCGGCACGCTGAACGCCGGCGTCCTCACCTCGGTCGGGGTGGCCGAGATCGACAAGTCGGTCTACGCGATGGGCATCCCTCTCATGTACGACTCCTACGAGGAGGTGTACTGGGTCCACGAGAAGATGCGGCCCAAGCTCGAGGCCAGCCTCGAGGCCAAGGGGTTCGTCGTCCTCAACTGGGCCGACGGGGGCTGGGTGCACTTCTTCACCCAGAAGCCGGTGGCGGTGCCGGACGACCTCCGCAAGCTGAAGCTCTTCTCGTGGGCGGGCGACGCGGAGGCGGTGGAGGTGTGGCGGTCGGCCGGCTTCAACCCGGTGCCCCTGCCCTCGACCGAGATCGCGACCGCCCTCCAGACCGGCCTCGTGGAGGCCCTCGGCTCCCCGCCCCAGGTCGCGGTCATCTCCCAGTTCTTCAACTACGCGAAGTTCATGACCGACCTGCGGTGGCAGCTCCTCCAGGGGGCGACGATCATCACCAAGTCCGCGTGGGAGAAGATCCCGGCCGACGTGCGCCCCGAGCTGCTCAAGGTGTCGCAGGAGGCGGGCACGCGCCTCCAGAGGGAGATCCGGGACGCGGAGGCGAAGGACGTCGACGCCATGAAGAAGCGCGGCCTCACCGTGGTGCCGGTCTCGGCCGCGCAGAAGGCTCAGTGGCTGAAGCTCACCGAGAGCATCTACCCGAAGATCCGGGGGAAGGTGGTTCCGGCCGAGGCCTTCGACGAGGCGATGCGCTACCGCGACGAGTACCGGAAGCAGCGGGGCGCCGCGGCCCCGAAGTGACGGCCGACCCGGGCCCGGTCGAGGTCGTCCTCTCCCCGCCCCCCGCCTCCGCCGTCGGCCGCGCGGCGCGGGTTCTGGAGCACGGCCTCCTCGTCGCCGCCCTCGTCGCCGCCGCGGCCCTGCCGCTCGTCGACACGATCGGGCGGCCGTTCGGCGTCCACGTCCCGGCCGGCGCCGACTACCTGCACCAGCTCGTGCTCTGGCTGGCCTTCCTGGGCGGGCTCGTCGCCACCCGCGAGCGCCGCCACCTGACCCTCTCGACGGCCGAGCTCCTGGGCGAGGCGAGCCTCGTCCGCCGCGCCGGCCGCGTGCTCGCGGCCGCGGTCTCGGCGTCGACGGCCGGCATCCTGACCTACGCCGCAGTCGGACTCGTCCTCGCGAACCGGGAGGAGGGCGAGACTCTGCTCGGCGGAGTGCCGGTGTGGGTGCTCGAGCTGGTCATGCCGGCCGCTCTCGGCCTGATGACGCTCCGCTTCGCCTTCGGCGCGTCGAAGGGCTGGACGGGCCGGCTCGTCGCCCTGGCCGCGATCCCCGTCGCCTTCGCCCTCGGCCTCGTGCCCGAGCAGGTCGCCTCCGCCACGTGGCCGATGGTGGCCCTGATCCTCGCCGCGCTCGTCCTCGGCACGCCGGTCTTCGTGGCCATGGGGGCCTTCTCGCTCTTCTTCTTCTTCCGCGAGGGCCTGCCGGTGACGGCGGTCTCGGCGGAGGTCTACAGGCTCATCTCGTCCCCCACCCTGCCCGCGATCCCCCTCCTCACCGCCTGCGGCTACGTGCTCGCCGAGAGCCGGGCCTCGTCGAGGCTGCTGCGGTTCTTCCGCTCGCTCCTCGGCTGGATGCCGGGCGGCCTGGCCGTGATGGTCACCGCCGTGTGCGCCCTCTTCACCACGTTCACCGGCGGGTCGGGGGTCACGATCATCGCCGTGGGCGGCCTCGTCTACCCCATCCTCCGGGAGGACGGGTACCCGGAGAACTTCTCCGTCGGTCTCGTGACGGTGGCGGGCAGCCTGGGGCTGCTCTTCCCGCCCAGCCTGCCCGTCATCCTCTACAGCGTCGTGGCGGGGACCCGCGAGCACAACGTGCCCGCGGACTCGCTGTTCCTGGCCGGGTTCCTGCCCGGCGTCCTCATGATCCTGATGGTGGCCGCCTACGCCATCCGTACCGGCATCCGCCACCACGTACCCCGCCACACCTTCTCGCTTCGCGAGGTCCTGGCTGCGACCTGGGAAGCCCGCTTCGAGCTCGTTCTCCCGTTCTTCGTGGTCGGCCTCTTCGCGAGCGGACGGGCGTCGATGGTCGAGACCGCGGCGGCGGCCCTGGCCTACGCGGTGGTCGTGGAGTGCTTCCTGACCCGGGACCTGCACCTCTGGCGCACGCTGCCCGGCGTCCTCGTCCGGTCGTCGATCCTGACCGGGGCGGTCCTCATCCTCCTGAGCTCGGCCATGGGCATCACGAGCTACGTGGTCGACGCCCAGATCCCCGACCAGCTCGCGACCTGGGTGAAGACCCACATCCACTCGGAGGTCCTCTTCCTCCTCGCCCTGAACGCGCTCCTCCTCGTGGTGGGGTCGCTCGTCGAGATCTACGCCGCGATCGTGGCCCTCGCCCCGCTCGTCGTCCCGATCGGGGCCGCCTTCGGCGTCCAGCCCATCCACCTCGGCGTGATCTTCCTCGCCAACCTGGAGGCCGGCTTCCTCTGCCCGCCGTTCGGCCTCAACCTCTTCCTGTCCTCGTCGCGGTTCGGGAAGCCGCTCACCCGGGTGACGGCGTACGCGCTCCCCTTCCTGCTCATCATGGTGGCCGCGGTCCTGCTCATCACCTACGTGCCGGCGCTCTCCGTCGGCGCGCTGAAGGTGCTCGGCAAGCTGTAGCCTCCGGCCTCAGCTCGGAGGGCCGCGGCGGGGCGACGACGTCGCGAGCAGCTCCACGAGTTCCCGGGCCACCGCGGGGACGGGATACTCCCCGTGGCGGAGGAGGCCCTTCACGTTCACGGCCTCGCCGTAGACCCTCTCGTTGGCGGTGCGGTCCTGCTTCACGACCGCCCCCTCGAGGGACAGGCCGACGAAGAGCCCCCGCGACCGCGAGTAGCTCAGGATCTCGGCGTGCATCCGGAGGTCGGTCGAGGCCGAGCCCGTCCGTCCAAGGGGGCCGGCCGCCACCGCCACGTCCCCGCCGAGGGTGAACTGCGAGCGCATCAGGTAGTCGATGCCCTTCGGGTTCATGACCAGGAAGACGTAGTCGGCCTCCAGGCCACCGACCTGCAGGCCGAGGCTGCCTCCACCGAGCGAGATCATGAGGGGCGGGCTCCACGACCCGCCTTCGGCCTCCGAGCGGCAGAGCACCGCGCCCTTCCCCCACCGGCCGCCGAAGCCGAGGGCGAGCTTCTTCGTGCTCGGGACGACGGCCACGCACTCGGACCTGTCCAGGAGGTCTCGGGGGATGCGCTCCTCCCCTCCCAGCAGCTCCTCGAGCACCTCGCGGCAGGCCTCGAGGCGCCGCCGCTCTCGGCTCTGCGCGCCGGCCGGCGACGGCACGAGGAGCGCGACGAGGGCCGGGAGGAGCGCCGCGCGCCAGGGGCTGCGATTGACAGGTCTCGCCATCCACATATGATCCCTCGGATTCGCCGCCGGAGCGCGTGAGCGCCCTCGAGGGGGCGCCTCGGGAGGTCCCATGAAGCGTGTGCTCGAAGCCCTCGTCGGTCGTCGGTCCTTCTTCAAGTCGGCCGGGATGGCGGCGGCCGGGGCGGGCGTCCTCGGCCTCGCCGGGGAGACAGACGCCGAGGCCGCGCTCTCCAGCGTGCAGACGGCCTCGAAGCCGTCCGACCTCCGGATCACCGACCTCAGGGTGGCGGTGGTGGGCGAGGCGCCCATGACCGACCCCCTCATCCGCATCGACACGAACCAGGGGATCTCGGGCTACGGCGAGGTGCGGGACGGGGCGAGCAAGACGTACGCCCTCATCCTGAAGAGCCGGCTGATCGGCGAGAACCCCTGCAACGTGGACAAGGTCTTCCGCAAGATCAAGCAGTTCGGCGGCCACGCGCGGCAGGGCGGCGGGGTGTGCGCGGTCGAGATGGCGGCTTGGGACCTCGCCGGGAAGGCCTTCGGCGTGCCCGTCTACCAGATGCTGGGCGGCCGCTTCCGCGACAAGGTGCGAATCTACGCCGACACGCCCGAGGTGCCCCGCACCGGGGACGTGCTGAAGGACGCCGAGAGGCAGGCCCAGGTGCTCAAGGGCCGCATGGACCGCGGCCTCACGTTCCTGAAGTGCGACGTCGGCATCGACGTCGTGGAGAGCGTTCCCGGCACGCTCTCGATGCCGCTCGGGCAGACGCAGGAGCAGCGGGCGACGACCATGCACCCGTTCACCGGCATCGAGCTGACCGAGAAGGGCGCCTCGCTGATGGCCGACTACGTCGGCCGGATGCGGGAGCTCATCGGGATGAGCATCCCCCTGGCCACCGACCATTTCGGCCACATCGGGGTGAACTCCTGCATCCGGCTGGCCAAGGCGATGGAGAGGCACAACCTGGCCTGGATGGAGGACATGGTGCCCTGGCAGTTCCCGAACCTCCTCAAGATGATCAAGGACGCGGTGGACGTGCCGATCCTCACCGGCGAGGACATCTACCTGAAGGAGGACTTCATCAAGCTGATCGACTACGGCGCGGTGGACATGATCCACCCCGACCTCGCCACCGCGGGCGGGATCCTGGAGACGAAGAAGATCGGGGACTACGCGCAGGAGCGGGGGGTGCCGATGGCGATGCACTTCGCGGGATCGCCGATCTCGTTCATGGCCAACGTCCACTGCGCCGCCGCCACCGAGAACTTCGTAGCCCTCGAGCATCACTCCCTCGACGTGCCGTGGTGGGGTGACCTCGTCACGCCCGCGGTCACCCTCGACCGGGGCTTCGCGGCGGTGCCCGACCGGCCCGGCCTCGGGGTGGAGCCGAACCCGGAGGCGATCAAGGCCCACCTCCGGGAGCCCGGCTACTTCGAGCCGACGCCGGAGTGGGACAAGGAGCGCTCGTGGGACCGGCTGTGGAGCTAGGCCCACGCCGAGCGCGGGCGGCGGCGGCCGCCGCGCGAGGCGTCGCCGTCCCCAGGGTCGCTTCGCGCGTCACGCGGGAATACGCGGTCTCGGCGCCGGGCCGCCGGTGCTAGACTCTCCCAAAACCCGGAGGTCAACCGCATGAAGAAGGCAATGGCCGCTTGCCTGCTGCTCTCCGCCGTCGCCCTGCCCGCCCTCGCCCAGATGCCCGCGATGCCCCAGCCCGGCCCCGAGCACGAGATGCTCAAGAAGGACGTCGGGACCTGGGACGCCACGGTCGAGTCGTTCATGGCGCCCGGCGCGCCGGCCACCGTGTCGAAAGGCACCGAGACGGTGACCATGATGGGCGGCTTCTGGCAGCTCACCGAGTTCAAGTCCGAGATGATGGGCCAGCCCTTCGAGGGCCGGGGCACCACGGGCTACGACCCGGCGAAGAAGAAGTTCGTGGGGACCTGGGTGGACACGATGACGCCCTCCTACTACACGGTCGAGGCCACCTACGACGCGGCGAAGAGGACCATGTCCACGGTCATGGAGGGCCCGGATCCCTCCGGCCAGGTCGGGAGGACGAAGGCGACCACCGAGTGGAAGGACGCCGACAACCGCGTCTTCACGATGTACGGCCCGGACGGCCAGACCGTGATGATGCGCATCACCTACAAGCGGAGGAAGTGAGGCTCGCGCTCCGGAGGTCGATCATGAAACGCGCCTTCGCCCTCGTCGCCCTCGCCCTCGCCCTCGCCACGCTCCTCGCGTCCCCGGTCCTCGCCGAGGACAAGCCGATCACCGCCGCCTACTACTACAAGGTGCGCTGGGGCTTCCAGCAGGAGTTCGAGAGGCTCTTCTTCAAGAACCACTACCCGGTCCTGAAGGACCAGATGGGACCGGGGGGACGGATCAAGTCGGTGAGCGTCTACCGACCGACGTTCCACGGAGAGGGCCGCGCGGACTGGACGTTCCTCGTCGTGATCACCTTCTCGAGCTGGAGCGTCCTCGGCGGGCCGAGCCCCGACGAGGAGATCGCGAAGCGCCTCTACCCCGACCAGGAGACCTTCCGGAAGGAGGAGCAGCGGCGGTTCGAGATCCTCGACGCCCACTGGGACGTGCCGCTCACGCCGGTCGAGCCGCCCCGCTGAGTTACCGCCTCTTCGTCGGCACCCGCGAGAGCTCGTCGTACATGTGGACGGCCGACCGCATGGACTTGACCCAGTCGCCGAGGTGCAGGCTCTCGTTCTCGGAGTGCGCGTTGCACATCGGGTCCTCGACGCCCATGAGGAGGCAGGGGGCCCCGCCGAGGAGATCGGCGAACGGGCCCACGAAGCCGATCGAGCCGCCGGCCCCGATCATCGCCACGTCCTTGCCGTAGCCGGCCTTCAAGGCGCGGCGGGCGGCCTCGAAGGCGGGGCCCTCGGGGTCGGTCGTCCACCACGGCGTCGTGCCCACGATCTCGGCCGTGACCTTCGCCCCGTAGGGCGGCTTCGCGGTCAGCTTCCGGATGACCGCCTTCCCCGCCGCCCTCGCGTCCATGTCCGGCACCGTGCGCAGGGACAGGCGCGCGGTGACGTGGTCGATGATCTGGTTCGAGGAGCCCTTGATCGGCCGGGCGTCGAAGGCGATGACGGTGAGCGACGGCCGCGTCCAGAGCTGCTCGTAGACCGAGAAGCCCTTCTCGCCGGCCAGCTTCATGCCCTTCATCATCCGGGCCTCGCGCTTGAACTTGGCCGCGTCGAACGGGAGCCGGCGGATGCGCTGGAGCTGCTTCGCCTTCGTCTTCGCGACCTTCGCGTAGAGGCCGGGCACGGCGATCTCGCCCCGCTTACCCTGCAGAGAGGCGACGAGCGTGCACAGGACCTGGACGGGGTCGGGCACGGGGCCGCCCCACATGCCGCTGTGGACGGGCTGGGCGATCGTCTGCACCGTCACGTCGATCGTGCAGATGCCGCGGAGCTGGTAGGTGAGGGCGGGGACGCCGGTGTCGAAGTTCGCGGTGTCGGAGAGGACGATGAAGTCGGCGGCGAGCTTGTGCTTGTAGGTGGCCAGGAACTTCCCGAGGTTCTCGGAGCCGATCTCCTCCTCGCCCTCGACCACGAATCGGACGTTGACCGGCACCTCGCCGGTCGCCTTGAGGTAGGAGGCGACGGCGGCCACGTGGGTCATGACCCCGGCCTTGTCGTCCGCGGTGCCGCGGCCGTAGAGGCGGCCGGCGCGCACCGTCGGCTCGTAGGGCGGCGAGATCCACTTCTCGTGCCGGCCTTCCGGCTGCACGTCGTGGTGCCCGTAGAGGAGGACCGTCGGCGCGCCCGGCTTCCCGAGCCAGTCGCCGTAGACGTAGGGGTGGACGCCCGGGAGCTCGAGGATCTCCACGTTCTGGATGCCGGCCGCCCGCATCACCTCCGCCGTGGCCTCGGCCGAGCGCTTCACGTGGGCGTTCGGGGCGGGCTCGGCGGAGACGCCGGGGATCCGGCTCAGGCTCACGAGCTGGGCCTGGAAGTCGGCGAGGTGGCCGTCGAGGTAAGAGAGCGCGGCCTTCACGTTCGGCTGGGCCATCGGGTTTCCTCCTGGAGAGACAAGGGCGGGAGCAAGGGGCGTTCGCGGTGACCGAGCCAGTTTAGACCAGATCGCCGGGACCGGCGCGGGAAAGGCCGCGCGGCCGGGGGTGCGCCGCTCGCGCGTGCTACGATTCCCGCCTCACAGGATGAGCCTCCGCCAGGTCGGCAAGTACCGCATCGTCGAGAAGCTCGGCCAGGGCGCCATGGGCGAGGTGTTCCGGGCCCAGGACCCGGACCTCGAGCGCCCGGTCGCGATCAAGATCATCGCCGGCAAGCTGAGCGGGGACGAGAAGGCCCGCGAGCGCTTCCGGCGCGAGGCCAAGGCGGCCGCCCAGCTCAACCACCCCAACATCATCACCGTCCACGACTTCGGCGAGGAGCAAGGCCAGGCGTACATGGCCATGGAGCTCCTCGAGGGCCACGACCTGAGGGACCTGCTCGAGAGGGGCGAGGTCAAGGGCCTCGGGACGAAGCTCGCCATCATGGAGCAGGTCCTGGACGGCCTCGCCTTCGCCCACTCGAAGGGCGTCGTGCACCGCGACCTCAAGCCGGGGAACGTCCACGTCCTGCCGAGCGGCCAGGTGAAGATCGTCGACTTCGGCCTCGCCCGGCGCACCGAGGACGGCGCGGCCACCGGCGTCGTCATGGGCACGCCCTACTACATGGCCCCGGAGCAGGCCCAGGGCGAGCGGTCGACCACGCGGTCCGACATCTTCTCGGTCGGCGCGACGTTCTACGAGATCCTCGCCGGGAAGCGCCCGTTCGCCGGCCGGACCATCCCCTCGGTCCTCTTCGCGGTCGTCCACAAGGAACCGACGCCGCTCCCCGAGGCCGCCCCCGAGGTCCCGGCCGGGATCGCGGCGGTGGTCATGCGCGCGCTCTCCAAGGCGCCGGACGAGCGGTTCGCCGACGCCACGGAGATGCGCGAGGCCCTGCGCGCCGCGTGGACGGGCCGCGAGGCGGGGGAAGGCGTGGGGGTCGGCCTCGCCGCGGACCGCGAGCCCCCCCGCGACCTCGGTCCCCCGCTCTCGGCCCGGGCCGACACGCCGGCCGAGCTGCTCCCGGCCCTCCAGGAGGTCGACCAGTACCTCGACGACCGGGTCGCGCCGCTCATGGTGGCCGACTCGGTGGCCGCCTTCTCCCGGGCCCCCGTCGACGGCGCGGCGGCCGAGATCATGGCCTGGGCGGCGCGTCAGCAGCAGCTGCAGCCGGACCTCCGGGCGGTGGACCTGTTCTTCCACGCCCTCCACAAGCTCAGCGTCATCGGCGAGTTCCACCTCGTCGAGGACGAGAAGCTCCTCGACTTCCTGCGTGCGGTGGGGGCCGCCCTCGCGGAGGCGTGCCCGCCCGGCCCCGACCGGGACCGCTTCCGGCGGGCGCTCGCCCACCTCGGCGAGTCGGAGATGATCCGCTCGGGCCCCGTCGAGATGGAGCGCCTGCGGTCGGAGGACCCTGCCGAGCCGACCCCGTCGCTCCCGGCGAGCGCCAGCCCCGCGCTGCGGAGGCTGTCCGTGCTCGAGCAGCGGCTCCGGAGGGAGAGCGACGCGCGGGGAGAGGCGGCGGAGAACGCCCGGCGCCGCGTCGTCTCCCAGGCGATCACGGCCGCGGCCACGGAGGCGTCGAGCGAGAAGGAGCTGGAGGCGCACCTCCGCCGCCTCCGCGCGGCGGGCGTCGCCTCGGGCGCCGAGCAGGTCTTCCGCAACCTCGGCCAGGAGCTCGCCAACTGGGTGATCCCGAAGCACGTCTCGGACACCGCCGACCTCGGGCCCTCGAGCGAGGTCCAGGCGATGAAGAAGATCGTCTCCCTGCCCGAGGACCCGATCGAGGTGGCCCGGCGCTACCGTCACCTGGTGAGCGCGGCCACCGAGCAGTTCAACGAGGGCAACCTCGGCCGGGCGGTCCAGATGTTCGAGCTGGCGGCGAAGCTCGCCGCCGAGAAGAAGGTCGACGCGGGGCTCATGGAGCCGATCCTCCGGAAGGGCCACGAGGGCCTCGACCCGGCGCGGCTCCGGCACTTCATGGACACGCCGGACCGCCACGGGCAGCTCCAGGCGGTGATGGCGTTCTTCGAGCCCGGCCTCGGCCCGAAGACCCTCCTCGACCAGCTGGAGACCGAGACGCGCCGCGAGAAGAGGCGCCTCTGGCTCGACCTCCTCGTCGTGCACGGCGAGGCGGCGCGGGCGGGCGCGCGGTCCCGGCTCCTCGCCTCGCTCGAGACGCCATCCTCCGACTTCGGCCGCCGCAACTGGATCTACCTGCTGCGGCTCGTGCCCCGGCCGGCCGGCGAGGCGCCCGACGCCGAGATCGCCGCCGTCGCCCGCTTCGCCGCTCCCGGCAACCCGGTGTTCCTCGCGAAGGAGGCGCTCATCTACCTCGGGCAGACCCGCCACCCGCGGGCGGCCGAGGCCCTCGTGTCGCTCCTCCGCGCCTGGGAGGCGCAGCTCGCCCGCGACGAGGGCGACGACGCCGAGCACGACGAGGGCGTCGCGATCCTCGACCGCGTGGCGGCCGCGATGGCCCGGCAGGGCGACACGAAGGCGTGGCGCGCGCTCGTGAACCACGCGCTCTCCCGCCGCCCCGAGCTCGGGCCGACCGTGCCCCGCCTCGCCGAGCTCGCCTCGCAGGACCTCTCGGCGAGCCCCGACGTCGTCGCCGCCCTCGTGGACGAGGTGCGGGACAGCCTGCCGCGCGGAGTGCTGGGCCGGCTCGTGGGCCGGAAGGACCAGGACCTGCCGGTGATCGTGAGCGCCCTCGCCGGGACGCGCACGCCGGCCGTCCGCGCCCTGCTCGACGAGCTCCGGAAGCGGCACTCGACCCAGGACGTGGGGAAGGCGGCCGCCCGCGCGCTGGAGGCGCCGCCGCCGTCCGCGGGGCCGGCACCCCTCGCCGGCCAGTCCGGCGAGCTCGACCCCGGGAGCCTCCCCGCGCTCCTCCACCGCTTCGCCCAGGGCAAGGCCACCGGCACGCTC
The DNA here is from genome assembly GCA_035577965.1 of Vicinamibacteria bacterium. Lineage (GTDB taxonomy): Bacteria > Acidobacteriota > Vicinamibacteria > Fen-336 > Fen-336 > DATBSL01. The sequence goes on along the minus strand of DATJYX010000137.1, from coordinate 15,436 downwards.
CACCTCCTGCCCGGCGAGGGCGGGGGCCCGCCGGCCACGATCGCCTTCTCGCAGGGCCAGCTGGTCGGCGCCCGTTGGGCCAACCGGCAGGGGGCGGAGGCCGTCTACCAGCTCTTCGAGCGCGCCTTCCCCGGCAACTACACCTTCGAGACGGCGCACCCGACCGTGGGCGGCCAGCTGCCCGACCTCACGGCTCTCGTCAAGGAAGGCGTGCGCCGCACGCGGGAGCTCCAGCGCTCGAGCGCGGTGGTCCCCGACGACCTGCCCCTCGAAGCGACCGGCACCGCCCCGGGCACCGTCGTCGACGAGGGGGACTACGACCTCATCGTCGCGCTGTGGGCGAAGGCCTGCGCCCGGATGCCCGTCCGCCGGATGGAGGGCGAGCTGACCGCGGACGCCTTCCGGATCCACCGTCCCCTCGCCCAGTGGCTCGAGGAGGGCGCGCTCCGCGTGGCCGCCCCGCCCGCCGAGGCTGCCCCGTCCGCCGCGCCGAGCCCCTGACGCGGCGCGGAGCGGCGGCGCGGGTTCGGCGGTATCCTCGCCCTCGTCTCGCGGCCGAAGCGCGAGCTCGGCCACGGGTAGAGGGCCCATTCGGCAGAGAGCGAGGACGGCATGAACGGCGATCGCAGGAGGTTCCTCCGGCAGGGCGGCTTCGTCGGCCTCGGGCTCGCCGGACGCAACCTGACACCCGAACGCGATCGCGCGTCGGGTCAGGCGAGCCCGGGCGGCTCCGGCCAGGCCGCCACGGAGACGCCGGCTCCCCGGTGGCCGCGCTTCAACATGGCGGGCTTCGCGGCGCCGCCCCTCGACAAGGTCCGCATCGGGATCGTGGGCCTCGGCCAGCGGGGGCCGGGCCACCTGAAGACGGTCGCACGCGTCGAGGGAGTCGAGATCCGCGGGCTGTGCGACCTCCGGCCCGAGAAGGTGGAGGCGGCGGAGAAGCTCCTGGCCGGGTCGGCGCACCATCCGGAGTCCTTCACCGGCGAGGAGGGCTGGAAGCGGCTCTGCGAGCGCGAGGACGTCGACCTCGTGATGATCACCACCCCCTGGACGATGCACGCCGCCATGGCGGTCTACGCGATGAACCACGGCAAGCACGTGGCCTCGGAGGTGCCCGCCGCATCGACGCTCGAGGAGTGCTGGCAGCTCGTCGCCACCGCCGAGCAGACGCGAAGGCACTGCATGATGCTGGAGAACTACAGCTACGGGGCCTTCCCGCTTCTCACCCTGAACATGGCCCGGAGGGGCTTCTTCGGCGAGGTCGTGCACGCGGACTGCGCGTACAACACGAGCAAGATGAGGAACAACTTCGACAGGAACATGTACTGGGACATGTGGTGGCTGAAGCAGTACGCCTCGCGCCGGGGGAACATCTACCCCACCCACGGCCTCGGTCCGGTCAGCCAGGTCATGGGCATCAACCGGGGCGACCGGTTCGAGCTCCTGGTGTCGGTCGAGAGCCGCGACTTCATGATGGCGGCGAAGGCGAAAGAGCTCGCGGCCACGGACGACTTCTTCGAGCCCTTCGCCGCGAAGACCTTCCGGGGCAACATGAGCGTCACCACCATCCGCACCGCACGCGGGCGGACGATCATGCTGCAGCACGACGCCACCTCGCCCTCGCCCCACAACCTCATCCACGGGATCTACGGGACGAAGGGGGCGGCCCTCTTCGACCCCCCGCCTCCCCGGCTGTCGGTGGGGAACGACACCTGGGTCTCGCCGGAGGAGTTCGCCGCGCTCGAGAAGGAGCACACGCCGAAGATCACCGAGCTCGTGAGCGAGCTCGCCCGAAAGATCGGCGCCGGCCATTGGGGCACCGACCTCTTCATCGACTGGCGCCTCGTCGACTGCCTGCGGAACGGGATCCCCCTCGATCAGGACGTGTACGACGCGGCGGTCCTGAGCTCGATCGTGCCCCTCAGCCAGTGGTCGGTGCTGAACCGGTCCAACTCGATCGACGTGCCCGACTTCACGAACGGCGCGTGGGAGAGGAACCCGTCGAACATGGACATCATGCTGGAGAGGGGGGGCACGACCCGCGTCATCGTCTGATCGAGGCGCCGGCCCCCGTCGTCCCTATGTCGAGCCTCTGGACGACGCCGCGCGGCGATAGTCGTCGACGCACATGAGCGTCATGTCGTCGCGGGGGCGGGCGGAGCCGCAGTGCTCGAGCACCTCCGCGATGACGCCGTCGATGAGCCTCCGGCCGGGCTGCTCGCGGTTGGCCTGGATCCAGGCGGCGAGGCGCGCCTCGCCGTACTCGCGGTCCTGGGGATCCTCGGCCTCGGTGACACCGTCGGTGTAGAGGATCAGCCGGTCGCCGGGAGAGAGCTCGGTCACCATCGAGGGGAACGTCGTGTCCGTCGTGATTCCGAGGGCCATCGCGGTGGCGGCGAGGCGCGCGGGAGAGGCGGGTGGCCCTCCGCTCGCTTCGAGCAGGAAGGGCGGGTTGTGGCCCGCGTTCACGTAGCTCAGCCGGCCCGTCGCCGCGTCCAGCTCGCCGTAGAAGAGCGTGATCAGCCGGTTCGACGGGATGTTCGTGCAGAGGTGCGCGTTCAGCTTGGCCACGAGCTCCTCCCCGCGCAGGCCGGCGGAGAGGAGCGTGCGGAGGCTGCCCTGGAGGAGGGCCATGAGCAGGGCGGCCGGCATGCCCTTCCCGGCCACGTCGCCGACCGTGATCGCGAGCCGGCCCTCGCCGAGCTCGATCACGTCGAAGTAGTCGCCCCCGACCGTGTTGGCCGGCCGCATCGCGGTGGCGATGGCGACCCCATCCTTCTCGAAAGGCTCGAACGGCAGGAGGCCGAACTGGATCTGCCGTGCGACCTCGAGGTCGCCCTTGAGGGACAGCTTGTCGCGCAGCTCCAGGGTGAGGAGGAAGAAGAAGGCGGTCGCGGCGAAGAGGAGCCACGTGCGGGCGTTCGAGAAGGGCTCGAGCGAGTACGGTCCCACCGCCAGCAGGTGGACCACGAAGCCGAGCCAGCCGACGCCCAGCACGATCGCCGACGCGGCGAAGAGGACGCGCCGCCACGGGCTGAGGCGGAAGGCGACGGCGAGGAAGAACCGCCAGAGCGAGCGCGGCTGGCGCTCGTACCAGGGCAGCCCCGCGAGGTCGGTGAGGTCGACCTCCCGGGTGAGGAAACGGAAGGTCTCCTGGGTCTCGTGCTGCAGGAGCTGGCGCAAGCCTTCGTGCGTCACGTCCCGCGTGAACAGGTCCTTCAGGGCCTGCCAGTAGCCCTCGGTGAGAGCGGGGCGCGCCCCCGGCCGGCTGCGGGTCCCGCCGAAGCGGGAGGCGAACTCCTCGAACCTCTCGCGCGAGCTGCCGGCCATCGCCGAGATCGCGGCGAGCCCGGGCCGCGTCATCGGGGCAGCAGCGACTGGCGCACGGCGCGAGCCGACAGCTCCTGCAGCCGCGCCCGCTGCTCCTCGGGCAGGGCGAGGACGCCGGCTTGGACGACGGTTCGCAGCGCGAGGAGGTCCTCGTCCCGCACGGGCCGGCCGGCCTTGATCTCGTTCATCAGGCCGGCGAGGCGCACGCGCTCGGCCTCCGGCACCGGCGCCCAGACCTGCTGGTAGATGGCGCGCATCTCGGCCGCCTCCGCGGCCCCCAGGGCGTCGAGGCCCCGGCTCACCATCCGCAGCGCCGCGGACGGCACGTCCTCCAGCCCGCGGCCCTCGCTGAGGCGCTCTGCCACGAGAAGACGGAGGGTGTCCCGGGAAAGTTCCGGGACCTGCAGGGCCAGCCGCTCCACCGCCTCGTCGATCCGGGCCGCGGCCTTCCCCATGGGCTGGACACCCTGGCAGAGCGCGAGGAGCTCGGTCGTGAAGGCGGGGCCGGTCGACGCCTTCGCCCACGCCTCGAGCGAGAAGAGGTCGTACCCGTCGGCCCAGGCCACCGTCCCCCCCTGCATGGGCCCGAAGCCGTCGTCCCAGGTGGTGCGGACGAGCCGCCCCTTCCCGCGTCCGAGCTGCACGTCCGAGCGCTCGCCCTCCTTCTGCGAGGGCTGGCGGGGCAGCCGCTCCTGCAGGAGCTCGGCGAGGTGCCCGTCCAGGTCGTCCATGAAGGCGGGTCGGACGGCGACGAAGATGGCGCCGAACACGCCGGCGCCCGCATTCGCGAGGCGGGCCCGCGCCCCGGGACGCCCGACGAAGGGGTTCTCGGGGCGGAGAGCGACCCAGCCCGGGGGAAGGTCGATCGAGAGCCCGAGCTCGGCGTCCTCGATGCGGCGGTCGGGGAGGGCGTAGCGCTGCACCTCCGCGATCGCCCGCTGCCGGGCGATGAACGGCCGCAGGAGCGCCCAGAGGCCGACGAGGATTCCCGCGACGACCGCGATCCCCACGAGAGCGAGGCCGGCGGTGCGCGCACCGGGCGGGAGGCCGGACGGGCGGGCTTGCGGCGAGCGCGCGTCGCGAGGCCGGCGAGCCGGCGCGACCTTCGGCACGGTGTCCGGGCGGTCGTCGGCCGGAGTCGGGGCCGACGTCGGTCGGGAGGACGTCGTCGACGCGGGCGGCCCGGGGGCCGCGGCCACAGCCGACGCGGCGGGCGCGGCGGCCGGAGCGACGGCCGGCGCTGGGGCGGGTGCGGATCTCGGCGTGGCCGGGCGAGCGCGCGAGGACGCCGCGGGTCCGGATGGCTCGGCGGTCGGGGTGCTGGCCGGCGACGCGCCGGAGGCGCGGGCCGGTGCGGCGCCCGGATGGCGGGCCGTCGCAGCGGCGCGCGCGGCGCCGGGCGGCGCGGCCGTCGTCGCGCGAGCGGGCGCGGCGGGCGCGGCGGGCGCGGCAGACGGGGCTGGCTCCACGACGGTCGAGGCCACGTCGGGGGCCGCCGCCGCGGGCGGTGCCGCTTCGCTCGCGCCCTCGAACGCCTTCTCCAGGGAGACCCACTCGGGCGAGCCCTCCCGCCACACGAGGGTCTGCGCGGGCACCCGCCCCTCTCGCGTCCACTCCTCGAGCGTCGCGCGATCGACGGGTCCGTACTCCGTGCCGTCCGGCAGATGCAGCAGGTAGCGGTCGGACATGGGTCAGTACACCCAGATGACGTCGTAGCGGATCAGCTCGACCCCGCCGCGCACCGGCGCGAGGGACTCCTCGACGAGCCGCGCGGGGTCGACCGAGGTCGCCTCCGCGAGCTGCCGCTCGAGATCGGCCGTCTCCGCGCGCAGCGCCTCGAGCCGCGCCTCCGCGGTGCCCTCCATGCGGTTCTTCGAGAGGACCGAGCCCACGCCGGTGACGGTGCGCTTCCGCCCCGTGAGGAGGGTGATGTTGCGGAGCACCGCGGTGCCGATCGCGACCCACTTCTCCTGCTTCCGCCCTGCCACGTCCTGCTCCCGCACCGCGAGGTCGGTCCTCTTGCGGTCGAGCGTCTGGCGCAGCTTCTCCGCCACGTCCCCTCCCCCGCCGGCGCCGACTCGCGCCGCGAAGGCTTCCCGGGTCTCCTCCGGCCGGGAGACGAGCTTCGTCACCGGGTCCCGGAGGACGGTCGTCGTCAGCTTGTCGTCGAGGCGGTCGCGGAGCGCCTTCTCGATCCCCTTCGCCCCGGCCGACGCGAGCCAGGCCGGGGGATCGAGGTAGCGCAGGCCGGTGGCGCCCTCCGCGACGACCGACGCCTCGTCCGCGTCGAAGGGCTCCGCCTCGAGCGCGTCGGCCGGCGTCGCTCCGCCGAGGGGCCACGCGCGGACTCCGATCGCCTCGTCCACGCCCTTGTAGCGCACCGCGTACTTGACGAGGAGGTGCGGCGACGCCACCTGGCCGCCCCGCTTCTTCAGGTAGAGGTGATGAAAGGGCGGGGGCAGGATCGGCGGGCCCGGCGGCGCGGCCGGCGCCGACGCCGCCCGCGCGGCGTCCGCCGAAGGCGTCGCGCGCGTCAGCCGGCCGATCTCCTCGCGGGTGAGCGGGCCACGAAGGTACGACATGGCCCAGCGCGACTCGAGCAGGCACGGCCCCGGGCGGTGCACGTCGTGCAGCAGGAAGACCCGCTTCCTCGTCCCGGAGAGCATCTTCTCCACCGCCTTCGGCTCGAGGCCCGCCCCCTGCAGCCCGCTCGCCAGCCGGTCGCGGTCCTGCTGCGTCTGCAGCGTGCCCACGAACCAGGCGCCCATGTTGGCGAGGCCCTTGTAGTCGAGGTCGACCGGGTTCTGCGTGGCGAGGACGACGCCCACCCCCTGCGCGCGCGCCTGCTTGAGGAGCGTGAGCAGAGGCCGCTTCGTCGGCGGGTTGGCCGGGTGCGGCGGGAAGTACCCGAAGATCTCGTCCATGTACACGAGCGCCCGCAGCTCGGTCGTCCCGGCCTGCGCGCGCATCCACGTCTTCACCTTGTCGAGCAGCAGCGCAGTGACGAAGAGCCGCTCCTCGTCCGAGAGGTGCGCGGTGGAGACGACCGAGAGCCGTGGGCGTCCGTCGGGCGCGCGAAGCATCCGCCCGACGTCGAGGGGCTCGCCTTCGCGCCAGCCCGCGAAGGACGGAGAAGCCACGAGGTTGTTGAGGGCCATCATCAGGCCCTGGCGCTCCTTGCGGGGGAAGGCGGTCTCGAGGGGCAGGGCGCCCATCGTGTCGAAGGGCGGGTCGGCGACCGCTCCGATCAGCCCCTCGAGGCTCAGCCCCTTCCCCTCCCGCCAGCTCCGCTCGACGAGGCTCGCGAGGAAGACGGCGGGCGGCGACTGCAGCGGATCGGCCTCGACGTGGACGAGGCCGAGGAGGCCGGAGACGATCGACTGGATCTCGTCGCGCAGGTCCTCGGCGGCGGAGTCGAAGCCGCCCTGCGGGGCGTCGAGCGACTGCAGGACGTTCAGCGGCACGCCGGCGCGCGACCCAGGGGTGAAGACGACGGCGTCGTGGGACCGCTTGAGCGCGGCGACGTCCTTCTCTCCGAGCCCCCACTCCGCGAGCCCCTTCTTCCAGGCGGCGGCCGCCTGGGTCGCGGCGGCCTTCACGTCCTGGCCCGCCCGACGGGCGGCCCCGGGATCGATCCACGGCTCGAAGGACGCGCCATCGAGCGTGTCGAAGAGCAGGAGCAGGTTCGCGAGGTCGCCCTTCGGGTCGATCGCGACGATCGGCACGCCGTGCCCGAGCAGCTCCTCGAGGAGGACGATCGCGAGGCCGGTCTTGCCGGAGCCGGTCATCCCGACGACGAGGCCGTGGGTGAGGAGGTCGACCGGATCGAGCTCCAGCCGCGCGCCGGCCCTCCCGCTTTCGACGTCGACCTGCTTTCCGAGGTAGAGCCCGCCCGCCATGCCGTTCTCCCAAGGGACGAAGGTCCGACCGCACACGGACGGCCGGGCCCGGCGTCGCGAGACGGAGTATAAGCCTCGACGACGGCCGAGCGCCGCCGCGGACCCGAGGGCGGCGAGTTCGGGCGGTGCCAGGACGGACAGGCGGCCTGTCCTCGGAAGAGGTCGCCTGTCCGGCGAGGCTATGGACTCAACCCGTTCCCCTCGCTCGACTTCAGGCCGACGCCGCCGCGGCACGCGAGTTGCTACTTCTCCGTTGGAATGCCCTCTCGCGGGGCGGGGGCATCGGTCGATGGGCCGCCTGTTGATCGCGTGGATGCTCGTGGCGAGTGCCGCCGGCGGGTCGAACCCTGCGCAGGCGTCCACGTTCGCCGCGACGTTCGGCCACGAGCGTGACCCCTGGGGAATGAGCCCCGCGTACCGCTACGGGTACGACCGGGGCTGGCGCCAGGGCTCGGAGGTGGGGCACCGCGACGGCCGCGACCGTCGCGCCCCGAGGCACGGGCGTGGCGCCGGGTCCCGTGACGGGGACCGCGGCTACTCGCCGTGGATGGGTCCCCGCAACGACTACGCCGCGGGCTTCCGGCACGGCTACGTGGCCGGCTACCGGCGCGCGTACGCCGCGGCGCGGCCGGACCGACGCGTCCACGACGGCGGCGGGTCGGACGGACGGCCACGACCGCACGAAGACGACCGCTACGTGGACGAGCACCCGTAGCTCACGTCCGGCCGCGGCTCTCGGCTATCATGGACGGGTGAAGTCCCACCACTACTGGAAGGCGGTGGAGGCCTTCAAGGCGCGGCTGCGGGACGCCGTGCCCCACGACGAGCTCCGGGCCCTCCACGCGCGGAGCGGGCCGAAGCACCTCGCCTACGCGGCGCGCCAGTTCGCGATCATCGGGGCCTGCGGCTACGCCCTCTGGCACCTCGAGAGCCCGCTCGCCTGGGCCCCGGTCGCCCTCCTCCAGGGCTTCACCTTCTTCAACATGACGACTCTCCTCCACGAGGTCGTCCACTCCTCGGTCTTCGACCGGAGGCGAGACGGCTGGAACCGGGCGCTGGGACTCGTCTACGCGACCACGAGCGGGATCTCGGCCAGCCAGTTCACCCGCTGGCACCTCGATCACCACGACAACCTCGGCTCGTGGGAGGACGACCCCAAGCGCCACTGGCTCTCCCCGAAGCGGAACGCCCGCTGGTACAAGCTGCTCTACTGCACGCCCGCCCTCATCCCGATGTACTTCCGAGCGGCGGCGAACGAGGCGCGCTCGTATCCGAAGGCGCTGCGGCAGAGGATCGCGCTCGAGCGCCTGGCCACGGTCGCCCTCCAGCTCGGCGTCGCGGCGGCGCTCGTCCGCTTCGGCGGCTGGGGCGTGATGGCCCGCGCCTGGGCAGTGCCCTACTTCCTCGTCTTCCCGGTCGCCTTCACCCTGAACCGCCTCGGTCAGCACTACGACATCGACCCCTCGCACCCGCTCAAGTGGTCGACGGTCATGGCGCCGAGCCGGCTCTGGGACTTCCTGTTCGTCTACTCGAACTACCACGCCGAGCACCACTACTTCCCGAGCGTGCCCTTCTACAACCTGCGCGCGCTGCACCTGCGGCTCCGTCCCCTGTATGCCGAGCTTGGCGTGAAGCCCCACACCTACCGGGAGATCGTGTGGGAGTGGTTCGTCCGGAACCGCCCGCCGCACGCCGACTGGGACCGCCAGGGGCAGCCGGAAGGGCCGGTCGCCGCCCACACCACGGCGTAGGCGCCGCGAGCGGCGCTCTCGTCAGCTCGGGTCCCGCTCCTTGCGCTTCCTCCGCTCCTCGGCTTCCGCGACCCAGCCTCGACGCAGCTTCTCGGCGGGGACGCTCGAGAGGTAGGGCTTGATGTCGAGGATCGGCGTCCCGTCCAGCATGTCGACGCCGCGGACCCGCAGCCGCCGTCCCTCGCGGCCGAGGAGCTCGACCACCGACAGGCCGATCGGGTTCGGCCGGCGGGGCGAGCGGGAGGCGAAGACGCCGTGCGGGGTCTCCTCGTCGAGCGGCACCGCCGAGACGAGCTCGTAGCCTTCCGACCGGTCGAAGACCCACAGGACGAAGAGGTGCGAGAAGCCCTCGATGTCCTGGAGGCCGGCCTCGAGGTCGGCCCGCAGCTCCAGCGTGCCGAGGGCGCGGTGCTCGGCGCCCGGGCCCTTCGGGACCTCCGATCGGTCTCGGTAGGGGCTGTGCACGATGCCGATCGGCTTCATGCCGACGACCTTCTCCGAGCTCACGTGTTCCTCCGCCGTGGACAAGGCTACCATTCCGGCGTGCGGCTCCGAATCGACGGCTCGACCCGGATGCTCGTCCTCACCGGGGCCGGCGTCTCCGCGGAGAGCGGGGTCCCGACCTTCCGCGACGCGAACGGCCTCTGGGAGAGCCACCCGATCGAGCAGGTGGCGACGCCCGAGGGCTTCGACGCGGACCCGAGGCTCGTCTGGCGCTTCTACTCGGAGAGACGGCGGAAGGCGAAGACCGTCCAGCCGAACCCCGGCCACCTCGCCCTCGCCGAGGCCGAGGAGCGGATGGGCGACCGCTTCCTGCTCGTCACGCAGAACGTCGACGGGCTCCACCGGCGCGCGGGAAGCCGCCGCCTGGTCGAGATCCACGGCTCGCTCTTCGAGACGCGCTGCTCCGAGTGCGGCCGCGCGCCCTTCCCCGACGACCGCGAGTACCTGGGCGAGGTGCCGCCGTGCGAGGAGTGCCGGGCGCGCGGGCGAGGCGGCCTCCTGCGACCGGCGGTCGTCTGGTTCGGCGAGGTCCTGGACCCGGCCCACCTCCAGCGCGTCTCGGCGTTCCTGGAGGGAGCTCGCCCGGAGCGCCTCGTCTTCCTGGCCGTCGGGACCTCCGGGGTCGTGTACCCGGCCGCCGGCCTCGTCCACCAGGCCCGCGACGCGGGCGGCGAGGCCTGGCTCGTCAACGCCGAGCCGGCGGACAACGCCCGCGCCTTCCACCGCTTCGTCCAGGGGCCGAGCGGGACGGTGCTGCCCGGGCTCTTCGACTGGGCCTGAGGGCGGCCTACCTCTGCCACTGGCGGAGGACGCTCTCCGCCGGCTTGCCGCGCGGGTTGTAGCCCGTGTCTCCGGCCCCGGGCGGGCTCACGTCCCACGCCCACCAGAACGGGCCTTTCATCCACGAGGTCTCCTGGCTGAAGGCCTCGTACATCGCCTCGTAGCAGTCGGCCTGCTCGCCGGGATCCGCGGCCTCGGTCGTCCCCCAGTCCCACGGAGCCCGGTTCGCCCCGTCCCCGCTGCGGTAGCCGATCTCGGTGAAGACGAACGGCTTCCCGTACGCCTGCTGGACGTTGCGGTAGGCCGCGACCATGTCGTGGCCGTCGCGGTTCTTCCGCCAGCCTGCCACGAGCTCCGCCCGGGTCGGGTTCGTCTTGTCGGTGAGCGGCGTGTAGACGTCCCCGCCGATGAGGTCCATCTGCCCCCAGAACGACACGCTCGTGAACTCGTCCGCCGGGTCGACGGCGTTCGCGGCGTAGGTGAGGAGGCCATTGTAGCGGGAGCGGATGCGGGCGATGAGGCTCGCCCACTGGGCCGCGTAGGCCGAGCCCGACATCGTGGCGAGCTCGGTGCCGATGCAGATCATCTCCACGTTCTTCTCCGCCGCGATCGCCACGTAGTGGTCCATGAAGTCGGAGTAGCTCAGGAACCAGCGGCCGGGGTCGGTGGGCGTGATCTGGCCGCGCCACGTGCCGTCGCGCACGTCCACGTGCGGCTTCAGCATCACCTTGAGGCCGAGGGCGTGGATCTCGTCGATCGCCCGCCGCACGACGTCGTCGTCGTTCGACTGGTCGGGGTTGGGCGCGATCGTGGTCGAGCTCTTCGTGTCCATGTACCAGGTGGCGAGGAGCCCGGCCCAGCTCGCGCCGGTCGCGGCGAGGGCCCGTCGCGAGTCCGTGCCGGCCGGGGTGCCGTACTCGTCGTGCCACCACGAGACGTGGGTGACGCCGTTGTAGGTGAACCCCGCGCCGCCCGCCGGCGGAGTCACGGTGGGCGCGGGGGTCGGGGAGGGAGAGCTTCCGCCGCCGCCGCACGCCGCGAGCAGGACGAGGGCCACGACGGCCTGCCGGGCCGCGAAGGAGATCGCCGAACGGCGCCCTGGGGGGTGAGGTCGCCGGAGGGAGAGGCCGAGGAGCGGCGTCACGGCTTCACGCCCGTGTGGGTCAGGCAGGAGGCCGGGACCCAGAGCGCGTCGCCGGGACCGAGCCCGCCGGGCCCCACCAACTGGCCCGCCGAGCACGACGCCTCGGGCGCGCAGCCGCCTTCGCACCCCACGACCCGCGACACGCGGAGGCGGAACCGCGTCGGGTCCACGCCCTCGACCACGGCGCAGAAGCCGTCGCCCTTCCACGGCCGCACGCAGACCGTGTCGCCGATCGACTTGCCCGACCCGCGCGCGCCGTGGGCGCGGAGCAGGCGGGCGAGGTCGGACCGCCCGGCCCTCTCCGCGACGTCGAGCGGCGTCCCCCGCGACCGCGCGCGGACGTCGGGATGGGCCCCGGCCTCGAGGAGGACGCGGGCCAGGGCGAGGTCGCCCGTCTCCGCGGCCTGGTGCAGGCCCGTCCACCCCGACCGGTCCCCGGCGTCCGGGTCGGCTCCTTGCGCGAGGAGCGTCTTCACCTGCGCCACGTCGCCCCGCGCCTCGGCGCCGACGAGGCGGCGCGAGGCCGGCTCGTCGGCCGCAGTGACGTAGCCCACCGCGAATACGGCCAGGGCGACCGAAAGAGAGGTGCTTCGCACGCTCGCGCCTCCAGGCTCCAGCATGCGACCCCGGCCGCAGCCGGCGCAAGAGCCGTCCGATCCATCGCCGCGGCTTTCCCGGCCCGAGCCTTGAAAAGCCCCGCCGAAGCGACGAGACTGGCCCGGCCCGCACGAGCCCGGAGGCCGCATGACCGACCCCGACACGAAGTCCCTCCCCGCGAACGCCTACCTGCCGCTCGGCCCCGGCGAGGAGTACCGGCCCGTCGTGGGTCCCGCGGCTTCCATGCCGGAGGCGACGGTGCGCTCGGTCGGCTGGGGCCTCGTCCTCTGCGTCGTCTTCACCGTGGCCTCGGCCTACTCGGGCCTGAAGGTCGGGCAGGTCATGGAGGCCGCCATCCCGATCTCGATCCTCACGATCGGCCTCGCCCGCGCCTACCGCCGCCGCTCGACCCTCCTCGAGAACGTGATCACGACCGGCATCGGCGGCGTCTCCGGGTCCCTCGCCGCGGGGGCCATCTTCACCCTCCCCGCCCTCTACATCCTCCGCCTCGATCCGCACCCGGTGCAGACGGTCTTCATCTGCCTCGCCGGCGGCGGCCTCGGCGCGCTCTTCCTCATCCCCCTCCGCCGCTACTTCGTGCGCGAGACGCACGGGCAGTTCCCCTACCCGGAGGCCACCGCGATCACCGAGGTGCTGGTGACCGGGGAGAAGGGCGGCTCGCAGGCCCGGCTCCTCCTCCAGGCTACCGCGATCGCCGGCGTCTACGACTTCCTCGCCACCACCTTCCACGTCTGGCACGAGTTCGTGGACTTCCAGTTCGTGCCCCTCGCCCGCTCCCTCGCCGACCGCGCGAAGGTCGTCCTGAACTTCGACGCGGTGGCGTTCATCCTCGGCCTCGGCTACGTGATGGGCCTGCGCGCCTCGCTCCTCCTCTGCGCGGGGGGCTTCCTCGCCAACTTCGTCCTCGTGCCTCTCATCTGGATGATCGGCCGCCACCTGCCGGACACGGCGGTCTACCCGGCCGCGATCCCGATCGCCCAGATGACCGCGGCCCAGATCTTCCGGGGCTACGTCCGGTACATCGGCGTGGGCGCGATCGCCACCGCCGGCATCTTCGGCATCCTGAAGTCGCTCCGCATCATCGCCGGCTCGTTCTCGATCGCGGCCCGGACGTTCCGGCAGGGCGAGGCGCGCGGCCAGGAGCGGACCGACCGCGACCTCCCGATCGTCACCGTCCTCGCCGGCGTCGTGCTCTCGACCCTCGCCGCCGGCGTCTTCTACTCGACCCTCGGCCAGTCCCTGCTCGTCGTCCTCGTCGGCCTCGGCCTCACCCTCCTCTTCTCGTTCTTCTTCACATCGGTCGCGGCCAACGCCATCGCCACCACCGCCCGCAACCCGATCTCCGGCATGACCATGCTCACGATCATCGTGTCCTCGGTCGTGCTCCTCCGCTTCGGCGTGTCCGGCACGACCGGGATGTTCTTCGTGATGGCCCTGGCCGGGGTCGTGTGCACCGCCCTCTCGGTCTCCGGCCAGTTCGTCACCGACCTCAAGACCGGCTACTGGCTCGGCTCGACCCCGGCCGCCCAGCAGTGGGTGAAGTTCCTCGGCCTCGCGGCGGCGGCAGTCGCCGCCGGCCTGACGATCGTCATGCTGGCCCGGGCCTTCCAGTTCGGCGAGGCCTCTCCCGGCGACCCGCGGGTCGTCCTCCCCGCCCCGCAGGCCTCGATCATGAAATCGCTCGTCGAGGGGTTCATGAGCCAGCAGCCGGTGGCCTACGTCCTCTTCGGGGCGGGGGCGGTGATCGCAGTGACCATGGAGATGCTCAGCGTCCCCGCGCTCATCTTCGCCCTCGGCATGTACCTGCCCCTCGAGCTCAACACTCCGGCCCTCGTGGGCGGCTTCCTCGTCCACTTCCTGAACCGGAGCGCCGAGGCGGCGGGTGGGGAGCGGGGAGCGAGGGTCCGCGAGCGCGGCATCGTCATCGCCTCGGGCCTCATGGCGGGCGGAGCTCTCGGAGGCGTCTTCGGCGCGGCCCTCCGCCTCGTCCCCGGCTTCACCGAGGACTGGCTGCGGAGCCCCTTCTACGGCAGCGTGGGCGTCTCGCAGACGGTCTCGGCTCTGCTCTTCGTCGGGCTCTGCGTCTACATCTGGCTCGGCTCGACCAGGGTGAGCGAGACCGCGTAGGAGGGGGTGAAGGCCCCTCGGCAGGGAGGACGGGCCTTCACCGCGGCCCTCCCGCGCGCGCTCGATCCGGGCCGGGGGGCGTGCTCGGGGCCTACCCCAGGTTCTGCGCCGCGAACTCCCAGTTGAGGAGCTTGTCGAGGACCGCGTTCACGTAGTCCGGGCGCTTGTTCCGGTAGTCGATGTAGTAGGCGTGCTCCCAGACGTCGATCGCGAGGAGCGGCTTCTTGGAGGCGACGGTGAGCGGCGTCTCGGCGTTGGGGGTCTGCTCGACCTTCAGCTTCCCGCCCTCGAGCACGAGCCACGCCCATCCGCTGCCGAACTGGGTGACCGCCGCCTTCGCGAGGTCGTCCCTGAGCTTCGCGAAGTCGCCGAAGTCGGACTTGATCCGGTCGAGGAGCTTTCCCGCGGGCTGGCCGCCGCCCTTGGGGCTGAGGCTCCTCCAGTAGAAGGTGTGGTTCCACACCTGCGCGGAGTTGTTGAAGAGCCCCTTCTTGTCCGGCTTGCCGGCGGCCGCCCGGACGACGTCCTCGAGGGACGCGCCGGCGAGGTCCGTCCCCTCGATCATCTTGTTGGTGTTGTCGACGTAGGCCTTGTGGTGCTTGCCGTAGTGGAAGGAGATCGTCTCCTGCGAGATGTGGGGGGCGAGGTCGCTCTCGCCGTAGGGAAGGGGGGGAAGCTGGATCATCGTGGCACCTTTGGTCTCTGTGGTTTGAGCCGTCGTGGGCGAGGCCCCGGACCTCGCGGCGACGGCCACCCCGGCGGCGATTGCGCCGCCGATGAAGCCCCGCCTCGTGGTCCCGGAGGACGTCGGGTTCTCCGCCATGGTCCTTGTCTCCTTGGGAACCCCCCGAGCGTACCCCGAGTCGGGCCCGTGGGCCAAAAGGCCCCGCCCGACCCCTTGGTCCGTGGCCTCAAGGGGAGAGGACGATGCGGTACCGCGCCCGGCCCTGGCGCACGTCGTCGAGGGCAGCGTCGGCCTCGGCCAGCGAGACGGCCTGCGTTCGCGCCTTCACGCCGTGCCGGGCGGCGTCTCCCCCTCGGGTGGAGAGGAAGTGGTGGGCGCCGAAGCCCCGCGCCTCGGCCATCCTTCTCCGGGCTCGACGAGATCGCGGTCACCTCGCATCCCATCGCCCGCGCGAAGTGGAGGGCCAGGTGGCCGAGCCCGCCGATCCCGACCACCCCGACCCGCATCGACGGCTCCACCCACCGGCGCAGCGGCGAGTAGACCGTGATCCCGCCGCAGAGGAGCGTCGCCGCGCTCTCCCCCGGGTGGTCCACGCAGG
>DATJYX010000136.1:0-12009 GCA_035577965.1 Vicinamibacteria bacterium | reverse complement strand
GCCCGCTACGAGCCGTCGCCGGACAGGACGTACTCGAGGCCGTCGTCGTCGAGCGGCGCCGCCTCCTCGACGCGCCGGATGAGGCCGATCACCCGGAACGCCCACAGGTCTCGGCAGACCTCGAAGTGGTTCAGAACGGACTCCGTGCAGAGCGACTCCACGTCCCGCGCGCCCTTGACCGAGCGCAGGAGGGCCGCCTGGTCCACGTCGAGGGTGAGCTGCCTGAAGAGGCCCTCGCTCCCGCTCACCGGGGAGTAGCGGGCGGCGAGGCCCCCCGACCCCCGCTCGACCCGGCTCCACTCCTCGATCTGCGTGATGCCGTCGAGGACGAGCTGCGGCGCGCTCATGCCGAGGGTGATCGCCTCGCCCGCCGCGGGCCCGGCGTCGAGACGGTACTCGCCCGTCGTCCAGTGGAAGGCGAGCAGGATGATGTCACGGGTCTGCTCGACGACGCCCTGCACGAGCTGCTCCTGGCTCAGCGAGCCCCTCTCGACGAGGACGGTCCCCAGGCGCCGGCCCGGGCCGACCGCCTTCCCCGCGTCCTCCATCTGCCGGAGCGTGATGAGCCCGCGGCGGAGGAGGCGGGGGCCGAGCCTGTAGTCGGGGTTGGACGCGGCGGCGAAGACCAGCCTTCCGTCCTCGAACGTGAGGCCGAGGCGGTCGCCGCCCTTCTCGAGGTGAAGCAGGCCGGTCCAGCGCTCCCGGCTCAGCTCCTGGACGAGGTCGGGGACGTCCTCGTCCTCCAGCCGTCCGGGGCTCTTCATCGGCGCCTCCGCCCGGAGCCTTCCACGAGAGCGCCGGCGAGGAGCGGCACGAGGATCTCGTGGTGCCCGGTCAGGCGATAGCCTCGGCCCGTTCCCTTCACCGGGCGCTCCACGACGTTCACACCGGGCCGGTAGGACTGGAGGAAGTCGAGGTTCGCGGTGGCGAAGTCCGAGAGGCGATGGCCGAGGTTGCGAGCGAGCGTCACCGCCTTCAGGAAGACCTCGGGGAGCACGACCGCCGACCCCACGTTGACGTACACGCCGCCGCCCCCGAGCCGCGCCACCTCGCCGGCGAAGGTGCGGAAGTCGAGGTGGGAGGCGCGGCCGACCGCGGCGGGGTCGCAGGCCGGATGGACGTGGACGATGTCGGTGCCGATCGCGACGTGGACCGTCGCGGGCAGGCCGAGCCTCCAGGCCGCGGCGAGGAGGCTCAGGTCGGCGTGGCGGGCGCGCGGCCGCCGCGTGGCGAGGTATCGGCCCACCCCGGCGCCGAGGCCGAGGCCGTCGGCGTCGCCCTCCACGATCGCCCGGTTCACCTCCTCGCCGGTCTCGCGGGCCATGCCGAACGCGCCCGTGGCGAGGCCTGCCTCGACGTCCTCCGAGGTGCGACCCGCGACCGCGACCTCGAAGTCGTGGACGACCCCGGCCCCGTTGAGGGCGATCGCGGTGACGAGGCCGCGTTCCATGAGGTCGATCACGACCGGCGACAGGCCGACCTTGATGACGTGAGCGCCGAGACCGAAGATGACCGGGCGGCGCCGGGCCCGGGCGCGCAGGATCTCGTCGCGGAGCGCCCGGAAGGTCTCGCCGGCGAGGATCCTCGGCAGGCCGTCCAGGAACGCGGCGAAGGCCTCTCCGCGCCGGTGGGGGCGGGCGAAGGCGGAGCGCTCCACCTTGCTCCGGCGGGAGGCGAGCGGGTAGGTCTTCACCCCGTCGAGGGAGAGCGGCCGGACCATCAGCGGGAAGCCGCCTCCTCGACGACCTGGACGAGCAGGTGGAGGACCATGATGTGGACCTCCTGGATGCGCTGCGTGTCGGGGTGCGGCACGTCGATGAGGTGATGGACGAGCCCCCGCAGCTCGCCCCCCCCGTTCCCGGTGAGGCCCACGGTGACGAGGCCGCGCTGACGGGCCGCCCGCAGCGCCTCGATCACGTTCGGCGAGCGTCCGGAGGTGCTGATGCCGAGGGCCACGTCGCCGGGGCGGCCGTGGGCCTCGACTTGCCGCCGGAAGACGGCGGCGAAGCCCATGTCGTTCGCGACCGCGGTCACGATCGAGGGGTCCGTGGTGAGGGCGATCGCGGAGAGGGCGGCGCGCTCGCGCAGGAAGCGGCCGACGAGCTCGGCCACGAAATGCTGCGCGTCGGCGGCGGACCCGCCGTTGCCGAAGGCGAGCACGCGCCCGCCCGCGCGCAGGCTCTCCGCCATGCGCCGGCCGATGTCCAGGAGGAGCGGGCCGCTCTCGGCGAAGAAGCGCTCCTTGAGGGCGACGCTGTCGGCCACGATCCGGCGGATCTCTTCCGCGTCCATCGGCGCGCCCATTATCCGCGAGGCGGCCCGGCCCGCCAACGTGGCCAGGTGACGGCGTCAGCCGGGGTCGGCCGTCGCTCGCGCGGACGAGCCAGGGCGACCCTCGGCCGACGCGCGCTTCGCGCGGGCCGTGACTAGACGCGGCGGAGGTGGACGGTGAGCAGGATGGAGGGCACGGCCGGGTCGTCGGTCCTCACCTGGAAGACGGCGCCCTCGCGGAGGCCCGGGGGCACGTGGACGGGCACGGGGAGCCTCCGGGCCACCTTGCCCTCCCCCTGGCAGCGCCCGCAGTCGAACATAGTCCCGCCCGTGCCCCCGCACTCCTCGCAGGTCGCGGTGACCGGCACGTCGAGGGAGAGGAGAGTGCCGGCCGTCACCTCGTCGGGCCGGAGGACGATCTCGGCGGTGAGGCTCGACGGGGAGAAGGGCCGTCGCAGGTCCCCCGCCGCGGGCCGGCGCACGAGCGACCAGTCGGCGAGCATGCCTCGGTCGTCGCCGCTCAGGGCGTCGTCGTAGCGGCGGCGGCGCTCGGCGTCGGTCAGCGTCTCGTAGGCGGCCTGCAGCTCGGCGAACGCGTCGGTCGCCCCCTCGACCCGGGAGGAATCGAAGCGCCGCGCCAGCCGACGAAACGCCCTCTTGATCGTCGTGACGCTCGCGTCGCGTGGCACGCCGAGGAGCTGGTAGTAATCCTTGCGCTTGTCCATTCCCGCCTACACCATAGGTTGGGGTCGGAACGGGTGTCAAGTCAGGGACGTCCCGTTCCCGCCCGCCCCGCGGCCCGCTCCGAGCCACCTCTTCACCTCGAAGCCGGCCGCCACCATGAGGAGGACGATACCGACAGACAGGACGAGGCCCCGTGCGCCGGGCAGGACCGAGGGATCGGCCGCGACCTCGACCGGGGTCACGAGAACCGACGTGCGGGCGAGGGTCCCGTCCAGCGACTCGGCCACGACGAGCACGGCGTGGCGACTGCCCCGGGGGGCCCCGGCTCGCAGGAGCGGCAGGCGGGCGGCAACGCCGCCTCTCGCGGGGACGGCGACCTCGGTGCCCTTGCTCTCGGCACGGAGAAGGCGCGGGGTCATGGCGCGCAAGAGGACGCGGTGCGGCTCCCCGTCCGCGCTCTCGACTCGCACCAGGAGCTCTCCCTTCACGTCGAGGCGAAGCGGATCGGCGGTGAGCCTCACCGCCGGCCCGGGGTTGGCCCCCAGCGCGAGGAGGAGCCACCCGCGCTCGCTCGAAACGGGCGGGTTTCCGGCGGCGTCGGGGGGACCGTCGATCGGGTGCTCGAGGAGGAGGAGCAGGGCGTGGAGACCGGGGCGCGGGACCGCCGGACGGAACTCGAGAACCACCGCCGCGGAGCCGGACGGCGGCACGCCCTCCGCGAGCCGGGCCGTGCGCTGCTCGCCGAACAGCTCCCCGGTGACGTCGAGCGGGGCCGCCCCTCGGTCGCCGCCGTTCCGGACGACGACACGCACCTCGAGCTTTGGAGCGACGGAGACGACCGATCCCGACACCTCGAGAACGGCCTCCGCCCGCGCCGCGGGGCAGGCGACGAGGAAGAGCAGGGAGAGTGCGGCCCGCTCAGGGATGGGGGACAAACGTGACGCCGGTCGGGTCGAAGCCGTCGTCGAGCCTCCTGCCCTGCTTGTGGTCCGTCGCGACGACCCTGATCGCGGCCGCCTTCGCCTTGTCCTTCTCGAGGGGCGGGAACTCGCACACCCCCTCCGGTTTCACCTCGACGCGGAAGGTGCTCGTGCGCTGGGGCTGGTAGGCATCGTCCACGGCCTGGATGTAGTACTCGATCGCCTTCGTCTTCTCCCGCGGCCCGGGGAGGGTGCCGCAGTAGGTCACGCCCGTGAAGGCCATGCTGACGAAGGCGTAGTACTCCTCGCCCGCCCTCCGGAAGTAGAGGCGGGCCGTCGCCACGTTCCGCTCGGCGCTGATCGCCGCGCACAGCGAGAACGGCTTCTCGGGCACGGTGCAGACGGCCGGCTGGTGCTCGACCACGGGGGGCTCGTCGGCTCTGGCCAGGGCCGCCGGGAGGATAAGGAGCACGAGCGCCGGCACCAGCATCTGCTTCATCAGCCCTCCGACGGCTTCATCTTACCAAGGAGGGCCGGCCCGGCGGCCAGAGTCCGTCACTTCCAGGAGAGCGCGTTCGTGTAGGTGTCGCCCTTCGTCGTCCGGAGGGCGATCTCCATCGTCCAGGACTCGGTGCCCTCCTTCCAGATCTGCTCCGGCATCAGGTAGACGGGGGCCTTCTGGCCGGGGGCTACGGTGGTCGTCGAGGGGGTGAGCGGCGGGCCGGGGTACCTCTTCCCGTCCACGATCGTCACCACGGTCATGGTGCTGGCGAGCTGGATCGGCTGGGACCCCTCGTTGGAGAGGAAGACCACGACCTTGTAGTGGTCTCCGGCCTTCGGTGCGGCGGGGCTCGCCTCGAAGAGGATCCGGCCCGGCAGCTCGGCCGCCGTCTCTCCGATCTTGGGGTTGACGCCCGCACTCTCCTCGAAACCGGGGGGAACCGGCCCGGCTGCCCTCGTGCCCCTGGCCTCCGTCTTCCCGGGGACGAAGGAGTGCACGACGGCGACCGACCGCGAACCGACGTTCGCCTCCGCCAGCGTCTGTTGCGTGCGGGCGTTGCTCTTGCCCTGGAGGGCCGTGGCGTTGCCCGGCTCGAGCTCGAGCACCTGGTCGTAGAGGCCGATCGCGGCGCCGTACTCCTTCGCCGCGGCCTTCGCGTCGGCCTGAGTCAGGAGGGTCGTGATCTTCGCCGCCCGGTCGCGCTGCCCTCGCGCCTCGGCGTCGCGCTGCGCCTGGAGCTTCGCGGCGTCGATCCGGCGCGACAGCTCGACCGCCCCGGGATCCCAGGGAGCGATCCGGAGCGCCTCGGCGGCACCGGCGTCCGCCCCGGCGAGGTCGCCCCTGGCGAGGGCGGCGTCCGCGGCCCGCACCTGGGCGGCGGCCTTCTGGCCCACCATCGCCTGGGCGAGGATCTTCTTCGCCGTCTCGTTCTCGGGGTCGTCGCGCAGCGCCTGCTGGGCGGCGGCGACGGACCGGTCGTAGCTGCCCGCCCTGAAGGCGGCGCTCGCGGCCCGGACCTGGGCCCCGGCCTTGCCCGCCGCCTCCTCGAACGTCGGCGCCGGCGCCGCGGTCACCGGTGGCGCTGAAGGGGTGGCGACCGTGGTCGGCGGGGGCGTGGGGACGGGAGCCGCGGCCAGGGTCGCAGGCGGTGACGGCGGCGCCTGCAGGCTCCTCCAGGCCAGCCACCCCGCGACACCCACCGCCACGAGGGCGAGGGCCATGGCCACCCAGGGCAGGACGCTCGCCTTCGGTGCCGGCCGCGGCCGGGCCGGCACTCGCGCGGGCGCCGGAACGAGCCTCGTCGCCCCGGGGCGCACGGTGGCGCCGAGGCCTGCATCGACGGCCGTGCGGGCCCCCGGGCGGGTCGGGGTCAGCTTGCCCTTGCGCGGCCCCCGCCGGCCGATGTCGACCGTCGCGCCGTACTCCGCGCCCTCGGGCACCACGGTCGCCCCCGGCGCCTCGGTGAGCGGCGCCGGCGCGTGGGTCGGCGCCTCGAGCACCAGCGCCTCGAGCACGTTCTGGGTCGAGGCCGAGGTGGCGTTCGCCTTCAGCCACTCGCGCAGGTCCACGGCGAACTCGTACGCCGTCTGGTAGCGATCCTCGAGGTTCTTGGCGAGGGCCTTCTTCAGGATCGGCATCAAGGCGTCGTGGTCGGCGCCCTGCGGGATGAGGTCGAAGTTGGCCTCGTCGTGGGTGATCTTGTAGAAGATCGCCATCAGGTTGTCGGCGTGGAAGGGGCGCCGCCCGGCGGCGAGCTCGAAGAGCATGCAGCCGACGGCGAAGAGGTCGCTCCGGCCGTCGACCCTCTTGCCCTGAACCTGCTCGGGAGACATGTAGTCCGCGGTCCCGATCACGTTGCCGGTGCCGGTCATCGAGGCGGCGCTGACGTGGGCCACCCCGAAGTCCATGATCTTCACCGAGCCGTCGTCCTGGATGAAGATGTTGGCGGGCTTGATGTCGCGGTGGACGATGCCCGCCTGGTGCGCGTGGTTGAGCCCGTTCAGCACGCGCACGATAATCCCGACCTTCTCCTCGAGCGTGAGAGGCGGCGGCTGGCGCATCCGCTTCTGGAGGTCCTGGCCCTTCAGGAGCTCCATTGCGATGTAGGGCGAGCCGTCGGTGTGGTAGTCGAAGTCGAAGACGGTGACCAGGTTCGGGTGAGCCATCTTCCCGACCGCCTTGGCCTCGCGCTCGAAACGGCCCTTGAGCTCCGGGTCGTCGGCGATCTGGGCGGCCATCACCTTGAGGGCCACGTCGCGGTCCAGCTTGACGTCGTGGGCCACGAACACCTGGCCCATCGCGCCCTTCCCGAGGGGGCGGACGATCTCGTACTTGCCGATGCGGCCCGTCAGGTCCTTGAGGACCGGCTTGTTCGGGTCGGTCGGCTCAGCCATCCACGCGCCTCAGGGCGTCCAACTCCGCTCCAGACCGGGGATTAGAAGGCAAGGCCGGAAGTGTGTCAAATGAAACGAGGGGCGCCCGCGGGCGCCCCTCGCGCGTTCCTTCGCGTCGGGTCGAAGCGCTATTTCGTCTTGCCGGTCACCGTGAAGTGCGCTCGCCGGTTCCTCTGCCAGCAATCCTCGCTCGACTGCGAGCAGACCGGCACCTCCTTGCCGTAGGAGACCGTCTTGAGCCGCTCGGCCGGCACGCCGAGCGAGACGAGATAGTCGTAGGCCGCCTTCGCCCGCCGCTCGCCGAGGGCGAGGTTGTACTCGACCGTGCCGCGCTCGTCGCAGTGACCCTCGACGGTCACCCGCAGGAAGTCGAACCGTTTGAGAGCTTCGGCGTTCTTGGACAGGATGGCGCGGTCCGCCTCGCGGATCTCGGCCTTGTCGAATTCGAAGTGGACCTCGGCGAGGAGGCCCGACTTCTCGATGTCCTCGGCGCTCATGGCCCGGATGCGCGCGTACTCGTCCACGACCGGCGCCACCTCGGCCTTCGGCGGGGGCGGGGGTGCCGGCGGTGGAGCCGCGGGAACGACGGGCGGCGGAGGAGGGGGCGGCGCCGGCGGTGTCTTCTTGCCGCACGCGGTGAATGCGGTGGCCCCGACCAGAGCCACGACGAGGAACGTCTTCTTCATCAGAACCCCCTCTCCGGCGGAGCGCCGTTGCGGCGTCCGCTCTCTGCTGGCCCCCTTTGCGGCGGGTGGAGGGCGTGCCGTCAGGGCTTCTTGTTCTCGTCGCCCGGCTCGTCGCCGCGCAGGGACTCCTTGAAGTTGCGGATGCCCTCGCCGAGACCCTTCCCGAGCTGGGGAAGGCGGCCGGCGCCGAAGATCAGGAACACGATCACGAGGATCAGGAGCAACTCGGGAACGCCCAGACCGAACATTTTCTAGCCTCCGGAGCGAACGAGCCGTCCGCCCTCTCGCATCATATACCTTTGCCGCGGCTCGTTCAGGCGGAGACCTTCACGACGCGCAGCGCGTCGTTGAGCCGCCCCCGGCGATAGCCCTCGGGGTCGATCGTCGCCCGGGCGTAGCCGGCCCCGCGCACCGCGGCCAGGACCGCCTCGCCGAGGCCCTCGCCCTCGAGGCGGGCCATCTCCCCGCGGGCGATCTCGACGCGGGCCGCGTCGCCGAGGTGCCGCACCCTCAGCTCCCGGAAGCCCAGGGCCCGCACCGCAGCCTCGGCCTGCTCCACACGCCGAAGGGCCTCCAGGGTGACCGGCGTGCCGTAGGGAAGGCGCGAGGAGAGGCAGGGCGACGCCGGCAGGTCCGCCGTCGGCAGCCCCATCTCGCGCGAGAGAGCGCGCACGTCCTCCTTCGTGAGCCCGGCCTCGGCCAGCGGCGCGCGGACGCCCGCCTCGGCGGCCGCGCGGTGCCCCGGACGGAAGTCGGAGAGGTCGTCCACGATGAGGCCGTACGCGAGGTGGGCGAGTCCCTCCGCCGTGGCGAGGGGCCCGAGGTGACGGAAGAGTTCCGTCTTGCAGTGGTAGCAGCGGTTCTCGTCGTTCCGCGCGTAGAGCGGGTTGTCGAGCTCGCGGGTGACGATCAGCCGGTGGGGGAAGGCGAAGCGGCGAGCCACCTCGAGGGCCAGCTCCCGCTGCTCGGACGCGAGCGACTCGGAGTCGGCGGTGACGGCGAGCGAAAGCACCCCGAGCGTGCGGTGGGCGGAGACGGCGAGGAGCGCGCTGTCCACTCCTCCGGAGTACGCCACGAGCACCGATCCCATCTCGCGGAGGGTGCGATGGAGAGCGGCTTCCTTTTCGCGCAGCGCGGCGTTCACTCGGTCCAGTCCTCCTCGTCCTGGGACGCGAGGTCGAGCTGCAGCGGAGAGAGCCCGACCACCTCCAGCTCCACCCCGCACTCGGGGCAGCTGATGACCTCCCCCTTGTCCACATCGTACTCGTCGATCTCGACGTCCGCTTCGCACTCGGGGCAGACGGCCATGGATGGACCCTCCATTCGGATCATACCTCCGGCCTCGCCGTCAACGCCCCCAGTCCGGGGAGTGGCTGGCGTGGCGCCCCGAGCCCTCGAGCGTCGCCACGTCGCGACCCGAGGCGTCGAGGAGATGCACCTCCTCCCTCGCCGCCCCCAGGAGCGCCGCGAGGGACCGCGACCCGGCGTCCCAGGTGAGGGTCGCAGCGAGGAAGCGGCCGTCGGGCGAGGGCGCGATCGTACGGTAGAAGGCCCAACCCTCCACGAGGGGCTCCCGGCTCGTCCCGTCGGCGTCGATCGAGTCGATGCCGTGGCGCTTGCCCTCGGTCCACGCGCACACGATCCGCCCCGAGGGGAGGAAGCGGGGGCTCCGGTCCCGCTTGAAGCCCCCGGTCAGGCGGCGCACGCGCCCGTCTGCGAGGTCCACGCGCATGAGGTGCTGCTCGCGGACGAAGACGACGAACGAAGCGTCGGGGCTCGGGGCGGGGCTCGTGTCGTCCTCGGCGTGGGGCTGGGTGAGGGGATGGCGGGCCACCGAGCCGTCCGGGGCGAGGTCGAGAAGGTGCAGCCCCGCCCGCTCCGCCCCCCGCCGGCGCGCGGACACGACGAGCCGGCGCCCGTCGGGCAGCCAGGCCGGCTGCGCGTCTCTCCAATCGACCCCGAGGGTCAGGACGCGCGGGTCGCCGCCCGTGACCGGTACCACCGCGATCCGGCCTCCCATCGAGAAGGCGACCCGCGTGCCGTCGGAGGAGACCGAAGGCTCCGCCGCCCCTTCGCTGCCGAAGGTGAGGCGCCGCTCGCGGTCGCGGGGGAGGCGGCGCCAGTAGAGGGCCGGCATGCCGTCGCGGTCGCTCACGTAGACGATCCCGCCCGAGACTCCCGAGGGCAGCGGCTCTCCCGGGCGCAGGAGGAGCCAGGCTCCCGTGGCGAGGACGAGCAGGGCAACTGCGGAGAGGATCCGGCGCGACATCCGTCCTCAGGTCCGCGTCGCCGGCCGCCGCCGCGCCTCGGCCTCGACCTTCCGCGCCTTGGCCACCTCGGCGTCCGCGTCCGCCGGCCGGCCCTGCCGGTTGTAGACGTCGGCGAGGACGTAGTGTCCGAGCGGCGCCACGGCCGAGCGGTCGTCGACCGCGAGCCCGCGGCGGGCGAGGTCGGCCGCGGCGTCGAGCCGGCCTGCACCGAGCTCCTCGCGGGCAAGGAAGAAGTAGGGAGGGCTGAACTCGGGCGCCTTCTCGGTCGCCGTCTGCAGCTCGGCGAGGAAGCCCTTACGGTCGCCCCGCTGCCTCAGGAGCTGGGCGAGGTTGAACCGGGCGCGGCCGTTGTCGGCGTAGAGGGAGAGCTCGTCGCGGTAGAGGCGCTCCGCTCCCTCGACGTCCCCGCGGGCCTCCAGGACGCGGGCCAGGTTGAAGCGGCTCGAGCGCAGGTCGTTCTCGAGCTCGAGACCCCGGCGCACGAGCCGCTCCGCCTCCCCGAGATCTCCGCGGGAGAACGCGAGCGCGGCCAGGCTGTTGTACGCGGCGCCCATCTTCGGGTTGTGCTTGAGGGCCTCCTCGAAGGTCGCCCGCGCCTCCGCGTCGCGGCCGAGGTCGAGGTAGAGGGTGGCGAGCTGGTACCACACGTGCGGCTGCCGCGGCTCGATCCTCAGCACGGTCCGGTAGCCCTCGATCGCCGACTCCGGCCGGCCCTGGGCCCGGTAGACCTCGGCCAGCGCCGCGAGCGCGATCTCGCTCTGGGGCTGGATCTCGAGCGCTCGCCGGTAGGCGGCGATCGCCTCGTCGGGCCGCTTCAGCTTGTGCAGCCACTCGCCGAGGGCGGTGTAGGCGTCGATGATCCCGGGGTCCTCGGCGATGACGGCCCGCATCGCGGCCACCGCCTCCTCGATCTTCTCGTCCTTCGCGAGGGCCCGGGCCTCTCCCATGCGGGCGAAGAGGCCGATCTTGTCCTTCGGGTCCGGGAGCACCGCCGCCGGGTCCACCTTCGGCCCGCCGCCGACGTAGCCGAGCGCGGCCAGCCGCTGCACGGTCTCGGGATCGAGCGCGTCCTTGTCCGGCGCCGCCTGGACGCCGCTGCCGGCCATCCTCTCGAGGACGAGGCGCAGGTCTTCCGCGCGCCGCGAGTGCGCCTTGTAGACATTCCTCTCCTCGCCGGGGTCCTGCCGCAGGTCGTAGAGCTCCGGCGTCGGGGCCTCGACGTACGTCCACTGCCCGTCGCGCAGCGAACGGAGATGCTGCCAGCCGAAGTGGAAGCGGGGGAAGTAGGTCTCCGAGTAGGCCTCCTCCTTCCACTCGCCGCCGGGGTGGAGGACGAGCCGGGCGAGGGACCGCCCGTCGATCCCGGGCTGGGGAGCGAGGCCGACCAGGTCGAGCACGGTCGGCATCACGTCCACGGTCGAGACCTGGGCCCGGGTGCGGCCTCGGTCCCCCCACGGCGTGCGCACGATCAACGGGACGTGCTGCGTCGCGTCGTAGACGAAGAAGGTGTGCGTCCTCTCGCCGTGCTCGCCCAGGCTCTCGCCGTGGTCGGCGACGAGGACGAGGAGCGTGCGGTTCCAGAGGCCGGCCGTCTTGAGCCAGGAGACGAGCCGTCCCACCACCTGGTCCGTATAGGCGATCTCGCCGACGTAGGGCTGGCCCTTGTAGCGCGAGGCGAACGGCTCGGGCGGCTCGTACGGCGTGTGGGGATCGTAGAGGTGGACCCAGGCGAAGAACTTCCGGGCCTTCACGCCCTCCAGCCAGGCGAGGGCGAGGTCCATCACCTCGTCGCCCTTCTTCTGGACCGTGCCCAGGTTCACGACCTTGTACTTCGACAGGTCGAAGCGGTCGGAGTAGAGGTCGAAGCCCTGGTCGAGGCCCCAGCGCGAGTCGAGGACCCAGGCCCCGACGAAGGCGCCGGTCGCCCACCCGCCTTCCTTGAGCCGCCGGGCGAGCGTCGTCGTCTTCGGGTCGACGAAGAACCCGCCGTTGTCCCGCACGCCGTGGTGAGGCGGGATGAGGCCGGTGAAGATCGAGGTGTGCGAAGGGAGCGTCAGCGGCGCCGTCGAGGTGGCCTGCTCGAAGAGCACGCCTTCCGAGGCCACCGCGTCGATGTTCGGCGTCTCGATCCCGCGGAAGCCGTAGCAGCCGAGCCGGTCGGAGCGCAGCGTGTCGAGCGTGACGACGACCACGTTCAATCCGTTGGGGGACGGGCGGCGAGCCTCGAGCCTCTTGCGCACGTCGGCGTCCGTGCGCGGCGGACCCAGGCGCGCCACGAGAAAG
>DATJYX010000135.1:0-45692 GCA_035577965.1 Vicinamibacteria bacterium | reverse complement strand
GACCGCCTTCGGGCGGTGGGGGTTCCGGCCACGGCGATCACGACCGGATCGGCCTGCCACCTCGACGCCGAGATGGTCCACCGGTCGCTCCACGACTTCCCGTGGCGCGACCTCGACTACCTCTTCGTGGAGAACGTCGGGAACCTCGTCTGTCCGGCGATCTACGACCTCGGCCAGGCGGTGAACGTGGTCGCCCTGTCGGTGACCGAGGGCGAGGACAAGCCGCTCAAGTACCCGGTGATGTTCCGCAAGGCCGACCTCGTCCTGCTCACGAAGGTGGACCTCCTGCCCCACCTCGACTACAGCGTCGACCTCGTCCTGGACGCCCTCTCGCGCGTCATGCCGCAGCCCTCGGTCCTCCGGGTCTCGGCCCGGACGGGGGAGGGGATTCCCGGCTGGCTCTCGTGGCTCGACGGCCGGCGCGCCGCCCAGGCGCAGGGCGTTCCCGCGCACCCGCACCACCACTCCTGACACGGCGGGGCGCCGGCCTGGAGGTAGACTTGGGCCCGCCATGAGCGATTCGGGGGTGGATCCTCGGGCGCGCCTCCGGCACGACCTGCGGACGCCTCTCCACCAGATCATCGGCTACGCGGAGCTCCTCGAGGAGGAGCTCCGAGACGCCGGGCAGGTGACTCATCTCCCCGACCTCGCCCGGATCCGCGAGGCGGCGCGCAAGGCCCTCGAGTTCGTGGACCAGGCCGTTCCGCCGGCGGCCGCGCCTCTCTCTCCTGTCGTCTTCCGCGAGGGCGACGAGACGCCTCCGCCGTTGGTGAGGCTCGAGCCGCCGCCCGCCGCACCGCCCTCCTTCGTGCGCACGCCGGCCGTCCCCCTCGACCCCTCCGCGGTGCGCCTCCTGGTCGTCGACGACAACGAGTTGAACCGGGACATGCTCTCGCGGCGGCTCGGCGGGCGGGGCTTCGTGGTCGAGGCCGCGAAGGACGGGGCGGGCGCCCTGGCCCGGATCGGCGAACGGACCTTCGACCTCGTGCTCTTGGACGTCATGATGCCGGGGCTCTCCGGGATCGACGTCCTGCGCCGCCTGCGGGAACGCTGGTCGGAGACGGACCTGCCCGTGATCATGGCCACGGCCCGCGACGCGTCGGAGGACGTGGTGGAGGCCCTGCGCCTCGGGGCGAACGACTACGTCACGAAGCCGCTCGACTTCTCCGTCGTGCTGGCCCGGATCGAAACCCAGCTCACCTTGAAGCGCCAGACGCAGGAGATCCGCCGCCTCGCCGACATCCTCGAGCTGCGCAACCGGTTCATCCAGACGCTCTTCGGCCGTTACCTGAGCGACGAGGTCGTGACCGAGCTCCTCTCCAAGCCCGAGGGCCCCCGCCTCGGCGGCGAGCAGAGGAAGGTCACCCTCCTCATGTCCGACCTGCGGGGCTTCACGCCCCTCACCGAGGGCCTGGCCCCCGACCGCGTCCTGCGCCTCCTCAACTCCTACCTCGCCACGATGGCGGACGTGATCCTGTCCTGCCAGGGAACGGTGGACGAGTTCGTCGGGGACGCGATCCTGGCCATCTTCGGGGCGCCCCTCTCGCGTCCCGACGACGCGCACCGCGCGGTGGCGTGCGCGGTCCGGATGCAGGAGGCGCTCGTGGAGCTGAACCGGAAGAACGCGGCCGAGGGGTTGCCGCGGCTCGAGATGGG
This sequence comes from Vicinamibacteria bacterium, assembly GCA_035577965.1. Lineage (GTDB taxonomy): Bacteria > Acidobacteriota > Vicinamibacteria > Fen-336 > Fen-336 > DATBSL01. Next base: position 44,036 of record DATJYX010000135.1, on the reverse strand, counting down.
CATCGCCGTCCACACCGGCGAGGTCATCGTCGGCAACATCGGCTCCGAGCGGCGGGCGAAGTACGGAGTGGTGGGGAGTGCCGTCAACCACGCGGGGCGCATCGAGTCGTTCACCGTGGGCGGGCAGGTCCTCATCTCCGAGGCCACCCTGCGCGAGGCCGGCGACTCGGCGCAGGTCGGGTCGCGTCTCGCGATCGACGCGAAGGGCACGCGGGAGCGCATCGTCGTGTACGACCTGCGGGGGTTCGGCGGCTCGCGGGTGCCCGACGCCCAGGAGGAGGCGGTCGCCCTTGCGGAGCCTTTGAGCGTCCTCTGCCACGTGGTGGTGGGCAAGCGGGTCGAGGCGGAGGCCTTCGGCGGTCGTCTCGTCGAGCTGGCCGTCCACGGGGGCACGCTCCTCACTCCCCGTCGGCTCCGCCCGCTGTCGAACCTGAAGCTGGAGATGCGGCTGCCCGGGAGGCCGTCGCTCGAGCTCTACGCCAAGGTCGTCCACCTCTCGGCCGACGGCTCGGCGACGGTCCGGTTCACGTCGCTCCTCGCCGAGGTCGAGGCCTCGGTGCGCGAGATCATCGACAGGGCGCGGAGCGGGAGGCCCTACTAGTCGGCGGCGGCCCGGCGGAGGCGGTCCATGATCGCATGGCCGAGGCCCGACTCCTCGCAGGGTTCGGCGAGGATGAGGTCGAGCCCCGCCGCGTCCAGCCTCCGGAGGGCGGCGAAGAGGTTCGCGGCCGCCGTCTCCGTTGAACCGTCCGGGGCGAGGACCTCGACCGCGGCGTAGCCGGCGGCGCCCGCCCCGCTCCAGGCCAGGAGGCCCACGCGCCCCCCGTCCCGCCGAGGTCCGGCCGGCCCGGCCAGGACCCGGAGGGGCGTTCGCGTGGCGTAGTGCTTCGGGAGCTGCCCGGGCGCGAGCGGCCTCCCTCCTCGGACGGCCAGCTTCAGGGGGACGCCCAGCGCCTCCTCGAGCGCCTCGCGCGGGACGCCGCCCGGCCGGAGGATCACGGGCGACCCGCCGGCCAGCGAGAGGATCGTGGACTCGACGCCGACGCGGCACGGCCCGCCGTCGAGGACGAGCTCCACGACGGTGCTGAGGAGCTCCGCCACATGCGCGGCCGTGGTCGGACTCACGTAGCCGAAGGGGTTGGCGCTCGGGGCGGCCACGGGCGTGCCGGCGGCGGCGACCATCGCGCGCGCGGCGGGGTGGGCGGGTACGCGGATCCCAACCGTGTCGAGGCCGGACGTGACGAGGTCGGGGACCTCGGCGCGGCGGGGCAGCACCAGGGTGAGCGGCCCGGGCCAGAAGCGGGCGGCCAGGATCGGAACGCGCGGGTCGTCGGTCGACGCCACCCTCTCCCGCTCGCCCGCGTCGGCGAGGTGCACGATCAGGGGGTCGAACGCCGGCCGGGCCTTGACCTCGAACACGCGGGCGACCGCCCTCGGGTTGAAGGCGTCGGCGCCGAGGCCGTAGACCGTCTCGGTCGGGAAGGCCACGAGGCCGCCCTGGCGCAGCACGCGCGCGGCCTCGGCGACGGACGCCTCGTCCCCGGCGGGGAGGACGCGGCTCACGACGGCGCGCCGACGGACGGCTCGTGGATCTCGCCCCCCCGCGCGTGGGACGCGAGCATCCCGCACGCGGCGTCGATGTCCGGCCCTCCGGAGTAACGCCGGACGAAGCCGAGGCCGTGCTCGGCGAGAGCGGAGAGGAACCGTCCCCGCTCGTCGTCGTCGGCCCGGACGAAGCGGCCGGTCGGGTCGTTCACGTCGATCACGGAAAGCCGCACGGGGACGCCGCGGAAGAGAAGCGCCAGCTCGCGCGCCTCCTGCCTTCCGGTGTTGAAGCCGGAGATCAGGACCCAGGCGAGGTGCACCGGGCCCTTGCGTGCGGAGGCGTGGCGGCGCATGGCCCGGGCGAGGTCCGGCACGCCGTGGCGGGACGTCAGGGGCACGAGCCGCTCGCGCTTCTCGGAGAAGGCCGAGGTGAGGGAGAGGATGAGCCTATAGGGGTGACCCTCCTCGGTGTAACGATCGATCTGGGGCAGGAGGCCCACGGTCGAGATGGAGATCCGGTCGGAGCCGATCCTCGGGCCCGAGGGATCGCGCAGGACGCCCGCGGCCCGGATGACGTTGTCGTAGTTCAGGAAGGGCTCGCCCTGGCCCTGGAAGACGGCCCCCGTGACGGGCCGCTCCGGGGACTCGCGCCTGACGGTGAGCGCCTGCTCGACCATCTCCCAGGGCTCGAGGTTCCGGGCGAACCCGAGGCGGCCGGTCTCGCAGAAGCGGCAGCCCAGGGCGCAGCCGACCTGCGACGAGAGGCACACGCTGAAGCGGGGCCTCTCGAGCGGGATGCGCACCGCCTCGAAGAGCCGGCCGTCGGTCGATCGGAACAGGTACTTCACGAAGGGGTCGACGGCGCTGCGGCGGCGGTCGACGACCTCCAGGCGGTCGAGGCGTCCCCTGGCCTCGAGCTCGGAGGCGAGAGCCTTCGAGAGGCCGCGGACGCCGCGGAGGTCGCCGCGATCCTCGCCGACCACGCGGTGCAGGACGCGCCGCGCCACGGCCAGGGGCAGCCCCGGGAACGCCGCGGCCAGCGTCTCCACCGTCTGCCCCCGCAGGTGGACCGCGCCCATCGGGGCTATGCTAGCAGCCGCCGGTGAACGGCGGGGACTCCCGCTCGCGACCTGATGTAGAGTCCGATCGGGTGTCCGATCGAGGGCAAGAGCGCGTCGCCGGGCGGATCGGACACGAGTGGGGAGGGGGATGGAACTCGGAGAACTCAAGGCTCTTCTCGGGCACGCGGAGTGGGCCGACGCGCTCGTGTGGAGGACGGTCGCGGCTCTCCGGCGGGAGGACGACGAGCTTCGGGCGGCCCTGCACCACCTCCACATGGTCCAGTGGGCGTACCTGCACGTCTGGCGGGCCGAGGCGGTGAAGCCGCGCGAGCTGGGCACGTTCCCGACCCTCCTCGCGATCCGCGGCTGGGCCCGCGAGTACTACCGGGAGCTGCCTTCGTATCTCGCGGGCGTGGCCGAGACGGCGGTGGGGGCCCCGGTTCGCTTCCCCTGGGCGGACCGGCTGGTGCAGCGGTTCGGCAAGGCCCGCACGGCGACCTGGGCGGAGAGCGTCCTCCAGGTGGCGATGCACAGCGTCCACCACCGCGGCCAGGTCGCGCGGCGGCTGCGCGAGCTGGGGTCCGAGCCTCCGCTCGTCGACTTCATCGCCTGGATATGGACCGACCGCCCGGCGGCGGACTGGGGCGACGAGGAAGCGGCGTGACCGGGCGGAGGACGACCGCCGAGCGCGGCGGGGAAGGGCCCTCGAGCCTCACTCCCTCCGCCGCGAACGCCGCCCAGATCGCGGCCATGGCGGTGCCGTTCGTGGAGCAGAACTACGGGCTCAAGCTGGACTACGGTGTGGGGAGCCTCGCCGAGCTCGACGGCGTCATCGACGACCTCCGGCGGGACCAGAGGTTCGAGGTCCTGCAGCCGGTGCTCTTCTCGATGGGCTGCTACCTGGGAGAGGTCCTCGTGCGGCATGCCGGCGGCCGCTGGAGGCAGGCCGAGGACCTGGGCGCGGGCTCATCAGCCCTCTCCCCGATCGCGATCGTCATGCCGGACGGCAGGGGATGCAACCCCGTCGGCAGGGTGTACAGGCGCTTCCAGAAGGGGCGCGAGGAGGGCCTCGCCCTCTTCTTCCGGTCCGTCACGAGAAGCAGGCCCGGGGCGCCATCCGTGTGACCGTCGGGCCCGACGCTCGACGGCGAGCCTGAGGGGCTCCGGCCGCCTACCCCCGCCACCACGGACCCGTCGCGCAGCGTCATCCGGGAGGCGGCGGTGCAAGGCCGGGAGGGAGCGGCTAGAATGACGGCTCGGCCGTCGCCCTCGCCAGGAGCCTCCATGTCCGACTTCAAGATCACGGTCAGGAACAACGGGCCCCTGCGCCTCGAGGGGGACATCACGATACTCGACGAGGGCGGTCGGGCCTGGGGCCTCGCCGGGCGCACGGCCGTGTCGCTCTGCCGCTGCGGGGAGTCGTCGATGAAGCCCTTCTGCGACGGATCCCACAACCGCTCCGGCTTCGCCTCCACGTGCGAGGCGGCCGAGCTGCCGCCCCCGAAGCCGAAGGCTTGAGGCCGCCGCTCGTGCGCTCCCTCTCTCGCCCCGCCCGCCCGTCCACGCGAGGCCCGGTGCGCCGCCGTGGGTGAGCGAACCGCCGGCATCCTGCTCCATCCGACGTCGCTCCCCGGGCCCTACGGGATCGGCGACCTCGGACCGGAGGCCATCTCCTTCCTCGACTTCCTCCACGAGACGGGCCAGGGCCTGTGGCAGGTCCTGCCGCTGGGGCCGACCGGCTACGGCGACTCGCCGTACCAGTGCTTCTCGGCCTTCGCCGGCAATCCCCTCCTCGTCTCGCTCGACCGCCTGCGGGACGAAGGCCTGGTGTCGGACGCCGACCTGCGGAAGAGGCCCGATTTCCCGGAGCGGGAGGTGGACTTCGGGCCGGTCATCGAGTTCCGGCGGCCCCTCCTCGCGAAGGCCTTCGCCGCCTTCGAAAGGAAGGCGGGGGCAGGGAGGCGGGAGGCCCTCGCTTCGTTCGCCGAGGGCCACGCGGCCTGGCTCCGCGACTTCGCCCTCTTCATGGCCCTGAAGCGCGCGAACGGCGGGGGGGCCTGGAGCACCTGGGACCGCGCGCTCGTGAACCGCGAGGAGGCCGCTCTCGCCCGCGCCCGCAAGGAGCTCGCACGCGAGGTGCGCGAGGTCGAGTTCGAGCAATGGCTCTTCTTCGAGCAGTGGGCGGACCTGCGCGGGCAGGCCCGCGAGCGGGGCATCCGGATCCTGGGCGACATCCCGATCTTCGTCGCCCAGGACAGCGCGGACGTGTGGGCGAACCCGGGGATCTTCCACCTCGCCGCCGACGGCCGGCCGTCGTTCCAGGCCGGCGTGCCCCCCGACTACTTCTCCGCCACCGGTCAGCTCTGGGGCAACCCCCTCTACCGCTGGGACGCCCTGGCCCGCACCGGCTACGCGTGGTGGATCGACCGCTTCCGCGCGGTGCTGGCCCTCGTGGACCTCGTCCGGCTCGACCACTTCCGCGGGTTCGAGGCCTACTGGGAAGTGCCGGGCGACGCGGAGACCGCGGTTGACGGCCGCTGGGCGAAGGGGCCGGGGGCCCCGCTCTTCGAGGCTCTGCGCGCCGCTCTCGGCGACCTGCCGATCGTGGCCGAGGACCTGGGCGTGATCACGCCCGAGGTCGAGGCGCTGCGCGACGGCTTCGGCTTCCCGGGGATGGCCATCCTGCAGTTCGCCTTCGGCGCCGACGCGCACGCGAACGACTTCCTGCCCCACAACTACCCGCGCAACAAGGTCGTCTACACCGGGACCCACGACAACGACACCGTCGTGGGGTGGTGGAAGGCCGGGGTCGGCGACTCGACCCGCACCGCCGACCAGGTGGAGCGGGAGCACGAGCGGGCCCTCGCCTACTGCGGCGGGGACGGGAGCGACATCCACTGGGACTTCCTGCGGACGCTCTTCGTCTCGGTGGCCGACACCGCGGTCGTGCCGCTGCAGGACGTCCTGGGCGCGGCCGCCGAGGCCCGCATGAACCTGCCCGGCCGAGGGAGCGGCAACTGGCGCTGGCGCTTTGCCGCGGCCGACCTCACGCCGGCCGTGCGCAAGCGGCTCCGCGCGATCACCGACGGCTCCGGCCGGTCCCGGCCGGCGAGACCCCCGGCTCCGGGCGCGCAGGGATCAGCCGGCTCCTGAGATCGGCTCCCCGGCGGGGGCCGGCGCCGGACGCGACTCGCCCGCTTCCGTTGCAGGAGCCTCAGCGACAGGCCAGAATGCGCCCGGTCTCTCGGCCGTCCCCTCGAAGGAGGCTCGACCTTGGAGAAGCCCCGCCTCAGCTTCTGGCAGATCTGGAACATGTCGTTCGGCTTTCTCGGCATCCAGTTCGGCTGGGGCCTGCAGATGGCGAACATGAGCGCCATCTACCAGTACCTCGGGGCGCGCGAGGACGAGATCCCGATCCTCTGGCTCGCCGCGCCGCTCACCGGCCTCGTCGTCCAGCCGATCATCGGCTACTTCTCCGACCGCACCTGGAACCGCCTCGGCCGCCGCCGGCCGTACTTCCTCGGCGGCGCGATCGCGGCCAGCCTCGCCCTCCTCGCCATGCCGAGCTCGAGCGCGCTCTGGATGGCGGCCGGGCTCCTCTGGATCCTCGACGCCTCCGTGAACATCAGCATGGAGCCGTTCCGCGCCTTCGTCGGCGACATGCTCCCCCACGACCAGCGGAAGAGCGGCTTCGCCATGCAGAGCCTGCTCATCGGGGCGGGAGCGGTCCTCTCCTCGGCCCTCCCGTACGTCCTCACTCACGGCTTCGGGGTGAGCGGCGAATCCACGGTCGGGAGCGCGATTCCGCCCACCGTCCACGTGGCCTTCACGATCGGGTCCTTCGTGTTCTTCCTCGCCGTGCTCTACACGGTGGTCACGACCCCCGAGTACCCGCCGGAGGACCTTCTCGCCTTCGACGCCGCGAAGCGGGAGACCGCCGGCCTCGGCCACGCCTTCCGCGAGATCTTCCGGGGCATCGGCTCCATGCCCGGCCCGATGCGGAAGCTCGCCGCCGTGCAGTTCTTCACCTGGTTCTCGCTCTTCTGCCTCTGGATCTACTTCGCCCCCGGCGTGGCCAAGCACGTCTACGGGGGCGCGCCCCTCGGCGTCGGCAACGCGACCGTGGAGCGGACGCTCGACGATCCGCAGAACGCGCCGGTCCTGGACGGGGCCGCGGCCGTCGCCCGCGGATACGAGGAGCTGAAGGCGAGAGCCGCCCCGGCACCTGGCGGGACGGCAGGGGGCGTGCTCGACGGCCTGATGACCATGCTGGGCCTCGAGGCCAGACCGCCCGACCCTGGAGCGCGCGTCCCCGCGGCGGAGGTCGTCCTCCTCATCGAGCGCTCGCTCGCGGGTGCGCCAGCCCCGGCCTCGGAGGCCGAGCGGAGGAACCCGCTCGTTCGCACGGTGGCTTCGCTGCTCGGCAAGAACGGCCTCGCTCCCGGACGGGCGGCGCAGACGTTCGCCCTCGGCTCCGCCGCGGGGGCCCTCGTCGATCGCCTCGCCTCCGCCCGCCGCTACCAGGAGGGTGTCTCCTGGGCCGGCGTGTGCTTCGCCGCCTACAACCTCGTGGCCTTCGGCTTCTCCTTCGTGCTCCTCGGCCTCGTGAGGCGGACGAGCGCCCGCTCCATCCACATCGCCTGCCTCGCCCTCGGCGGCGCGGGGCTCCTCTCCGTGCTGGTCGTTCGCGACCCGCACGTGCTCCTCCTGTCGATGGTGGGGGTGGGCGTCGCGTGGGCCAGCATCCTCGCCATGCCCTACGCCATGCTCTCGAACGCCCTGCCCCCCGCGAAGATGGGCTTCTACATGGGCGTCTTCAACTTCTTCATCGTTCTCCCGCAGATCCTGGCTTCGGTCGGCCTCGGCTCCGTGATGGAGCGCTGGCTCGGCAACGACGCCACGAAGGCCCTGCTCCTCGGTGGCGCGTCGATGCTCCTCGCTTCTCTGCTCACGCTCCGCGTGCGCGAAGAGGAGACGGAGTAGGCAGGGACCGATCCGCCCGGCGGGCCCGTAGAGGAGGCGCTTCGATGATCCGTCTCGTGCTCCCGATCCTGGCCGCCCTCGCGACGTGGCTGCCGCCCTCGGTCGTCGCCGCGCCGCCCGCGGTCCTCAAGGTCGAGCCGCCGACCTGGTGGCGAGGGCACTCGCTCAACCCGGTGCGGCTGCTCGTGCGGGGCAAGAACCTCTCGCGCGCCGAGGTGACGCTGGCCGGTCCGGGCCTCAGGACGGGTCCGGTCCGGGTCAACGCGGCCGGCACCTACCTCTTCGTCGACGTCACGATCGACCCGCAGGCGGCTCCCGGCCCGAGGACGATCGGCATTCGCACCGCCTCCGGCGAAGCCGACGTCCCGTTCGAGATCCTCGCCCCGCTGTCCCGGGCGGGCCGTTTCCAGGGCTTCTCCCCCGACGACGCGATCTACCTCCTGATGCCCGACCGTTTCGCGAACGGCGACCCGACGAACGACGACCCCGCCGTCTCGAAGGGCCTCTTCGACCGGGCGAAGGGCCGCTTCTACCACGGGGGCGACCTGCGCGGCGTCATCGATCACCTCCCGTACCTGAAGGACCTCGGCGTGACGGCCCTCTGGCTCAACCCTTGGTACGACAACGTCAACCACAGGAACGAGAAGGAGACCTACGACGGCCAGGCGATCACCGACTACCACGGCTACGGCGCGGTGGACTTCTACGCGGTCGACGAGCACCTGGGCGACCTCGCGACGCTCCGGGAGATGGTCGACCGGGCCCACGCCCTCGGGATCAAGGTGATCCAGGACCAGGTGGCGAACCACACCGGCCCCTACCATCCGTGGGTCGCCGATCCGCCCACGCCCACCTGGTACTACGGCACGCAGGAGAAGCACCTCGCGAACACGTGGCAGACCTGGACGCTCCAGGATCCCTACTCGCCGCCCGAGATGCGGAAGGCGACGCTCGAGGGCTGGTTCATCGACATCCTCCCCGACCTGAACCAGGACGATCCCGAGGTGGCCCGTTACGAGATCCAGAACACCCTCTGGTGGGTGGGGGCGAGCGGACTCGACGGGATCCGCCAGGACACGCTGCCCTACGTCCCTCGCCGCTTCTGGCGGGACTGGATGGCGGCCATCAAGAGGGAGTACCCCGACCTCCGGGTGGTGGGGGAGCTCTTCGACGGCGACCCCGCGCTCGTCTCGTTCTTCCAGGGCGGCGTCACGCGGTTCGACGGCATCGACTCCGGCGTCGACACCCTCTTCGACTTCCCGCTCTACTTCAAGGTCCGCGACGCGTTCGCGAAGGGCGGCTCGCTCCGCGACGTCGCGATGATGCTGGCCCGCGACCACCTCTACCGCGACCCGGCGCCGCTCGTGACCTTCCTCGGCCTCCACGACGTGCCGCGCTTCATGAGCGAGCCCGGGGCGAAGGTCGCGGCGCTCAAGGCCGCGTTCACCTTCCTCGCCACCGCCCGCGGCACTCCGCTCGTCTACTACGGGGACGAGATCGCGATGCGGGGCGGGGGAGACCCCGACAACCGGCGCGACTTCCCGGGCGGCTTCCCGGGCGATCCGCGGAACGCGTTCGAGGCCGCGGGGCGCACGGCCGAGGAAGAGGACGTGCACGCGCACGTGCGGACCCTCCTCCACCTGAGGCAGGCCGTGCCCGCCCTCCGGCGGGGCCGGACGGTGAACCTGCACGTCGCCGACAAGGCCTGGGTCTACGCGCGCGTCCTCGAGCGCGGAGTGGCCGTCGTGGGCCTCAGCACGGACGCCGCCGCCGCCGCGCTCGACCTGCCCGCCGCAGGCTTGGGGCTCGCCGAGGGAACCCGCCTGCGCGATCGCGTGGGGTCCCTCGGGGAGGTGACGGTCGAGCAGGGGCGGCTGAGGCTCGTCCTGCCGCCCGGGTCTTCGGGCGTCCTCGTTCCGTGAGTCAAACGATCCTCTTGATCTCTCTGGTATCATTCATGAAGTTTCGTGATGATCTGAGGCCAGGGGAGAGAGGATGGAACTCTCGCAGCTCCGCACGTTCCGGGTCGTCGCCGAGACGCTGAACTTCACGCGCGCCGCGGAGAGGCTCGGCCTGACCCAGTCGGCGGTCAGTCATCAGATCAAGTCGCTCGAGACGGAGCTCGGGGAGCCGCTCTTCATCCGCGCGAAGCGCGGGGTCAAGCTCTCGCCGGCGGGGCAGGCCGCGCTCGAGCACGCCGTGCGCCTCCTCGACGAGGCGGAAGCGCTGCGGGAGCGCGTGGCCGGCGGGGAGCACTCGCCCGCGGGCCGGGTGCGCGCGGCGGCGGCGACGCAGGCGATCGTGCACCTCTTCGCCCCGATCTTCGAGGCCTTCATGCGCGCCCAGCCGCGGATCGACGTCTCGTTCCGCACCACGGCCGCCACCGACGAGACCGTGGCCGACATCCTGAACGGCGCGGCCGACGTGGGCTTCGCCTCCCTGCCCGTGTACTCGCCCGCCCTCAAGATCGAGAACCTCTTCGAGGACGAGCTGGTGCTCGCGGTGGGCCACGGCCACCGCCTCTCCGGCAAGGCCGAGGCCGCCGTCGAGGACCTGCGCAAGGAGAGGCTCATCCTCTTCGAGCGGGGGGGCTCGATCCGCCGCGCCACCGACCAGTTCTTCAACAAGGTGGCCATCCAGCCCGCGCTCGCGCTGGAGTCGAACGACACGTCCTTCATCAAGCTCATGGTGGAGCGCGGGCTCGGGGTCTCCCTCCTCCCCGCGTGGGCCGTGCGGGACGAGGTGGCCTGGGGCTGGCTCTCCAAGCTGAAGATCGAGGGCCACCGGCTGCGCCGGACCGTGGCCGTCATCTCGCTCGCCCGGTTCCAGCCCGCGGCGACGCGCGCGTTCCTGGAGTTCGTCCGCGAGCGCCGGGCCGACCTCCAGCAGACGGCCGAAGGACAGCCGCGGGGCGACGAGCTGAAGCCGGGCTCCCGCCGGCGGTAGCTCCTTCGAAAAGCCGGATTCGGAATTGCGGGCCGTTGGATCGGTCGCGCAGCACGTCAAGGGCCGGCGTCCGGGCTTTCGGAATCCGTCGGCCATGCGCAGACCCTATGAGGGGTCCAAATGCCTGTACTCGCATGGCTTGTGGTTCGCAGCCTCGTATACACTACGGGTCGGGAGTCTCGCGAGCCATTCCCGCCAGCCGGCACGCCGCTTGCCTATCCCTCCAGCGCGCTCGACCGCGCCATCGGTTTCGTGGACGGCACGGGTGCGCCGCCCGGATGCCGGCGCACCCGTGGGCACGACTCCGGGACGGTCGGGCGCTCTCCTTTTTTGCCGGCGCGCGCGGTGCGGTCGCGTAAAGTCGAAGGAGAAACCTGGGGAGGGGGATGAGCCGATCGGACCGGGCCCTGGCGGGAGCGCTGCTCGCTCTCGGCCTCAACAGCCTCTACGTCGGCGCGCGCGCCGAAGCCACCGTCTTCTACTTCGGCAACGTGGTGCTGCACGCCGCCCTCGGGCTCGTCGCCCTCGTCGGGCTCGGCCGCCTCGTGGGCCGCCGCTGGGCGTCCCTCGACGCCGCGTGGCGCTCGGCCGCGCTCGCCTTCGGGACCGGCTGTGCTCTCGGCGCCGCCCTCCTCGTCACCGGGGCGACGCGGCCCTTCCGGCCGCTCCTCTACGCGCACCTCGCCCTCGTGGCCGTGGGCGCGCTCCTGGCCCTCGCGGCCGGGCTTCGGCGCCCCCTGCCGGTGCCGGCGGGTGCTCTGCGCTGGAGCGTGACGGCGGCGGCCCTCTTCGCTGTCGCCGCTCCAGCCGTGCGGGTGACCGCCGACCTCGACCCCCCCCGGAGGCCGGTCGCGAACCCCGACCTGCCGCCCCTCGCCATGGAGGGCGAAGGGCAGGGACCGCGCGGGCCGTTCTTCCCGTCCTCCGCCGAGACGAGCACCGGCGGGCCGGTCCCCTCCAACTTCTTCCTGAAGAGCCAGGAGTGCGCGCGGTGCCACAAGGAGATCTACGACCAGTGGAGCTCCTCGGCTCACCACTTCGCCTCGTTCAACAACCAGTGGTACCGCAAGTCGATCGAGTACATGCAGGACGTCGTGGGGACGAAGCCGTCACGGTGGTGCGCCGGCTGCCACGACCACGCGGTCGTCTTCGCGGGGAAGTTCGACGTCCCGATCAGGCAGCAGCTCCAGACGCCGGAGGCGCAGGCCGGGCTCGCCTGCACGTCGTGCCACTCGATCGTGCACGTGCGGAGCACGATGGGTCAGGGCGACTTCACGATCGAGTACCCCCCCCTCCACGACCTCGCGACGAGCGACGACCCGGTGCTCCGGGCCGGGCACGACTACCTGCTGAGGCTCGACCCCGGCCCCCATTCGCGCACCTTCCTGAAGAGCTTCCACACCGCCGAGACGCCGCAGTTCTGCGCGGCGTGCCACAAGGTCCACCTCGACGTGCCCGTCAACTCCTACCGCTGGATCCGCGGCTTCAACGAGTACGACAACTGGCAGTCGTCCGGCGTCTCGGGGGAGGGCGCGCGGTCGTTCTACTACCCCCCCAAGCCCCAGGGCTGCGCCGACTGCCACATGCCCCTCGTTCCGGCGAGCGACCCCGCGGCGCGGGAGGGCAAGATCCACTCGCACCGCTTCCCGGCGGCGAACACCGCGCTCCCCTTCGTGAACCGCGACGTCGAGCAGCTGCAGGTCACGCAGGCGTTCCTGAAGGCGGGGGCGGTGACCATCGACGTGTTCGGCCTCGCGACGGGGGAGGCGGGGCCGCCGCCGGGAGGGCGGGCGATCCGGGCGGGCGAGCCGAGGATCAGCTCCACCTTCGCCGCCGGCGAGGAGTCGGCTTCGTTCGGCGCCGCCTCTGCCTTCGTGTCGGCCCCGGCCGAGGTGGTGGCCCCGCTCGACAAGGTGGACGCGGCGGTTCGACGGGGCGACACCGCGCGCCTCGAAGTTGTGGTGCGGACCCGGCGGGTGGGGCACTTCTTCCCGGGGGGCACCGTCGACGCGTTCGACGTCTGGGTCGAGCTGGAGGTGGTGGACTCGAACGGGAAGGAGATCCTCCACTCCGGCTTCACCGAGGACGCTCCGGGCCGGGGTCGGGGACCGGTCGAGCCGGGGGCTCACTTCTATCGGAGCCTCCAGCTCGACGAGCACGGCAACGTCATCAACAAGCGGAACGCCTGGGCGACGCGCTCGGTGGCCTACGTCCACCTCATCCCGCCCGGCGCCGCCGACACCGTCCACTACCGGCTCCGGGTCCCGGAGGACTGCGGCGACCGGATCACGGTGAAGGCCAGGCTCAACTACCGCAAGTTCTCCTGGTGGAACACGCAATGGGCCTTCGCGGGCGTGCGCGACCCGGGGCAGAAGGACTACTCGCTCACCGCCGCCCACGACGACGGACGCTGGATCTTCACCGGCGACACCTCGGGGGTGTCCGGCCGGGTGAAGGCCATCCCCGACATCCCCGTCACCGTGATGGACGAGGCCCAGACGCAGATCCGCGTCCTGCCCCGGACGGCTCCGTCGCCGAAGACGCCACCACTCCTCGACGCCTCGGTCAGGGAGAGGTGGAACGATTACGGCATCGGGCTCCTCCTGCAGGGAGACTTGAAGGGGGCCGAGGTCGCCTTCCTGAACGTCACGAGGATGGAGCCGAAGTACGCGGACGGCTGGGTGAACGTCGGCCGGGCGCGGCTCGCCGAGGGAAACCTCGACGGCGCCGAGGAGGCGCTCAGGAAGGCCCTCGAGGTGGACCCGGGCCTCGCCAAGAGCCACTACTTCCTCGGCACCGTGCTCAAGGAGGCGGGCCGGTACGAGGAGGCGCTGCCCCATCTGCGGCGGGCGGCCGAGCTCTACCCCCGCGACCGCGTGGTGCGGAACCAGATCGGGCGGCTCCTCTTCCTCGAGCGCCGCTTTCGCGACGCGATCGCCGAGTTGAAGCAGGTGCTCGCGATCGACCCCGAGGACCTGCAGGCACACTACAATCTCATGCTCAGCTACCAGGGAGCCGGAGACAGCGAGATGGCGAAGAAGCACGAGGCGCTCTACCGGCGCTTCAAGGCGGACGAGTCCTCCCAGCAGATCACCGGCCCCTACCGCCAGCTGCACCCCGAGGACAACAACGAGCGGCAGGCCGTGCACGAGCACGGCGTCCCTCTCGGGACGGAGCCGGCCTATCGGCGCGCGGACGCGCGGCCGGCCGGCCGCCGGCCAGCCGCCGCCCGGTCGGCCGCGACGTCTCCACGTTCGGGGGGCACGCCGTCCTCCCCGGCGAAGGGAGGCCGGCCCTGAGGCCCCGCCGCCTCCTCGCCCTCCTGCTCGCGGCCGCGCTGCCGGTTGCCCTCGCTCCGCTCCCGGCGCCCGCCCAGTCGGAGGGCGCCATCCAGTTCGCGGACGGCACCGCCTACGCCGGCATCACGTTCCGCCACAACTCCGGCGCGTTCGGGAAGAAGTACCTGCCGGAGACGATGGGCTCCGGTCTCGCCATCTTCGATTTCGACAACGACGGCTGGCCCGACATCTTCTTCGCGAACGGGACGAACTGGCCCGGGCGTCCCGGCCCCCCCACCTTCTCCGCCCTCTACCGGAACAACCGCGACGGGACCTTCACCGACGTGACCAAGGCGGCCGGCCTCGCCGTCCCCATGTTCGCGATCGGTGTCACCGCCGGGGACTACGACAACGACGGGTGGAAGGACCTCTACGTCACCGCGGTCGGGGGCAACCACCTGTTCCGGAACCTCGGCAACGGCGCCTTCGCCGACGTCACTGCCACCTCGGGCACGCGGGGGCCGGGGACGTTCGGAACGAGCGCGATGTTCTTCGACTACGACCGGGACGGTCTCCTCGATCTCGTCGTCGCCAATTACGTGACGTGGACGATCGACAAGGACCTCTTCTGCACCCTCGACGGCAAGACGAAGTCCTACTGCACTCCCGAGTCGTACCGGGGCGAGAGCCCGACGCTCTTCCACAACCGCGGCGACGGCACCTTCGAGGACGTGACCCGCAAGGCCGGGCTCTACGACCCGACCTCGAAGGCCCTCGGGGTCGCCCTCATCGACCACGACGGCGACGGCTGGCCGGACTTCGTCCTCGCCAACGACACTCAGCCCAACAAGCTCTACCGCAACAACCAGGACGGCACCTTCACCGACGTGGGCACGACCGCCGGCATCGCCTTCGGCGAGACCGGCGTCGCCCGGGCCGGGATGGGGGTCGACGCCGGGGACTACTCGGGGAGCGGCAGGCCGAGCCTCCTCATCGCGAACTTCGCGAACGAGATGATCGGCCTCTACCACAACGAAGGAAACGGCCTGTACGTCGACGAGGCCCCGGCCTCCGCGGTGGGCCGGGCGAGCATGCTGACCCTCGCCTTCGGGATCTTCTTCTTCGACTACGACCTCGACGGCCGGCCCGACATCTTCGCCGGCAACGGGCACGTGGCGGACGACATCAACGCCGTGCAGCCGAGAGTGACCCACGCGCAGCGGCCGCACGTCTTCCGCAACGTGGGCGACCGGCGCTTCGAGCCGGTGTCGGCCACGCTCGGGCCGGCCCTCCAGCAGCCGATCGTGGCCCGGGGGGCGGCCTACGGCGACCTCGACAACGACGGCGACCTCGACGTGGTGGTGAGCACCAACAACGGCCCGGCGAAGCTCTTCCGCAACGACGGCGGGAACCGCAACCGCTTCCTGCGCGTGAAGACGATCGGTACGAAGTCGAACCGCGACGGCATCGGCGCCCGGGTGACGGTGACCCTCGCCGGCGGCGTGAAGCAGTGGCAGGTCGTGCACACCGGCTCCTCCTACTGCTCGCAGAGCGACACCGCGCTCACCTTCGGCCTCGGCGCACTGCAGCGGGTGGAGTCGATCGAGGTCGAGTGGCCGAGTGGACTTGTGGACCGCACCGGCCCCGTGGTCGCCAACCAGGTCGCCTTCGTCGAGGAGGGCCGCGGTCTCCTCTCCGCGAAGGTGCTGCCCGCGCGCGGAGCCGCCCTCACGCCTTGAGTCCGGGCGCGGGCCCGGATGAGAATGGGCGGATGACGCTCAGCCGCGCTCGCCTCCTCCCGATCGGTATCGCCGTCCTGGCCGTCGCGGCCCATCGGCCTCTCCTGCGGGCGCAAGGGAACGGGCCCGGCGTCCGGGAGGCGGCCTGGCGCGAGAACAACCTCGGAGTGGCCCTCCTCGAGCAGTTCCGCTTCGCGGACGCCGTGGGGGCGTTTCGCCGCGCGCTCGAGAGGGACCCGTCGCTCCTCCCGGCGCGCATCAACCTGGCCATCGCCCACCTCTACGTTCCCGACATTCCGGCCGCCCGGAAGGCCGCCGAGGACGCGCTCCGGGCGGCCCCCGACGCGCCGCAGCCCAACTACCTCCTCGCCCTCATCGCCCGCAGCGAGGGTCGGGCCGAGGAGGCCCTGCCCTACGTCCGGAAGGTCCTCGAGAAGGACCCCCGGGACCTCGGCGCGAACGTCACCCTCGGCCAGGTGTACCTCCAGACCCGGCAATACGAGGAGGCGGCGGCCGCCTTCCGCGTCGCCCTCGCCGCCGAGCCCTACAACGTGAGCGCCGCGTACAACCTCGGCGTCGCCCTCACCCGCTCGGGGAAGCGCGAGGAGGGTCAGGCGGCCATGACCCGCTTCCAGAAGCTCCGCGACAGCGCCTACAAGAGCGCCCTCGGCTCGAACTACCTCGAACAGGGGAAGTACGCGGAGGCCGTCGCATCGACCGGCGCCGAGGCCGAGGCCGTCGATCCGAAGACGCCGGCGGTCACCTTCGTGGAGAAGGAGGACGCTCTGCCCGGGGGCGCGACCCTCGCCCTCGCCGACCTGGACGGCGACGGTGTCTACGACGCCGTGGAGGCGGGCCCGGCCGGCCTCCGCCTGCTGCACGGGGAGAAGGACGGCTTCCGCGACGTCACGGAAGCGGCCGGCCTCGCCGGGGTCGTGGCCTCCGTCGCGGTCGCCGGGGACTACGACAACGACGGCCAGCCCGATCTGCTCGTGGCGAGGCCGGGCGGGCTCTCCCTCTTCCGCAACAAGGGCGGCCTCCGCTTCGAGGACGTGAGCGCCGCCGCCGGGATGCCCGCCTATCCGTTCCCGCCGTCGAGCGCCGCGTTCGTGGACGTCGACCACGACGGGGACCTCGACATCGTCGTCGCGGGTCGCACTCCCGAGGCCGAGATCCTCCTCCTGCAGAACTCCGGCAACGGGACGTTCAAGGACGTCACCGCCGCGGCCAGGGTGGGCGGCCCGGGACCGGTGGTCGCGGTGGTCCCGACCGACTTCGACAACGGGCGCGACGTCGACCTCTTCGTCCTGCGGTCCGACCGGCCGGTGCTCTTCAAGAACATGCGCGACGGCAGCTTCGAGGACAAGGCGGCCGAGGTGGGCCTCGTCGCTCCGGGCCCGTTCCTGAGCGCCGCCGTGGGCGACGTGAACAAGGACGGCTACATGGACTTCTTCCTGGGGGCGAAGGGGCGGTCCTCGCTCGCCCTGAGCGACGGCAAGGGGAGGTTCACGGTCGTGCCGGCACCCGAGGCGGCCTCCGGCGCTCTCGCCGCGCAGTTCCTCGACTACGACAACGACGGCCTCCTCGACCTGCTCGTGGTGACCGCGAAGGGACCGCGCCTCCTCCGGAACCTCGGCACGTCGTGGGCCGACGTGAGCCCAGCGGCCTTCCCGGCCCGGCCCCGCGGCGGGACGCTCGCGGCGGCCGGGCTCGCGGTGGCCGACCTCGACGGCGACGGGGACGAGGACGCGCTCGTGGCCACTCCCGCCGGCCTGCGGCGGCTGGTCAACGAAGGCGGGAACCGCAACCGCTCGTTCACGGTCCGGCTGGCCGGCCGCGTCTCGAACCGCGGCGGGGTGGGAGCCAAGATCGACATCCGGGCCGGGAGCCTGCGGCAGAAGATCGAGACCCAGGACGCGGTGCCGATGCCAGCGCCCGCCGACGTGGTGTTCGGCCTCGGCTCGCGGGCGGCCCCCGACGCGGTGCGAGTCATCTGGATCTCGGGCATCGTCCAGACCGAGACCGAGACGGGCGGCACGGCCGAGGCGGGGCGGCGAGCGGCGCTCACCGTGACCGAGCTCGACCGCAAGCCGTCGTCCTGCCCGTACCTCTATGCCTGGACGGGCGAGCGGTTCGAGTTCCTCACCGACTTCCTCGGCGCGGGGGAGATGGGCTACTACGAGGCTCCCGGCGTGCGGAACAGTCCCGACCCGGTGGAGTACGTGCGGATCGCCCCCGGCCGCCTGGTGCCCCGGGACGGCCGCTACGAGCTGCGGGTCACGAACGAGCTCGAGGAGGTGCTGTTTCTCGACCGCCTGCGCCTCCTGGCGATCGACCACCCCGCCGACGTGGCCGTGTACCCGGACGCCGGCATGACCGACCCGCCGAAGGCGTTCCGCCTCTTCGCCGTCCGCGACCCGCGCACGCCGCGGGCGATCGACCACGCCGGACGCGACGTCACCGCGCGCCTCGCGCGTCTCGACCGCGTCTTCGCGGACGACCTGCCGCTCGAGCGGATCCGCGGATACGCGAAGGAGCACGGCCTCACGTTCGATCTCTCCTCTGTCCCGGCGTCGCACACCCTGCTTCTCCTCACCGGGTGGACGGACTACGCGTTCTCGAGCGACAACGTCGCCGCCCACCAGGCCGGGCTCCCTTCGATCCCCCCGCGCCTCGAGGTCGAGCGGGCCGACGGCACGTGGGCGACCGCGGTCGAGCAGGTGGGCATCCCCGTGGGTCGGCCGCAGACGGTGGTCGTCGACCTGGCCGGGAAGCTCGGGCCGTCGCGGCGCGCCCGGATCGTCACCACGATGCGCGTCTACTGGGACGAGGCCGCGGTCGCCGCCCCGGCCGAGGACGTCGTCCTCGAGCCGACCGCGCTCGACCCCGTCCGCGCCGACCTCCGGGAGCGCGGCTTCTCGGCGGTCGCGACCGGCGGCGAGCCCCTGGGCTTCGACTACGCGCGGGTCTCGTGGCTCTCGCCCTGGAAGGCGATGACGGGGCGCTACACGCGGGAGGGCGACGTCCGCCCGCTGCTCGCGGCGGCGGACGACCTCTTCGTGGTGTCGAAGCCCGGGGACGAGGTGGCCGTCGCCTTCGACGCGACCGCCCTCCCCCCGGCCGCTCCCGGACGGGCGCGCACGTTCCTGCTCCACGGAGAGGGGTTCAGCAAGGAGATGGACGTCAACTCGGCGAGCCCGGACGTGGTCCTGCCCCTGCCGTACCACGGCATGAGGGCCTACCCGTACGCCGAGAAGGACGTGCCCCCCTCGGCGCGGAAGGCCATGCGGGAGGCCGAGGCCTGGAATACCCGCCTCGTGATGCGGCCGCTCGTCCCCATCGAGCTCGTCGCCGGCGGGACGGAGGGGCGTTGATCGAGCGCCATCACTCGACCTCCGCCTTCCTCGCGATCGCCACCGGACGAGGTCGTCGACGTTGACGCCCCTCCGCTACGCCGCCGCGTGCTGCCAGACCGACCTCGAGAACCCCCTCGGCCGGGCCGACATGAGGGCGAACACCGATCGGATGCTGGCGATGATCGACTCGGCGGTCGCCGGCTCCCTGCCCTTCCTGCCCGTCCGCCTCGTGGTCTTCCCCGAGTTCGCGCACGCCGCGCCCGTCTACACGACGGTCCGGGAGCTGGTCGAGAGGCTCGCCGTCCCCATCCCGAACGAGCACACCGACCGCCTGCACGCGAAGGCGAAGCAGCACGGGGTCTTCGTCCAGAGCGGCTCGATGATCGAGGAGGACCCGCGCTGGCCGGGCGTCGTCTTCAACACCACGTGCCTCATCGGCCCCGCGGGCATCCTGTACCGGTACCGGAAGGTGAACCCCTGGATCCCGTACGAGGTCCACTCGAGCCCCCACGACGTGCCGGGCTACGACGAGCCGCTCTTCCCGGTGGCCGACACGGAGATCGGCCGCATCGGCTGCGCGATCTGCTACGACTGGGTCTTCCCCGAGGCCCTGCGCCAGCTCGCGCTGAACGGAGCGGAGATCCTCGTCCGCGTCTCGGCCTACATGGACCCCTGGGGCGCGACCGAGCCCATGGACTGGTGGACGGTCGTGAACCGCTGCCGCGCGCTCGAGAACGTGGCCTACGTCGTGGCCGCGAACCAAGGGGCCGCGCTGCGCCGCTACCCGCCGTACTCGTGGCCGGGCGGGAGCATGGTGGTGGACTTCGACGGCCGAATCCTGGCCCAGGCCTCCCCCGGCCCCGGCGAGCGCATCGTGGTTGCGCCCGTCGACGTGGCCGCCCTCCGTCACGAGCGTGCGACCCGGCGCGGCCACCACATGCTCGCCCACCTGCGCACGGAGGCGTACCCCGGCTACCGGGGCCACGTGTACCCTCCGGCGGGCGCCGCGGGGCCGCTCTCCTTCGAGGAGAACGTCGCTCGCATCGACGGCGCGAAGAAGTCCCTGGCGTGATAGCATCCCCGGCCGTCCGCCCTCGCATGCGCGACCGACCGCAGCGCGTCCTCGCCCTCGTCGTCTGCGTCACCCTCGCTCGCCCCGCGGCCGGCCTCCCGCAGCCGCCGGCGCCCGCCGCCGGCGGAAGCCTCGCCGGAAGCTGGGTGGGCTGGGCGAAGCTCACGAACGACTGGCCCGGCCTCGCCTGCCGCTACGAAGGGGCCGCCGACTCCGAGTCGGTGCGGATGGAGCTGACTGCCCAGGGGGAGGTCCTGAAGGGCTCCGTGGCGATCGACGTGCCCGAGGAGCAGGGCTCCGGCTGCCCGCCCCTGCGCAAGCGCTACGCCATCGCCGACGTGTCGGAGGCGGGTGCGCAGCTGTCGTTCACGGACTCGGGCGGCAACGAGTGGACGCTGAACGTGCGGCGCAACGGGAACGTCCTGCAGGGCCTGCTCGCCTGGAGGCAGGGCGGCCCCGAGCAGCCGCTCGCCGAGGGCTTCACGGCCGCGGGCGGCGTGCGCCCGGGCTCGCGGCTCGGCGGCGAGGTGCGGCTCCACCGCTCCGAGGAGGCGGCGGAGGAAAAGGCGCCGGAAGCCGCAGCGCCGGCAGCAGGGGCGGCGACGGGAGCTGCGCCCCACGCCGGGGCCGGACGGGGCCTGAGCTACCTCGGGATCATCCTCGGGGCGAACGTGGTCGGCCTGGCGATCCTGTACGGCGTCAACAAGGCGGGCAAGGGCGGCTCGAGCACCGGTGTCGTCACGTGCTCCCCTCGGGTGTGCGTCGTGGGGCCCACGATCAACGACCCCTGCTACTGCGAGGGCAACGTCGTCTCGGGAGCCTCCTGCGGGACGACGACGGGGGGAGCCCAGATCAACGCCGCGTGCGACGGCAAGGGGGTCCCGTGCGAGGCCGCTCTCTCCTGCAACAGCGGCTTCTGCCAGGACCGCTTCGGCCGCTGCCCTTTCTGACGCGCGGCGGTCGCGGCGGGGGACGTCGCGCCGCCCGCCCGTCCGTCCCCGTTGCGGTATAGTCGGAGCGGACGCGCGCGCCGTCCAGAGCGCAATGAAGCCCCTCCGCGCCACTCCCGGCTGGCTCACCGGCATCGCCCTCGCCGCCGTGGCCGCGGTCAACCTCGCCGGCCTGTGGGGCATCCGCGTCGCCCGCCAGGGTGCGCTCGACGAGGCCCGGCGGTCCTTCTCGCTCGACGTCGCGGCGAGGGCCACGGCTCTCGAGGGACGGCTCTCCGGGGTGCGGGCCGACCTCGCGTTCCTCGGGGCCTCGCCTACCATCGCCCGGCTCGACGAGGCGGGGCGGGATCCCTCGGCCGCCTCCCTGCTGCGCCAGGCGGCGGAGAGCGCGCTCCTCCTCTTCCTGCGCGGCCACGCCGAGGTCGTCCGGATCGAGGTGCGCGCGTCCGACGGGCGCCCGCTCGTGCACGTGGGACGGCGGGGCGGAGTGCCCGTGCTGTGGGTGTCGGCGGCGCCCACCGGACGTGAGGGCGCGGCGATCGACCCCCGACGGCCGCGGCTCACCGCCCGGCTCCTGCAGGGCGAGGCCGCGCGCCCCCTGGCCGGCGGAGTCACGATCGAGACCGAGGTGGCGCCGGCTTCCCTCCTCGAGCCGGGCGATCCCGCGGGCGAGACGACGCGGCACTGCGAGCTCGACGACGCGCGGGGGACGACGGTCGGACGCTTCCCGCCGGGACCGCGGGGGCCGCTCCCGCCGAACGAGCGAGAGGTGCGGGCCCGGGCCTCGCTGCACGCCGAGGGCTGGTCGGCCCCCGGGCCCTTCACCCTCTCCTGCGCCCAGCCCGAGCGGACGGTCGTCGGGCTCGCGGAGCCGGTTTGGTCCCGGTACCGCACGACCTACGGCCTGAACCTCGCCGTCATGGCGCTCGCCCTCCTCCTCGGCGTCTTCGCCGTGCAGCAGGCCCGCCGCCGCGCGGGGCTCGAGGCCCGCGCGGCCGAGGAGGCGCGGGTGCGGGAGCTGGAGCGCCAGCTCTTCCACGCCGAGCGCCTCACCACGGTCGGCCGCCTCGCGGCGGGGATCGCCCACGAGATCAACAACCCCCTCGAGGGCATGTCGAACTACCTGACCCTGGCTCGGGACGCCCTCGCCCGCGGCGACGTCGAGGCGGCCTCCCGGCACGCGGGGGCCGTGAAGCAGGGCCTGGACCGCGCGGCCGCGATCGTGCGGCAGGTCCTCGCCCACGCCGACCCCGCGAAGGCCCCGCGCACGCCGGTGGACCTCAACCAGGTGCTGAGGGAGACGGAGGAGTTCGTGAGGTCGCGGAAGGAGTTCCGCCACGTGAGCTTCGCTCTCGATCTCGCGGCGGGCCCCCTCGTCGTCCATGGGAGCCCGGTGATGCTGGGGCAGGTTGCGATGAACCTCATCGTGAACGCCTGCGAAGTCCAGCCCCTCGAAGGGGAGGTCCGGGTGACCTCGCAGCGGGAGGGCGCCCACGTGGTGGCGGAGTTCGCCGACCGAGGGCCCGGCGTCCCCGAGGCCGACCGGCAGCGGGTCTTCGAGCCGTTCTTCTCGACCAAGGGATCGACGGGCCTCGGGCTCTCGATCTGTCATACCATCGTGCGGCAGCACGACGGGGAGCTCGACGTCGCCCCGAGGGCCGGCGGGGGGTCGGTCTTCAGGATGCGGCTGCCGGCGCGGGAGGCTTGAGGCGATGAGCGATCGGACGGCGGGCCGCGGCCGGGTCCTGGTGGTGGAGGACGAGGCCTACGTCCGGGACTCCCTCGTCGAGATCCTGCGGTCGCGGCGCTTCGACGCGAGCGCCGCAGGCTCGGTGGCCGAGGCCGTCGCTCACCTGGGCCGGTCCCCGGTGGACGTCGTCCTCTCCGACCTCCGCATGCCGGGGGCGGACGGGCTCGAGCTCGTCCGCCGCATGCAGACCACGGCGCCGGACGTTCCGGTCGTGATCCTGACCGGGCACGGCAACGTGTCCTCGGCGGTGGAGTGCCTCAAGGCGGGGGCGAGCGACTACGTCCTGAAGCCGGCGGAGCCGGAGGCGCTGGAGGTAGTGCTCGACCGCGCCCTCGAGGGCCGGGCCCTGCGCCGCGAGATCCGCTACCTGCGGAGCGCGGTGGCCGCGCAGGACGAAGCGGCCGTCGGCGAGAGCGCACCCTGGCGCCGCGTGCTGGCCATGGTCGAGGCGGCGGCGGCCAGCGGGTCGGTCGTGCTCTTCACCGGGGAGTCCGGGACGGGGAAGGAGCTCCTCGCCCGACGGCTGCACGCCCTCTCCGCCCGGGCCGCCGGCCCGTTCGTGAAGGTCAACTGCGCCGCCGTCCCGCTCGAGGTCTGGGAGAGCGAGTTCTTCGGCCACCGGAAGGGCTCGTTCGCGGGGGCGGCGTCCGACCGCGAGGGCCGCTTCCAGCTCGCCGACCGGGGGACGCTCCTCCTCGACGAGGTGGGGGCGATGCCGTCGGCCGGGCAGGCCAAGCTGCTGCGCGTCATCCAGGACGGCGAGTTCGAGCGGCTGGGCGACGAGCAGCCGACCCGCGTCGACGTGCGCGTGGTGGCCTCGACGAACAGCGACCTCGAGGCGGAGGTCCAGAAGGGGCGGTTCCGGGCCGACCTCTTCTACCTGCTCAACGTCGTCCGGATCGACGTGCCGCCGCTGCGCGAGCGCCGGGACGACGTCCCGATCCTCGCCCGCCACTTCGCTGACCAGATCGCGCTGCGCCTCGGCCGCCCCTCGCCCGAGCTGCACCCGACGACGCTCGTGCGCCTCTTCGCCTACTCCTGGCCGGGCAACGTCCGCGAGGTGCGGAACGTGATCGAGAGGGCCATGATCCTCGACCCGGCCCGCGGGCTCGAGGACCTCGACCTCGCTCCGGCGGGCGCGTCGTCGTCGCCGCCCGAGGGGGCGCCCCTCGCCGAGCGCGAGCTCAACCTCCGCGACGCCCTCAACAAGCTCGAGCGGGGGCTCCTCGTCGAGGCGCATCGCCGGGCGGGCGGGGTGCGGAAGGAGGCCGCGCGCCTCCTCGGGATCGATCCCCGCAACCTGAGCTACTACATGCGCAAGCACGACCTCGACGCGGACTCGGTCGAGGAGTAGCGGGGGCGTGGGGAAGGCGACGGTCGGCCTGCTGCCGGTCCTGCTCGCCGAAGCCGCGCTCCAGGCCGCGCTCGCCGCCATCCTCGCCCTGAGCTTGGGGGCCTTCCACCGCCTGTACCGCCACGAGTACCTGCGGCACTGGTCGCTGAGCTGGCTCTCCCTCGCCGTCTACGTGGTCGCCTCCGCGGGCACCGGCCTGGCCGCGGGAGGGTGGGGCCGGGCCCTCGTCTTCCCCGCCCTCGTCCTCTCGCTCTCCGCCGGCTACCTGCAGATGGCCTTTCTCCTCCTCGGGGCCTGGGGGCTCACCCGGGGCGCGGATCTGCCCGCGCGCGCGGTCCGGGGCGCGCTCTGGGCCGCGGTCGGGGCGGCCCTCGCGTCGTCGCTTCCGGCGGCGGCCGGCCTCACGGCGCCTTCCGTGGTCGGGCTGCGGTGCCTCGTCGCCGGGGCCGCCTGCCTCGGAGCGGCGGTCCTCCTCGCGAGGCGGCGCCCGCTGCCGCGCGTCGGCGGCGCCTTCGCCGGGTTCTCCCTCCTCCTGTACGGCGCCGACCAGCTCGGGTACTTCGCCCTCAGCTTCCTGCCGCCCGGCGTCCAGCTCGCGCGGCTCCCGTTCCTCATGGCCTTCGACCTCTTCGCGACGGCCGTGATCGGCCTCGCCCTCGTGGCCTGGCTGCTCGAGGGAGAGCGCGAGCGGCAGGTTCGGGCGGCGGAGCTCGCGCGTCGGCGCGAGAGGGCGCAGGCCTGCGTCTACCGCATCTCGGAGGCGGCGCGGTCGGTGTGGGACCTCGAGGAGCTGTTCCGCTCGATCCACGCGAGCCTGGGCGACGTCCTCCCGGCCCGGAACTTCTACATCGCCCTTCACGACCCGGCCTCGGGCCTCCTGAGCTTCCCCTACTTCGCCGACGAGCGCGACCCCGCGCCCGCACCCAAGCCGCTCGGGCGGGGCCTCACCGAATTCGTGCTCCGCAGCCGGCAGCCGCTCCTCGCCACGCCGGAGGTGTTCCGCGAGCTCATGCGTCGGGGCGAGGTGGAGCTCATCCAGAGCGACTCGGTAGACTGGCTGGGGGCGCCGCTCCTCGCCCGGGGCGAGACGATCGGCGTGGCGGCGATCCAGACCTACGACCCGGCGGTGCGCCTGGGGCCGGAGGAGAGGGACCTCTTCGTCTTCGTCTCCGGGCAGATCGCGGCCGCGATCGAGGCCAAGCGGGCGGAGGACGCCCTCCGGCAGAGCGAGGCCCGGCTCCGCGTGGCCATCCAGCAGGTCCCGGCCGTGCTGTGGACGACCGACGAGGAGCTGCGCTTCACGTCCTCGCTCGGGGCGGGGCTCTCCGCCCTCGGCCTCGCCCCGAACCAGCTGGTGGGCCTCTCGCTCGACCAGTACCTGGCCGGGGACAGCATGGCCCTCGAGCGGGGCCTCGAGCGGCACCGTCTGGCCTTGCGGGGCGAGTCGATGGGCTACGAGTACGAGATGGAGGGCCGCGCCTTCATGGCGCACGTCGAGCCGCTCCGGGACGCGGCCGGCGCCATCCGGGGCACGGTCGGGATCGCGGTCGACGTCACGGACCTGAGGAGGACCGACCGGGCGCTGCGCGAGTCCGAGGCCCGGCTGCGCCAGGTCATCAACCTCGTGCCGCACTTCATCTTCGCGAAGGACGAGGAGGGACGCTTCCTCCTCGCGAACCGCGCCGTGGCCGACGCCTACGGCACCACCGTGGACCGCCTGATCGGGCATACCGACTCGGAGTACACGAGGTCCGAGGAGGAGGCGCGCCACTTCCGCGAGGACGACCTCCGGGTGATGCGGAGCGGCGACCGGAAGGTCGTCCCCGAGGAGCCGATCACCGATGCGCGCGGCCGGGTGCGCTGGCTGCAGACGACCAAGATCCCGTTCGCCTTCTCCGGCACCGGCCGGCCGGCGGTGCTCGGGGTCTCGATCGACATCACGGAGAGGAAGGCGGCCGAGGAGGCGCTGCGGCGGGCGGCCAAGGAGGAGAGCCTCTCCGTGCTCGCCGGCGGGGTGGCCCACGACTTCAACAACCTCCTCGCCGCGATCCTCGGTCACGCCTCGCTCGCCTTGAAGCAGCTCCCCGAGGCGAACCCCGCCCGGCGCCACGTCGAGAAGGCGGCGAGCGCGGTGGAGCGGGCGGCCGACCTCACCCGCCAGATGCTCGCCTACTCCGGGCGGGGCCACTTCGTGATCCGGCCCACCGACGTCAACGCACTGGCCCGGGAGAACCTGCCCCTGCTCGAGGTGGCGGTCCCGAAGGCCGTCCGCCTCGAAGCGCAGCTCGCCCCCGACCTGCCGATGGTGGACGCGGACGTGGGCCAGGTCCAGCAGGTGCTCATGAACCTCGTCATCAACGCCGCCGAGGCCATCGGGGAGCGGGGCGGCACGGTCACCCTCGCCACGGAGGTGCGCGACGTGACCGCCACCGACCACCGGCTGTGGCGCGCGAGCGGGCAGCCGCTCGCTCCGGGCCGCTACGTCGCGCTCGAGGTCCGCGACGACGGGCCGGGCATGGACGCCGAAACCGTGGACCGGATCTTCGAGCCGTTCTTCACGACCAAGTTCACCGGGCGCGGCCTCGGGCTCGCCGCCGTGCTCGGCGTGGTGAGGGGGCACCGGGGCGCGCTGAGCGTCGAGAGCGCGCCCGGGCGGGGAACCGTCTTCCGCATCCTGTTCGCGCCGAGCGCGCAGACGGCCCCGGCCTCCGCGGCCGCGGCCTCGGAGCCGGAGCGTCGCGGCGCGACCGTGCTGCTGATCGACGACGAGGAGGCGGTGCGGGAGATGGTGGGTGAGGTCCTGGAGCACGAGGGGATGTCCGTGCTCCGGGCCGAGGACGGCGCGAGAGGCGTGGCCCTTTTCGCCGAGCTGCGGGATCGCATCGACGTCGTCCTCCTCGACCTCTCGATGCCGGGGCTGAGCGGGGAGGAGACCTACAGGAGGCTCTGCGAGATCGACTCCGGCGTGCGCGTCATCCTGTCGTCCGGGTACGACCGGGACGAGGCGAAGGGCCGGTTCGGGGGGCGAGGCCCGGCCGGCTTCATCCAGAAGCCCTATCGCCCGGAGCAGCTCGTGGCCGAGATCGGGCGCTGCCTGGGCCGCCCGACGGCCTGATTCCAGCCCTGGCGCCGCGCCGCGCGGGGATCGGCTCTCGAGAGCCGACTCTCAGCCGGCGAGCGCGTCGTAGGTCGGCTTGAGCGCGCGGTAGAGCTCCCGGTAGCGCGGGTAGAGGCTCTCGTAGGTATTCGACCACTCCGCCACCGGCTCGTCGCGGCCGGTCAGGCTGATCGTCGCGTCGCAGGCGGCCTCGACGGTCGGCCACGTGCCGGCGCCCACTCCGGCGAGGAGGCCGGCTCCGTAGGCCGCGCCCTCGGTGCTGTTGACGGTCACCATGGGCAGGCCGAGCGCGCTCGCGACGACGCGCCGCCAGAGCGCCCCCTTGGCGCCTCCGCCTGCGATCCGGACCTCCTTCACCGACCCGAGCCCCGCCCCCTGAAGGAGGCCGAAGCAGTCCTTCATCGAGAAGGCCACGCCTTCGAGGACCGAGCGGGTGAGGTGGGCGCGCGAGTGGCGGAGGGTGAGGCCGACGAATGCGCCGCGGGCCAGAGGGTCCGGGTAGGGCGTGCGCTCGCCCGAGAGGTAGGGCAGGAAGAGGAGCCCCTCGCTTCCGGCCGGCGACTCCTCGGCCTCGGCCACGAGGTCGGCGAAGCCTTCTTTCGGGGCGAGGGTGTCGCGGTACCACTGCAGGCTCCCCGCGGCCGAGAGCGTCACTCCCATGAAGTGCCACTTCCCGGGCACGGCGTGGCAGAAGGCGTGGAGGCGGCCCTCGGGCTCGACGAGAGGGGCGCCGGTGGTCGCGAAGACGACCCCGGACGTGCCGAGGGTCAGCGACACGACGCCGGGCCGGACCGCGCCGGCGCCGACCGCGCCCGCCGCCTGGTCGCCGCCCCCGGCCACCACCGGCGTCCCTGCCCTCAGGCCGGTCTCGGCCGCGGCGTCCGCGGTCACCTTCCCCGTCACCTCGGGACCCTCGAACGTCGGCGGCAGCCACTCGGCCGGGATGTCGAGCTTCTCGAGGGCGAGCTTCGACCACGTGCGCGCCTTGAGCTCGAAGAGGATGGTGCCGGAGCCGTCGGCCTTGTCCATCGCCGCCTCGCCGGTGAGGCACAGGCGGACGTAGTCCTTGGGAAGGAGGACGAGCCGCGCCTTCGCGTACACCGCCGGCTCGTGGTTCCGCACCCAGAGGATCTTGGGGGCGGTGAAGCCGGTGAGGGCGACGTTGCCGACCTCGCGGACGAGCTCCGCCCGGCCGACGCGCCGCTCGATCTCCGCGCACTCGGCGCCCGTCCGCTGGTCGTTCCAGAGGATCGCCGGGCGGAGGACCTCGCGCTTCGCGTCCAGGAGGACGAGGCCGTGCATCTGGCCGGTGAGGCCGACCGCGGCCACGTCCTCGCCCGTCGCCCCCGCCTCGGCGAGCGCCTTCCGGATGCTCGCCGCCGTTCCCGACCACCACTCGCGCGGGTCCTGCTCGGACCAGAGCGGTTTCGGGGTCTGGAGGGTGAGGGGCGTGGTGGCCGACGCGGCGACTCGACCCCCCTCGTCGATCAGGAGCGCCTTTGCGCCCGTCGTCGAGACGTCGATGCCCAGGAAGTACCGCGCCATGTCGTTCACCTCAGCAGTCCCGGCGGTCACTACGAGCGGATCCCTCGGCGCCCGTCAGCACCTCGGCGCCTCGGGACGACCGCTCACCGCACGCCGAGCAGGACCTCGAGCGTGAGCTGGTCGAGCTTCTCGTACCCGAGGCCCCGCGCGCCGAGGGCCTTGCGGTCGAAGGCGTAGCCCTTGAGGGCGTCGGCCGTGGCCTTGTCGTAGGCGCCGACCGCCGGCAGGCCGTCCGTCTTCACGTTCGAGATCTCGCGGACGAGGCCCTGGATCTCCCTGTCCTCGTTCCAGCGCTTCGCCTTCTCCTTGTAGATGAGGTAGGAGCGCATCGAGCCCCGGGCGAAGTCCTTGACGCCCTCCACGTCCTCCGTGCGGTAGGCGTGGGAGTCGAAGTGGCGCATCCCCGGGTACTTCACGTCCTCGAGGAACTTCACGAGGAAGAAGCAGCCCTTGATCGAGTGGGAGCCGAAGCGCAGGTCCTGGTCGTAGCGGCCGAAGGCCTGGTCGTTGAGGTCGATGTGGAAGAGCTTGCCCGCGTCCCAGGCCTGGGCCACGGCGTGCATGAAGTTGAGCCCGGACATGTGCTCGTGGGCGACCTCGGGGTTCACGCCGACCATCTCGGGGTGGTCGAGGGTCTCGATGAAGCCGAGGAAGGAGCCGGTCGTCGGGAGGTAGATGTCGTGCCGCGGCTCGTTGGGCTTGGCCTCGAGGGCGAACACGAGGTCGTACTTCCGGTCCTTGACGTAGTGGGTCAGGAAGTTGAGGGCCTCGCGGAAGCGCTTGCCGGCATCGAGAGGGTTCTTCGTGGCGTCGCTCTCGACCCCTTCCCGGCCGCCCCAGAAGACGTAGACCTTCGCCCCCAGCTCGACCCCGAGGTCGATCGCGTTCATCGTCTTCTGGAGGGCGTAGGCGCGGACGCGGGGGTCGTTCGACGTGAAGGCCCCGTCCTTGAAGGCGGGGTCGCTGAAGAGGTTGGTCGTCGCCATCGGCACCTTGATCCCGGTGTCGGCGAGGGCCTTCTTGAAGTCCTTCACGATCTGGTCGCGCTGGGCGGGTGTCGCGTCGATCGGCACGAGGTCGTTGTCGTGGAAGTTCACGCCGTACGCCCCCACCTCGGCCAGGAGGTGGACGATCTGGACCGGGCTCAGCACCGGGCGCACCGGCTCGCCGAAGGGGTCTCGGCCGGGGTTGCCGACCGTCCAGAGGCCGAAGGTGAACTTGTGCTCGGGCTGGGGCTTGAGGGCGTCGGTCATGGACAGGGCTCCTTGCGCGATGAATGCCGTCGCGGCCCTCGCGGGGACCGCGCCGGCATTCTACCCTCGCCACGCCGCCAGGCAACCTCCCGGCAGACCGGCTATGCTCGGGGTGAGGTTCCCCATGCAGAGACCGAGCGACACGGAGTATGCGCCGTTCTACGCGGGCTACGTGGCCCTGGTGCCCGAGACGGACGTCCTCGCCGCCCTCGAAGGCCAGGTCGGGGAGATCCGGCGGCGCCTGGCTCCGGTGACCGGGGAGAGGGAGCGGCAGCGGTACGCCGAGGGCAAGTGGAGCATCCGCCAGGTCCTCGGCCACCTCGTCGACGGGGAGCGCGTCTTCGGCTACCGGGCCTTCTGCTTCAGCCGGGGCGAGGCGGCGTCGCTCCCGTCGTTCGACGAGAACCAGTACGTCGCCGCCGCGGGCACGGACCGGATCCCGCTGCTCGAGCTGGTCGAGGAGCTCGCCCTCGTGCGACAGTCGAACCTGGCCTTCCTCCGCCGGCTCGGCGAGGGCGAGTGGGGGCGCGTGGGAACGGCGAGCGGAAAGGCGGTGACGGTCCGCGCCCTGGCCTTCGTCATGGCCGGTCACCCTCGCCACCACCTGAACGTCCTCCGCGACCGCTACGGCGTCTCCTGATCGCGGGACGCTCCGAGCCGGCACACCGGTGACCCGCCGACCTCTGGTATCGTTCGGCGTCCCGCGCTCTCCGGAGGTCCGAATGCGAGTCGCCCGCCCCGCGCTGCTCCTCGTCGTCGCCCTTCAAGGCCTCGCCCCCGCCCGTGGACCGGCGGCCCAGGGGGCCGACTCCGTCCGGGCGCGCTACACGAAGTACGAGTACCGCATCCCGATGAGAGACGGGGTGAAGCTCTTCACCTCGGTGTACGTCCCCAAGGACGCCGGGCCCGACCGGCGGTACCCGATCCTCCTCGACCGCACGCCCTACAGCGTGGCCCCCTACGGGACGGACGCCTACCCCGAGACGATCGGCCCGTCCGAGGCCGCCGCGAAGGAGGGGTTCATCGTCGTCTACCAGGACGTGCGGGGCTGCTACATGTCCGAGGGGCAGTTCGTGGACGTGCGCCCCTACCGGCCGGGCAAGGGGCCGCGGGACGTGGACGAGTCGAGCGACACCTGGGACACGATCGAGTGGCTGGTCCGGAAGCTCCCCTGGCACAACGGCCGGGTCGGGATGTGGGGAATCTCGTACCCCGGCTTCTACGCGGCGATGGGCGCGATCGACGCCCACCCGGCGCTCGTGGCCGTCTCGCCTCAGGCCCCGATCGCCGACTGGTTCGTCGGGGACGACTTCCACCACAACGGCGCGTTCTTCCTCCCCCACGCGTTCAACTTCATCTCCGCGTTCGGCCGGCCGCGTCCCGAGCCGACGACGAAGGCGCCCGCCCGCTTCGACCACAAGACCGCCGACGGCTACCGGTTCTTCCTCGAGGCGGGGCCCATGCCCGCCTACGACCGCAAGTACCTGAAGGGCGACGTCGCGTTCTGGAAGGAGATCCTCGCCCACGAGACGTACGACGCCTTCTGGCAGGCGCGGAACACCCGCCCGCACCTGAAGGGGATCAAGCCGGCCGTCCTCACGGTGGGCGGCTGGTTCGACGCCGAGGACCTCTTCGGCGCCCTCGAGACCTACAAGGCCATCGAGCGGCAGAGCCCCGGCGCCGACAACCGTCTCGTGATGGGCCCGTGGTCGCACGGCGGCTGGTCGCGGGCGACGGGGGAGGCCCTCGGACGGGTGAGGTTCGGCCAGGCGACGTCGGCCTTCTTCCAGGAGCAGATCGAGCTGCCCTTCTTCCGCTACCACCTGAAGGGCGGGGAAGACCCGAAGCTGCCCGAGGCCTACGTGTTCGAGACCGGCCAGAACCAGTGGCGCGCCCTCGATGCGTGGCCGCCGAAGGACGCGAAGCCCGTGGAGCTCTACCTGTCGGCGAAGGGCGCACTGGCCCGGACCGCCCCCTCGGACGCAGGCGAGGCGTTCGACGAGTACGTGAGCGATCCCGCGAAGCCGGTGCCCTTCATCGAAGAGACGAGCGTCGGGATGACGATCGAGTACATGGTCGACGACCAGCGGTTCGCCGGCCGGAGGCCGGACGTGCTCGTGTACGAGACGGAGCCGCTCGAGGAGGACGTGACGATCGCGGGACCGATCACGGCCAGCCTCCACGTTTCCACGACCGGGACCGATTCCGACTGGGTGGTGAAGCTCATCGACGTCTACCCCGACGACTACCCGCTCCAGCCGGGAGAGGGGCCGGCGGCGGCAGACCGCTCCGTCCACTCGAAGATGGGCGGATACGAGCAGCTCGTCCGCGGCGAGCCCTTCCGGGGGAAGTTCCGGAGGAGCTTCGAGAAGCCCGTGCCCTTCGTGCCGGGACAGGTCGAGAAGGTGGAGTTCACGATGCCCGACGCCTTCCACACGTTCAGGCGCGGGCACCGCGTGATGGTCCAGGTCCAGAGCACGTGGTTCCCCCTCGTGAACCTGAACCCGCAGGCCTTCGTGAACGTCAACGAAGCCACCGAGGCGGACTTCAGGAAGGCGACGCAGCGGGTGTGGCGGACGGCCGGCCAGCCCTCGTTCGTGCGGGTGGGCGTCGTCGCGAACTGAAGGGTCGGAACCGTCCCCCGTCGGCGGGAGAGGTCCCTCTGCATCTTGCGGGCGGCGGCGGCCCGGGTGTAGACATCGGCCGTCCACAGGAGGGGCGCATGGCGCGGATCGGCGCGGCGGTCGTGGGGGCGGGATTCATGGGCGGGGTGCACGCCGAGGCGCTGCGGCGGGCGGGGTGCGACGTCGTCGGCGTCCTGGGGGTCTCGGAGGCCGAGACCACGAGGTTCGCGACGGCGCTCGGGGGGGCGAAGGCCTACCGATCGCTGAAGGAGCTGCTCGCCGACGAGGCCGTGGACTCGGTCCACGTCGCCACCCCGAACCGGCTCCACTTCGAGATGGCGAAGGCGGCGCTCGAGGCGGGCAAGCACGTGCTCTGCGAGAAGCCGCTGGCCATGACCTCGAAGGAGACCGCACGCCTCGTGGCGCTCGCGCAGAAGCGACCCCGGCAGGCCGCGGCCGTCAACTACAACATCCGCTTCTACCCGCTCGCGATCGAGGCCCGGGAGCGCGTGCGCGGGGGTGGGCTGGGCAAGGTCCACCACGTCTCCGGCAGCTACGTGCAGGACTGGCTCCTCCTCGACACCGACTACAACTGGCGGGTCCTCGCCGCCGAGGGGGGAGAGCTGCGGGCGGTGGCGGACATCGGGACGCACTGGCTGGACCTCGTGCACGCGATCACGGGCCTCGAGGTCGAGGCGGTCTGCGCGGACCTCCTCACCGTCCACCCGGTCCGCCGGCGCCCGAAGGGGGAAGTCGAGACCTTCAGCGGCAAGCTCGGGAAGGGAGTGGCTCTGGAGCCCGTCAAGATCACGACCGAGGACTACGGGGCCATCCTGCTCCGCTTCCGCGGCGGGGCCCGAGGCTCGCTCGTCGTCTCGCAGGTGACCGCGGGCCGGAAGAACTGCCTGCGCTACGAGCTGGCGGGGGAGAAGGGCGCCCTCGCCTGGAACAGCGAGAACCCCGAGGAGCTCTGGATCGGCCGGCGCGGCGGACCGAACGAGCTCCTGATGCGGGACCCGTCGATCCTCTCCGGCCCCGCCCGGCTGGCGGCCGGCGTCCCCGGCGGCCACGCCGAGGGCTACGCCGACACGTTCAAGCAGCACTTCAGGGCCTTCTACGGATACGTCGCGAGGGGCGATTTCGCGGCCCTGCCGCCGTTCGCCACGTTCCGGGACGGCCACCGCGAGGTGGTCCTGTGCGAGGCCGTGCTCCGGAGCCATCGGAAGGGCGGCTGGGTCGAGGTCGAGGAGACGACGCGATGAGGCTCGGCTTCGTCTCCGCGATCCTGCCCGACCTGTCCCTCGAGGAGGTCCTGGCCTTCGCGGGCGCCGAGGGGTTCGAGTGCGTGGAGCTCATGGCCTGGCCGAGAGGAAAGGCCGAACGCCGATACGCCGGCGTCACCCACGTGGACGCGACGGCCCTCGACGAGGCGGGGGCCGGCCGGATCCGCCAGCTCTTGAGCGAGCACGGGGTCTCGATCAGCGCCCTCGGCTACTACCCGAACCCCCTCGCCCCCGACCCGGCCGAGGCGCGAGTCTACGTCGAGCACCTCGAGGCGGTCATCCGAACGGCGAGACTTCTCGGCGTGCGGACCGTGAACACGTTCGTGGGCCGGGACTGGACGAAGTCGGTCGACGCGCAGTGGCCCCGCTTCCTCGAGACGTGGAGGCCGCTCGTCGCCCACGCCGAGCGGCAGGGCGTGCGCGTCGGCATCGAGAACTGCCCGATGCTGTTCACCGCCGACGAGTGGCCGGGCGGCAAGAACCTGGCCACGAGCCCGGCGATCTGGCGAAGGATGTTCGCCGACATCCCGAGCCCGAGCTTCGGCCTCAACTTCGACCCCTCGCACTTCGTCTGGCAGCACATGGACTACCTGAAGCCGCTCCGGGAGTTCAAGGCGCGGATCTTCCACGTCCACGCGAAGGACGTGCGCCTCGACCCCGAGCGCCTGGACGACGTCGGGATCCTGGCGACGCCGCTCGAGTTCCACCAGCCGAAGCTGCCGGGGCTCGGGGAGGTGAAGTGGGGCCGCTTCTTCTCGGTGCTCTCGGACACGGGCTACGACGGCCCCGTCTGCGTCGAGGTCGAGGACCGGGCCTACGAGGGCTCGGCGGAGAAGCGGAAGGCCGCCCTGCGGCAGTCGCTGCGCTACCTGCGGAACCTCGCGTAGCGGAGGGACCTGCGACCGCCGTGCTACGCTAGCTCCCCTGCCCGCGCGGTCGGCGGGTGGGCACCCCACGATGGCCGACATCAACCACCGTGAACGGACGATCAAGGCGAAGATCGTCTACTACGGCCCCGCGGTCGGCGGCAAGACGAGCAACCTGAAGGTCCTGTTCGACCGGGCGCTCTGCCCGCGGCGCGGCCAGTTCCTGTCGATCAACTCCGCGCAGGACCGCACGATCCTCTGCGACCTGCTGCCTCTCCGCTCGGGCGGCTTCCGCGGCTACGAGCTCAAGCTCCAGCTCGCCGCGGTGCCGGGCCAGGCGATGTACGCGGCGAGCCGCCGGGTGATCCTGAGGG
Source organism: Vicinamibacteria bacterium (assembly GCA_035577965.1). Lineage (GTDB taxonomy): Bacteria > Acidobacteriota > Vicinamibacteria > Fen-336 > Fen-336 > DATBSL01. The sequence goes on along the minus strand of DATJYX010000135.1, from coordinate 8,939 downwards.
GCGTCGACGGAATCGTGTTCGTCGCGAACTCGGCGATGGACCGCTGGCACGAGAACCTCCAGTGCCTGCAGGAGATGCACGCCAACCTCCTGGCCCAGCGCCTCGATCCCCGCCGCATCCCCCTCGTGCTCCAGTACAACAAGCGCGACCTGCCCTCGGTGATGCCGATCGCGGACCTCTCCCGAGCCCTCAACGACCGCCGCGCCCCCGAGTTCCCGGCCGTGGCCCCGACCGGCGAGGGCGTCCTGGAGACGTTCTCCTCCATCCTGGGCCTCGTCGTCGAGGACCTCCGCCGCTCCTACGCCCTCCTCCAGCTGCCCGAGGGCCAGACCGTCGAGGCGTGGACGGCGCAGGCGGTCGAAGGGATGTTCGGCACGACGCGGCTCGAGCCCCCGAAGCCGGAGGAGACGGTGGAGCTTCCGGTGTCGCAGCTGGACGAGGGCGTCCCCGATGAGCAGGGCCACCTGAAGCTCCGCATCTTCACCGCCCAGGACGCGCCGGCCGGCGGACCCGCTGCGGCACCGGAGGGCCGGCCGGTGGACTCGCTCGCCGAGTCCTACGCCGAGGCGTCCGCTGAGCTGGGTCTCGCGGTGGCCGAGGTCCGGGAGGAGCGCGACCTCCTCCGGGTCCGCCTACAGGAGGTCCAGCGCGCCCTGGAGCTCGCGACGGAGGCCCCGGGCGACGGCGGTGTGGAGGTGCGGGTCCGGGCGATCCTTCAGGTGCTGACGCGGGGGGGTGGAGCGTCCGCAGCGACGCTCCTGCTCTACACGGGCGAGACCCCCCAGGTCCTCGCCCTGCCTCCCCTCGTGGACGACCCCCTTTCCCGCACCGTGTGGGGGACGGCCCACGTCGACGAGCTCCGCGAGCTCGGCGCGCCGCGACTGGAGGAGGCGGCCCTCTCCGGCGAGCTGGCCCGGGTCCTGCGCGGTGGAGTGCCCCCTTTCGAGGCCGTCGCCTTCGTGCCCCTGCGCTCGGCGGAGCGCCTCCTGGGCCTGGCCCTCCTCTACTTCGACCCCTACGCCGCCCTGCCCACCCGGGACCGGCTCGTCCACCTCGGGTTCCTCGCCCGCGTCCTGTCCTCGCCGCTCGAGGCGCTGGCCGCGCGCGAGGCGACCCTGGCCGGCGATCGGCTCCGCGTGCTCTCCCGCGCCTCGGCCGCGGCGGTCGCCTCGCTCCTGACGCGCCTGCCCTCCGAGCTCGCGCGGCGGCAGCCCCTCCGGCTCGCCGAGGTCCTCGCCCCCCTGCGCGTCCCCGGCATCGCCGTGGACGTGGCCTCGCCCTCCGCGTCCGTCCTGGGCGACGCGGCCCTCCTGCGCTTCACGTTCGCGAGCCTGGTGCGCCAGTGCGAGACGGACGCGCTGGAGCGGGGCCAGATCCCGGAGGTGTCGGTCAAGGTGGAGGAGAGGAACGACGCCGTCCTCGTCCACATCCAGGGCGGCGGCCGCACGTCGGTGATCTCCGCCCCCGAGCGGGGCCCCGACCTCTCCGACGCGGAGCTCAGCGTCGTCCACGCGATCGTGGCCCTCCACGGGGGTGTCCTCGTCTCGGGCCGCGGCGAGGGCCAGGCGCCCCGCTTCACGGTCGACCTGATCCGCGCCTGAGCGGCGCCCTCCCGGCTCGGAACCCCCTTCGACCCGGCGCGAGCACCGCCGAGTGCCTGCATCCAGTGTAGGCAATGGCAATGATGCACGTATGCATACACGATCCGGAGCGTTCCCCCGGCCCTCGACGAAGCGGTCCGGGAACGGGCCCGGACCGAGGGGAAGAGCCTGAACGAGGTCGCCGTGGAGGCGCTCGCGGAGGGCCTCGGCCTGGGCGACATCCCGCTCGTTCGTCGCGACGTTTCCGACGTGATCGGGACCTGGAAGAGAGACGCGGCCGTCGAGGCCGCCCTCGCCGCCCAGGATCACGTGGGCGAGGACCTCTGGAAGTGAGGATCGCCCTCGACACGAACCGGTACGTGGACCTCTGCAAGGGGGTCGACGAGACGGTGCGACTCGTCTCGACGGCGGAGGCGGTCTTCCTGCCCTTCGTGGTCCTCGCCGAGCTGAGGGCGGCCTTCGTGCTCGCGAAGCGGACGGCAGAGAACGAGCGCGTCCTGCGGCGCCTCTCGCTGAAGCCCGGGGTCTCCGTCCTCTATCCCGACGAGCAGACCACCCACCACCATGCGGCGGCCTACCGCCAGCTGCGCCTGCAGGGCATGCCGATCCCGACGAACGACCTCTGGATCGCCGCCCTCGTCCTCCAGCACAATCTCCGGCTGCACGACCGCGACCGCCACTTCGACCACCTGCCTCAGATCGTCCGGGCCTGACCTCGCCGTCCGACCCTCGACCGGGAGCCCGCCTTCGAGGCAGACTGTCCGGAGGGCATCGCCGAAGGAGGAGCGCATGGCGGGGAAGAAGATCCTGATGCTGGTGGGCGACTTCGTGGAGGACTACGAGGTGATGGTGCCGTTCCAGGCCCTGCAGATGGTGGGGCACACCGTCCACGCGGTCTGCCCGGGGAAGAAGGCGGGGGAGAAGGTCCGCACCGCCGTCCACGACTTCGAGGGCGACCAGACCTATAGCGAGAAGCGCGGCCACGACTTCGCGCTGAACTTCGCGTTCGCCGAGGTGAAGGAGGCGGCCTACGACGCGCTCGTGATCCCCGGTGGACGTGCGCCCGAGTACATCCGCCTGAACCCGCGCGTGCTGGAGATCGTCCGCCACTTCGCCGGCGCGAAGAAGCCGCTCGCCGCGATCTGCCACGGTGCGCAGGTGCTGGCGGCGGCCGGGGTGATCGAAGGCCTGCGCTGCAGCGCCTACCCGGCCTGCGGGCCGGACGTGACCCGCGCCGGAGGGACGTACGCCGACATCCCGGTCGACCAGGCCGTGACGGACGGCTTCCTCGTCACCGCGCCGGCGTGGCCGGCCCACCCGGCCTGGCTCGCGCAGTTCCTGAAGGTCCTCGGCACGCGCATAGAGCACGCCGTCCCGGCGACGGTCTAGCCCGCGAAGGCGGTCGCGGCCGCCGCTCGAACGAAGCGAGCTCGACCTTCCGGCCTCGTTTCAGGGCTGGGCGGCGGGCGTCTTCGCCTTGGGGCTCGAAGCCGGCTGGCTCCCTTCGAGGGCCGCCAGCGCGGCCTCGAGGCGCTTGATCTCCCGCTCGAGGTCGGCCTTCTGGGCGGGAGCCGTGGCGAGCGCCTCCCTGAGCGAGTCGAGCTGCCCCTTGAGAGAGGACACGAGCTCGTCCGTCGAGCTTCGGAGCTCCTGGACGTGCTCCTCGGCCTCGAGGGCCTGGAGCTGCTCCTCGGCCTGCCGCATCTGCGCCTCGAGGGCCTCCTGCTTCTTCTGGACCGCCTCCGCGGCGCGCTCGCCGCCCTCCCGGTCCGCCTTCTCCATCTCGGCCTCGAGGCGGGATTGCTCCGCCTCCAGCTGGAGCTGCCGGCGCTGGATCTCCAGGCGCCTCGCGTTCAGCCTCCCCTGCGCTTCGACGCGGGCCACGGCGGCGGCGTCGCCCTCGGCGCGGACGCGCTTCAGCTCGGCGTCGAGCTCGGCCTGGCGGGCCCGCCCCTCCAGCTCCAGCGACTGGCCTTCGATCTCGCGCTCCTGCTGCTGGAGCGTGCGGCGCTTGTCGTCGAGCGCCCGGCGCTGCTCGTCGAACGCCCGCCGTTCGGCCTCCGGGAGGCTCTCGTCCTCGGCGACGACGAGGGCGGCCGTGGGCGCGAGCAGGGAGAGCGGGCCGACGACACCGCCGTGGATCCCGCCGACGACTCCCCCAGGGACCCCGGCGAGGACGCCGCCGCGGACACCCGCCGCGAGAGGCGCGAGCCGGGGCGTCGCGAGGAGCGAGGCGATGGGCGCGGCCACGGGCCCGGCGACGGCTGGACGGGGCGTGGCCTTCGGACCGGCCTGGGCTGCGGCCGGCGTCGCGTCGGGGGCGGGAGTCGCGGCCGCCGTGGCCGCGGTCGGCATGGCCTCGGCAGCCCGCGGAGTCGCGGCCGGCTCGTCCTTCCGCGCGCTCGACTGGGCGTGCGTCGGGAAGACGGCGAGCCCGAGGGCAGCGGCGATGGCGAGGGCGAGGCGCAGAGGGACGGAGAGCGGCGGGACGGGGCGAGTCATCAGGATCTCCTTCAGTCGCGCTTCGAGGTCTTCCACGGGGCCGGCCCCGGAGGCGACGGCCGGGACGGGCGGGTCGGCGACGAACGCGAGGCTCTTCAAGAGGCCGTTCGCATAGGCTTCCGCGGAGCGGGGCAGCAGGCGGAGCACCCACTCGTCGCAGCAGCGCTCCTCCGCGCGGCGCAGCGCCTTTCGGGCCCACCAGGTGACGGGGTACCACCAGAAGAGGGCGGTGGCCGCGATCTCGACGAGGCGCACCCAGTGATCCCGCCGCCGCACGTGGGCGAGCTCGTGGGCGAGGAGGGCATCGAGCTCGTCGGGACGCAGGGTGGGGAGGAGCTTCTCGGGCAGCAGCAGGAGCGGGCCCCCGGGGTCGGGCCACAGCATTGGCGGGATCCCGGCCGCCACCTGGCGCACGCGCGGGCAGCGCCGCAGGCCGATGCGCGCCGCGAGGCCCTCGGCCCGCTCCGCGACGGAGTGAGGCGCCGGCCGGGCCGTGGCCAGGAGCCTTCGGAAGCGGGCGAAGCGCACTGCGGCCAGGCCGAGGATGGCCAGGGCGCCGACGGCCAGCGTCCCCGCGGCGCCGGGCCGCCAATCGACGGGCACGGCCGGCCGCCCGGCCGTGTCCAGCGCCCCCGCCGGACCGGGCTGGAGGGTTGGGCGGCCCAGGTCAGGCATGGTCACCACCAGAGGCGCCGCCTTCGCGGTCCGGGCGTCCACCTTCGGCGTCTGGAACGCCGCCGGTCCGGCCGCGTCGGGGGTCGGCTTCCGATCGAAGGCGGCTGCTCGCTCGGGAGCGGGGATCGCCACGACCGTCGGCGCTCTCTTTTCGGAGAAGAGGAGCGGGCTGCTCCAGGCCGGCAGGACCGGCAGGGGCGCGATGGGCGGCGTCACGAGCTTCACGAGGGCGAGCAGCCACAGGGCGTGGACGACGGAAGCGCGGCGGACGGTGAGGGAAGCGACCCAGGCGAGGGCCGCGATCAGGGCCGCGGCCACGGCGTTCGTGAGCAGGAGGCGGACGGGCTCGCCCATGGCTCAGGGTCTCCGGGACAGCCGGTCCACCAGGCGCCGGAGCTCGACGAGCTCGTCGTGGGAGAGGCGCCCCGCGCTCACGAGATGGGTGAGGAGCGGCGTGAGCGAGCCGTCGCAGAGCTGCTCCGCCGTCTCCCGCAGGCGCCGGGCGACGAGGTCCTCGCGCTGCACCCGCGCGCTGTAGACGTTCTGCCGCCCCTCGGCGCGGTGGGCCACGTGGCCCTTGTCCTCGAGCCGCTCGAGGAGCTTCTGGACGGTCGCGTACTCGGAGGTGCCGCCGCCAGGGTAGAGGCGGTCGGTGAGGGAGCGGATGGTGGCCTTTCCCTCGTCCCACAGGAGGCGCAGCACGTCGAGCTCGGCGTCGGTCACGTCCTGGGGGCGTCGGGCCATCCTCACCTCCGCGTCAGTGCGCACGCTCGTCTCAGACGTGTCGTCTTTGAATCTAAGACGTCATGTCTGATTTGTCAAGAGGGGAACCGTCGGACGGGCTCGTCTCAGAGCGAGGCGAGCGCAGCCCGGCAGGCGGCGACGACGCTCGAACCGGCAGCGGCGGGTTCCACGACGCGCTGGACTTCAGGCTTCCCGGCCAGGAGGTCGATCGCGACCCCGCCCTCCGGGGTAGTGCCGTCGGAGTCGCGGACCACGCGAACGAGCGGGCGCGCCCAGCCCTCCCGGCCCTGGCGGGCTCGGACGACCATGGCCGCCCGGCCGTCGGTCAGATCGAGCAGGGTGCCGGGCGGGTAGAGCCCCAGCTGTTGCGCGAGCAGGGCAAGGATCGTCGGGTCGTAGCGTGTGCCGCGCCCGGCCCACATGCGGGCGAGCGCGGTGGCCGGTGAGACCGGGTCCTCCCCGCCCTCACGCCAGGCGACGAGGAGGTCGTACTCGTCGGCTACGTGCAGGATCCGGGCGAAGAGGCTCGGCGGTGATCCGGCGCCGACGTCCACGTGGTGCTCGAGCACCGCCCGCAGGCGCCGGATCTTCGCCTCGCTGAACCCGCGCTGCCGGAGGAGGAGCCGGGTCCCGGCCAGGGCGTGGCGCAGGGGGTCGCGCGAGTCGAGGTACCCGACGTCGTGCAGCAGGGCGGCGACGCCCAGGTCGCTGAGGGCTGCGTCGGGCAGGCCGATGGCGTATCCCAGCATCAGCGAGAGCTGGCACACCGAGAGGAGGTGCCGCTCGCTCGTCCCGGGAATGCCAGCGAACGGGGCGAGGGCCGCCGCGTCGGGACGGGAGCGGAGGACGTCGACGAGGTCGATCACGACCCTGCGGATCCGGAGCGGGTTGGGCATCCAGCCCGCGGCGAGGCGGGCGAGGGTGTCGCGCACCGCGCCCTCGGCGCGGGAGAGGACCTCGGCGTGGGATAGGGGGCCGTCGGACTCCTCTTCGCCCAGCCGGAAGCGCCAGCGGCCGGAGACTTCGACGTCGCCCACCTCCGCGATGCGGGCACGCAGAGAGGCCACCGGCCGGGGGCCCTCGGCCGGAGCGGACACCGTGCGCGCGAGCCTCTTCAGCGACGTGGAATCCAGCTTCTGGTGGAACGTGAGCCCGCCCGCCTCGTGCCGGGCGAGGTCCGCGGAGAGCTGGTCGACGACCCCCTGCTCCAGCGGGCGGACCCGCAGCCGCACGTCGTTCAGGTAGGCCTGGTCCTCCACGAGGACGAGCTGCACCATGCCCAGCCGCTCCACGAGGTCGGCCAGGACCTCGGCGAGCTCCGACGCCGGTCCGGCGAGTGCCTCGTTGTCGAGGGCGTAGAGGCGCGTCGCTCGGACGAGGCCGTTGAGCAGGAAGAGGAGGCGGTGCCCCTCGTCGCGGATCCGCGACGCGATCTCACGATCGTCGGCCCGCTCCGCCCCGCGGAAGGCCTGCTCGAGCCGGTCCTGGACGTCGTCGAGCGTGGTCATGAGGCCTCCGCGGCGGGCGCAGGGTCGCGCTGCTCGAGCAGGTTCTCGATCCGGTCCCGCACCTCGCCCCGAGCGGCCGAGAGAGCCATTCGGAGGAGGTGGGAGGCTCGCTCGCCGGGCACCTGGGCGACGGCCGCCGCCGCCGCCGCCTGCTGAAGGGGCGATCCCCAGAGGCGGCGCCTCAGGAAACGCCCTTGGGGCCGCAGCCACGGCTGCCAGCGCTCGAGGGCCGACGCGCCCTCCAGCCTCCCGATGACGCGCGCGACATCCGTCGCCTCGTCCGCGTCCCGGAGGCCCGAATGGACGAGGGAGAAGAGAGGTGCGACGAATCGCCGGTCGTGCGACCGCTCGACGAGGGCGAGGAGGCGCCGGCGCTCCTCGCCCCCCGAATGGCGGATGGCCTGCACGAGCGCGGCGCCGAGAGCGGGCGTGAAGGGCGCCCGCTCGAGGTGCCAGAGTGCCTCCTCCCGGACCTCGGGGTCGGGGTGGGCGCACTGCCGGGCGAGGAAGGCCGCCGGCGCCTCACCTTCGAGCCCCGCGAGCGCGCGAAGCAGGTCCGCCGCCGCGCGCCCGTGGGCGCTGTCGAAGAACTGACGGAGGTGGGAGCCCCGGCGGCTCCCGTAGTGCTCCAGCAACTGCCGCGCGACCGCGCGGCCGGAGGGGCGGTCCTCGGCGGCGAGCGCTTCGGCCACGGCGGTGAAGGGGTCCGGGCACACGAGGTCCAGCAGCTCGATCATCTCCGGCCGCACGAGCCGCTCCTCCGCCGGCACGCTGTGGACGAGGCGCCGCACCGCCCGGTCGCTGCCGCACGAGGTGAGGATCCCCACCGCCGCCGCGTGGCGGTCGGGATCCCACTCCACGTCGGAGAGGGCCACCCGCTGCAGCTCCCTCACGAGGGCCACGAGGGCGGGCAGGCTGTCGACGGAGAGGAGGAAGTCCCGGATCTCCTCCATGAGGTGCGCCGCCTCCGCGAAGCGCATCTTCTCCTCGGGGTCGTCGAGGGCTGCGCGTAGCTCGGCGATCACGGCCAGAGCGTCGGAGGCGAGCGTGCCCGTGGCGGCCTCCTCGCGCAGGGCCTCGAGCTCGGCCGCCCCGACCTCGATCCACTCGGGCGGGCTTTCGCCCGTCCACGCGACCCGGGGCAGGTCGACGTCCTCCGGCAGGTAGACCCGGGGCTCGGAGGCCTGCGCGCAGCCCCAGTCGTCCGAGTTCCCGGTCTCGGGCGCCAGCCCCTCGACCGCGATCACGTCCAGGAAGCGCAGGCCGGCCCTCCAGAGGAGGGTGACGGAGTCGTCCTCGTGCTGGTGCACGCCGGTGTAGCGCACCGACAGGATCTCGAGCAGGCGGGCGAGCTCCGTCCCGTCGAAGCCCTCGCGGACGACGAGGGCGCGGACCCCGTCGCGATAGAGGCGGAAGGCGAGGCTCCGCTCCCGGTCGCGGTCGAGGTAGACCCGGACGGCCTGGAAGTGGATCTCGAACGGGAGCACGTCCAGGCGGAGGACCGGCTCGACCGCGAGCGTCTCCGCGAAGGCGTCGAGGAGGGTGTGCAGGGAACGGCGCACCGTGTCGTTCCTGATGTCGTAGAGGATGAACGACCGGGCGGTCGTGGCGAGACGGGTGAGGAGGGAAGCCACCCGGCGGTGGCGCGCGGGGAGGGCACCGAGGTGGTCCCGGGGAGGCACGGGCTCCGGCTGTGCCGTCACCGCTAAGGGTTCGCTGAGTGTCGCCGTGCCCATCGTGCGCTCCCGCTCCCGGGGAGGGCAAGGCGCGTGCCGGGCCGCGAGGCCCGAAAGGCGTGCCGAGTCAGGAGGTTGCAGGCCCCCGAGCGCGAAAGACCGGGAGGAACCGGAGGCGGCCCGGGAAAACCGCCCGGATGGCCGGGATGCGCCGGACGAGGCTGGGACGAGAC
>DATJYX010000134.1:0-8814 GCA_035577965.1 Vicinamibacteria bacterium | reverse complement strand
TGCGGGTCCTCTTCATGTCGGGCTACTCGGACGAGGTCGTCGGCCGCCACGGGGCCCTCGGACCTGGAGAGCAACTCCTCCAGAAGCCCTTCAACATGTCCCAGCTCCTGGCCAGCGTCCGGGCCGCCCTCGACAAGAACGATCCGCCCCTCGGCCGGTGAGGTCGCGGCCCGCCTCCCTCTTCACGCCAGGTACCTTCTCCCCCCCATAGCGCATCCTCAGTGCGGGCGCCGCGCGCGTTGGTCTCGAACCGACCGCCCGCCCTCGCGAAGCGCCCGGCCGCCGGGGACGGGGAGTCCGTCGCGCTTCCATCCGTGCCCCTCCTCGACTGCCGGACGGCCTGGCAGCGTCGGCCCGTGACGTCGCGTTCGGTTCGGCCGCATCGGCCGTTACCACGAGAGAGAGCCGAGAGCCACACGCACCGACACTCTCACTGGACCCTTGGGCCAGCCCGCAGCGCAGCAAAAGGGGCTGAGCGGGGCGGCCACGTGTGGGCTCAGGAGGAGGAAACCGATGACGAACCAGCTCACGGTCGACGATGCGCTCGATCAGACCGTCGCCGCCATGAACGAGGGGGCACGCCCCTGGCGCCTGGGCGAGGCCGCGGCCAGGCGAATCCGCGAGGCATACCGTCCGGATTTCGAGATCCAGTTCCGTCGCCCCCGAGCTTGGGAGCGCGAGTCCGGCAAGGTCCTGCGGCTCGCCCGCTGGGCGGGAGCCGTGGCTGCGCTCCTGGCGGAGACCGAGGTGGGCCCCGGCACCGAGCCGGGAGAGGTGCCGGCCGACCACGCCTTCGTGGGCAGCCTGGCGGCGCGCCATGCGTGCCCGATCCCGGCCTCGCCCCGCGGGGCAGCGGTCGTCGCGGGGCGGTGGTGCAATCAGGTGTCGAGCGCGACCGTGCCCCAGGACCTTCTCCAGAAGGCCGCGACACTCTTCACCGCCGACTGACCGTTGGTCCGACCTCGTTCGTCAACCCCTCGGCACGTCGTCGTCTTCCACGAGGCGCGCGAGGGCAACGCGGGCATCCTGTCCCGGGTCCTCGGGGTGGGCGAGGCCAGGGGGCGCCGTGCCCGGAGCGGAGTCACTCTGCTCCGGGCGCGGAGCCCGACCGCGCCGTGCGCCCGAGTGTACGGGCGCCTGGGTGTCGCCGTAGCCGACCTCGACGAGGATCAGCTCCGGCGGCTCGACCGATGCGCGGCCGTGGAGGCCGTGGTCCCGAACCGGCAGTGCTTCGTGCCGGCGTCGTCCATGACCCGCGAGACGCGGGGACGAGCCGAACGCGCATCCTCGCGTGTGGGAGCGGACCGGCGCCGCCGGAGCTGGTGCCTGGACATGATCGGCATCCCCTCGGACCACGGTCCCCGCGGGCGCGGCGTCACGGTCGCGGTGCTCGACACCGGCGTCGACCTGAATCACCCCGACCTCGCACCCCGCTCTCGGAAGGGCTGGGAGGCGGCGAGCTTCGTCCCCCACGAGACGGCGGAGGACCGGCACGGCCACGGGACACACTGCGTCGGTGTCGTGGCCGGGCCGCTGCGATCGGTGAGCGGGACGACCTACGGCGTGGCTCCGGAGGCCCGGATCCTGGCCGGCAAGGTCCTGAGCGACGCCGGCTCGGGCTTCTGCGACTGGATCCTGGACGGCATCGACTGGGCCGCGGGGGAGGGAGCCCGGGTCGTCTCCCTCAGCTTCATCTCGAGCCGCACCCCGGGTCAGCCCTACGCTGCCGTCTACGAGCGGGTCGCGGCGAACCTTCTCCGGAGCCACCCCGGAACCCTGCTCCTCGCCGCGGCCGGGAACGCGAGCGAGCGTCCATGGTACACGCGCCCGGTGGACAACCCGGCCGCCTGCCCGTCTCTCCTGTCGGTGGCCGCCGTCCATCGCGCGCGCCGCATCGCCACCTTCAGCGGTCGGCAGATGGACGACATCGGCGAGGTGAATCTCTCCGCCCCCGGGGTCGGGGTGTACTCCGCCTGGGTGGGCGGGGAGTTCCGCACGCTGAGCGGCACCAGCATGGCCGTTCCACACGTCGCCGGCGTCGCGGCCCTCTACCTGGAGGAGCAGCCGACCCTGACCGGCCTCGCACTGTGGCGACTGCTCGAGCAGAGGGCGATCCCCATGGGTGACGCCCGCGACTTCGGCCGAGGGCTGGTTCAGGCCGGACCGGTCGCGCCGGTTGGAGCCGCGGCATGAAGGTGCACGTCACCCTCGTGAGAGGGATCGCCGGCGACCCGATCGCTCGCCGCCTGGCCTATGCGCGGGTCGTGGCCGAAGGCCGGCTGGTGGCGACGAATCCGGCGCGCTTCGCGAGGCACGGCATCATCACCGGCGAAATGCGCGGCGACCACCTCGAGCGGGTGCGGGCGGTGCCGGGGGTCGAAGCGGCAGAGGTGGACGACGTGGGGGTCGCCGGCCAGCGGCCGATCGCCGAGCCCTCGCGCACGTGAGCCAGCGAGGCGGGGCGAGATTGACACGGTCGTCCCGGGCTGCCTATGCTCGACATGGGGGGATGTGGGCGGCGACAGTCGAGGGCCAGGGGAGGGGACTCCGTCTGCCGGGCCCTTTCCGACGACGGCTGAGTCGACGACGACCTTCGGTCTCCTGCAGCGGGCGCGCCGTGGAGATCGTGAGGCTCTGAACGTCCTGTTCACGCGTCTCCTGCCTTCCCTGCGCCGCTGGGCTCACGGACGGCTTCGAGGCCAGGCACGCGACCTCGCGGACACCGCCGATCTCGTGCAACAGGCGATGGTCGGGGCCCTGCGCCACCTCGAGCGCTTCGAACCCCGCCGCCGGGACGCCTTGCGAGCCTACCTGAGGCAGGCCATCCGCAACCGCGTCACCGACGAGCTGCGGCGCAGCCGCCGCCGTCCCCTGCACCTCCCGGTCGACGCAACCGACGTCGCCGTTCCGGGCGGCCTCTCGCCCCTCAGCCTGCTCCTGAACGCGGAGCAGGAGGAGCGCTTCCGCCGGGCTCTCGGGAGCCTCCGTCCGGAAGAGCAGGAGCTCATCGTGGCCCGGCTGGAGCTCGGCTACAACTACTCGCAGATCGCGGTGGCCACCGGTCGACCCACCGTCGACGCGGTCCGGATGGCCGTCCGTCGCGCCCTCCTGCACCTCGCCGAGGAAATGGGCTCTGGCTGACCGGGACGACCGCACGCTGACGAGGCTCGCCGGGGCGGTGGCCGACGGTGAGCCGGTCGACTGGGCGCGGGCAGAGGGCTCCCTGCCGGACAGCCGGCGGGCGATCGCCCGCGTCCTGCGGACGATCGCGGAGTCCAGCAGCGGGTCGTCATCGGACGGCACCGGGGCCGGATCAGCGGCTCGCCAGGCGGCGGGGAGGGCTCTCCTCGTCTGGCCGATCCTCGCCCTCGGAAGCCTCCACGTTGCCCTCGGCCTCGCCGGCTGGTCACTCGGTCACTGGCCCTCGGGATCGTCGCCGGGGGCGCAGGGGCTGGCCGCGATGCTCGTGTTCGGGGGGACCGCCCTGTGGCTGGTCTCGGCCTGCTCTCGCGACGTGCGCGCCCTGTGGCTCGCGGGGACGTTCATCACCGTCGCGTCCTCGTTCGCGTATCTCCCCGCCAGAGGCCTCCAGACCGCTCTCGGCCCGGACTGGACCGCCCGCCCCTGGTGGAATGCCGCCCTGATCGAGGGATTCCTGCCCCTCTGCCTGTGGCGCTTCGTGAACGTCTTCCCGCGGGTGCGTCACCTCGAGCGAGCAGAGCGGCTCATCCGCGGCGCGATCGCCGTGTCCGGGGCGGCCGGTCTGTGCCTCTTCCTGGCGAGCCTGGTCGACGCTCTGGGACGGGGCCGGGGTTCCGGGATCGTGCGCTGGGGCGGGGCAGCGGTGGGTCACCAGTCGATCACCTACTGGGGCGTCCTGGTCGGCCTCGCGACCCCCGCCCTGGCGGTGTCGTTCCTGCGTGCCCGGTCGGCGGCCCCTGAGGAGCGCCGGCGAGTCAGCCGGTTCACTCTCAGCCTGGCCTTGGGCCTCGGGCCCCTCATGGTCGAGATCCTGGCCGAAGCCCTCGTCCCTCCGTTTCGGCGCTGGATGGACACCCCGCTCGCCCGGGCGGCCGGCCTGCTGATCCTCTTTCCGCCTTTCCTGCTGGTTCCGGTCGTGACCGCCCACGCGGTGGTGTCGGATCGGCTCCTGGAAGTGCGGCCTCTCCTGGGCCGGGCGGCGCGCTACCTGCTGGCGCGGACGACGCTGTCCCTGGTGACCGCCATGCCGCTCCTCGCCCTGGCCGCGTACGTGTACTCGCGGCGCGGCCAGCCTTTGGCGGACCTGGCCTCGGGTCCCCAGGGCGTGCTGCTGCTGGGCCTGGCGGCGGGTGGGATGGCGCTCCTCGCCTGGCGGGAGCGTCTGGTGCGGCGGCTCGACCGGCTCTTCGAGCGCCCGCGCCCCGACTGGCCACGCCTCCGGATCCGCGCCGGCCAGATGGTCCGTGACGCCCACTCGAGCCGGGAAGCAGCCGGCAGCCTGCTCCGGGAGCTGGCCTCCGAGCTGCAGATCGAAGCGGCGGCGCTGCTCGTGGCCGCCCGAGACCGGCGGTGGTTCGTTCCCCTGGCCGGCGAGGCGCGGCCCCTGCGGGGCGATTCCGCGCTCCACGCGCTCGCCGCGGCGGAGCCCTCGCCCCTGGCCACGGATCCCGGCGACCCCCAGTCGGTCTTCACGCTTCTGCCGTCCGAGGAACAGCGCTGGGTCCTCGACACGCAGACGGCCCTCCTGGTCCCGCTCTCGGCGTCCGACGGGAGCAACGTCGGGCTCCTCGCCATCGGCACGAAGAGCGACGAGGCGCTCTTCAGCGAAGACGACCTCCAGGAGATCTCCGACCTGTGCGGCGCGGTCGCGCTCGCCCTCGAAAACCGAGGGCTTCACGAGGCGCTCCAATCGGGCTCCACCCGAGCTCAGGACCAGGACCTCCCAGCCACGGAATGCCCCCGCTGCCGTCTCGTGCACGCCACGGCGCGGGAGCGCTGCGATTGCGGGAGCGCCCTCGTCGCGGCCGGGCTGCCGCAAGTGCTGCTCGGGAAGCTCGAGCTCAGGGAGCGGCTGGGCGCAGGCGGGATGGGGCTCGTCTACCTCGCCTTCGACCGGGAGCTGGAGCGCGCCGTGGCGGTGAAGACCCTGCCTCGCGTCTCCGAGGAGGCGACGCAGAGGCTGCGTCAGGAGGCCCGCTCGATGGCGGCGGTCAGCCACCCGGCCGTGGCCGTCATCCACGGCGTCGACTCCTGGCAAGGGCTTCCCTTCCTCGTCGTCGAGCATCTCGCGGGCGGCACGCTCGCCCGGCGGCTGGGATCCCGCTGGGAACCCGGGGACGCGCTCCGGCTGGGCGTCGATCTGGCCGACGCGCTCGACGCGGTGCACCGCCGTGGCCTTCTTCACCGCGACATCAAGCCGAGCAACATCGGCTTCGACGCCGAGGGTCATCCGAAGCTGCTCGATTTCGGTCTCGCCCGCCTCATCCCGCTCCCGGAAGGTCTCTCCGCCGGGAATCGACCGGCCGAGGAGCTGACCTGGGCCCACCTCACGGAGAGTGCCGCCTCCCGGAGCCGCGGCTTCGCGGGCACACCCCTGTACCTCTCTCCCGAGGTGATCGCCGGCGGAACGCCGGGGCCTCTGCAGGACCTCTGGAGCCTGAGCGTGGTGCTGTTCGAGCTCATCGCCGGCCGGCACCCCTTCCGGACCCGAGGGGTCGAGGAAACCCTGGACCGGATACGCCGGGGTCGCCTGGAGGACGTTCGGCGGTGGGCGCCGGGCTGTCCGGAGGAGGTCGCCCTCCTCTTCGCGCGGGCCCTGCACCGGGATCCCGGGAAGCGCCCGGCCTCCGCGGCCGCCCTGGAGGCGGAGCTGCGGGCCGTCCTGCCCCGCCCTCGGTAGGGTAGGTTCTCTGCCCCGGCCGCCCGGGGAAACGCGTCCGCCCCGACCGTCTGTTCGGTCCGGCGATTCCAGTCGTTTACCTTAGAGGGGGTGTTTCTGGCCTTGCGGGCGGGATGTCGGCCGCGAGCGGCCTGGGCGAGGCGACCCCGTGGGTGAGCCGCTTCGCGTGCTCATCCTCGAGGATCTGCCCGCCGACGCGGAGCTCGCCGTACGCGGACTCGAGGCGGAGGGTCTCGTGGTGACGGCACGGCGGGTGGAGACGGAGGCTGACTTCGTGCGCGAGCTCGGCGAGTTCCGGCCGGACGTTGTCCTCGCGGACTACAAGCTTCCGACCTTCGACGGGATGAGCGCTCTGCGTCTGGCCAGGGAGCGCGCGCCGTGGGTGCCGGTGATCGTGGTGACGGGGTCGCTCAACGAAGAGACGGCCGTGGAGTGTCTCAAGGCGGGGGCGGCGGACTACGTGCTGAAGGACCACCTGGGCCGGCTGGGCTCCGCGGTGCGGTCGGCGGTCGAGAGGAGACGGGCTCAAGAGAGCGAGGCGCGAGCGATCGAGGCCCTGAGAGTCGACGAGGCGCGGCTCAACGCGCTCCTCGACCTCAGCCAGCGGGCGGAGGCGTTCGACGAAGAGGAGATCGTGAAGCTGGGGCTGGAGGAGGCGGTCCGCCTCACCGGGAGCCGGGGGGGCTGCCTGCACTACGTCAGCGAGGACCAGGACTGGATCGAGCGCTCGGTGTGGGCGCGCACCACGCCGGCGAGCGAGCCGGGGGACCAGGGTCGACACTCCCTGCGGCAGGCCGGTCCCTGGGCGGACTGCGTGCGGACGAAGACGCCCGTCGTGCACAACGCCTACGTCGCGGCCCCCGGAGAGCGGGGTCACGTCCCGAGCCAGGCCGGCATCGTCCGCCACCTGAGCGTGCCCATTCTGGAAGACGGGAAGGTGCGGCTCGTCCTGGGGGTGGGGAACAAGGGGGCGGACTACGACGAGGCGGACGTGAGGCAGGTGAGCCTGATCGCGGACACGGTGGGCCGGCTGGTCCGACGCAAACGGGCGGAGGTGCAGCTGCGGCGGGAGAAGGAGCGGCTGCAGGCGGTGATCGACAACATTCCGGTGATGATCGTCTTCTTCGACGAGGCGGCACGGGCGACGCTGGTGAACCGGGAGTTCGAGCGGGTGCTCGGGTGGACGGAGAGCGAGGCGCGGGAGATGGACCTCGCCGAAGCCTGCTATCCCGACGCGGCGGTGAGGGAGCGCGTCAGGTCCTTGATCGCGCGGTCGGACCGTGTGTGGCGGGAGTTTCCGACGCGAGGGAAGGACGGCGCCTTCCACGACGTGAGGTGGGCGAACGTGCGTCTGGCGGACGGGACGATCATCGGGTTCGGGGAGGACATCGGGGAGAGGAAGGCGGCCGAGGCGCGGCTGCGGCAGCTCTCGCGGGCGGTCGAGCAGAGCCCGGTGGTGGTGATGATCACGGACACCGGCGGGCGCATCGAGTACGTGAACCCGCGGTTCACGGAGATCACCGGTTACCAGGGGGCGGAGGTGCTGGGCCTGAACCCGCGGATCCTGAAGTCCGGGGAGACCCCGCCCGAAGCGTACCGAGAGCTCTGGGGGCAGATCATGGCCGGGCAGGCGTGGGAGGGGGAGTTCCACAACCGGAGGAAGGACGGATCGCTCTACTGGGAGCGGGACCTCATCACGCCGATCCACGATCCGGAGGATCGGATCACGCACTTCGTGGCGCTGAAGGAGGACGTCACTCGGGAGAAGGCGCAGGAGGAGGCGCTTCGGCGGACGGAGGCGCAGTTTCGGCAGGCGCAGAAGATGGAGGCGGTGGGGCGGCTGGCAGGAGGAGTGGCCCACGACTTCAACAACCTGCTGGGGGTGATCGGGGGCTACGCGGAGGTGCTGCTGCGGGCGGCGACGGAGGAGGAGCAGCGCAAGCGCCTGGAGGAGATCCTGCGGGCGTCGGAGCGGGCGGCGGGGCTCACCCGGCAGCTGCTGGCGTTCAGCCGGCAGCAGGTTCTCGAGCCGAAGGTGGTCGACCTGGGGGCGCTCGTGGCCGAGTCGGAGGGGATGGTTCGGCGGCTGGTGGGGGAGGACGTCGAGCTGAGCGTGCGCCGGCCCTCGTCCCTGGGACGAGTGATGGTCGACCCGAACCAGATGCAGCAGGTGCTGCTGAACCTCGTGGTGAACGCTCGCGATGCCATGACGAAGGGGGGGTCGCTGTGGATCGAGGTGGCCGACGCCGAGCTCGACCAGGCCTACTCGGCGGTGCACGAGCCGCTCCAGCCCGGCCGCTACGTCGTTCTTGCCGTGAGCGACACCGGGGTGGGGATGGACAAGGAGACGCAGGCGCGGGCGTTCGAGCCGTTCTACACCACGAAGGAGCCGGGGAAGGGCACCGGTCTCGGCCTGTCGACCGTGTATGGGATCGTCAAGCAGAGCGGGGGCTTCATCTGGCTGTACAGCGAGCCCGGGGTCGGGACGGCCTTCAAGATCTACCTCCCCCGAGTCGAGGACGAGCTTACGACGGAGGAGGCGAGGCCGCGGGCACCCGTGCGCGGCGGCCACGAGACGGTCCTGCTCGTGGAGGACGAGACTGCCCTCGGCACGATCACCACGGAGATGCTGGAGATGAGCGGGTTCCGGGTGCTCAGCGCGTCGAGCGGTTTCACCGCGCTCGCCATGGTGCGGGCGGGGGCCGCGGTGGACCTCCTGCTCACGGACATGGTGATGCCGGGAATGAGCGGGCGCGACCTCGCCGACCACGTCCGCCAGCTGCGGCCCGACCTGCGGGTCCTCTTCATGTCGGGCTACTCGGACGAGGTCGTCGGCCGCCACGGGGCCCTCGGACCTGGAGAGCAACTCCTCCAGAAGCCCTTCAACATGTCCCAGCTCCTGGCCAGCGTCCGGGCCGCCCTCGACAAGAACG
>DATJYX010000133.1:0-18246 GCA_035577965.1 Vicinamibacteria bacterium | reverse complement strand
GCCCGACACCCGGTCGGCGGCCGGGCGGCAGCGTCAGCCAGCCGCCGTGGACTTCGCTCGGATAGGCCCCCGCCTGCGGATCGTCCGGACGCGGGCCGTCCATTCGCACCGTCTCCAGCGGATCGAGGTCCACGTAGGGGTGGCCTTCGGGCCTCACGCGCGTATTGGGCCAGATGTCCCACGATACGGGCGTCGTACGGCCGTTCGTGGCCGTCGTCCTCATGCGGACCGTCCGCTCCCCCGTGATCTCGTACGCGTGCTCGAGGGAGAGGCCCGTCACCGGGCTCGTCGCGCCCTTCAACTTCAGGAGGGTGGGCGTGCGGGCCACGACCTCGAACCGGCCCGTCTCGTTGAAGGGGTCGGGCGGCCAGGGGGCCTTCGCGTCCCGGAGGTCGGGGCGCAGGTCCTGCTGGGACCAGAACCCGTTCTGCGGGCCCGCCCAGACGATCCGTCCGTTCCAGGGCTGAAAAGGGGTCTCGAGCGAGGGCAGGGGGTGAGGCGGCTTCCAGAGCTTCGGATCGGAGTCGAGCACGTTGTCGCCGATCACCGTCCTCAGGACCACCACCCGACCCCCAAGCGACGGCACGACGCCGACCACGACCGTTCCATTGGAGATCTCGACCGGCCCCATGTCCTCTCCGCCTTTCGCCTGCCCCGCACCCCCTGCGGCGAGGGCCACGCACGCGAGTGCGAAGGCCGCCGCGTGCCCCGCGACCCGGCTTCCCTGCATCCGGCCCTCCCGTGCGCGCTCCGCCCGGCTACCGCCGGCTCCACAGGAACTCGGTCGTCACTCCTCCGAACGCGTCGGTTGCGGCGTACGCGAAGCGGCCGGAGCCCGGCTTGCCCTCCTGGCCCCACGCCCCCGACTGGACGATCGGCACGCCGAGAGCCTCCCAGGCGGCGCACGCGGCGTCGATGTCCGGCACGTCGAAGGCGAGGTGGTGGAGGCTCTCGCCGTGCTCCTTCAGGTGCTCCTCGTAGACCGTCGGGCCGGCGAGCGGCTCGATCCATTCCCAGGTGACGGTGCCGTGCCGGTGCCAGCCCAGCCTCTGGTCGAAGCGTCCCGGCTGCCCGCGGTGCCGGAGGTCGTGGAGCGGGTCGTGGGTGATCTGCATGGCCGGGAACCCGAGCCGCTCCCAGTAGGCCGACACCGCATCGAGGCTCCTCACCACGAGCGCGTACTGCGACAGCTTCAGCGGGAGAGCGGGCGACGGCGGTTCGGCCGGCGGCCGAGGAGCGTCGCCTTGGAGGAGGCCCACGACGTACTTGCCGTTGGCGGCCGTGTCCATGTGCACGACGGTCAACCGGTCGCCCGGGGTCACGACGTCGGCCCGCTGCAGAACGGGGACGCCGAGGCCGCCCAGCCGCGCCACCTCCGCGTCGAGGGCGTCGCGGCTCGCCGCCGCGTAGTTGACGCTGAAGACGCCGTCACCGTGGCGGTCGAGGTGCTCCCGCAGGGCGCTCTCGCCCTCGATCGGCTGGATCCAGACGACGTTCGCCCCGGCCAGCCACGCCTGTGCGACGCGGAAGCGCGAGGCGCCTCTCCGGCCGCGAAACGATCCGGCCACCGTCATCTCGCCGAGGTCCCGCGACGGGAAGCCGAGCTTCCCCCACCCCGCCTTCACGCGGTCGAGGTCCTTCACCACCCAGTGGACGCTCGCCACCCGGCGATAGATCTCGGGGACCTCGGCGCGCACCGGAAGCGCCAGGCCGAGAGCGACGACTCCGGCAGCGAGCAGCTTCATGGCATCCCTCTCGCGCTTCGGGCGACGGCGCGCGGGCAGGATAGCACGCGGTCACGGCCGCTCGGCCCTTGCGCGACCGGAGGCCCTGCTGGATGATCCTCTGGGCATGCATCGGAGGATCCACATGAGCGAGACCTCGGCCGGAACCCCCATCCTGCGGTCGGCCCTCGGACGGGCGGTCGTCGGCGCAGGCGCGGCATTGCTGTTGACGGCGCCGGCGGGCGCTCAGTCGTCCTACCAGATGACGGCCGTCGACACCGCCCACGGCGACCGCGAGTTCCACCTGCTCTGGCCCGACGGCGCGCCGGGGGCGCTCGGCAGCGAGGCCGTCGACAAGCCGAAGATCACCGTCTACGTCGTCCCCGCCGACCGGGCGACCGGCGCGGCCGTCCTCGTCTGCCCGGGCGGCGGGTACCGGATCGTCGCCGCCGACCACGAGGGGAAGCAGGTCGCCCTCTGGCTGAACTCGCTCGGCGTGTCCGCGTTCGTCCTCCAGTACCGCCTCGGGGAACGCTACCGCCATCCGGCGCCCCTCCAGGATGCGCAGCGCGCCCTCCGCGTCGTCCGGGCCCGCGCGCGCGAATGGGGCGTCGACCCCAGGCGCCTCGGGATCCTGGGCTTCTCGGCCGGCGGGCACCTCGCCTCGACGGCGGCCACGCACTTCGACGACGGCCGCCCCGACGCCGCCGACCCCGTCGAGCGCGAGAGCTCGCGGCCGGACTTCGCCGTCCTCTGCTACGCCGTCATCTCGATGGTCGACCCCGTGACCCACGCGGGCTCGCGCCAGAACCTCCTCGGCGACCCCGCCGACCCCGCGCTCGTGGAGCTCCTGAGCAACGAGCGGCAGGTGACCGCGCGCACGCCTCCCACCTTCCTCTGGCACACCGCCGACGACACGGCGGTGCCCGTCGCGAACGCGCTCCTCTTCTTCGAGGCCCTGCACCGGGCGGGCGTGCCGGCCGAGCTGCACGTCTTCCCCCACGGCCGGCACGGCCTCGGCCTCGCCCCGGGCGACCCGGTCGTCTCCCAGTGGCCGGCGCTCTGCGCCCGCTGGATGGAGGGCCTCGGCCTGCTGAAGAGGCCGTAGCCGGGCGCCGTCGAGCCCGCGCCCTGCTCGTCGGCCGGGCGAGCGCGCCTCGGGGTAAGATCCGGGCGCTCGCCATCCCGAGGCACGTCGGTCGTCGTCGGGGCGCCGAGGGATGCCTTCTGAGGAGTGCCCATGAAAGCGCGACGTCCTCTCGCCTTCCCGACCACGCTGGCCATCTTCCTCCTCTTCTCCGCCGGGCCGGCGAGCCCGTCGCCTGGGTCGCCCGCCTCGGCGCCGGCCGACGTGGCCGGCCACTGGGAGGGCCCGATCCAGACCCCCGGCATGGAGCTGAAGGTCCTCGTGGACCTGAAGGTCGCAGCCGGTGCCGGCCTGGAGGGAACGATCGACATTCCGGCCCAGGGAGCGAAGGGCCTGCCGCTCGAGGCAGTCGAGGTCAGGGACCGGGCCGTCTCGTTCGCGATCCGCGGCATCCCCGGCCAGCCGACGTTCAAGGGCACCCTTTCCGCCGAAGGCGCGACGATCGAGGGGAGCTTCAGCCAGGGCGGCCAGACGTTCCCGTTCCGCCTCTCGCGAGGGGCCGAGCCCGCGAAGGCGGCCGCGCAGGCCCTCGAGGGCTTCCCGGACTGGGCCCGGAAGACGATGGCCGACTGGAAGGTTCCCGGCCTCGCCGTGGCCGTCGTGAAGAACGGCGAGGTCGTCCTGATGGAAGGCTACGGGGTCCGCGACGTCGCGAGCCAGGCCGCCGTCACACCAGACACCCTCTTCGCCATCGGCTCCGCCACGAAGGCCTTCACGGCCACGGCGCTCGCCCTCCTCGTCGACGACGGCAGGCTCAACTGGGACACTCCCGTGCGCGCCTACCTCCCCTCCTTCAAGCTGAAGGACCCGCTGGCGAGCGAGAGGATGACGCCCCGCGATCTCGTCACGCACCGCTCGGGCCTCCCTCGCCACGACCTCGTCTGGTACGCGGCCCCCCTGACGCGGAGAGAGCTCGTCGCTCGCCTCGAGTTCCTGGAGCCGAGCGCCGACTTCCGCGCCCGGTGGCAGTACCAGAACCTGATGTTCATGACCGCCGGCTACCTGGCCGGCGAGGTGGCGGGCATGCCCTGGGAGGACCTCGTCCGCGCGCGGATCTTCGCCCCCCTCGGCATGAGGGGCAGCAACTTCTCGGTCGAGGACTCGAAGAGGAGCGCCGACTTCGCGAAGCCGCACCAGGAGAAGGACGAGAAGGTGATCGAGATCCCCTTCCGGAACATCGACGCGGTGGGCCCGGCGGGCTCGATCAACTCCAGCGTGCGCGACATGTCGCGCTGGCTCCTGCTCCAGCTCGGCGGGGGCAAGGTCGGGGACACGACCGTGCTCACCGGCCCCGGCCTCGCCGAGCTGCACAAGCCGCAGATGGTCGTCGGCGATTCCGGCCAGGACCCCGAGATCTCGGGGACGAGCTACGCGATGGGCTGGTTCGTCGAGTCCTATCGCGGCCACGTGCGCGTCCACCACGGCGGGGCCATCGACGGCTTCATCGCCATGGTCACCTTCCTCCCCCGCGAGGGGATCGGCGTCGTGGCCCTGGCCAACCTCGGCGGCACTGGCCTGCCCGAGGTGGTGGCCCGGCAGGCGATCGACCGGCTTCTCGGCCTCCCTCCGATCGACTGGAGCGCACGTCTCCTCCAGCGACGAGAGGCGGGACGGAAGGCGGAGAAGTCCGGGAAGGCGAAGGGAGCCGAGGAGAGGAAGCCCGGTACGCGCCCCGCCCACGCTCTCGACGAGTACGTCGGGGACTACGAGCACCCCGCCTACGGCGTCGTGAGCGTGAGCCGGTCCGCGGCGCCCGCCCCGGACGCGGCGTCGAAGCCGTCGAAGGGGAAGCCGCAGGCGGCGCCCGCCCCGGCCCTCGCCGGCGCGTTCCACGGCATCCCGATGGCGCTCGAGCACTGGCACTACGAGACCTGGAAGGCCACCCCGAGCGATCCCGCCATGTCGGAGGACACCCTGTTCGTGCAGTTCCACGACAGCGTCGGCGGCGACGTCGACCGCCTGACGATCAACCTGGAGCCCTCCGCACCGGAGATCGCCTTCGCGAAGAAGCCGCCCAGCCGCCTCTCCGATCCCGCGTTCCTCCGCGGCCTGACCGGCGCCTACACGATGGCCGACAACCCGACGTTCACGATCACGATCGACCTCAAGGGCACGGGCCTCACCGCGTTCGTCCCCGGCCAGCCGATCTACGACCTCGTGCCGTACCGCGGGACGGAGTTCCGCCTGAAGCAGCTCACTGGCTTCGCCGTCCGCTTCGTGCTCGACGAGAAGGGCGCGGTGAAGGAGGCTCTCCTCGTCCAGCCGAACGCCGTCTTCACGATCCGCAGGAAGTGATGTCCCCCCGAGGCGCCCCGCTCGTGGCTTCGTGCGCCGAGGGAGCCTGGTCGAGGAATGCCCCCATGAACGCCTGTCCCCGCATCGCCCTTCCGTTCGCCCTCGCTCTCGTGATCCCCCTCGCCCCCTCGCTCGTGGCCCTCGCGAGCCCCGCAACCTCCGGCAGCGGCCTTCCCATCTCCGAGGCCGTCCTCCGACGCCAGTGGGCGGGCTCCTGGATCGCCTGCCCCGACGCGCCCGTGCGCGACCCCGGGGTCTTCCGTTTCCGCAAGGCGGTCGACCTCGAGGCGGTCCCCTCGCGGTACGTCGTCCACGTGAGCGCCGACCAGCGTTTCGTCCTGCAGGTGAACGGCCGGCGGGTCGGCATCGGCCCCTCGCGGGGCGACGTCTTCTTCTGGCGCTTCGAGACCTTCGACCTCGCGCCCTTCCTGAAGCCGGGAGCGAACCTCCTGTCGGCGACGGTCTGGAGCTTCGGGGCGGACGCCCCGGCCGCCCAGATGACCGATCGCACCGGCTTCGTGGCCCAGGGCGACGGCGACGCGGAGAAGGCGGTGAACACGGATGCGTCGTGGGAGTGCGCGCCGGAGCCGGGCCACCAGCCCTGGCCCGAGGGCCTGAGGCCGCTCCGCGAGGAAGAGCCCCAGTACAACGTCGTCGGCCCTGGCGAGAGGCTCGACGCCTCCCTCTACGACTGGGCCTGGGCTGAGCCGCCGGCCGCGGGCGCGCCCGCCGGGCGATGGAAGCCGGCGATCGTGTCCGCTCCGGCCACGCCGCGCTCGATCGCCGAGGGCCCGGGCGACCAGCTGACGCCGGAGGGACGGATGCTCGTGCCCGACGAGCTGCCGCCGATGGAGTACCGGCCCGTCCCGGCGGGAGCCGTGGTGAAGGCCGAAGGCGCTTCGGTCGAGGGCTTCCCGGAGGCCGGCCCGGCCCGGGTCCCGCCCAACGCACAGGCCTCGATCCTCCTCGACCGGAAGTCGCTCGTGACCGCGTATCCCGAGCTCACGTTCTCGGGCGGCCGCGGCGCGCGGATCCGGCTCCGCTACCAGGAGGCCCTGCTCGAGCCCGAGAAGCCCTGGAGGAAGGGCCATCGCGACCTGTTCGAGGGCAAGCGCCTCGTCGGCTACGCGGACGAGGTCCTGCCCGACGGCGGCTCCGGGCGCGTCTTCCATCCCCTCTGGTGGCGCACCTGGCGCTACCTCCGGATCGACGTCGAGACCGCCGGCGAGGCGCTCACGCTCGACCGCCTCGCCGCCCACTTCACGGGCTATCCGTTCGAGCAGAGGGGCCGCTTCGACGCCGGCGACGCCACGCTCGCCCGGCTCTGGGAGGTGGGCTGGCGCACCGCCCGCTCCTGCGCGCACGAGACCTACGTCGACTGCCCCTACTACGAGCAGCTCCAGTACGTGGGCGACACGCGCGTCCAGGCCCTCATCTCGTACGCGGTGGCCGGCGACGACCGGCTCGCCCGGCAGGCGATCGACTCCTTCGACCGCTCGCGCCGCGAGGAGGGGATCACCTTCAGCCGCTACCCGAGCGCACCGGAGCAGTTCATCCCGCCCTTCTCCCTCCTGTGGGTGGGGATGGTCCACGACTACTGGATGTGGCGGGACGATCCGGCCTTCGTCCGCCAGAAGCTCGCTGGCACCCGCACGGTGCTCGACTGGTTCACGGAGCGGCTGCGGCCGGACGGTCTCCTCGGCCGGCTGCCCTGGTGGAACTTCGTCGACTGGTGCGACGAGTTCGAGGACGGAGTCCCGCCCCAGGACTCCGACGGCGGCTCGGTCGCGATCTCGCTCCAGCTCGCCCTCGCCCTCGGCGAGGCCGCGGACCTCGAGGCCGCTCTCGGCGAGCCCGCCCGCGCGACCCGACACCGCGAGCGGGCCGAGGCGATCACGGCGTCGGTCCGCCGGCTGGCGTGGGACGGCGGCCGCGGCCTCGTGGCCGACACGCCGGCGAAGCGCCGCTTCAGCCAGCAGGCCAACATCCTCGCCCTCCTGGCCGGCGCCGTGCCGCCCGGGCAGGAGAAGCCGGTGCTCGACCGCCTCCTCGCGATGCCCCGCCCCTCGATCAAGGTCGCGCCGTCTACCGGCGGCTCCGAGGCCCGTGTGGCCCGGGCGAGCGTCTACTTCCGCTTCTACCTCGCCCGCGCCCTCGAGAAGCTGGGTGAGGGCGAGCTCTACCTGCCCGAGCTCGAGCCGTGGCGGGAGATGCTCGATGTGGGCCTGAGCACGTTCGCCGAGACGCCCGACGCCGCCACCCGCTCCGACTGCCATGCCTGGAGCGCGCACCCGAACTACGACCTGCTGCGCATCGTGGCCGGACTGAAGCCGGGCTCGCCCGGCTTCCGGACGGTGAGGGTCGAGCCGCACCTCGGCACGCTGGGCCACCTCGAAGCGGCGCTTCCCCACCCGAAGGGTCCCATCACCGTCGCCTACCGCCGGGACGGCTCGGCCCTCGAAGCCCGTGTGACGCTGCCCGCGGGGCTCACCGGCACGTTCGCCTGGCGCGGCGTCACGCGGGCGCTGAACCCGGGCGCGCAGTCGTTCCGCGTCGAGTAGCTGTCCCGTAGACGGCGCGGCGCTCTCGCGCCGGGGCCCTCGGTTCCTCGAGAGGCCATCCGGCGAGGTGGACCTTCGAGAGGCGCTAGCGAAGGAGTGGCGGCGCGCGGCAGGATCGAGGCTCCGCGCTCCGGGAGCTTCACCCGACGAGGGAGCGCTTTGCCGACCGCGCGACGCTCCGCCCGCCGCCGGATGTCCAGCCGCGGGAGCGCGTTACCGCCGCGCGCAGGTCGGCGTCGGTCTTGCCACTCCCGATGGGCGTGCGCCGTTTGATCCTGCCCCTTCCTCGTGAAGGCGGAGCGAGAGAGGTCGATCATGGGAAAGCCACGGTGGCTTGACGCGCCGTCAGCCGCGACAGCCGGCCACGCCGGTGTCGTACCCTCCAGAAAGGGTCGCTTCCTCGGCGCGCTGGCGCTCCTGGCCCTGGTGGCGGGAATCCTCATCAGCATTCCGCTCTACCCGCCGGCGGTCGTCGGGGACGTGGTCGCCGCGATCGCCCTCGTGGCCCGCCTCGGTCTGACGGCCTCCGCCGCCGAGCCGGACGAACGGAGCGCGCCGTAGTCCTCCTGCGATCACCGCGAGCGCACACCCCGCCGCTCAACCGTGCGGCCCTCGGGAAGTGCACTCTGCGACCTCTTCGATTGTGAAGGCGTCGATGTACGCGGTCTGCCGGGCCGGGCGAGGCAAGGGGGTCAAAAGCACAGGGGAAGCGGCGATGTTCGACCGCCGCTTCCCCGGGTACGCCAAGCGAGCTTCAGTGCCGGTTGAGCTCGTACCAGTTGGTGCCGCTCGAGACGACGGTCATGATGTTGCCGCTGGCCCCGGTCGGCCCCGTTGGCCCAGCCGGACCGGTCGCACCGGTGAGCCCAGTCGCTCCCGCGGGCCCGGCCGCACCGTCGCCGCCGGCCCCTGCGCACCTGCCGGACCGGCTGGCCCCTCCGGGCCGGAGGGACCGACTTCACCCGCGGGCCCGGCCGGCCCTTTCGGACCTGCCGGCCCGGCTACGGGACTCCCGGCGACGAAGTAGCCCTCCACGTCGATGACGAGGTGCGCACCCGACACCGACAGCACGATGAGGTCTGCGGTGCACGTCGTGGTGGTCGAGTTGCAGATGGGGAGCGCGATTCCGTTGGCCAGGTTCGACGCGACGGCCGCCGAGTAGTTGATGACGGATGTCAACGTGAGGTCCGGGACGGCGGCCCAGGGGTAGGCGCCGAAGTTCCCCGGGCCCGACGGGTTCACCGCCACGAGGTTCATCTGGACGACAGCGGCGCCTTCGGGGATTCCGCGGCCTCCCTCGGTCCCGCCCTGAGCGGAGAAGCCCGAGGTGCCCGCAACGACGAAGGTCCGTGGCGAGCCCGGAACGATCGGTCCCCCGGCCAGGCGCGTGTCGACGATGCGGCACGGCGTGACCGGGGTCTCTAGACGAGGTCGGCGTTCGGATCACCGATCGCCGAGCGGCCCGGCGCCGCTGAGCCCGGCGCCGCCGCGCCCAGAGTGAGTGCGCCGAGACAGACGAGCACGAGACTCGATCGAAACACAATGCCTCCCTCTTCAGGTCTGCGCGGGCCTCGTCCCAAGCTGTCGACTCGGCTCCAGCCAAGAGCCGGTGCCGCAGGTGCGGCAGCCTCGATGAACATGCCCGCCCTCTCCTGCCCCAATCCGGGCCGGTGCCCTTCACCGGCCCGACGCCCTCCCTCGGAGGCACAGCCTGTGCCGCGCACCGGCAGGCTGAGGCGAAAGCGCTTACGGGGAGGAGCCCAGAAGGGGCGCGGGAACATCTCTCGACAGAGCAGGACGAATGCCCGGTCGTTTCGTGCGGCGGTCTGGGGCGTCGGCGCGGCCTTCCCGGAGGGAGGGCCTGGACAGGGCGCCGCGCGTCCCGAGCGATGCGGAGACCTCTCGCGTCGTGCGCAGGCTGCCGGCTCCGCCGACCGCCCCTGGGCCAGAACCGCCTTCAGCGAGTCTCCCGCCCACCACCCTCCGGGCTCAAGAGCAGGAAGACGCCCGTCTCCGCCCTGGGCCGTTCGACCTCCGTGGCCACAGCCTGAGCGCGTGTGGATCGCGTCTTCTCGAGTGAGCGGGGCCACGTCGACTCGTCCGCCCAGCGCCAGGTGGACCCGCGCCCCGCCAGGAGGCGTGCCCGCCACGCCAGTGTGGCGGCGGCGAACGTGCATCCATAGGCGGCGCGGAACGCGCGCTCGAAGCGCGCCGGCGAGCTGCCGCAGCCGCGGAGGAAGGCGACCATGGGCTCGATGCCCTCCGTCTCCAGGAGGAATGCCACGAACGACCCGGCGAGGCAGTACTCGAGCGCAGGGTCGACGTCCCCGAACTGGTCGAGGAGCGGCTCGATCCGCACGCCAGCCGCCGCGGCCCCCCTGGCCACGGCATCCACGTCGCGACCATTCCACCGACCACCGCTCGACAGCGCGACCGCGAGCCCCTCGGCGAAGAACGCCGGGGCCACGCCGTTTCGGCCGGCCGCGGCGTGCACGAGCTCGTGCGGGTGGAAGGCCTGCACGGAGTCGATGCGACGTGCCGCCAGGTCCGTGATGCCCAGCGCCGCGACGCCCGCCTCGGTCCGAAGAGGTGCGGTGGCCGGATGGACGACGATCTCGACGTGCCATCCTTCCGATGGGCGGCCGAACAGCGTCTCGAGGCGTGCGAGATAGTCCTCCGACCGCCGGACGTCGACGCGGGCGTGGTCCACGCTGTAGTAGAGGGCTCGGGAGGTCCGGGCCACGAGCCGGGGGCCGGGAACCGATCCGGCCTCGACGTCGGCCGATTCCGCAGCGGCCAGGAGACCAAGAGCGAACGTGAGGGCCAGCCAGCGCACGCCCTCTCGGAGGGCAACAGCGGGGCCGCAGGGGCAGGAACGACAACTCCCTGAACGCCAGAGTGATGCGAGAGCGTCTTCGAGGGGCACGACCCGGCAAGCGGTCCCTCATCGGGCGGACCTCCCGACGCCCCCGTCGCCGAGCGGGTGACCGGGCGGATCGGCACTTCGTCCCGATGCCGACGGGCGAGCTTCCCGAGCGAAGCGGCGCGGCTCTGCGCTTCGGCACCTCCGTAGGACCGATGCACCAAGGACTTGCCCCGGAGAGCGAGGCCGGCACGCACCCTGCCTCTCGAAGGGACAGGTGCGGGGCGATGGGCCTCGAGAACCGGGAGCGTCCGATGAGTCGACGGCTGCGGTGGTTTCAGGTGAGGGTTCACACGGACGAAGGGGTCTACGTCGGGAGCCTGCGGCTCTCCGGCTCGAGGTCGGCCCTTTCCGAGCTGATCGACACGGGCCGTCACTACCTCACTCTCTGGGACGCTGCCCGGGAAGACGAGCCCGTCAAGGAGGGCTTCGTGGCCCTTCACAAGGCCGCGATCCGCCTGGTGGAGGTCGTCGGCAGCGCCGAGCCGCGCATCCCCGCTCTGGAGGCCCGGCCGTGACCACATCGGTGCCTCTGGTGACGGCACCGGTGCGGGAGCTGCTGGACCGCTGCGAACGGCTCGCGAGCGGGGAGCCTGCGCAGCTTCTTGGGGTCGGCCGGGACGCGGATCCCGCCGCGGTGCGGGCCGCCTTTCTGGCTCTTGCCCGGCGGCTCCACCCCGACGCAGGGGCCGGCGCCTTGCCCGACGAGCGGCAGAGGATGCAGGCAGCCTTCGTCCGGCTGACCGAGGCCTTCCAGGCGCTGGGCGGCTCTCGCGGCCGCGGGCCTGATGCTGCCGGGGGACAGTTGGTCCCTCGGCGCCCGAGGCCCGCCCCGGCTCCACGCTCGGCCCTCTCTCCTGCACCGCCTCCCACGCCTGAGCCGGCCAGGCCCCCTGGCGCGTCGGGCGCGGACGTCGCTGACCGCAGGGAACGCGTCGCTCAGGCCCTGGCCGGAGCACGGGGCTTCGTGGCCCGGGGCGACAGCGAAGGAGCCGTCCACCAGCTTCATCAGGTGCTGACCCTCGCGGACGGCGAGGAGCGGGGGCAGATCCGCCTGCTCCTCGCTCGGGCGTACCTCGCCGACGGTCGCTGGCGGCGGTATGGGATAGGCCTCCTCCGCGAGATGACCCAGGAGGATCCCTCCAATGCCGACGCCTTGACCCTCCTCGGCGGCCTCTATCTGCGCGAGGGCCTTCTCGCTCGCGCCGAGGCGACTCTGGCCCGCGCCCTGGCCCTCGATCCCGGGAACGCCGAGGCGCGAGAGGGCCTTCGGACCCTCCGGGCCCGATTGGGCACCGGCCGCTCTGCCGACGTGGAGCCGGCGCCGAGCCTGGGACGACTGGCCCAGCTCTTTTCGAGACGACGCTAGGAGGCATTGGCCATGACCCTGCAATCTCCCGAGCTTTCCCATTCTCCGGACCAGCCGCCCGGCCCGCTCCCGGAGATGCGATTCGCCCATCCCCCGGGCTCGGTCTGCCATCACGTCCTGGTCGTCGACGACGACAACGCCTTCGCCCGGACGGTGGCCGACGCCCTGGCCGACAGCGACATCGAGGCGATCCCCGTCAGCCTCCCTCGGGAGGCGGTGGGCCTCGCCCGGCGGCAGCCGTTCGCGGCGGCGGTCGTGGACCTGATGATGCCGGACATGGACGGCATCGAGCTCGCGCGCGAGCTGCGGCGGGCGAGCCCGGCCACCGAGGTCGTCATGCTGACCGGGCACGGCGACATGCGCTCGGCGATCGAGGGCATCCGCAACGAGCTCTTCGACTACCTCCAGAAGGACTCGCTGCAGTCGGTCCGCCTGCGTCGCTCCGTGCGCGCGGCGATCGCGCGCAGCGAGCTGCGGGCGGAGAACCGGCAGCTGGTGAGCGGGCTCCAGGAAACGAGCCGGAGGCTGCGCGTCCTGAGCGAGCTCAGCGCCCGGCTGGCCTCGGAGAGGCACTTCGACCAGCTCCTTGCCGTCCTCATCGGGGCGGCGCGCGAGCTCGTGGGCGCGGAGGCGGTGCGGATCGTCCTCGGCGAGCGCGGCGAGCTGGGCGACGTGACCATCCGGGCTGCCCACGGAGACGGCGAGGCGGCGGTGGGCGGGCATTTCGGGCCGGGAGACGGGATCTGCACCCAGGTCCTCGACACGGGCGTCCCGGTGTTGATGGACGTCCCCACCGACCACCCGTCGTATTCGTCCCGTTGCGACGACATGGGCACCGAGCTGTCGGGCTTCGTCTGCGTGCCCCTCCTGCGATCGACCCTGCGCGGGGCCCTCACCGCCGCCGGCCGCGCTCGGAGCTTCTCGCACGAGGACCTCGAGCTCCTGGCCTCCCTCGCGCGGCAGGGCGCGGTCGCGATGGAGAACGCGCGGGCCGCCGACCTGAGCCGCAACTTCTTCACCCATGCCTCGGAGATGCTGGCCTCTCTGCTCGACGCGCAGGACGTCCACTACCAGGGCCACTCGCGAGCGGTGGCCGCCCTCACCGACATGGTCGCTCGTCGGCTCGGGCTGCCCGACGAGGAGCGCCGCACGCTTCATTTCGCCGCCCTCCTCCACGACGTCGGCAAGCTCAGGTTGCGGCCGGGGCTGCTCGCCGCCGACGGCGTGCTCTCTTCGGAGGACGCCGAACAGGTCCGCGAGCATCCCGCCCTCGGCGTCGAGATCCTGCGTCCGGTCTCGACTTGGGCGTCTCTCGCCCCGACGATCCACAACCATCACGAGCGCTGGGACGGCAAGGGCTACCCCCGTGGGCTGGCCGGCTCCGAGATCCCCCTCGGGGGGCGGATCGTGGCCGTCGCGGAGGCGTTCGAGGCGATGACCCGGGGGACGCCCTACCGGACGGCCCGGACGATCGACGAGGCTCTCGCCGAGATAGAGGCGTGCGGCGGCACCCAGTTTGACCCCACGATCGCGCGCCTGTTCGTCGAGGAGTACCGGCTGAACCGGGAGCAACTGGCCGGGTCGGGCCGGGGGTAGGCGAGCCGGAGCCCCCGTTCTTGTGATCGCCGGCCTTGAGGAGTAGAAATCCAAGATGGGCTACTGCGGCTCGGACTCCGAGATGCGGGCGAGGCTGATCGAGGCGGCCCGGCTTTCGGCGCTCGGTCGGCTCGTTCCTTCGGTCGTGCACCAGATCAGCACGCCGCTCGCGGCCATCGCGCTGCGAGCGGAGAGCCTGGAGACCGCAGCCTCCGACGCCGAACGGACCCTCGCCCCCGACAAGCTGCAGCGGTATCTGCGTGCCATGGGCGAGGAGAGCCGCCGCTGCCAGCAGATGCTGGCCGCCCTCCGGGAGTTCGCAGGCAAGGCCTCGCTCGCCATCGAAGGCGTCGAGCTGGGGGGGCTCTGTCGAAGCGCGGCCCAGCTCCTCCGGGACGAGGCCATGCGCAAGCGGGTGGAGGTGGAGCTCGACATCCCGGCTGGCCTCCCGGAGGTGCGCGGGAACAAGCACCGACTCGGCCAGGCCCTCCTCGCTCTCCTCGTCAACGCCGTGGACGCGAGCCCGCCCGGCGGCCGCGTCCTCCTGAAGGCGCAGGCCTCTCCGGACCGGCGGGTGACGGTGGCCGTCAGCGACGAGGGAGGGGGCCTCGGCGAACAGGCGGCCCGGGCCCTCTTCGAGCCCTTCGCCTCGGGGCGCCCCCCGGAAGAGGGAATCGGCCTCGGGCTCATGGCGAGTCGGGCCGTGGTCGAGGAGCACGGGGGGAGCCTCGATTGGGAGCCGATCCCCGGCCGGGGAACCCGCTTCGTGCTGACGGTGCCGGCCGGGGGGATGGCGACGAGGAGCGAGGGGTCGGATGCCGACGCCTGAGCGGCTCGCGATCCTGGTCCTCGACGACGACGCCAGCTTCGGCGCGGTCCTCGCCGAGGAGCTGGCGTCGCGCGGGCACGAGGTCGTACGCGTGGCGTCCGTGGCGGAGGCCCGCGAGCGGGTGCGGGAGGGGGGCCTCGACGTGGCCCTCCTCGACCTCCAGCTGCCCGACGGCAGCGGGCTCGAGGTCCTCCGCGAGATCGGCGCCGAGTCGCTCCCCATCGAAGCCCTGGTCCTGACCGGCAACGCCGAGGTCCCGACGGCGATCGAGGCGATGCGCCTCGGCGCCTACGACTACCTGTCCAAGCCGCCCCGGATCGACGAGCTCCACGTGCTCCTGGCCAAGGCGGCGGAGAAGTCGCGGCTGCGCAGCGAGAACGTGGCGCTGCGAGCCCGGCTGCGGCGCCACGAGCCCCGGCACGGCTTCCTGACCGGCGACCCGGCGACCCGGCAGATCCTGGCCACCCTGGAGCGCGCCGCCGCATCCGTGCTCCCCGTGCTCGTCGAGGGCGAGACGGGCACCGGGAAGGAGCTCATCGCCCGTGCTCTGCACGACCAGAGCCCCCGGAGCGGCTTCGCCTTCGTGCCCGTCAACTGCGCGGCCCTGCCCGAGAACCTGATCGAGAGCGAGCTCTTCGGCCACGAGCGGGGCGCTTTCACCGGCGCCGTCGACCGGAAGACGGGCCTCTTCGAGATCGCGAGCCGGGGGACGCTCTTTCTCGACGAGATCGGCGAGCTGAGCCTGCAGCTCCAGTCGCGCCTCCTGCGCGCCCTCGAGACGCAGGAGTTCTTCCGGGTGGGGGGCACCCGACCGGTCCGGGTGGACGTCCGCGTCGTGTCCGCCACCAATCGCGACCTGCGGGCGGAGGTCGAGGCCGGCCGGTTCCGGGGCGACCTCTTCTACCGGCTCCACGGGATCTCGCTCAGAATCCCTCCCCTGCGGGAGCGACGCGGGGACATAGCGCTCCTCGCCCAGCACTTCCTGGAGCGGCTGAAGGGCCAATGGACTCTCGATTCCGCGGCCGTCGACCTGCTCGCCTCGTACGAGTGGCCGGGAAACGTCCGGGAGCTGGAGATGGTGATCGGCCGCGCGGCGATCCTCTCCCGTGGGCCCGTCATCCGGGCCGAGGACCTGCCCCTCGACGTCCGCCCGCGGGCGGCTCCTCGCGTCCTCAGGGCCGACCTCACCCTCGCCGAGATGGAGCGCGAGTACATCCAGGCCGTCCTCGAGAAGAACCACGGGCACCGGGGACGCACGGCCACCGCCCTCGGCATCGATCCCAAGACGCTCTACAACAAGCTGCACGCCTGGGGCATGGAGGACCCGTGACCGGGCGTCCTTGCCGGGAGATGCTCGGGAAGTCCTCCCGGCGGGGAGACCGCCGGCTCGAGCACCGGGGCAAACCGTTGAGCGGCAGGGGCATCGGGAACGGCTCGTCGGCAGGGACCTTGCACGACCCGAAGGCGGAGGTTGGCATGAGGCCCCACCTGGTACGAGAGAGGATCCTGGTCGTCGAGGACAACGTCGTCGTCCGCCGACTCATCTCAGCGCGGCTTCGTCGATCCGGGTTCACGGTGCGGGAGGCCCAGGACGGCGCGGAGGCGCTCGACATCTTCCACCACGAGCCCTCGCCGGTCGTCGTGACCGACCTCGGCATGCCGCGGCTCGGCGGGATGGAGCTGCTCGCCGCCCTGCGCCGGGCGGACCCGCCGCCGGAGGTCATCGTGCTCACGGGGACCCACGCCCAGGACGCGCGGGCGGCGGTCCAGGCGCTCCGGCTCGGGGCTCACGATTACATCGTGAAGGACGCGGAGGCAGTCGGGACGGTCCCCCTCGCGGTGGAGCGGGCGCTCGAGAAGTGGCACCTTCGCGAGGAGAACCTCCGGTTGCTCGGCGAGCTGCGCCGGCTCAGCCTCACCGACGGCCTCACCGGGGTCGGCAACCGCCGGGCGTTCGACGAGGCCCTCCGGCAGGAGCTCGCCCGGGCCTCCCGGCAAGGCTCGCCTCTCGCTCTCGTGCTCCTGGACCTCGACCACTTCAAGCGCGTCAACGACGCGTTCGGCCACCGCGCCGGAGACGCCGTCCTCGTCTCGTTCGCCGCCCGGCTCCGCTCCCTGGTCCGGGAGGGCGATCGCCTGTTCCGCTACGGCGGTGAGGAGTTCGTCGTGCTCCTCGCCGGTTCGGACGAGCCCAGCGCTTGCACGCTCGCCTGGCGCATCGTCCGCGCCACCGCGGCCCGCCCGCTCGCCGCCGGTCACCAGCGGCTGAACGTGACGTGCAGCGCCGGGATCTCCACGAGGCTGCCGGGGGACGACGCGAACGGCGAAGCGCTGGTCACCCGGGCCGACGAGGCCCTCTACGAGGCGAAGACCCAGGGCCGCAATCGGGTGGGCGCCCTTCGCGCCCTCCCGGCCGCGGAGGCGCTCGCGGCCGGGCCCCCGCTGGCGAGGGAAGCATGCTGAGCCCGGGGCCGAGCCGCGGCCGGGTCCTCGTCGTGGAGGACGACCTGGATCTCCTGGAGGTCTACAGCGACGTGCTCCTCGAAGCAGGCTTCGACGTCACGACCCTGTCCGACGGCGGGGGCGCCCTGCACGCGCTCGAAGGCGGGACGTTCGACGTCGTCCTGACGGACGTCCTCATGCCGGGAGCGACCGGGGTGGACGTCCTGCGGGCGGTGCGGGAGCGCGACCTCGACGTTCCGGTGGTGCTCGTCACCGGCAGCCCCTCGGTGGAGACCGCGGTCCAGGCGCTGGAGCTGGGAGCTTTGCGCTACCTCCTGAAGCCGGTGAGCGCTCCTGACCTCGTCCGCAGCGTCGAGGAGGCCGTGCGCCTGCGACGTCTGGCGACGGTCAAGAGGGAGGCCCTGCGGTTTCTGGGCCAGACCGATGGCCTCATGGGGGACCGGGCGGGGCTCGAGGCCGTCTACAGCCGGGCCCTGGCCAACCTCCACATGGTCTACCAGCCGATCGTGAGGACGCGCGACCGCACGGTCTTCGCGTGGGAGGCTCTCCTCCGCACGCGCGAGCCGGCGGTGGGCGGTCCTCTGCAATTCCTGGAGGTGGCCGAGCGCCTGGGGCGGGTGCGTGACCTCGGCCGGATCATCCGCGGCACCGTCTCCCGTGCGGCGACACACACTCGCGGCACGATGTTCTTCCTCAACCTGCACCCCGACGACCTCCTCGACGAGTCGCTCTACGACCCCCGGTCCCCGCTCTCCCACCTCGCCCCCGAGGTGGTCCTCGAGATCACGGAGCGCAGCCGGATCGACAGCGGGCCCGACATGCGCGAACGGGTGCGCCGGCTGCGGGGGATGGGCTTTCGCATCGCCATCGACGACCTCGGGGCGGGCTACGCGGGCCTCACCGCCTTCGCGTCCTTGCAGCCGGACTTCGTCAAGCTCGACCGGGGCCTCGTGGCCGGGATCGACCGCGATCTCATGAAGAAGAAGCTCGTCGGCTCGATCGTCGCCGTGAGCCGTGACATGGGAATCGCCACCGTGGCCGAGGGCGTCGAGACGACGGGCGAGCGTGACGCGGCGGGCGAGCTCGGCTGCGAGCTCATGCAGGGCTTCTTCTTCCGCCGGCCCGAGGAGCTGAGGGCCGGGGAGACCTTCCCTCCCGCCCTCGACGCCTGAGCGTCGTCAGTCGACGGGGGCCGCACCGTTCTTGTCGAGGGCGGCCCGGACGCTGGCCAGGAGCTGGGACATGTTGAAGGGCTTCTGGAGGAGTTGCTCTCCAGGTCCGAGGGCCCCGTGGCGGCCGACGACCTCGTCCGAGTAGCCCGACATGAAGAGGACCCGCA
>DATJYX010000132.1:0-5050 GCA_035577965.1 Vicinamibacteria bacterium | reverse complement strand
CTCTCGTCGCTCGCGCCGGCCGCCGTCGTGGGCTGGTTTGGTGCCGCGAAGAGCATTCTGGGGACTCTCATGGCTCCAGCCGTGATTCTGGGAGCCGCCGCCTACCCACGCCTGGCCAGGGCGTCGGCCGATGCGGCGGTGTTCCGGCGCGAGGTACGGTCAGCATTTCGACCGCTGCTGTGGCTCGGAGCGCTCGCCGGGGTCGGCACCTACTACTTCGCCGGCACCGCCATCCACGTGGTCTACGGCAAGCGGTCGTTCGGACCGGCGGCGACCATCCTCCAGGTGTTTGCCCCGGGCCTCTTCCTTCTATTCATCGACATCCTGCTCGGGAACATCGTGTACGCGTCCGGGCGTGGGACGACTTTCGCGGCCGCCAAGATCGTGAGCGTGCTCGTGGGCACCGGACTCGACATCCTGCTCGTCCCGGTGTTCCAGCAGAGGACTGGGAACGGAGGGATAGGGGTAGTCGTCGCCTTCGCGCTGAGCGAGTTCGTGGTCTTCGCCGGTGCCGTGGCGGCGCTACGGCCCGGCACCCTTCAGCCTGCTACGGCGGTGGATGTCGCGCGCGCCATCGGAGCCGCAGCATTGACCGTGCTGATCCTGCACGAACTCGGGCCAGTCCCGCCCTGGGTCGGCATCCCGTTGTGCGCCGCCGTGTTCGCGGCCGCTTCGATGGGGCTCGGTCTCCTGGGCCGTCGCGATCTGGCCGTCCTCTCGACGCTGGTCCGAAGGCCGGGAGCGACCCCTTCGCCCTCCGCTGACGCGGCCCGCTGAAGGGGCGCTGCCGGATCAACGTTCTCGCTGGGTGAACCTCGGTCGTTACCGCCCAGGGACGCCGGCTTGGTCGCTTGGCAGGGGCACACGGCCAAGGGGCGCCTCGACTCGGCGGAGCCAGCATTCGCGCCAGTAGGAATAGATGGCGCGCGGACAGAACCAGCGTCTCAAGCTGAGGCTGCCCGAGCAGACGACGCCCTCGAGCGTGACGCACTCGTTCTTCATCTCGATCATCCGTCCGTCGCGCTCGTCGATGATGCGGCGTACCCGCTGGCGCACCCGGAACGTGCCGCCGCAGAAGGGCATCATCTCGCGGTCGAACCACAGGCCTCGGTGTCTTCCTTGCGGGGTCAGGGTCGCGGCGATCTCCTCTTTCGTCTTCACTTGGACGAGCTCGCCGGGCTGGAGGTTGAGGGGAGCGTCTTCCGCCACTGTCGTCCGCGTGCCGGGCAGGTGGACCTCAGGTACCAGGCCGAGCTTGCGCAACGGCTCCTCGATCGCCGCCCGTGCCGTGACGCGGAGGAAGTGGCCGAAGCTCACGTTGCCGGTGGCGTACTCGCGGAGGTAGGAGCGAGGATCCCAGAGTCGGAGGTGCTCCGACGCGCGGGGAAGCTCCGTGGCCTGACACCGCCAGCGTTCGTGCACGCGTCCCTCGGATTCGACGTCGCGCCTGGCGCCGCCGGAGGTACGGTCGACGAGGGCCCTCTTCTCGTGGTCGAGGACCGGAGGCGCGGTGGGGGCCTCCGGGGCGACGCGCCGCAGCCAGGCTTCCTTCCAAAAGAGGCGGCACTCGGCCTGGCAGCCGCCGTGGGAGGAGCCGTCGCAGCGCAGGTCCGCGAGGAGCACTGTGCGAGGAGGCCGGCGGCTGCCCGAGTAGTGGACGGTGTCGCAGATCCTCTCCGCCCGTCGCTCCACGACGAACCTCCGGCCGCAGAACGAGGCCATCTCTGGCATGAACGGGAGATCCTCGAATGAACCGTGCTCGTCGAGGGTCTCCAGGATCTCGGAGGGACTCCTGACCTCGACGACATCTCCCCTCCGCAACACGTCGTTCGACATCGATGCCCTCCCGGAGCGGGCTCGCGCGGCGTGCCCCACTCCCGACCCGAAGGCACGAGGCGAAGCGCGCCCGGAGAGGTGCCGGACGCGAGGTCCGTCGCGAGGTCCTGCCCGCTCGGTGCCTATGCTACCATCCGATCCTCGTGCCCCGCCGCCTCGAACGATCGAGCCCCCCCCGCGGTAGGCCTTGACACCCGGTCCAGGCCGTCCCGCCAGCTCCGTCCTCGTGTCGGGCGCCGGTGGGAGAGTCCTCCTCCTGTCGATGCGACGGCTGGCCGACCTCGTCGCGTACTGCGTGCAGTACGAGTTCGAGGACGTCGTGGCCGAAGTCACCGGGGCCGACCGCGTGGACGCCGACGGACACGATGGGCTGGAGCTGTCGCGCCGCTCGTACAAGCTCGTTCGGATGGCCACCGGATCCCGACGCCTGGCCCGCGCGCTGGTGCTGCGCCCCCCGGTCGTGGAGCTGGGGCGGGACTACGATCTCTTCTTCCCGATCTTCAACAACGCGCACGAGCTCTTCGCCCTGGCCGCGGTGCCGGACTGGCGGAAGCGATGCCGCGCTGCCGCCTGCTTCATCAACGAGGTCTGGGCGCACGTCCTGCCCGGCTACCTGCTCGAGCTGCTCGCCGAGTTCGACCACGTCTTCCTGGGGACGGTCCAGGGCGTCGGCGACGTGGCACGGGTCACCGGGCGCCCCTGCAGCTACCTGCCGCTGGCGGCGGACGTTCTCCGCTTCTCGCCGTTTCCCGACCCGCCGGCGCGTGTGATCGACGTGTGCAACATCGGCCGGCGCTCTGCGGTCACACACGAGGCGCTGGTGCGTCTCGCCCACGATCGCCGCATCTTCTACTACTACGACACGGTCGCCGCGAGCGGCGACGGCAGACGACAGCGGACCTTCCGCGTGAGCGATGCGGCGGAGCACCGGATGCTCCTCGCCAGCCTGCTGCGCCGGAGCCGGTACTTCGTCGCCAACCGGGGCCGCATCAACGAGCCGGAGTTCACGATGGGCCGGGACGAGATCTCCAGCCGGTTCTACGAGGGGGCGGCGGCGGGCGTGGTCATGCTGGGGGAGAAGCCAAGGATCAAGGAGTTCGACCGACAGTTCGACTGGGGGGACGCGGTGATTCCGCTGCCGTTCGACTCCGCCGACGTCGGCCGGATCCTGGGCGACCTCGGCCGGGACGCTCCGCGCCTGGCCCGCATCCGGCAGGACAATGTCCGCCAGGCGGCGCTTCGGCACGATTGGGTCCACCGGTTGCGGGTCGTCTTCGAGACGCTCGGTGTGCCGCCCACGGAAGGAATGCTCGCCCGCGAGGCGGCGTTGAAGTCGATCTCGGAACGGCAGTTCGAGTGGCACGAGAAGGAGGTCTCGGGCGGCGGAGTCTTGCGCTGAGGCGGCCACCGCCGGGCGGATGGAGCGAGCCCGGACCGGGTCGTTCCCGTGGTCGTCGGGTTCCGACGCTCGGCCGACCTGAGGCTTGAGGAGGCATGGAGATCGCGCTCGTCTTGGGCGAGGATCGAAACGATGGACGCTCGGGCGGAGATGCTGGGGGATGATGAGTTCGGCGCCTGGGGGCGTCTGGTGTCCGAGTCTCCGGACGGCAGCGTGTACTCCCTCCCCGAATACCTCGACGTGCTCTGCCAGGCGGCGGGGGGCCGGTTCCGCATCCTGGGGGTCCGAGGCGGAGACGAGCTCGTCGGTGGCGTGGCCCTCTACGAGCGTGATTCCCGCTTCGGGCCCTATGTCGCGCCTCGTCGCCTCCTGCACTACAACGGCCTCGTGCTCCGGCGGTATGCGACGAGGTACCCTTCCGAGCAGACCTCGAGGCATCTCAGCACCATGAGCGGATTGGTGGAGGGTCTGGCGCGGACTGGCTATGCCGCGCTCAAGCTCAACTGCGCGAGCTCGGTGCAGGACGTGCGTCCGTTCGTCGCGGCCCGCTGGGCCGCCACGCCGCAGTACACCTACGTCGTCTCCATCCAGGACCTCGAAGCCCTGTGGACGCGCATGGAGCACAACGTGCGCCGCCTCATCCGCCGGTGCGAGCGAGAAGGCACGTCGGTCGTCGCTGACGACGACTTCGACACCTTCTACCGGCTCCACGCCACAACCATGCAGCGCATCTCGCAGCCCTGCTACCTGCCGGAGGCGGCGTTCCGCCGGTACTTCGAGACGCTGCGGGCGAGGGGGATGTGCCGGCTCTTCCACGCCCGCTTGCCCACCGGGCGCACCCTCGCGAGCCAGCTCGTGCTGCTCGGGGTCAAGCCCACCAGCCACACGGTGGCGGCGGCGGCCGACCCCGAGTTCCTGCAGACGGGTGTGTCCGCCTTTCTCCGCTTCAAGGTGTTCGGGGCCCTCGCGGAGATGGGCTTCTCGGGCAATGACCTGACCGACGCCTCGCTGAACCCGGTGACCCACTTCAAGGCCCAGCTCGGCGGGGACCTGCGGCTCTTCCTGGCCCTGGAAGGCCCACGCACGTGGGCATATCGCCTGGGCCACGGTACCGTCACGGCTCTTCGCCGGGCGTTCGGCGCAGTCCGGAGGACAGGCGGCCAGGTGCGGCGGCAATCGTGAACGGCGCCGACCTCCTGTGCGTCAGCCTCCAGGCCTGCGGGGTCGAGTGCGTCTTCGGCCTGCCCGGAACGCAGAACGTCCCCCTGTACGAGGCCCTCCGCCGGAGCCGCCTGCGTTCGGTCGTCCCGACGCACGAGCTCGCGGCCAGCTTCATGGCCAACGGCTACTACCGCGCCTCCGGCCGGCCCGCCGCGCTCGTCACGATCCCGGGTCCGGGATTCGCCTACGCGTTGCCCGGCCTCGCCGAGGCCCGTCACGACTCGGCTGCGCTCGTTCACGTCACCGGCCAGCCCCCTGCCGGCGCGAGGCGCTTCCAGTTCCAGGCGATCGACCAACAGGGCATCGCGGAGAAGCTCGTGAAGGGCGTCTTCCACGCCGGTAGCGTTGACGAGCTGCCGGGGGCGGTGGCGAGCGCGTACGATCTCGCGACGGAGGGTGAGCCGGGGCCCGTCCTGCTGGACTACGCCGGGCACGCGCTGGAGGACGTCGCGCCTCGGGCGCCGAGCGGCACCCGGCCGCCTCGCGCCGGCCCCCCGGTGCTCGCCGACACCGCCCTCCAGCCGCTCGCCGCGCGCCTCACGGCGTCCCGGCGACCGCTCATCATGGCCGGGCAGGGGTGCGCGGGGGGAGCCG
>DATJYX010000131.1:0-110980 GCA_035577965.1 Vicinamibacteria bacterium | reverse complement strand
GGGCAGGCTCTTGAAGACGAGGTCGGCGAGGGCCACCGGCAGGTTGATGGAGACCTTCGGCCTCGAGGCTCCCGGGTCGTAGATGCGCACCCGGACCCAGCTCGCCTCACGGGCCCGGCCCTTCGACCGGGGGGCGCGCTCCGGAGAGGCTTCGGGGGCGAGCGCCGAGGGGTCGAGGCGGAGCAGGGCGAGCTTCGCCCGCTCCACG
The DNA here is from genome assembly GCA_035577965.1 of Vicinamibacteria bacterium. GTDB lineage: Bacteria > Acidobacteriota > Vicinamibacteria > Fen-336 > Fen-336 > DATBSL01. Next base: position 110,772 of record DATJYX010000131.1, on the reverse strand, counting down.
AGATCCTGGTCCTTCTCCTGGGCCAGGATCTCCCGCAGGACCGGCACCGCGGGCCTTCCCACGTCCGGGCCGAGCGACGCCATCTGAAGGGCGGCGAAGTAGCGGACGGTCCGGCTCGGGTCGGAGAGACCTTCGAGGGCCACCCCGACGTACCGCGTCTTCCCGGCCTTCGCGAGGTTCACCGCGAGGGCGACCCGGCTCGTCTTCGCCTCCTCGACGAGCGTGTGGTCGGGGGGCCGGGCGGCGACGTACGCGTCGTACTCGGCGAGGGCGCGCTCGCTCTCCTTGAGGCTCTCGCTGCAGCGGGCGATCCAGTAGAGCGCGGCCTGGGCGTCGGCCCCGCCGGAGGTCCGGACCGCCTGCCACGCCTCCCGCGCCTCGGAGTACTGCCGGTCGAAGAAGAGCGCCTTCGCCGTCCGCAGCTTCTCGGCGTCGGCCAGCGCCCACGCGGCGTCGGGCAGGAGAAGCGCGGCCACGAGCAGCGCCGCCAGTCGTTCCCTCATCCCTCGAGCTCCCTCGTCATCAGCCGGATCCGCATGAGCAGCTGCCGCCGCTCGACCTCCTGGCGCAGCCTCTCCACGTCCACGCGCTTCACGCAGGAGGGCAGGTCCGCCACCTCCCGCAGCGCCAGCTCCACGTCGTCGAGCACGCCCCGCGCGCTCGCCACCGCCTCCCCTCCCGACTGGACGAGCGCTCGGCGGCCGAGGAGCTCGCGGCTCCTCTCCGGCGCGCGACCGACGTCGAGGCGCTCGGCGGCCCGGTCGCAGTCGACGCCGGTGGCCGCCACCGCGACCAGGACCTCGCCCGCCTCGCTCAGGTATCGGGCGGCGTGCTCGCGGGCCAGGTTCCTCTCGATGCGGGCGAGGGCGTCCTCGGTCAGCAGCGGGCCCGCCTCCGCGGGCGGGATCGCCGCCCGAGCGGCCGCCGGTGCCGGCCGGAGTCGGGCGACGAGCGACGGGACGGCGAGCGCCACGGCGAGCAGCGCGGCCGCGGGCAGCGCCACGAGCCAGGGGCGGGGACGGCCGGCGGGCACGAGGGCCCGCTCGACTTCGCGCTCCACGCGGGCGACGACGACGGCGAGCGGCACTTCGGGCTCGGCCTCGCGGAGCGGATCCGCCTCCATCGCGGCGACGACCGCGCGCAGCTCTTCGAGCTCCCGCCGGCAGCGGGCGCACCCCTCGACGTGGCGGAGGGCCTCGTCGAGCTCGCCCCCCTCGAGGACGCCCGCGGCGAGGAGGCTCACCTGGCGGCGCCTCCGGAGGTGTCCGAGGATCACGGCCGGCCTCCGGCGAGCGACGCCCGCATCCGCCCGAGGGCGCGGTGCAGGCTGCTCTTCACCGTCCCGAGACTCATGCCGAGCGTCCCCGCGATCTCCTCCAGGCTCATGTCCTGGTAGTGCCGCAGCACCACCACCGCGCGCTGCCGGTCGGGCAGACGATGGAGCGCCGCCGCGAGGCGCTCGCCCGCCTCGCGGCGCTGCACGCGTTGGTCCGCCGAGGGCGAGCCGTCGGCGAGCTCGGACGCGTGGTCGTCCTCGGCGAGGGGGGTGAAGGTCTGAGCGCGGCGGCGGTTGCGGCGCCAACGGTCGATGGCGAGGTTCACCGTGATCCGTCCGAGCCACGGCCCCGCTTCGGCCGAGCCGTCCCATCGCGACGCCGAGCGGAAGGCTTTCACGAACGCCTCCTGCACCACGTCGAGCGCGTCCTCGGGCTGCCGCAGGTAGGAGAGGGCGATGCGGTAGAGGCGGCGATAGTGCCGCTCCATGAGGGGAGCGAGGGCCTCGCGGTCTCCCGCGGCGAGGCGGGCCATGAGCTCACGATCGCCCGCCCCGCCCCCTGGCTCCATCCGGATCGCTTCATTGGACCACGGCCCCGCCTCTCCGGCCACGGCGACTTACCGCGGCCCGACCCGGCGGAAACCCTCCTCCTTCTGCAAGGGGCGGCCTGGGGCGGGCGCTCTTGCTCCCACGGTCTCGGCCGTCCCGACGCGTCCCATGCTGTTCGCCCTCCGACCACTTGAACGCTCGGGCGGGCAGGCGGGTTCCTCCGGCGGCCCGTTGCCTTCGTTCGTTGGCGCGCTCATAATCCCGAAGCCGTTGAAGGAGAAAAACTTGCGGGAAGAGGCCAACGACTTCACGACCGAGGACACCTGGCGGGTCTTCCGGATCATGGCGGAGTTCGTCGAGGGCTTCGAGACCCTCTCGAAGGTGGAGCAGGCCGTCACCGTGTTCGGATCGGCCCGCACCCGGCCCGGCGACCCCGAGTACCGCCGGGCGGAGGAGCTGGGTCGCGCCCTCGCCAAGGCCGGCCACACCGTGATCACGGGCGGCGGGCCCGGCGACATGGAGGCGGTGAGCAAGGGCGCCTACGAAGCGGGCGGCCAGACGATCGGGGTCTGCATCGAGCTCCCCCACGAGGAGAAGCCCAACCCCTATCTCACCCGGGTGGTGAGCTTCCGCTACTTTTTCGTGCGGAAGGTGATGTTCGTGAAGTACACGAAGGCTTTCGTGATCCTGCCCGGCGGCTTCGGCACCCTCGACGAGCTCTTCGAGGCGCTCACCCTCGTGCAGACGAGCAAGGTGCCGCCCTTCCCCGTGATCCTCGCCGGCGACGACGAGTTCTGGGAGGGGCTCCTCGGCTGGCTGAGCTCCTCGCTCCTCCGGCGCGGCAAGATCGGGCCCGAGGACCTCGCGATCCTCAAGCGGGCCCGCACGAGCGAGGAGGTCCTGGCGCTCGTCGGCCGCGGCCCTTCCGCCTGAGCCACGACCCGCGGATCGCGGGTCTCCCGGGTCCCTGCCCTACTTCTTCGCCCCCCCGAAGAAGGCGTGCAGGATCCAGTTCACGATCATGATGACGAGGCTGCCGAGGATCCCCGCCCAGAGGCCGTTCACGCTGTAGCCGACGGGCACGAGCTTGGAGAAGCCCCAGAGCAGTAGCCCGTTCAGGACGAAGTAGAACAGACCGAGCGTGAGCACGAGCGCGGGCAGGGAGAGGAAGAGCGCGATCGGCCGCACAATCAGATTGAGGAGGCCGAAGAGGGCTCCCGCCACGAGGAGCTCCACCCAGGTTCCCTTGAACGCGATTCCGGGCACGACGTAGGCCGCGGCGTAGAGGGCCACGGCGTTCGCGACGATCGAGAGCAGGATCTTCATCGAGAGTCTCCGTCGTTCGTGGTCATTCCCGCTCGAGGCGCCAGCCCGCGGGCACCTCGAAGCGTTCGGCCGGCTGGGGGCCGACTCGGATGGCGGTCACCGTCGCGACCGTCTCCTGTGTCTCGCCGAGGACGCTCACCCGGACGCGGGTCTCGAGGGGGAAGCCGGGCAGCTCGCGGATCGCGGCGAGGAGCGGGCCGAGGGCTTGCGCCGCGCCCGACCACTCGAGGAAGTCGGCGAAGAGGCCGGCCCCCGCCGGGAGGTCCTCCGCCACCCAGACGTCCACGGCCGTCTCCCCGCTCCGCAGCCGGAACCCGCGGCAGACGTGGCCGGCGATCGTCCGCTGTCCTTCGAGCGCCGCCTTGCGCAGGGTCACCTCGTCGCCGCCCATGAGCGAGGCGGCCACCGAGGCGTCCTGGTGCGCGCGGGCCCGGAGCCGCGACGGGTCGAGCTCGACCGCCACGCGCTCCTCGGGGTCGAGGCGCAGGGCACGGCCCTCGTCGAGCCGGAGGACGAGGGCGGGGCCGCCGGGGGCATCGCCGGCCTCGAGGCGGAGCCGCCTCGCCGCGTGCCAAACCCGCGAGCGCACGCCGGGGCCGGTGGCGACGCCCGCCTTCCTCACGACCGTCGTCTGCTCGAAGTAGAGCCCGGGAGCCCCGGCGGCGGTCAGCGCGAGACCGAGGAGCGCGGCGTGGATCACGAGAGGCCCACGGAAAGAGTCCTGGACATGCGCGGGCGACTATCATACAGTCTCGCCGGCCTCGCGCGTCGATGACCCCCCCGCTGTGAAGACACCGGCCGAGTCGCTCAGCTTCCGCCAGTCGCTCCTCGAGCTCCTGGAGGCCGAGCCCGACCACGAGGACACCCTTCTCCGGGAGTTCGAGCGGAAGCGAGGGCCGGGCGACCCGCTGTACTCGTCGCTCGTCTACCTCCTCACCCATCTGAACTTCACCGAGCGCCAGGCCGCCCGCCACTGGAAGCGCGTGGGCGTCCACCGCGACCGGATCCGAGCCGCCCTCGGGCGGGACCCCGGCCTCCGGGTCGCGATCCTCGACTACTTCCTCAACGTGAGCCGCGAGCTGAGGAACCCCAAGGTCATCGAGCTCGCGCTCTACGAGCGGACCGAGCGCTCGGCGGTGAGCGACGGCCTCACCGGCCTCTACAACCACGCGTACTTCGTGCAGGCCCTGCGGCAGGAGGTGCTCCGCTCGAAGCGGCACGGCCTCCGCGCGGCGCTCCTCCTTCTCGACCTCGACGACTTCAAGCGCGTGAACGACGAGCGCGGCCACGTGGAGGGCGACCGGGTCCTGATGAAGGCCGCCGCCACCGTCCGCGACAGCGTCCGGGAGATCGACACCGCCGCCCGCTACGGCGGCGAGGAGTTCGCGGTTCTCCTCCCCGACACCTCGCGCCTCGGGGCGTTCGTGGTCGCCGAACGGATCAGGCGCCGGATCGAGGACCGCTTCCTGCGCGCGCGGACGCCGGTGACCGTCTCCGGCGGCCTGGCGATCTTCCCCGAGGACGCCTCGACCCCCGCCGACCTGATCGTGCAGGCGGACGCCGGCCTCTACGGGGCAAAAGCCTCGGGCAAGAACTGCATCCTCCTCCCCCAGGGCGAGAGGCGCCGCTTCCGGCGGCTGCCCGCCCCCCCGCACGTGACCCTGGCCACGGCGGGAGGCCGCGCCGCGGCCCGGGTGAAGAACCTCTCCGAAGGGGGGCTCCTCGTGAGCCTGCGGGAGGAGGTCCCGGTGGGCAGCGCGGTGAGCCTCACCATCGAGCGCCGCGACGCGGCCCCGGTCGACCTGCGGGGCGAGGTGGTTCGCGTCGAGCGCGTGCCCGGCGAGAGCGAGCCGGCCTTCGACGTCGGTGTGCGGTTCGTCGACCCCTCCGGGGCAGAGGCCCTCCTCTCGCCGCCGCGCTGAGCTCCGCTTCCCGGCGAGGGCGGGCGGACGGTGATCAGCCGGAGTGAACGCCCCGCATGTGTTCTCCTGTTCCGCCTGTGCTAACGTCGTCGGCTGGCTCAGGGAAGGTTCGATGAGATCGAGGGGGATCGTCGCGTTCGCCGCCGGCCTCGCCGCGGCAGCCTGCAGCAAGGGCGGGACCCCGATCACCGGCCCCACCGCACCCCCGGTCCCCACGTACTCCGTCACCGCCACGGTGTTCTACGACGAGAACGGCAACGGCCTGCTCGACCCCAGCGAGGCGACACGGGTGCCGGGCGTCGTCGTCGCGATCGGCACCGGCACCGGCACGAGCGCTCCGGGCTCCGGCCAGGCCGTCGTGACCGGGATCCAGGAGGGATCGCTGACCGCGGCGGTGCACGCGGACAGCCTGCCCGCGTACTTCCAGGCGCCGTCTCCCCTCCCGATCCAGGTCCCCGCCACGAGCACGATCCAGATCCCCCTCACGCTTCCGATCGGGAACAACAACGCGAACGTGTATTGGGGCTACGGCGATAGCATCACCGCCGGAGACGGCTCTTCCGACGGACAGGGCTACAGGCTGAAGCTGCAGAGCCTGCTCGGGCCCTACTTCGCCCGGGCGGACGTCCAGACGACGGGCCGGTCGGGCACGTTCAGCTCGCAGGGTCCGGAGCGGATCAGGGTCTGGATCGCGCACTACAACCCGGCCTACATGCTCCTCCTCTACGGGACGAACGACTGGAACGACGAGAGCTGCCAGAACGCGGACCCGCTCACGTGCTACACGATCGACTCGCTGCGGCAGATGATCGAGGTCGCGAAGGACCGCGACACGCTGCCCGTCGTGGCCACGATCATTCCCGGCAACCCCGCCCTCGTCCCCCCGGGCCGCAACACCTGGTACGACCAGATGAACGTCGGCATCAAGGCCATGGCCCAGAACGAGCAGGTCCTCGTCGCCGACCTCAACGCGGAGTTCAAGGCGGCCAGCAACCCCGCCTCCCTGTACTCCGACCAGGTGCATCCGAACGACGCCGGCTACCAGGTGATGGCCCAGGGCTGGTTCAAGGCCATCACCCGGGCGCGCTCGGCCGCCGCATCTTCCTCGCGCCGCTTCGGCTTCTCGTTCCATCCCTAGGCCGCCCGCCCCCGGGGGCGGGGCCGGTGACGCCGGCTCGGAAAGCCCCCGCAGCCCTTCCCGGGCCCCGGGTGTGGAGCGACAAGTTTGTCCTCCCGATGGCCCCGGCCGACAAGTCTGTGATAATGCCGTCCGTGCCCGCCCGCCCCGACCATCGTCCGCTCGCCGACCTCCTCGAGGTGAGCCAGACCCTCGGGGGCACACTGAACCTCCACACGGTGCTCCAGCGAGTCCTCGCCATCCTGGAGGAGAGCCGGGGAACCCTCTCCGCCACCATCGTGCTCCGCGACGACGAGGCGGGCGACCTCGCCGTCGAGGCGGCGAGCGGGGGCGGCGTCTCGGTGAGGAGCGCACGGTACCGGGTGGGCGAGGGCATCGTGGGGAGGGTGGCGCAGACAGGGCGGCCGGTCGTCGTACCGCAGGTGAGCCGGGAGCCGCTCTTCCTCGACCGCTCGGGAGTGTTCCGCCGCTCGGGGCGCGCCGAGATGTCCTACGTGTGCGTTCCGATCCGGGCCGAGCACCGCACGGTGGGAGCGCTCGGGGTCGCCCTCCCCTACCAGAAGGACCGGAGCTACGACCAGGAGGGCAAGTTCTACGGGGTGGTGGGCTCGATGATCGGCCAGGCGGTGCGCGTGCACCACCTCGTGGAGGCGGAGAGGAAGAGGCTCCTCGACGAGAACACGAAGCTACGCCGCGAGCTGACCGAGCGCTACGACATCCGCAACCTCGTCGGCAGCAGCCGGCCGATGCAGGCGGTGTACGAGCAGGTCGCGCAGGTGGCCCCGGCGTCCACGACCGTGCTCGTGCGCGGCGAGTCCGGCACCGGCAAGGAGCTCGTGGCCCACGCCATCCACTACTCCTCGCCCCGGGCGAAGAAGCCGTTCGTGAAGGTGAGCTGCGCGGCGCTGCCCGAGAGCCTCGTGGAGTCGGAGCTCTTCGGCTACGAGCCGGGCGCCTTCACCGACGCCCGGGCCGAGAAGAAGGGCCGCTTCGAGCTGGCCCAGGGGGGGACGATCTTCCTCGACGAGATCGGCGAGCTCACCCCCTCCACCCAGGTGAAGCTCCTGCGGGTGCTGCAGGAGCGCGAGATCGAACGGCTCGGCGGGGTGCAGCCGATCAAGGTGAACGTCCGCGTGATCGCGGCCACGAACAAGGACCTCGAGGTGGCGGTGAAGGACGGGGTCTTCCGCGAGGACCTCTACTACCGTCTGAACGTCTACTCGATCTACCTTCCGCCGCTCCGCGAGCGGAAGACCGACGTCCCGCTCCTCGCCGACCACTTCGTGGAGAAGCACGCCGCCGCCCACGGCAAGGACGTGCGGCGGATCGCCACCTCGGCCATCGACATGCTGATGAGCTACCACTGGCCGGGGAACGTGCGCGAGCTCGAGAACTGCGTCGAGAGGGCGGTGCTCGTCTGCGAGGGGGGGGCGATCCACGCGCACCACCTGCCGCCGACACTGCAGACGGCCGAGGTGTCGGGCACCCTCGCCCGCCAGTCGCTCAAGGAGGCGTTGGCCGCCTACGAGAAGGACCTCGTGCAGGACGCGCTCAAGAGCGCGCGCGGCAACCGCGCCAAGGCGGCGCGTCTCCTCGACACGACCGAGCGGATCCTCGGCTACGCGGTGAAGAAGCACGGGATCGACACCGAGCGCTTCCGCTGAGGCCCGGCTCGCGCGAGGCGCGGGTCGATGTGAGTGAGCCGGCTTCTCGAAGTCCCCGTTCGAAGCCGGTCTCCGACATTCTTGTGGGCCTTTCGCGGCTCGGGGGCCAAGTTTGTCAGGCGCGGGATCAGCCTTCGGGGCCTGTCGCTCCAACCGCAGCCCGTTGACTCCACGAGCGCTTCGGGTTCGCGCGACCCGTCGTCGCCTCCGCGCACGGATCTTGCTGCCCCGGCTCGATGAACGGGATTCGTACGACCGAAGGAGGTCCGCAACTTGAACCAGCCGACTCTCGTGCCGGCCGACACGGCCTGGATGCTCGCTTCGACGGCGCTCGTCCTGCTGATGACGCCGGCCCTCGCGTTCTTCTACGGCGGCCTCGTCCGCTCGAAGAACGCGCTCAACACCATGATGATGAGCGTGGCCGCGCTCGGCTTCGTGGGCGTGGCGTGGGCGGTCCTCGGCTACAGCCTGGCCTTTGCCGACGGCTCGGCGTTCGTGGGCGGGCTGCAGAGGGCCTTCCTGTCCGGGGTCGGCCTCCAGCCGCAAGGCACGATCCCCCAACTGCTGTTCATGGCCTACCAGGGCACCTTCGCCATCATCACCGCCGCGCTCGTCTCGGGAGCGATCGTGGAGCGTATGCGGTTCGGGCCGTACCTGGCCTTCATCGCCCTCTGGAGCCTCGTCGTGTACGCCCCGGTCGCGCACTGGGTCTGGGGCGGCGGGTTCCTCGCCCGGATGGGCGCCCTCGACTTCGCGGGGGGGACCGTCGTCCACGTCAACGCCGCCACCGCCGCCCTCGTGGCCGCTCTAGTGATCGGCCAGCGCAAGGACTACGCTCGGCAGGCCATCCTGCCCCACAACGTGCCGTTCACGCTGCTCGGCGCGGGGCTCCTGTGGTTCGGCTGGTTCGGCTTCAACGCGGGCAGCGCGCTCGCCGCGAACGGCCTCGCCGCCCTCGCCTTCGCGAACACGATGCTCGCCCCCGCGGGGACGCTCGTCGTGTGGACGCTGCTCGACCTGCTGCGGAACGGCAAGGCCACCGCGGTCGGCGCCGCGACCGCAATCGTCGTTGGCCTCGTGGCGATCACGCCCGCTGCCGGCTTCGTCGGCCCGCGGGCCGCCCTCGTCCTCGGGATGTTGGCCGCCTTCCCGAGCTACTACGCCCTCGTCTACCGGGCCCGCACCCGGCTCGACGACTCGCTCGACGTGGTCGCCGCGCACGGCCTGGGTGGGACGGTGGGCGCGCTCCTGACCGGCGTCTTCGCGGCGAAGTGGTGGAACGGCGTCGCCGACGGGCTTCTCCACGGCAACCCCGCCCAACTCGCCGTCCAGGCGGCGGGCGTCGTTGCCACGATCGCCTACAGCGGCGTCGCAAGCTACGCGTTGCTCAAGCTGATCGACCTCGTGACCCCGCTCAAGGTGGACCGACGCGAGGAGGGGCTCGGGCTCGACGTGAGTCAGCACGGCGAGGAGGCGTACGCCGACGACGAAGGCGCGATCCTGATCCTGCAGCGGACAGAGGCCGAGGCGCCGGCCGCCGTCCCCGCGATCGCCGCCGCGGCGGCGGAGGGAGGCCGCTCGTGAAGCTCGTGGTGGCGATCGTCCGGCCGGAGAAGGCCAACGAGGTCCTGGAGGCGCTCTTCCGCGCCGACGTCCAGGGCTTGACCATCAGCCGCGTCCAGGGCCACGGGGGCGAGACCGAGGAGGTCGAGACCTACCGCGGGACGACGGTGAAGATGGAGCTGCAGGAGAAAGTGCGGTTCGACATCGGGGTCTCGGACCACTTCGTCGAAACCACGGTGAAGGCCGTCCTCGGCGCCGCCCGCACCGGCGACGTCGGGGACGGCAAGATCTTCGTCCTGCCCGTCGAGAAGATCTATCGCATCCGCACCGGCGAGGAGGATCGCGCCGCCGTCACGCCGGTCCAGGTGGTGGCGGCGGGAAGGGCCTGACCGAGAGCGTGGCCGTCCCCGCGAGGACCGGGGCCTCTCGTCGAGGTGGCCCGGGGTAGAATCGGACAAGAGCTCCGGTGGAGGTTTCCATGACCCGCTCGCCCCTCTCGGCCCGTCCGGCCGTCGCATCGGCCGTCCTCCTCGTCCCCTGGCTCCTCGCGTCGTCGGCCACGGCCCAGCCGGTGGACGGCAAGGCCGCGTTCGAGCGGCTGAAGTCCCTCGCCGGCACGTGGGAGGGCCAGGCGGGCCACGGGCAGCCCGGCCAGGCCGCGACCGTCACCTACCGGGTGGCCTCCGCGGGGTCGGTCGTGGAGGAGACGCTCTTCCCGGGCACGCCCCACGAGATGGTCTCGATGTACCACCTCGTCGACGGGCAGCTCGTGATGACGCACTACTGCGCCATGGCGAACCAGCCCCGCATGCGGCTCGACACGAAGGCCTCCACCCCGGACCGCCTCGTCTTCGCCTTCGACGGGGGAACGAACTTCGACCCGGCGAAGGACACCCACATCCACTCGGGCGTCGTCGAGTGGAAGGGCGACAGCTTGAACAGCTCGTGGACGGTGTACTCGGGCGGCAAGGAAGCGGGTCAGAACAGCTTCGTCCTCAACCGCAAGCACTGACCCGGCGTGGTCCGGGGGCGGAGCGCCCCCCGGGCACCGGAATCCCAGGCGGAGGCGCGGGCGGTCCGGGTCGAGGACGTCCCGCTGCGACCGGGCTACGACACCGGCGGCCGCTGGCGGTGCCAGTCCGTCATCTCCTGGTAGGCAGCGGCCAGAGCCACGAGCGTCTCCTCGGAATGGGCGCGGCCGAGGAGCTGGAGCGAGGCCGGCAGCCGGTCCCGTCCGAAGCCGATCGGGACCGCGATCGCGGGAAGGCCCGCCAGGTTCCCGGCCTGCGTCGCGGCCGGTGGGCGTGGCGCGTCGGGCGCGAGTGCCGCCGGCGGGTCGAAGTCGCGCCCGATCGGAGGGGCGAGCCGGTTGCGGGCGGGACAGACGACGGCGTCGTAGCGCGAGAGGAGGAGGTCGAGCTCGGTCCGGACGACGGCCCGCACCCGCATCGCGTCGACATAGTCCGCCGCCCGCGTCATGAGCATCGCGTAGCCGCCCACGCGGTCGGCCGGGTCCGCGAGCTTCTTCACCTGCCCGCTCTCGATCAGGTCGCGGAAGGCCGCCCCTCCTTCCGCGTCGATGACGACGCCCACCGCCTCGCGGTAGGGCAGGTCCGGGAGGGCGACGTCCTCCTCGAGATCGGCCACGTCGCGCAGCGCCAGAAGGGCCTCCCGGAATCGGGCCTCGACGTCGGGCTCGGTGTCGGCGGTGGCGTGCTTGAGCACGCCGATCCGGAACCGGCGGCCGGGCCGGCCCCGCTTCGCCGGCTTCTCGTACGGGAAGATCGCGCCGGTCGTGGGGTCCTCGGGATCGGGGCCGGCGATCGCCGCGAGCACGATCGCGCAGTCGTCCGCGCTCCGGGCGAGAGGTCCGAGCTTGTCGAGGGTCCACGAGAGGGCCATCGCCCCGTGGCGGGACACGAGACCGTAGGTCGGACGGAGACCGGTCACGCCGCAGCAGGCGGCCGGGCTGAGGATGGAGCCAGAGGTCTCGCTGCCGATCGCGAACGGGACGAGGCCGGCCGCCACCGCCGCCCCCGGTCCGCTCGAGGAGCCGCCGCTCCAGTGGTCCGGGTTCCAGGGCGTCCGGCCGGGCCCGGTGAAGCTCGCGTCGGGGTTGTTGTAGCCGAGGCCACCCGCGAGCTCGACCATGGCGAGCTTCCCGACGAGCACTGCCCCCGCCTCCTCCAGCCGCCTCACGACCGTCGCGTCGAGATCGAAGACCTGCTGACGGAGAGGCTCCGCTCCCCAGGTCGTCGGGATCCCCTTCGTGGCCAGGAGGTCCTTCGCGCCGTAGGGAATCCCGTGGAGGGCTCCGCGGTCCTTCCCGGCCAGGAGCTCCTGGTTCGCGCGGTGGGCCTGGGCCAGGGCGCGCTCGCGGGTCACCGTCACCACCGCGCCGAGCCTCGGCCCGATCGTCTCCAGCCGGCGTAGCGACATCTCCGCGAGGTCCACGGCCGAGATCCGCCTCGCCCGCAGGTGAGCGCCGATCTCGCGGATGCCGGTGAAGAGGACTTCCTCGCCGATCATCGCCTTTCTCCCCTGGAGACGGGCGGGACCGGCTCGAACCGGGCCACCGGCTCGTCCGCGTTCTGCAGCCGGACGGCCTTCCGAAGCCGCTCCGCACGCTCGAGGTTGCGCAGCAGCTGCCTCTTCACCGCCTCGATCTCGCTCTCGTCGAGATGGGCGCCGAACTGCCGCCTCACCGCCTCGGCGAGCGCGTTCGCCACCGCCTCCTGGCCGGCCGATGTCGCGTCGGGCGCCGGCGCGGGAGCGGCCTGGGGACCGAGCGCTCCCGGCACGAGAGGCACGACGGCCAGGCTCTCGAGGAAGGCACGCCGGTCTCTGTTCATTGCTCCTCCGGATCCGCGGGAAGGGTAGCACCGCCGGACGCTGACCAGACGGGCGCGCGCTCGCGACACGGGGGTTGGTCGGCGGCCGCACTCCCGCGCCGGGGCCGGTTGACCCGCCGCCGTCCTCGGGTTAGCTTGCCACGCCTCCCTCGAAAGCGAGGATTCCATGTCCAGCGCGGCGCCCCCGGTCCAGGGATCGGTCGACTTCGGCCGCTCGTTCACGTTCGTCACCGAGGACCCGGAGTGGGTCAAGAAGATCCTGATCGGAGGGGCGTTCGCCCTCGCCTGCAGCCTGCTCATCGGGGTGCCGTTCGTGCTGGGCTACGTCGCGCGCACGCTGCGGAACGTGGTCGCCGGGGAACCGCAGCCGATGCCGCAGTGGGACGACCTCGGGGGGATCTTCAGCGACGGGCTGCGCCTCACCGTGGTGTACCTCCTCTACGTGCTCGGCTTCGTCGCGGTGCTCTCGGGCCTCGGCTGCATCGTTGTACTGCCCATGATGGCGCTCTCGGGGAGCGGCAGCCGCGCCTCCGAGGCGCTCGGGCTCCTGGGAGGCCTCGGCATCGTGGCCCTCTACGGAGTCGTCATGGTCCTGTCGCTGGTCCTCTTCGTCTACCTGCCGGCCGTGCTCGCCCGCGTGGCCATGCGGGGGACGGTGGCCGACGGCTTCGCGTGGCGGGAGGCCCTCGCCTTCATCCAGGCGAACCTCGGCAACTACCTCCTCTCGCTCGTCATCTACCTCCTCGCCTCCTTCCTGGCCCAGTTCGGGATCCTCCTCTGCTGCGTCGGCGTCTTCCCCGCCATCTTCTGGGCCTACCTGGTGATGGCGGTGGCCCTGGGCCAGACGGTCCGTCTGAGCCGCGTGCCGATCTAGACGAGGTCGGCGAGAGTCCTCTCGCCGGCGGCCGCCCGGGCGCTCGCGTGGATCGCGGCGAGCGCGTCCCACCCCGGGCCCGCGCGCGGCCTCGTGCCGAGCGTGGAGCACGACGCCAGATCCGCGAGGCGGGCGAGAGGGATCCGGTCGGGCGGCAGGGCGAGGACGAGGCCGACGTCCTCCGAGGCGCGCCGCGCCACCTGGTGGACGAGGCCCTCCGCCTCGAGGCGGTCCACGAGCTCGGCCACCGACTCGAGCCGCAGGTCGAGCTCCTCGGCGAGCGCCTGCCGGCCCACCGGCTGGCCGCCCGCGAAGCCGCGCGCGATCGCGGCCGCCACGGGAATGAGCCACTGGGGATCGGCGGCGAGCAGCGCGCCCCGCCTCTCCCCGCCCTCGAAGACGCGCCCCCTCATCGCCTGCAGGGTGAAGGCGATCTCGAGGCCGAAGAGCACGATCAGCCAGTTGAGGTAGAGCCAGAAGAGGAAGAGGGGGATGAGGCCGATCGCGCCGTAGAGCTTCAGGTAGGGCAGGGCCCGGCTCACGTAGAGCCCGAAGCCCCACTTCGAGGCGTCCCAAAGCCCGGCCGCCACGAGGGCGCCCGCGAGCGCGGGACGCCAGCGCACGAGCGTGTTGGGCAGGAGCTTGTAGAGGAGGGTCAGGGCGAGGAAGCTGCCCCCGAGCGAGCCGAAGGCGCCGAGCACGGCGAAGAAGGGCCCCACGACGGGAAGGCTCTCCGCCCGGACGAGCCAGTACTTCGCGGCGTAGAGGACGACGAGGAGGAGGATCGGCCCGAGGGTGAGGACCGTCCAGTAGACGCCGATGCGGGTGAGCCAGCCCCGGCCCCGCGGCGCGCGGTAGATCCGGTTCGCCGCGTCCTCGAACGAGATGAGGAGCCCGAGGGCGGCCCAGATGAGGAGGAGCGCGCCCACGGCACCGATCGCCTCGAAGCTCAGCCCGCCGACCGCTCTCATCACGTCGAAGAGACGCTCGTCGAGCGCGGTCTTGAAGGCCATCGCCTCGGGCCGGGCCGGGTCGACCTCGTAGTTGAAGAAGGCGTAGGCGGCCGACTGCAGCTCCCGGGCGGCCTTCTCCATGTCGCCGAAGAGGCGGAAGGCCAGCATGCTCACCATCAATAGCGGCACGAGGCCGAAGATCGTCCGGTAGGTGAGGGCGGCCGCCATCTCGCCGGCGTCGTTCGCCCGCAGCTCGCGGCTGCAGTGGCGGACGAGGTTCACGGCGAAGCGCAGGAAGCGCTGGGCCCGGCTGAGCTCGGCCACGGGGTGAGTGACCAGCCACTCGAGGTACCTCTGCAGCCGGACGAGCGGGTCCACGGTGCGGATTATCCTCCACCGGCCTTCGTGGCCGTCCTTCTGCGTCGAGGTCTCGTTCGAGCCCGCCGTCGCGCGACCGCTCGCGATCGCCGCGAGGGCGGATGCTAGAATCGCCTGGGCCCCCTTGAGCCTGCGCCCCCTCGTCCTCCTCACGCCGTCCAGCGCCGCCGCCGTCGAGCTGCCGCGTCGCCTCGCCTCGACCGGCCGCGCGCTCGCCGGCGTCTACCCGATGAAGCCGCTCGACCTCGCGCTCGCACTCGCCGAGCCGGTGCTCCTCGGGAGGGGCCTCGCCCCGTGGACGAGCGGGCACGACGCGCTCGTCGCCGCGCGGCTCCTCGCCGAGAGCGGCGACGCCGGGCTGCGCTTCCCCGAGGGGACGCCGCGCGCGCCCGTGGCGGCCGCCCTCGCCCGAACCCTCGGCGCCCTGCGGCGGGCCGGGATCCCGCCCGCCCGACTGGCCGACCTCGCCGACGCGGCCCCCCCTGGCTCGGACGACGCGCGGCGGCTGGCCGCGCTCGCCCGCCTCTACCGTGCCTTCGAGGCCGCGGTCGAGGGACGCCTCGCCGACCCGGTGACCCTCCTGGCCGCGGCGCGAGGCGCGCTCCCCGCGGCGCGATGGCTCGACGGGGCCGAGATCGTCGTCGCCGACGACCTCGAGCTCGATCGTGCGGAGGCCGAGTTCGTGGCCGCGCTCGCCGCGGCCTTCCCCGTACGCGTCCTCCGGCGCCCCCTTCCTCCGTCGCTGCGGCCCGATTCCTTTCGCAGCCGGCTCGCCTCCCGCGGCGTCGCCGAGGCCGAGTGGAGCGAGACGCCGCTCGCGGCTCTCGGCCCTCCCGATCCGCCACCGTCCCTGCGCCGGCTGCGCGAGAGCCTCTTCGAGCCTCCTGCGGGCTTCCCGGTCGAGGACGGCGCGGTCGAGCTGGTGACCGCACCCGGCGAGGCCGCCGAGGTCCGTTCCCTCGCCCGGCGGCTCCTCCGCGAAGCGGCCCGGGGCGTGCCGTTCGAGGAGATGGGCGTCGTGCTGCCGAGGCCCGAGACGTACGCCCCGCTCTTCACCGACCTCCTCGCGCGGCTGGGCGTCCCGCACCGACTGCACCCGTCGCTGCCCCTCCGCTTCGGCCGCGCCGCGCGCGCGTTGCTCCTCCTCTTCCGCTGCCGTGGGCTCGAGCGAAGGGCGGTGATGGAGCTCCTGACCTTCGCCCCGGTGCCGTTCGCCGACCTCCTCGGCCCCGGCGCCCCGGCGCAGCCCGCGCGATGGGATCAGCTGAGCCGGGAGGCGGGGATCGTGTCCGGCCTCAGCCGGTGGATCGTCGGCCTGCGCGCGTGGGGGGAGGCGGAGCGCGAGGCCGCGGAGGTGGAGCGGGACGAGGACCGGCGGGCGCGGCGGCTCCGCCACGTGGCCGACGCGGAGGCGCTGCTCCGCGTCGTCGAGCTCCTCGGGGCGACGCTCGACGGCCTCGCCGGCGAGGCTCGGTGGCCGGAGTGGGTCGAGAGGCTGCGCACCGTCGTCGAGCAGTGGATCGGCCCCGAGCGGGATCGCGACGCGGTGCTCGAGGTCATCGCCGACCTCGGCGGCCTCGGATCCGTCGCCGAGCGGGCGCGGTGGGAGGAGGTGGAGCAGGTCGTCGAGGCCCGGTTCGAGTGGGAGCGGCTGCCCCTCGAGCCTCTCGAGAGCGGAGCGGTTCACGTGGGAGCCCTCGACGCGATGGCGGGGCTTCCCTTCCGGGTGGTCGCCGTCCCCGGCCTCGTGGAGGGCGGCTACCCCGGGGTGTTCCGGCCCGATCCCTTCCTCCTGGACTCCGAGCGGCTGGCGCTCGGAGTCCAGGAACCTGACCTTGAAGAGAGCGGTTCCTCACCGGCGCTCTCGGCATCCCCCAATCCTCCCCGCTCCACCTCACGACTTCCTCATTCCCGCAAGCCCTCTCCGTCCCAGCTCTCGCTGCTGTGGGAGGAGCCTGTCGAAGTCGTCCCCGGGGCCACGGGTTCCGCGCCGACTTCGACAGGTGCATTGCCCACCACCCAGGACCGCCTCCTCGAGGCGCGCCGGCTCTTTCACCGCGCGGTCTCGCAGGCCACGGAGCGCCTCTTCCTCTCCTACCCGCGAGCCGACGGGCGCACCGGCCGCGAGCGTCTGCCCTCGCTCTTCTTCGCCGCCGCGGCGTCTACGCTCGCCGGGCGGCCGCTCGCCGGGGCCGAGCTGGAGGGGCTCGTCGCCGAGGACGACCCGGGGCGGCTCCCGCTCGAGGACGCGGTGGACGAGGGCGAGCGCGACCGCCTGCGGGTGCGGCGCGACGAA
Source organism: Vicinamibacteria bacterium (assembly GCA_035577965.1). GTDB lineage: Bacteria > Acidobacteriota > Vicinamibacteria > Fen-336 > Fen-336 > DATBSL01. Next base: position 93,981 of record DATJYX010000131.1, on the reverse strand, counting down.
ACGGCGGCGACGGCGATCGCCGCGGGCTCGGCCTTCTTCCGCCAGTCGCGCCTCGCGAGCCAGGCGCGCTGGTCGGGGCGCCTGACCCGCTACGACGGGCTCGTCGTGGGCGAAGGGGACGAGGACCTCGCGGCGCGGCTCGACCCGCTCCTCGGGCGCCATCCCGTCTCGGCGAGCCGCCTCGCCACCTACGCCCGCTGCGGATTCCTCTATCTTCTGCAGAACGTCCTCCACCTCCAGCCGGCTCCGGAGCCCGAGGAGCGGCGGCGGATCGAGCCCCTCGAGCGGGGAGACCTCTTCCACCGGGTGGCCGAGCGCTATCTCCGCGAGCGCCGGGACCGGGGCGAGCTGCCGGTGCGGGCGACGGAGCCGGCCCGCACGCGCCTCGCAGAGATGGCAGAGGAGGCCCTCGAGGGGCTCGTGGCCGGCAGCCCCCCGCGCTTCACCCTCCTCTGGCAGCGCGAGAAGCGCCGCTTCCACGACACCGTGCAGGCGTGGCTCGTCCGCGAGGCCGCGGGCGCCGACCGGTCCACGCCGGCCCACTTCGAGCTGAGCTTCGGTCTCGGCCGGGAGCGGGACGCGGAGGAGCCTCACGACCCCGAGCCGCTCGAGATCGACCTCGGCGACGGGCGGATGCTCCGGGTGTCGGGGAAGATCGACCGCATCGACCGCCGGGAGGACGGCCTCGTCCTCCGCGACTACAAGACGGGCCGCGCCCCGAAGGACGACGGCGGGATCTTCCGGGGAGGGAAGCAGCTCCAGATCCCCTTCTACGTCCTGGCCACGGCCAGGCTTCTCCCCGGCGAGCGCGTCGTGGACGCCTTCCTCGACTACGTGGACGGCGGGCGTCAGGTGGCGTTCCGGCCCGACCTGGCCGAGGGCGCGGCGTTCCGCGATCTCCTCGGCAGGCTCGTGGGCCTCGTGGCCCGCGGCGTCTTCGCGCAGGAGCCCACGGCCTGCGACTTCTGCGACTTCACGGCCGTGTGCGGGCCGAAGGCCCTCCTCGAGCGCCGCCAGTCGATCAAGGTCCGCGACCGGTCCCTCCAGGAGTACCTCCGGCTGCGGGACGTGTCGTGACCGGCTTCCGCCCCGTCGACGAAGAGGCGCGCGAGCGGGCCCGCCGCGACCACGCCACGAGCCTCGTGCTCGAGGCGGGGGCGGGCACAGGCAAGACGACGCTCCTCGTGGACCGCATCGAGGCGATCGTCCGCACGGGCGCGGCGAGCCTCCTGGAGGTCGCGGCCGTCACGTTCACCGAGAACGCGGCCACGACGATGAAGCTGCGGTTGCGGGAAAGGCTCGAGCGGGCACGGTCCGACGCGCGGCTCCCGGACGTCGAGCGCGGGCGGGTCGGCGACGCCCTCGACGTGCTCGAGCGTGCGAGCGTCTCCACCGTCCACGCGCTTTGCGCCCAGGTCCTCCAGGAGCGGCCGCTCGAGTGCGGCGTCCTTCCCGCCTTCCGCACCGCCGACGAGGCGGAGGCGGACGGAATCTTCGCCGAGGCCTGGGAGGAGTGGCTGGGCGAGCGGCTCGGCGGCGGCGACGACGTGCTGCTCGACGCCCTCGACCGCGGCATCCCGCTCGAGGGCGACGGCTGGGGCGAGCGCACCTCGCTGCGAGGCCTCGCCCGCGCCCTCCTCGACCAGCGGGACCTGGAGCCGGTCGCGGGCGGGTCGTTCGACGCCGGCGCCGCCCAGCGGGAGCTCCTGGCGAAGGGGGCCCGGGCACGGGAGCTCGCCGCGTCGGTCAGGGAGGGCGACAGCCTGGGCGCCCGGCTCGACCGCCTCGCGGGGTTCGCCGAGACCTCGCGCTTTCTCGAGGGCGAAGCGCTCGGCCGCCACCTGCTCGCTCTCGACACGATCCCGTCGACCTTCGGCTTCAAGCCCCACTGGCCCTCCGCGGAGGCCCTGGCCGAGGGCCGGGCGATCGCGTCCTGGACGAAGGAGGCGCGCGCGATCTGGACCGCGGAGCAGGGGGCCGACCTCCACGGGCGCCTCGTCCGGGCCCTCGCCGGCGTGGGCGTCCTCTACGCGCGGAAGAAGGCCGAGCGCGGTGTCCTCGACTTCCTCGACCTGCTCACGAAGGCCCGCGACGCCCTGCGCGACCACGCGTTCGTGCGGGAGTGGTTCCGCGGCCGGTTCCGCTACGTCGTCATCGACGAGTTCCAGGACACCGACCCGCTGCAGGTCGAGATCGCCCGTCTCCTGGCCGGCGACCGTCCGGGGGCCCTCGTCGTGGTGGGCGACGCGAAGCAGTCCATCTACCGCTTCCGCCGGGCCGAGGTCCGCCTCTTCCGCGATCTCGTCCGCAAGGCGCCGGAGGGGGCGGTCGTGCACCTCGTGCAGAACTTCCGCTCCCGGCCCGCCATCCTGCGGTTCGTGAACCGTGTGTTCGCCGAGCTCATCCAGGCCTCGGACGAGGCGGACCAGCCGGCCTACGAGGCGATCGCGCCTCCGCCCGGCCTCGGCGACGGGCCGTCGGTCGTGGCCCTGCGCTTCGCGGCCCCGACGAACGCGGGCGGGGGCGACCTCCTGAACGCCGAAGCCTCGGGCCTCGCCGCGTTTCTCGCCGGGGTCGCGCGGGGGTCCGAGGCGGTGCGCGACCCGGTCACGGGCGCGGAGCGCGGGAGCCGCGCCGGCGACGTCCTCGTCCTCGCCCGCCGCCTCACCCGTGTCTCCGCGCTCGAGGAGGCGCTCGAGGCCCTGTCGCTGCGCTTCACGGTCGAGGGCGGGAAGTCGTTCTTCGACCGCCAGGAGGTCCACGAGACGCTCGCCGTCCTCCGCGCGATCGACGACCCGACGGACCGCATCGCCCTCGTCGCCGCCCTGCGCTCGTCGTTCTTCGGAGCGAGCGACCGGGACGTCGTGGCGTACTCGCTCTCCGGAGGACCCCTCTGGGCGGGGGCGATCGACGAGACCCGGCCCGGGGCGGCGGCCCTGGCCCCGGCCGTGGCCGTGCTGGGCGAGCTCCACCGGACGCGACGGCACGCGAGCGTCCCCGCTCTCCTCGAGCGGCTCTACGACGAGACGCGCGTCCTCGCCGCCCTCACCGGCTCGCGACGGGGCGAGGCGCAGATCGCCAACCTCGAGAAGGTGGCGGCCCTCGCCCGCGAGGCGTCGGCCCTCGGCGCCCTGACCCTGCGCGGGTTCGCGAACCTCCTCGAGGACCGGATCCAGAACGCCCGCGAGGAGCCCGACCTGCCGGCGACCCGGCCGGGCGACCCCGACACGGTACGGGTGCTCTCGATCCACAAGGCGAAGGGGCTCGAGGCGCCGGTCGTCGCCCTCTACGACACCGATGACAACGGCTACTCGCCGATCACGACCGTCCCGATCTGGGAGGAGGGGCGGATCGCGATCGGCTTCCGGGGGGGGTGCCAGCCCCCGGACTGGGACGGCCTCGTCCGGCGGGAGGAGAGGAAGGGGCGGGCGGAGTCGCGCCGCCTCCTGTACGTGGCCTGCACGCGCGCGCGGGACCTCCTCGTCGTCCCCCGGCCGCCGGTCGACGCCGACGTGGGCGAGTTCTGGAAGGAGCTCATCTCCCGCCTGCCCGCGGCGAGCGACGCCGACGTGCGCGTGGTGGACGTGGAGGGCGTCGCGCGAGCCGAGGCCGCTGGACGGGGGCGGGAGCTGTGGGCGGTCGCGAACGCGGAGGGCGGGGACGGGGTGGCCGCGCGCTGGAGGGCGGAGCGAAAGGACCTGCTCGGCCGCGCGGCGGAGCGCGTGCCCGCGCCCGTCCCCGCCACCCGGCTCGCCGCGCGGACGGCGCCGCCGCCCGTCGCCGCCGCGGGAGGACCCGGGGGACGCGACTTCGGCAGCCTCGTCCATCGCCTCCTCCACTGGGCGCCGCTCGATGACGTGGACGCGGGCCGGGCGGAGCGCGTCCGCGCCGCGGCGGAGGCGATCGCGCCCTCGTTCGGCGTCGATGCCGAGGCCGCCGGGCGGGCCGCCGTGCAGGCGGAGCGGGTCCTCTCCCTTCCCGTGATGGACCGCGCCCGTCGGTCGCCGCGGGTCTGGCGCGAGCTCTCGCTGTGGTTCCCGGACGGGGCGCACCTCGTCGAGGGCTTCGTGGACCTCGTGTTCGAGGAGGACGGCCAGCTCGTCGTGGTGGACTACAAGAGCGACGCCATCGCCGACGACCAGGCGCTCGCCCAGGCCGCGCACCACGCCCCGCAGCTCCAGCTCTATGGCCGCGGCCTCGCCCAGGCCGCGTCTCTCCCGGTGCGGGAGCGGCTCGTCGTCTTCACCGCGCTCGGCCGCACGGTGCCGGTGTAGACGTGCTACTCTAGGTAGTGAGCCGCGCGGGCCATCCCCGGTCCCTCCACGCTCCGACGGAGGTTCCGGTCCATGGATCACGGCCCTCACGACACGGCTCTTCCTAAACGGCCTGCCGCCGTACGGCCGCTCGCGATCCGCTACTTGGGCTTCGAGTGCACGAGCGAGGGCCGGGCGTACCGCTTGCGGGTGGACGGCGCCGGCGACCCGCGCCTCTACACGGTGACGATACCCAACTCCGCCTTCGAGACGCGGAAGGCCCGCTTCCAGGACGCGCCCGAGCTCTGCTTTGCCCGGCTCCAGCGGGAGCTCATGTCGAACTCCGAGCTGCCGAGCGGCCTCGGCTTCGCGATCACCCCCGCCGAGCTCGACGAGTACCGCGAGGCCCAGCTGCGCCGCTCCCCGGACCGGAAGGCGCGAACCCAGCGCAACTGGCCCTGACTCAGCCCTTCTCCCCGACCGCAGGGGTGGGTGGGGGGCGTGCTAGAGTCCCGACGATGCCCGGGCCCTTCTCGTGGTCGGCGTCCCGCCACGACACCTTCGCCACCTGCCGCCGCCGCTACTACTACTCGTACTACGCGTCTCTCGACGACGACGAGGTCCGGCGGCTGAAGAAGCTCTCCGCCCTCCCGCTCTGGGCGGGCAGCGTCGTCCACGAAACGATCGAGTCCTTCCTGCGCACGAACGACGCCCTGCCCTCGCCCGATGATCGCGAGGCCCTCGTCCGTTCCGTCGTCCACTCGGGCATGGTCGGCGACTGGCGGGAGAGCGAGGCCGGCTCGCTGCGCTTCCGGCTCTTCGAGCACGAGTACGACGTCCCCGTCGAGCCGGAGGACAAGCGCCTCGCCGTGAACACCGTGATGCGCTCGCTCAAGCACTTCTTCCGCTCGGCGACGCTCAGGCGCGCCCTCGAGCTGGGCCGCGAGCGCTGGCTCGCCCTCGAAGACCTCGTCTCCTTCCACGTGGGCGAGATCGAGGTCTTCCTCCGCATGGACCTCGCCTACCGCGACCGCGACGGCCGGGTCGTGATCGTGGACTGGAAGACGGGCCGCGGCGAGGGACGCTTCAACGAGATCCAGGTGGCCGGCTACGCCCTCTACGCGACCGAGACGGGCTGGGTGGGCGGCCCCGAGGAGATCTCGACCGAGCTCAACTACCTGGCGGTCCCGAAGGCGGTCCGCCGGTCGGTGACGAAGAAGATGGTCGCTCACGCGCGGAGCTTCATCGAGCGGAGCGCGCGCGACATGAGGGCGCTCCTCCTCGACCCCGCGGCGAACGTCGCTCGGCTCGAGGACTTCCCGATGGTCGATCGGCCGCAGGTGTGCCGCCGGTGCAACTTCCGGAGGCTCTGCTTCCCCCGGGCGGGGGAGGCGAAGGGCCCGCCGCTCGCGCACGCCCCCGCCCCGAGTCGCCGGGCCGACACCGGGGCGCGGGCCGGAGCCCATCGATGAGGATTCGCGCACGTCCCGCGGCGACCTGCCCATCGGCTGGGCGGACTCGGCGGACGGGATCGGCTGGGAACGAGGCCAGGCGCTCGTCGACTGGGCGCGCATCCTCGACGAGGCGTCGAGCCGGGCGACCTGCGCCGTCGGCTTCGCGGAGCTGCGCCTCGAGCGGTAGCGGCTACTTCTTCAGGTGCTGGGCCAGGAAGGCCGTCGTCCGCGCCCACGCGTCGGCGGCGGCCTCCTTCCGGTAGCCGCCCCAGGGGTTGTTGACGTTCGCGAAGGCGTGGCCGGCCCCGTCGTAGATCTTGATGTCGACCGTCTTGCCCGCCTTCTTCAGGGCGGCCTCGAAGGCGCGCGCCTGGTCCGGCGTCGGCCCCTTGTCCTCGGCCCCGAAGTTCCCCATCACCGGCGCCTTGATCGCGGCGATGGCCGCGGGGTCGGTCGGCGGCGCGCCGTAGTAGGCGACGACGGCGGCGAGCCCGGGCTCCACGGTCGCGAGTTGCAGGCTGTAGCGGCCGCCCATGCACCAGCCGATGGAGCCGATGCGCTCCTTCTTCACCTCCGCGCGCGACCGCAGGTAGGCGAGGCCGCCCTGCAGGTCGCGCATCGCCCGGTCGGGCGGAGTGCCCATCATGAGCTGGTGCGCGTCTTCCTGGGTCGTCGCCACCTTTCCGCGGTAGAGGTCCACCGCGAGGGCGACGTAGCCCTGCTGGGCGAGGGCCCGGGCCTGGTCCTTGACCCAGTCGTTGAGGCCCCACCACTCCTGGATCACGACCGTGGCCGGGAAGGGCCCCTTGCCGTCCGGCGTCACGAGCAGGCCCGAGGCCTGCTCGTCGCCGCTCTTGAACGTGACCGTCTGCTCCGCGGCCGGCGCCCGGGCCGCGACGAGCAGGGCCAGGAGGGAAAGAGCCCACACCTTCTTCATCGGAGTCCTCCTCAGTGTGCGGGCGCCGGCGTGGGCGCCGGCGCGTGCTTGGACTGCTCGGAGCGGTGCCGCAGGAGCGCGGACACGATGACCAGGACCTCGAACGCCACGAAACCACCGACGTACCGGTAGCCGCCGGAGCCGAAGCCGTAGGAGTGCAGGCCGGTGCCGAGGACGAAGTTCACGCCGTACCACGCCATGAGCACGAGCAGGTAGCCGAGGAGCGACCCCACCGCCATCCCGAAGTCCTTGATCCAGCCCGTGAAGCGGGCGTGGAGGATCGCGAGGTACCCGAGGGTGGCGATGAGGGCCCACGTCTCCTTGGGGTCCCAGCCCCAGAAGCGGCCCCACGAGTAGGACGCCCACACCCCGCCGAGGAGCGTGCCCACCGCGAGGAAGAGGGTGCCGACCTGGAGGGCCCGGTACAGGAAGAGGGAGAGCGACTTGAAGAGGGCGACCTCGCCCGGGCGGAAGAAGTAGAGGCCGAGGTTCAGGTGGCCGATACCCATGGCGAGAGTGAAAGCGGCGTAGCCGAGGGTGATCGTCAGCACGTGGATGGTGAGCCACATGTTGTCGCGGAGGACCGGCACGAGGGGGGAGATCGAGCTGTCGAGGATGGGCACGTTGTCCGCGAGGATGAGGCAGACGACGGCGAGGGCGGAGGAGCAGGCGGCGAAGATGCGGACCCTGTAGATGCCCTCGAAGACGAGGGAGAAGAGCACCGCGCCGAAGGCCACCCAGACGACCGACTCGTACATGTTGGTGACCGGAGGCCGGCCCGAGATCACCATGCGGAGGACCATGCCGTAGGCGTGGCTGAGGAATCCCGCCCCGACGAGCGCGAGGCCGGCCCACGAGAGGTGCCGCGAGGCGAGGGGGAAGCTCGCGAGGAGGGCGAGGAAGCCGAGGAGGTAGAGCAGCCAGGCCGCGCGGTAGGGCTTGGCGTGGTTGTAGTGGACCTCGAGGGCGAGGTCCTTCTCCGCGGGGTAGACCGCGGGGGCGAGCTCGGCGAGGCGGCGGCCGAGGGCCGAGGCGGCGGTCCCGACGCCGGCCCGGTCGCCGTCGCGGTAGGCCACGACGAGGGCGGTCACGAGCGCCCGGAGGCGCTGCGCCTGGGGGATCGCCGCCGCCTGGGGACCGGCGAGGTCGGCAATCGAGGACCAGGCGGCCTTCGGGTCGTCGGGGTGGGGGACGACGTGGAGCGACTCGCCCGACATCACGCCCTGGTAGATGACGAGAGTGTCGTAGAGGTCGAGCACCTCCCTCTCCACGGGGTCGGGGTCCTCGTTGCGGCCGAGCTTCTCCCGCACCCGCGCGACCGCGTCCTGCAGGCCCTTGTGGTCGGCGAGCTCCTGGAAGCTGTAGCGGTCCTTGTCGCTCGGGAGGCCGGCGGCCTGGCGCAGGCCGGCGTGGGTGACCCTGACGACCGGCTCCTCTTTCCAGCGCTCGGGCGCGGCGAGCGTGGCGAGCAGCCACTCGGCGGGCTCGAGGCCGGCCACGCTCTCGAAGCCGAAGGCGCGGGCGCCCTGCACCCGCTTGGCGAGCTCACGCGCGAAGCTGTCGAGGGGCTTCACGCGGCCGCCGTCCTGGACGGCGATCTCGCGCAGCGGCTGGAGCTCGGGCCCCGCCGCCCAGACGGGCGCGCTAGGCGCGAGCAGAGAGAGGGTCAGCAGCGTTCGCTTCATTCCGGTTCTCCCGAGCGCGGTGCGCGGCCAGAGCCGCCGCGGCCTGGCGCCTGGCCAGCCAGGGCTTGACGTAGAACATCCACACGATCCCCACGCCGATGAGGGTCGTGCCCAGGTAGACGAGCGGCAGCCCCGGTGCCCGCGCCACCGAGAAGATCGACATCATCGGCCGGCCTTCGACGAACGACGACTGGAAGAAGATGTACCCGCGGTGGTGCAGAGGGTGGTTCATCGAGATGAGCGTCTCGAACGTGCCCTCTTCCGGGTCCTCCACCCGCACCTTGCTCTCGAACGTCGAGGCCATGCGGGAGCCCGGGTACGGCTCGTTGTTGAACTTCAGGAGCGTGACCTTGAACGGCAGCTCCGCCTCCGGCGAGCGGTAGGCGAGGCTCGCCGTCTGGTCCAGGTAGGCGACGCGGACGCTCTCGCCCCACGGCACCCACTCCGGCTCGCCTTTCCCCTTCGGCCCCTCGAGGTGGAGGCGCACGGCCGGTTGCCGGCGCTCCTCCTTGGCCGGCGGCGTCTCCGGCTTGACGGTCCGCTCGAGGCGGGCCCGCGGGAGGAAGCGGTCGACGGTCACCCCCATCGCCGGCCAGCCGGTGGGGATGGGCTTCCCTGTCTCGACCGTGCCCTCGCGGACGGCACCCGACCCGTCGGCGGCGGCGAAGAGCAAGGCGCCGTCGGACCGGATCACGAACGAGAGGTGGTTGGCGCCTGCGGAGGCTCCGAGGAGATCGGCCGCCTGCGCGTCGCTCGCCGCGGTGCTGAATTCGAACGACACCATGCCCAGGTCGAGCTGCCTCCGCTGGGGGTCGTCCGCCACGAGCCACTGCTCCTGGGTCGCCATGGGCGCCTGGAGGACGAAGTGGAGGGCGGGCGCGCCGGCGTCCGCGGGCGCGAACGACTCCACGATCGCGACGTGCGGCTGGTAATCGTCCGCGACGAGGACGAGGTCGCTACCCGGCAGGGCGTAGCGCTTCTCCCGCCCCGGGGCGGGTGGGTGCTTCTCGAACACGACCGGGAACGCGCCGCTCACTCCCAGGCCGGGCACGGAAACGTGCACTGCCTTCTCGAGGAGCTCGACTCGGCCCGAGGTCGCGCCCTCGAAGAGGGCCATGTTGGAGTCGAGACCGCGGTAGAGCGAGTAGACCGACCCCGTGAGCACGAGCAGGATGCCGACGTGGGCGACGAGGAAGCCGATGTGGTGCTTCGTCCACGGGTAGCGGCTCACCATCACCGAGAAGACATTGAGACCGAGGAGGCCGAGGATGAGGGCGAACCAGGGAGTCTGGTAGATCTCCCGCTGGACGGCCGGGGTCCCGTGCTCCATCTCGTAGAACGTGGCGAACCCGCAGACGGACCCGAGCGTCACCATCGTCACGACGGCCAGTCGGAGGGAGGACAGGAACGCCAGCAGTCGCCCGCCGAAGGCCTTGTCGTTCATGGGATTTCCGTCGAGAAGGGCCGACTCGATATTCTAGGAGGGGCCGCCTCGCGCTGTCAATAAACGGGCCAAGGCGGCCAAACGCACCGATTGCCGCCGTTGACCCCCCGCACGCGCATCTCTAGAATCGACGGCAACTTCCGTCCGAGCACGGGCGCGAAGCATCCGCGAGGGAGCGTCCCCAAATGGCCAGTCTGCGACTCATGCCCGTCTCCGGCCCCCCCATCGAGGTCGTGAAGGACCAGAGCATGGTGGGGCGGGACCCGAGCTGCGAGATCGTCGTGACCGACGGCTCCGTCTCCCGCCGCCACGCCCGGCTCGAGAAGCGCGGCGGGGCGTGGTGGGTGGTGGACCAGGGCAGCGCCAACGGCACCTACCTCAACAGCCTGCGCGTCGCCGAGCAGGCGCTCAAACACCACCAGGAGCTGCGCTTCGGCGCGCTCGCCTTCCGGGTGGACCTCGTCGAGGACCCGGAGGCCACGGTCGCGACGCCGGTCCTCGCCGACGACTCGGCCACGGTGATGGCGCCTTCGATGCCCCCGCCCGCGCCTCCGGCTGCGCCCGCGCCTCCGCCCCTGCCTCCGCCGCCGGCCCCGAAGGCCGCACCGCCACCGCTGCCCCCGCCGGCGGCGGCGCCCGCGCCGCCATCACCCCCGAGCGCGGCCGCGGCGAAGGGACGCTTCCGGCCCGGCGCGCCCTCGGCGCCCGTCCCGCAGATGCCCGCCGGCGCTCCCCCGGCGAAGAAGGGCCGGAGCCCGCTCTTCTGGATCACCGCCGGCTGCTGCGGCTGCCTGCTGCTCGGCGTCGTCCTCGCCCTCGTGATCGGGGGGGGAGTCTACATGTCGACGAAGGGCGCGGCGGACGCGACCCACGCGTGGCTCGGGGAGATCCGCCAGGGCGAGCGCCCCGACGCGGGGATGACCGAGGCCTGCCGCTCGCGGCTGAGCCCGGACGAGCTCCAGGCCATCCAGAACGCGATCGCCCGTTCGAAGGACGCGACCTTCTACCAGCGCTCGCTCGACAACGACCGCGCGACGCTCCGGGGCGTGCTGACCGGAGGGGGCTCGCCGAAGCCGATCGTGGTCAAGCTCATCAAGGAGGGCGGGACCTGGAAGGTGGACGACGTCACTCTCGGGACCGAGTGAACGAAGCCCACCCCGAGCCGGTCGAGATCCGCCACGAGCGAAAGGCCCGTCGCGTCGTCGTCCTCTGGGAGGACGGGCACGAATCGGTCTTCCCTCTCGACTACCTGCGCTCCTGGTGTCCCTGCGCCTCCTGCCAGGGCCACGCTCCCACCGCCAAGTACCTCGGCCTCGAAGGCCAAGAGCTCGTCCACGTGGACGGCGTCGGCAACTACGCGGTCTCGCTGACCTGGCAGGACGGCCACAGCACCGGCATCTACAGCTATCGGCTCCTCCGCCAGCTCTGCCCCTGCAAGGCCTGCGGAGGCGGGAAGCGCTAGGCCTCCTGCTCGCGCGGGAGGAGCCACTCGAACCTCTGGGCGAGCGACATCCCCGAGGTGTAGAGGAAGCCCCAGAGGAAGAGGGCGACGAAGGGCAGGGTGCCCACGAGGCCGAAGGCCACGGCGTAGAGCGCGACGAAGGTGAAGTAGCCGGCGAGGCAGAGCTCCGCGTACGGCACCCAGTTCGCCTTGCCCCGGTAGACCTTCTGCTTCCACGTGTCGTCCGTGCCCTCGATCCTGTACTTCGGCGTGCGGGCGAACTCGGAGGTCTTGCCGAAGAGGCCCTCGATGACCGCAATCGCGTTGTTGAGGCTGAGGCCGATCCCGATCCCGAGCACGGCCGGGATGTACTTCGCCTTCGAGGTCCAGCCCGACGGGAACTGCTCCCTCTGCGAGACGACGTAGAAGGCGCAGACCGAGGCGGTGGCGGCGAGGAAGATCGGCACGTCCACTACGACCATCTCCGCGAAGCCCATGTTGTAGCGCATGACCATGGCCGGGAACATGAGACCGGCGAGGAGGACCATCAGGGGGTAGGCGAGGTTCGCGGTGAGGTGGAAGGTGGCCTCGACCTTCTTCCGCCAGGGCAGCGGGGAGGCGAGGACGCGCGGCAGCAGCTTCCGGCACACCTGCACCGAACCCTTCGCCCAGCGCTGCTGCTGCGTCTTGAAGGCGTTCATCTCGACCGGCAGCTCGGCCGGGGAGACGAGGTCGGGGAGGTACACGAAACGCCAGCCCCTCATCTGCGCCCGGTAGGAGAGGTCGAGGTCCTCGGTGAGGGTGTCGTGCTGCCAACCGCCCGCGTCCCCGATCGCCGCCCGGCGCCACACGCCCGCCGTCCCGTTGAAGTTGAAGAAGCGGCCGGATCGGCTGCGCGCTCCGTGCTCCATGATGAAGTGCCCGTCGAGCATGATCGACTGCACGCGGGTGAGGAGCGAGTAGTCGCGGTTGATGTGGCCCCAGCGGGCCTGGACCATCCCGACCCCCGGGTCGGCGAAGTGGCCGAGGGTCTTCTCGAGGATGTCCGGGGGAGCCACGAAGTCGGCGTCGAAGATGAGGACGAACTCGCCCGTCGCGGTGCGGAGGCCGGCGTCGAGGGCCCCCGCCTTGTACCCCGTGCGGTCGGCGCGATGCAGGTAGCGGATGTCGAAACCGCGCTCCCGGTAGTGCTCGACGGCTCGGACCGCGATCGCGGTCGTCTCGTCGGTCGAGTCGTCGAGGACCTGGATCTCGAGGCGGTCCTTCGGGTGGCGGATCTGGGCCACCGACTCGAGCAGGCGGTCGATCACGTACACCTCGTTGAAGATCGGGAGCTGGACGGTGACGCGGGGAAGCTCGGCGGGCAGCGGGGCGGGAACGGCTTTCCGGGCCTTGTGCTTGAAGTAGAGCCACACCATCACGTAACGATGGAAGCCCAGGACGGCCAGGATGACGAGGGTCAGGAAGTAGAGACCCAGGATCCCGAACTCGATCGCGCTCATGACGGTCTCGACCAGCTCCCCACGCTCATCGCGCCCGCCCGGCTCGACGGACACGACCGCGCTCCCTTGACAACGTCCGAATCGCCGGCGGATGATGGCAGTTTCGGAAGTGCCGCATGAAGGCACCCCTTCTCATCCAGAAAAGGGGCTCATGCCTCCGGCACTGCGCGTTAGTCTACCGGAGCCGCGCCCCAAGTCAATGGATCCCCGCGACCTGAAGGATCTGCTCGAGAACGTCAAGGCCGGGTCCGTCTCGCCCGAGGAGGCGGCGTCCCGCCTCGCGACCCTCCCCTTCGAGGACCTGGGCTTCGCCAAGGTCGACCACCACCGCGCCCTGCGGCGGGGCTTCCCCGAGACGGTGTTCGGAGAGGGCAAGACGCCGGACCAGATCGTCGCGATCGTCGAGCGGATCGCCGTCCGGGGGCAGCGGGTGCTGGTCACGCGGACGACGACCGAGGTCCACCGGAGGGTCGAGGCCAGCCACCCGGAGGCCCTCTTCCACTCCGAGGCCCGGTGCCTGACCGTCGCAAGAGAAGCGGCTCCGGCCCTCCCGGGGCGGGTGGCCATCTGCGCGGCCGGCACCTCCGACCTGGCGGTGGCCGAGGAGGCCGCCGTGACCGCGGCCTTCCACGGCGCGGCCGTCGATCGCATCTACGACGTGGGCGTCGCGGGCCTTCACCGGCTGCTCGACCGGGCCGAGACGATCCGCCAGGCGGACGTCGTGATCGTGGCGGCGGGCATGGAGGGCGCCCTGCCCTCGGTCGTGGCGGGCCTCGTCGACGTCCCCGTCGTGGCCGTGCCCACGAGCGTCGGGTACGGGGCTTCGTTCCACGGGTTGGCCGCGCTCCTCGCGATGCTGAACTCCTGCTCTTCGGGGGTGGGGGTCGTGAACATCGACAATGGCTTCGGGGCCGCCCACCTGGCCTGTCTCATCCTGAAGGGACGATCCTCCTCCGCGGGGCGAGATTCGTCGCGAGGGGCAACGCGTCCTTGACAAACCCCTTGATTCTGCTGATCTTGTAGGTTGGTTTTGTCTCGCCGTGTCCCACCCCTCATGCGCGGAAGGGCCTCGGCTGTGCGCGCTCGGCGCCCCTATGTGGCGCACCGGGGCACCGCGAGAAAGCCGACAGCACGGCCGGGCCGACGCGCGTGAACGCTAACTCTCTCAAGGCACTGGAGTTCGACCGCATCCGAGCGCTCCTCCTGCAACAGGCGGGGTCTGCCGAGGGCCGCGCCCGCCTGGAGGGGCTCCGGCCGCTCGTCGAGCCCGCCGCCGTCCGCGAGGCCCAGGCCCGAACGGGCGAGGGAGTCGCGCTCCTCGGAGCCTTCGGCCGCCAGCCCTATCACGACCTGCCGGACCCGGCCGAGGCCCTGGCCGGGGCGCGGGTCCGCGGGGCTCACCTCGAGCCGCGCCTCCTCGGCGACCTCGCGTCGTTCATCGAGGGAGGGGTCGAGATCGCTCGCCGGGTCGCACGGGCGGAGGGCACCCCCCGGCTGTCCCGCCTCGCGTCCGAGGTGCGGGACGCGAGCGACGTCGCGGCGGCGATCCGCCGGGCGATCCTCCCCTCGGGTGAGGTGGCTGACGACGCGTCGCCGCGCCTCGCCGACGTCCGGCGCACCCTCCTCCGCTTGAAGTCGCAGCTCACGAGCGTGATGGAGGCCTACCTCCGGAGCCCCGACGCGGAGCGGCTCCTCCAGGACCGGATCGTCACCACCCGCAACGACCGCTACGTCCTCCTGCTCAAGGCCGAGAGCAAGGGGCAGCTGCCGGGGATCATCCACGGCACCTCGGGCTCCGGCGCGAGCCTCTTCGTGGAGCCTCTCCCCGCCGTCGAGCTGAACAACGACATCGTCGAGCTCCAGGACGCGGAGAGGAACGAGGTCCTCCGCATCCTGCAGGATCTGACGGCGCGCGCCGGGGACCGGGCGTCCGACCTCGCCCACATGGCCTCGGTCCTCGGCGAGCTCGACGCCGTCCAAGCGATGGCGCTCCTCGCGACGGAGATGGACGCCCATCCCCCCGAGATCGTCGTCGAGGGAGCCCCTGAGATCGAGCTCCTCGACGCGCGCCATCCCCTCCTCATGCCGAGGCTGGCCGAGCGGCTCGGGATCGCGCGATCGAGCGAGCCGGTGCCGGTGAGCCTCCGCGTGGGAGGCGAGGAGCCGGTCCTCGTCGTCAGCGGCCCGAACACGGGCGGCAAGACCGTGGCCCTCAAGACGGTCGGCCTCTCCGCCCTCATGGCGCAGTGCGGCCTCCACGTGCCGGCCGCGCCCGGCAGCCGCCTGCCCGTCTTCCGGCGCATCTACGCCGACATCGGCGACGAGCAGTCGATCGCCGAGAACCTCTCGACCTTCTCCTCCCACCTCGCGGCGATCGTCGACATGACGCGCGAGCTCGCCCGGCCGGCGCTCGTCCTCCTCGACGAGGTCGGCGCCGGCACCGATCCCACCGAAGGCGGTGCCCTCGGCGTCGCGATCGTCGAGCACTTCCGCCAGAGGGGGGCGATGGTGCTGGCGACGACGCACCACGGCCTCATGAAGGCCTACGCGCAGTCGACCCCCGGCGTCGCGACCGCCTCCTTCGGCTATCACCCCGACACCTACGAGCCGACGTTCCGCCTCACCCTCGGCGCGCCCGGGCGAAGCCTCGCCCTCGAGATGGCGGAGCGGCTGGGGCTGCCGGCCGAGGTGGTGAAGGACGCCCGCGCCCGCCGCGACGACAAGGAGCGGCAGGCCGAGGCCCTCCTCGCCCGGCTCGAGAAGGAGAAGGCCGAGATCGAGCGGGAGAAGGTGGGCATCGAGGGCATGAAGGCGGAGGCCGAGGGGGCGAGGGCGCGGGCCCTCGTCGCCGAACGCGAGATCCAGGCGAAGAAGCGCAAGGAGGTCGAGGCCTTCGCGAAGGAGCTCCGGCGGCGGGGGGAGGAGGCCGAGCGCAGGGCGGCCGAGGCGATCCGGGCTGCGGTCGAGAAGGTGGAGGCGGCCCGGAAGGCGGCGGCCACGGCGCCTCGCCTCCGCTCGGAGGCCGTCGCCACCATCCGCGAAGCGCGCGACGAGGTGCTCAGAGATCCCGAGCTCGACCTGCCCGAGGAGCAGGACGCCCCGGCGTTGGCCCTCGCGGCAGGAATGCGCGTGCGGGTGAAGGCGATGGGCCTCGCCGGCGAGGTGCTGGCCCTCCACGGCGACGCCGCCGAGGTCGCCGTCTCCGGCAAGCGCCTGCACGTGCCGCAGGCCGAGCTGGTCGCCCTCACCCACAGGCAACCCGGGGGGGCCCGGGGGGACGGAATCCCCACGGCTCAAAGGAAGCTGGACGACGCCGTGGGCGTCTACGGTGCTGCATCCCGGGATCGCACTTCCTCGCGTTCCGTGACGGTCCCCGGCCCGTCCCCTCGCCACCCTGCCCCTTCGCCGGCGGCCACGGTCACCCTCTCGCTCCCCACCAAGTCCGTCCCCGCCGAGGTGAACCTCATCGGCCTCACCGTCGAGGAGGCGACGGAGCGGGTCGAGAAGGTGCTCGACGACGCCGCGCTCTCCGACCGCCGGGAGATCCGCCTCGTCCATGGCTTCGGCGAGGGCAAGCTCCGGAAGGCCGTCGCCCGAATGCTCGAGGGGCACCCGCTCGTCTCCTCGTGGCGCCTGGGCGGACCCGGCGAGGGCGGCGGCGGGGCCACGGTCGTGGAGCTGAAGGACTAGCCATGGCCTTCCCCGACGGCTTCGTCGAGGACGTGCGGCGAGCGGCCGACATCGTGCGCGTCATCTCCGAGCACGTGGCCCTCAAGAAGATGGGCACGTCGTGGAAGGGCCTCTGCCCCTTCCACCAGGAGAAGACGCCGTCCTTCAACGTCCGGGCGGAGCCGGCCGTCTTCCACTGCTTCGGCTGCGGCGAGGGCGGCGACGTCTTCAAGTTCGTGATGCTGCGCGAGAAGGCGAGCTTTCCGGAGGCGATCGAGATGCTGGCCCGGCGCTTCGGCGTGCCGGTGCCCGAGGGCCGCGCCGAGCCCGGGCCCGACCGCCGGGAGCGCGAGGAGATGCTCGCCCTCATGGAGGCCGCGGCGCAGCACTTCACTCACACCTTCTGGGCGGCGCCGGGCACGAAGGCCCGCGAGTACCTCCTCGGCCGCGGCTTTCGCCGGGAGACGCTCGAGAGGGTGCGCGCCGGAGCGGCGCGCGACGCGTGGGACGACCTCCTCTCTGCCCTGCGCGGGAAGTTCGCCCCCCCGCTCCTGTCGAAGGCCGGCCTCGTCCTCGAGCGGCAGGGCAAGGAGGGTCACTACGACCGCTTCCGCAACCGCGCCGTCTTCCCGATCCTCAACGAGTCGGGCAAGGTCGTCGCCTTCGGTGCGCGCGCGCTCGACGGCAGCGAGCCCAAGTACCTGAACTCCCCCGAGACGCCGGTCTACTCGAAGAGCCGGGTGCTCTACGGCCTCTCGTGGGCGCGGGAGGCGATCGGCCGGGAGAAGCGGGCCGTGCTGATGGAAGGCTACCTCGACGTGGCCCGCGCGATCGAGGCCGGCGTGGGGGAGGCCGTGGCCACCTGCGGCACCGCCCTCACCGCCTCCCACGCCCGGCTGCTGCGCCGCTTCGCGGAGACGGTCGTCCTCAACTTCGACCAGGACGACGCCGGCCAGAAGGCCGCGCGCCGGAGCTTGGAGGTGCTGCTCGAGGAGGGGATGAGGGTGCGGATCGTCGAGCTGCCGGATGGACACGATCCGGACACCTACCTGAAGGCGGAGGGGGCGGAGGCCTACCGCAAGCGCCTCGACGAAGCCCCGGAGGCCGTGGAGTGGCTGATGCGGAGGGCAGAGGCGGCGGGCGACCTCCAGTCCCCCGCCGGGAAGGCGGCCTTCTTCGCCGCCGTCCTGCCCGCCCTCGTCCGCACCGGAAACGCGGTCGAGCGCCAGGCGTGGCTGGGGCGGGTCGTCGAGCGGGGCTCTCTCGACGCGGGAGGCGCGCGCGAGGAGCTGCGACGCGCCCTCCACGGGCGCACGAGCGGCCCCTCGGCCGTGGCCGAGGCGGCGGCGCGCCGGCCGGTAGCGGCGCGGGCGGCGGTCCTCCTGCCCGCCGAGCGGTGGCTGCTCGCCCTCGTGGCCCAGGGAGCGGCGGGGGTGGAGATCGCCCTCGACGAGCTCCAGGAGCCGGACCTCGAGGGCCTGCGTTCGGCGCCCCTCCTGCGCGCAGCGCAGGCGGTGGCCCGGCGGGACGAGCGGGTGACGCTCGCCGCGGTCGTCGCCGGGCTCGACGAGGACGCGCAGCGGATGATGTCGGAGATCGCGGTCGAAGGAGTGCCGGCGGAGCACCTCTCGGCCGAGGAGTGCGTGCGCGAGCTGCGGCGGCAGCCGCTGCGGGCGCGCATGGCGGAGATCCAGAAACGGCTGGCCGGGGCGAGCGGGGACGCGCAGGAGGCGCTCCTCGCCGAGAAGACGCGCCTCGTGCGGCAGATGGCGAGCCTCTAGGCAGGCTTCAAGGAGCAAGCGGAAGAGAAATGGCGCTCACGATCGAAGAAAAGTACGACGAGGTCCGGCAGCTCATCACGATGGGCAAGGAGAAGGGCTACCTCCTCTACGAGGAGGTGAACGATCTCCTCCCCTCCGACCTCGGCTCCTCGGACGAGCTCGACGATATCTTCTCGATGTTCGGGTCCATGGGCATCGAGGTCGTCGACTCCGAGCAGAAGTTCCGGGAGAAGTCGGAGGAGGAGGGCGTCGAGCTCGACCTCACTCCGGGCGCTCTCGACAAGACGAACGACCCCGTCCGCATGTACCTGCGCGAGATGGGCACCGTGCCCCTCCTCACCCGCGAGGGCGAGGTGGAGATCGCGAAGCGCATCGAGCGGGGCAAGAACGCGATGCTCAGGGCCATCTCGCGCACCAACATGGCGGCCCAGGAGGTCGCCCGGCTCGGCGAGCGCCTGGCCGCCCGCGAGATCGGGGTCCGCGACGCGGTCGTCTTCAACGAGGAGGAGGTCACCGAGGAGAAGCTCGACGCCAAGATCAAGGAGACCCTCAAGCTCGTCGGCAAGGCGAGCCAGGCCCACCAGGACTACCTCGCCTACCGCAAGCACTTCACGAAGCTCGAGAAGAAGTCGCGCGGCTACGTGAAGGGCAAGTGGCGCCTCGGGCGGCTGCGGGTCCGGATGTCGCTCTCCATCCGCCGGATCGAGTTCGCGGAGAGCTTCAAGCGGCGCCTCGTCGAGCGCATCCGGGAGACGGTCGACCGCATCCGCGACGCCGACGACCGCATCGCGCGGCTCGAGCAGAAGCTCCGCCGCGACGTGAGCGACGACTACCGGAAGCAGGTGCGCCAGATGGTCCGGGACCAGAAGCAGGTCCTGGACCAGATCGAGGAGGACTTCGACGCCCGGGCGGAGGAGATCCAGCGCACCCTGGACACCGTGATCACCGGGGAGGCCCAGGCCGAGCAGGCCAAGAAGGAGCTCGTGGAGGCGAACCTCCGCCTCGTCGTCTCGATCGCCAAGAAGTACACGAACCGCGGCCTGCAGTTCCTGGACCTCATCCAGGAGGGCAACATCGGCCTCATGAAGGCCGTCGACAAGTTCGAGTACAAGCGGGGCTACAAGTTCTCGACCTACGCCACGTGGTGGATCCGCCAGGCCATCACCCGCGCCATCGCCGACCAGGCCCGCACCATCCGCATCCCCGTGCACATGATCGAGACGATCAACAAGCTCATCCGCACGTCCCGCGCCCTCGTCCAGGAGCTCGGCCGCGAGCCGAGCTCGGAGGAGATCGCGAAGCGGATGGACATCCCCGTCTCCAAGGTCAGGAAGGTCCTGAAGATCGCCCAGGA
Source organism: Vicinamibacteria bacterium (assembly GCA_035577965.1). GTDB lineage: Bacteria > Acidobacteriota > Vicinamibacteria > Fen-336 > Fen-336 > DATBSL01. The sequence continues at coordinate 74,461 of DATJYX010000131.1, read as the reverse complement.
GCCGATCTCGCTCGAGACGCCGATCGGGGAGGAGGAGGACTCGCATCTGGGGGACTTCATCGAGGACCGCTCCGCGGTGTCGCCGGCCGAGAACGTCATCAACCTGAACCTCAAGGAGCAGACGGACGCCCTCCTCAAGACCCTCACTCCCCGCGAGGAGAGGGTCATCAAGATGCGGTTCGGGATCGGGGACGGCTCCGAGCACACGCTGGAGGAGGTGGGCCAGAGCTTCCAGGTCACCCGCGAGCGCATCCGCCAGATCGAGGCGAAGGCGCTCCGCAAGCTCCGCCACCCCAGCCGCTCCCGCAAGCTCAAGGCCTTCCTGGAGGGCAGCCGGATCTGACGCACGCCGTCTGACCGACGTCCGTCGCCCCAAAGCGCGGTCCCGCCGCGCCTGTCATCCCGAACGCGGTTTCCTGAGCGGCGTGCGAGGGATCCGCCGCTCGACGATCCGGACCTCGCCCGGCCCTGAGCTCGGCGAGCCTTACCCACGTGACAGGCGGGCCGTCCGCCTGCCGATCCTGCCGGCCACTCTCCCCCCGGCCCGGGTCTGGGCGTGGAGGTCACCTGCCGGGTCTACCGGCCACGGAAGCCCTGGCCGAGAAGAGCAATCCCACTGCAGGCTTGCACGCGACGCGGGTCCGGTCGACTCCATCATTCGACCGCCCTGCCGTCACTCGGGCGCTCTCGGGACTCCGACACCTCGGTCTCCGCCATCGCCTCCCGCCACATTCGCGTGACAAGATGACGGCCGCGCCACACCGACACGACGAATGCGACACCGGCGCTGCTCCAGTAGACGACCTGCTGGGCTCCGGTGTGCCCGAGGTGCAGGATGCTCCTGACCAGGATGTCGCCAATGCCCAGAAGAACCGCGAAGACCACGAGCTGAGCCACGCAGGCGGCGATCCGCCTGTTGTGACTTCGCGAGCCACGCCCGAAGGCCAGCCCTGCCAGGTAGATCGGAACACCAAGCCAGGCGATCCAAGCCCGCGCCAGGAGCTGTGCCGAGAACACGCCCCAGATCAGCACGACCAGGATCCATGTCCACGTCGTGACGCCCCTTCCATCAGGCGCGCCGTCGCCCGATCGCGTTCGTGTGCGCCCAACACACGCGGTCCGCTCCGAGGCACACACCTTCGCTTTCGCACCTCGGCATCTCCACCTGCTCCCCTCTTTGCGCGCTCGGGGCCACCTCCACAGCGCGCCGCACCGCCTCCGCGGCTTGCGAGCGCTGACCGTCCGGCGATCGAAGATCCGGTCGCCCAAACGGCGGCGTCGTGCCTCACTCCCTCGCCCCGGCCCGCAGGTAGGCGCCGAGCATCCGTGCGACCTCGTCCGCGTACGCGCGGCGGTCGGTCGAGCGGGGCGCCCCGTGCGCCAGCCACACGGTCACTGCCTCGACCACCACCACGACGATCTGCGCCGCGACCTCGGCCTGCGCCAGCCGGAGCTCGCCGCGGCCGCGGAGAATCCCGGCCACCTGGGACACGTAGCCGGCTTCGAGCTTCTGCCGCAGCCGCTGGATCGACGGCGGATGCGGCACCTCCTCGGAAAGCACCTGCTGCAGGCGGGGTCCGTGGTGGTCGTGCGCCGCCACGAAACGGAGCAACGACTCCCGAAGCGCATCCTCGAACGGTCGGTCGGGGTCGGCGAGCTCCTCGAGACCCTTCGCGACCACGGGCTGCATCTCGCGAATGTGCCGCTCGAGGAGGCAGACCAGGATCGCGGCCCGGTTCGGGAAGTACTGGTAGAGAGAGCCGATCGAGACTCCGGCGCGACGCGCGACGGTGTTCGTAGTCATTGCCGCGCAGCCGTGCGCCGTGATCACCTCCGCCGCCGCCTCCAGCACCGCGTCGAAGGTCGCTCGTGCGCGCTCCTGCCGCGGCCGCTTCCGGAGGCCCTCGGGCAGGGCCCCCCCAACCCGCGAAAGGCGAGCCGCGCGGCGGGCGGTCGCCTTCGATCGGCGATCTCCCGGAGGCGATCCCCTTGGCAGCGTGAGAGTTGGACGGCGCTCCGGCAGAGCCCCCTCCCGGACCACGAATGCGAGTCGACCAGACGCCCCAGGATTCGTAAGTACGAGGGAGACGATACCGAGCCAATGCTCGGTTTTCAATGGAGCGGCTGATGAGCACGGAAACGGCGCCGGCGCGAACTGACGAAGACCCTTCGACGACCCGGAGACGCCATCACGTCTGTCCCTGGTGGCTCGGGTACCCTCTCGTCTCACCCCTCCGGCGGCTCGTCGAGAACCCGGAGCGGACGCTCGGACTTCACGTGCAGCCCGGGATGAGAGTCCTCGAGGTCGGCTGCGGGATGGGTTTCTTCACCCTCCCCCTCGCGACGCTCGTCGGCGAGGGGGGCCGCGTCATCAGCCTCGACGTCCAGCCGCGCATGCTCGCGGCGCTCGAACGGCGCGCGCGGCGGGCGGGCCTCGAGAAGCGGATCCAGCCGCGCCTCTGCGGCGCCGACTCCCTCGGCCTCGCCGGCGACGCCGGCACGATCGACCTCGCCGTCCTCATCCACGTGCTCCACGAGATGCCCGACGCCGCGGCCGCCCTGGGCGAGGTCCAGGCTGCTCTTGCCCCCGCCGGACGCGTGCTCCTGATCGAGCCTCCCGGCCATGTCTCGAAGGCCGCCTTCGAGGAGCAGATCCAGGCGGCGGCTGTGGCGGGACTCACGGTCGAGCGGAGGCTCGACCGACGGCTCGCCGTGGTGCTTCGGCGCGCCGCCTAGCGTTGGGGGGAGGGCCGGCCCTTCCGGCGGGCGGACATTAGAGCGGGTGGACCTGCCTCCAACGGGCGAGTACGGCGAGTGGCGCGGCCAGCAACCAGGCCCGCAATCAAGCTCATCCGGACCTCCCGCGCCCTCGTCCAGGAGCTCGGCCGCGAGCCGAGCTCGGAAGAGATCGCGAAGCGGATGGACATCCCCGTCTCCAAGGTCAGGAAGGTCCTGAAGATCGCGCGCTGCGGAAGCTGCGCCACCCGAGCCGCAGCCGCAAGCTCAAGGCCTTCCTGGAGGGCAGCCGGATCTGACGCGGACAGCCTGATCCTCGCCCGTCATCCCGAGCCCGGTTCCCAGCCGGCGCCCTGGCCTGCCATCCGGAGGAGCACCGTCCGGGCCGGGCGACCAAAGATCCGCGGAATCGGCCCGAGGGGCCGCGGAGCATGGCCGGGGACGACTGGAGTACTTTGGCCGGTTCGCGCCGATCGATCGTAGTTTGGCGCTTTCGCTCGAGTGGTGCTACACCCACGAGGGCCAGTCACGACGCACGAGGTGCACGGCGCCTGGCCTCCGCTTCACGACTGGAGGAGGTCATGCTCCCTACGTGGACGTGGACCTGGGCCGTGGCTGTTGGCGTCGTGCTGTCCGGGAGCTCGGCCTCACCCGCCGACGACGAGCGAGCGGGCCCGCAATCACGCGCCCCTCTGTCGCAGGAGCAGGGCATTCAGCCGCACCTGCGCCAGCCTTCGGGCGCACTCGCCGGCCTCGACGCATCCGGACAGGACGCTCGCTTCGAAAGGCGGCCCCGACCCGTCGTGTCCGTCGCCGCGGCGGGATCCAACGGCCGGAACGCCGAGGTCTCGGTCGTGGTCGGATACATCTCCGGCTCGGTAGCAGACGCTGCAAGCGGTGCGCCGTTGGCCAACGTGTACGTCGAGATCTACGACTCGTCCGGCCAGTACGCGGCGTATGGGGTGACGAGCGCCTCCGGAACCTACGCGAGCACCGGGATCGTCGCCGGGACGTACTACGCGGAGACTTATAACCAGCAAGGCTACCTCGACGAGCTCTACGACAACCTCGCTTGCGCCCTCCAGGTCTGCACCGTCACGGGCGGCACGCCGATCACCGTCATGCCGGGAGCGACGACCACAGGGATCCACTTCGGCCTGTCGGCCGGCGGGCGGATCGGCGGCACGGTGACGGACGTCGCCACGAGCCTCCCTCTCGCCAACGGCCCGGTCGAGATCTACGACTCGGCGGGCGCGCCAGCGACCTACGGACAGACGGACGGCGCCGGAGTGTACGCGAGCGGCAGCGGACTCCCGTCCGGAACCTACTACGCGCGGACGGCCGGCGTGCCGGGCTACGTCGACGAGCTGTACAACGACATCCCGTGCCCCGCCGGGGCGTGCACGGTGACGAGCGGCACGCCGATCAGCGTCACGACGGGCGTGACGACGGCGGGCGTCGACTTCGGCCTGACGCCCGGTGGGCGGATCAGGGGCACCGTGACGGACGTCGCAACGGGCCTGCCCCTGGCCAACGTGCCCATCGTGGTCTACGACTCCACGGGCCTGTACGTGACGGACGGCGCCACCGACGCCACCGGTGTGTACACCATCACCGGGCTCCTCAACTCGGGGAGCTACTACGCTCGGACCTCGAACTGGCTGGGGTACATCGACAAGCTCTACGACGACATTCCCTGCCCCGCCGGTGCGTGCACGGTGACGAGCGGCACGCCCATCGGCGTGACCGTCGGAGCGACGACCGCGGGGGTCAACTTCGCCCTCTGGCGGAGCGGGCAGATCACCGGCACGGTGACGGCCGCTGCGACCGGCCAGCCGCTGGCCGGCGTGCAGGTCTACCTCTCCACCTCGAGCGGCGGCTACCTGAACCCCGTGTGGACGGACAGCTCCGGCGTCTACGTCTTCTCGGGCCTGGTCGTTTCCGGGAACTACTACGCCCGGACGTCGAACTGGCAGGGCTTCATCGACCAGCTGTACGACGGCATACCGTGCGCAGACGGCTGCACCGTCACGAGCGGTACGCCCATCGCGGTGACCGTCGGAGCGACGACGCGGGGGATCGACTTCCGGCTGGCGCCGGGCGGGCGGATCAGCGGCACGGTGAGGGACTCCGTGACCCACCAGCCTCTCTACGGCCTGTTCGTGGACATCTTCGACTCGACCGGCGCCTGGGTGACGGACGGCTACACGAACCCCTCCGGCGCCTATGTGAGCGAGAGGGCCCTCCTTTCCGGCACGTACTACGCGCAGACAGGGAACTCGGATTACTTCTACGAGCTCTACGACGACATCCCCTGCCCGGACCTCGCGTGCGTGGTGACGACGGGCACGCCGATCAGCGTCACGACGGGCGTGACGACGGCGGGGGTCAACTTCGACCTGACGCCGGGCGGACGAGTCGCTGGAGTGGTGAGGGACGCGGCCACGGGCCAGCCATTGGCCGGCGTGGAGATACGGATCTACGACTCTGCCGGCACCTGGGCGGCGGTCGGAATCACGGGCGGCTCGGGGGCCTACACGACGAGCGTGGGCCTGGTCTCCGGCACCTACTACGCGCGGACGGCGAACTCCCTGGGGTATACGGACGAGCTGTACAAGGACATCGCATGCCCCTACGGAGCCTGCACGGTGACGAAAGGCAAACCCATCGGCGTGACGGTGGGGGCGACGACTGCGGGGATCGACTTCGGCCTCTCGCGGCCCACCGGCTTCTATACCCTGACGCCCTGCCGGGTGGCCGACACGCGCAATCCGATCAGCGCCTGGGGAGGCCCCGCCCTCGCCGCCAACAGCACCCGGATCTTCCCGGTGACCGGCCTCTGCGACGTGCCGCCCTCGGCGACCGCCGTCGCCATCAACGTCACGGTGGTGGGCGCGACCGATCAGGGGAACCTGCGCCTGTACGCTGCAGGCGGCAGCGCGCCGACCTCCAGCTCCATCAACTTCTCCGTGGGCCAGACACGGGCCAACAACGCTATCGTCACCCTGGGCACGGACGGGCAGATCGCCGTCCGGTGCGACATGCCGGCCGGCTCCACGGGACACACGGACTTCGTGTTCGACGTGGTGGGGTACTTCCAGTAGACCAGTAACGACCCGAAGGAGTGGTGATCTCGAGCCCGAACGAGCGCTGACCGCGTGCAGGCTCGGGATGACGACTCCCGTGGCTCTGCAGATTGCCTGAGCTGAACGCCAGCGGGCCCTCGGTACACGCACCCTCCGATCCTCCTTGTCGGCCCTGGGCAGCTCGATGACAATACGCGCTGGCCCCACGGGCACGGAGCTCACTGGTCGTCCATCAGGAGGATCCGGGTCGGGGAGCCACAGGGCGAGGGACGCGGCCATGAAAGCCACGAGCAGGAAGGAGTGCCGGCGACAGATGACGCGGCGCGAGTTCGTCGGGGGGGCCCTGGGGGCGGCGGGGGTCATCACGGGCGCACCCGCGCTCCTGCGCGGCAAGAACCTGAACGGCAAGCTGGACATCGCGTTCATCGCCTCCGGCGGCCGCGCCACGGACCTCATGGACGAGCTCACCCTCCCGCCGGGGCGCGATCGCCGCGGGGCGGCGGCCGGCGGCGAGGCCCGCGGTGGCGCAGTCGCGGCGGCGGCACCGCATCCCGACGAGAACGTCGCCCTCGTCTGCGACGTGGACCAGAATGCCGTGGACAGCGCGGCGGTCCGGTTCCCGAAGGCAAGGAAGTTCAACGACCTCCGTCGCGTCTTCGACGAGCCGAAGAGCTTCGACGCCGTCGTGGTCGCGACCTGCGAGCACACGCACGCCTTCGCCACCTACCTGGCCCTGACGCACGGCAAGCACGTCTACTGCGAGAAGCCGCTCGCCTACAACATCTGGGAGACCCGGCTCATCCGCGAGACGGCCGCGAAGCATCCCCGGCTGGCCACGCAGATGGGCAACCAGGGCCACGCTGCGGAGGCCCGGCGGACGATCCGGGAGATCCTCATGACCGGCGTCATCGGCCCGGTGCGCGAGGTCCACGTGTGGGCGAGTCGCGCCTGGGGGCTGCAGGACGCCGCCTCCGCCGAGAGGTTCGACAAGCCGCACGGGTTCTACAACGGCATCCAGATCGTCGATCGGTTCCCCGAGGAGATGCCGGTTCCGCCGAACATCCACTGGGACCTGTGGCTCGGCCCCGCGCCGGCGCGGCCATTCCATGCCACGTACCTGCCCGGCCCCCGGTGGTATCGCTGGTGGGATTTCGGCAACGGCACCATGAGCGACCTCGGCAGCCACGACAACGACGTTCCGTTCACCGTCCTGGATCTCTGGCGGCCGGACGGCGAGGGCGGGCGTGTGCTGGCCCCGCTGACGGTCGAGGCCCTGTCGCCCAGCGGGCGGGTGGCCCACAAGGAGCTGGCCCCGGCGACCATGACGGTGACCTACGAGTTCGCGGCCGTGGGCTCCCAGCCGGCGCTCAAGCTCGTCTGGCACCAGGGCGACAGCAAGCCGCCCGGGTGGGTGCCGGAGTGGGGCGGCCGCTCGAGCCTGTTCGTCGGCGACAAGGGCATGCTGCTCGGCAGCGGGAAGCTGCTGCCCGAGGACAGGTTCAAGGACTTCCAGACGCCCCCCGCGACGCTGCCCCGCTCGCCCGGGCACTGGGTCGAGTGGGTGAACGCCTGCAAGGGCGACGGGCCGATGCCCGGCTCGAACTTCCAGTACTCGGGCTGGACGACCGAGGCGAACCACCTCGGCAACGTGGCCTACCGGACCGGGAAGAAGATCGAGTGGGACCATCGGAACATGCGAGCCGGCAACGCCCCGGAAGCCGCCCCGTTCATCAAGCGGCCCGAGTACCGTAAGGGCTGGGAGGGCATCCTCGAGGCGTAGCGCGCCCTCCGCAAGCTGCGGCACCCCAGCCGCTCCCCGGGGCAGGGCCCGAGGGAGCCTCCGTGCCGGCGTCAGTCCGCCAGGCGAACGTGGTTCTCGGCCAGCCACGCATCCATGAGGGCGAGGTCCTCGCGGGCCACGTCGCCGAGTCGGACGAAGGTCGCGCGCGCAGAGCGCAGGAGGGCCCGCGACCGGACGGGGTCGGCCTTGGCGCCCCAGAGCGCCTTGGCGACGTTGACCTCGGTGGAGGCGAGCACCAGGGGCTCGGTGGCGCTCGCGCGCCGGATGGCGAGCGCGCGCTCCAGATGGGGAAGCCCCTCCGCCGGTCGCCCCGTCAGGGTCAGCATGAAGCCCACTGCGTTCGCCGCGAAGGCGTAGTTGGGGTGGTCGCGTCCCAGCGCGGCGGCGAGGATGCGCTCGGCACGCCGGGCGTCGGCGAGCGCGTCATCATATCGGCCCAGTTTTCGGAAGAGACTCACTCTGTTGAGGAGGGCATAGGCGGTCTGCGGATCGTCCTCTCCCGAGTGAGCCCGGGTGAGGGCGAGCGTCCGGTCGTGCACCTGCAGGGCATCGGTCAGCCGACCCGCCTGCTCGAGGCTGTAGGCGAGGTTGTTCAGCGTGACGCCGAGGACCGGGCTGTCGCGCCCGAAGGCCTGCTCCTGGATCGCGAGGGCTCGCCGGTGGGCGGCGATCGCTTCCTCGTGCCGACCGACCTTGCTCAGGACGGAGCCCAGGTTCGAGAGGGTGTAGGCGAGGACCGGGTGCCGTGGCCCGAGCACGCGCTCCTTGATCCCCGCCGACCGCTGCAGGTGCTCCAGGGCGCCCGCGTAGTCGCCGACCCCGTCGAGAGCCTGGCCGAGCTGGTTGTGGCTCACGGCGGCGCTGAAGCTCTCCGGACCGTCGCGCTTCTCCGCGATCTCGAGGTTCCGGCGCTCCATGCGGGCGGCTTCCGCGTACTTCCCTTCGGCGCTCAGCGCAGCGGCACGGCTGGTCAAGAGCCCCTCTTCGACGTCTTCGCCTCCGCCCAGGCGCTGGAGCTTGGCCTGGCCGAACTCCCACCATCGGTCGGCCTCGGCGAAGCGGTTTCGCGTGACCGCTTCGAGCCAGATCAGCTCCTTCGCCGCGGCGGCCGCGGCACGGTCGGAGCCGATCCTCTCGGCAGAGGCCAGACCGGCGCGCAGGGCCTTCTCCGCCTCGTCGGGCCGATCCAGGTCGATGAGCAGCTCGCCCACGAGCCGTTGGGCGGCACCCTCGGTCTGGGCGAGGGATGCGGCAGCCGCCTCCGCGCTCGCCGAGCGCGCCAGATCCAGGGCCTCGTCGTAGCGGCCCACGAGCTTGCGGGCCTCGGCCTCGGCCAGCCGCGTCTCGAGCGCCTCGGCGCGCCGGCGCTCCTCGCCGCTCAGAGGTCGCGAGGTCTCCTGCCCGAGGGCGGCCACGTCGGTGCAGGCCGAGGCGGGACGCAGCCCGCTCAAGGCCTCGGCGGCTGCCGCCACCCGCTCCGCGTCGGCCTTCATCAGCAGGGAGACGAGGGCGTCGGCCTCCTTGAGCCCGCGCCCCAGGCAGCTCACCTCCCGGTCGAGCATCTGCTCCGATTGCTCCCCCCGCACCCGCGTCGCCTCGCAGGCCGAGCGGTAGGACGCGACCCAGCGGGTCCGATAACCGTCCAGGGAAGCGACCACCTGCCGCGCGGCGTCCGTGGCGAATGGCGCCCCACTCCTTCGGAAGGCCTCCTCGATGCCCTGGCGGCGTGACAGTCCCCAGACCGCGTCCCAGGCGGCCTCACCTCCCGAGCAGAGCCGCCGCCGCCGCTCGCGGACCTGTGCGAGACCGAAGGCGATCCCCACCACCGAGGCGACGACCACCGACCCCAGGACCATCCGCCGGCGAAGGCGATGCGGATCCCGGGCCAGAACCCGGAGGAGCGACGCCATGTCCGGGTGACGCTCGCCGGGGTCCACCGCGAGGCCGCGCTGAATGGCTCGCCGAACCGACGCTGGCAGGCCCGGCGAGGAGCGCGGCTCGGCGACGTGTCCGGCCAGGACGCGTTGCCGCAGATCCTCGGACGAGGCGCCCGCCGCAAAAGGGTGCCCGCCGTAGAGCGCCTCGAACAGCGCGGTGCAGAACGAGAACTGATCGGATCGCGCGTCGGCCGGCTCGCCCCGATGTTGCTCGGGCGCCATGTAGCGAGGGGTCCCGAAGAATGCCGCCGTCGCCGCTCCCTCGCCCGGCGGTGTCGTGCCGGCCCCCAGCTCACCGCCAGCCTGGGTCCCTCCCAGCCGGGCGAGGCCGAAGTCGGTCACCCGAACCCGCCCGTCGACTCCGATCATCACGTTGCCGGCCTTGAAGTCCCGGTGGATGATCCCGGCGGCGTGGGCCGCAGCCAGGCCGCGTCCGGCGTCGATGAAGGCCTCGAGCACGCGGCGGGGGCGGGGATGCTCGCGCTCCATCCACTGCGCGAGCGTCGGCCCCTCGATGAACTCCATGGCCACGTAAGTCTGCTCGCCGACCACGCCGACGTCGTGCACGACCACCACGTTGGGGTGTGACAGGCGGGCCATGGCCTGCGCCTCGCGCTGCAGGAGCTGCCGACCCTCGGTCCCGACGCGGTCGTGGCGGACGAGCTTGATGGCCACCCTCCGGTTCAGCTCCGGGTCGAAGGCGGCCCAGACCTCGCCCATGCCTCCGGCGCCCACCCTCTGCTGCAGCACGTACCGGCCGAACGTCGCCCCTGCTTCGTGCGGATCGGCCTTCGTCGGCCCGCCCGCAGGTCCCGTCCCCCGGGTTCCGGCGGTCTGGGTGACGGTCGGGCGCTCCTCGTCGGGCGGTTCCATGAGCGACTCGGGCTGGGGAATTCTATCCCGCACAATGAGGCAGGGCCCGCCCCGCGCGACCCGACCCCATTGGCCCTGGAGTCCTCAGCCCCCCGTGCCGAGCGGCCCCGCGAACAGGTTGAAGCGGTAGACGTCCGCGATCCCCGGAACCAGAGCGGACACCGCGCGAAAGCCGGCGCGCATCGGCCAGGGCAGGCGCGACCACAGCGATGCGGGGATGTCGGTCAGCCTCAGGGACTCCACGAGGCGCAGACCGAGCCCCCAGCCCTCGATCTCCGTCGGATCCGGGCATGCCCACACGAAACGAGCGTCCAGGTTCAGGCGCTCGTGGTCCTTGTTCGTGTGCGCGATCGCCCTGGGGCCGACCGTGTCGAAGGCGATCATCGCCTCCGGGAAGTTGCCGGCGATCCGAGCCAGCGCTGCCTTCACGTCCTGCTCCGTCAAGTAGACGAACACGGTCTCCGCGACGAAGTAGTGCGGTCCGGGGCTCTGACCCACCGCGGCGACCCAATTCGACTCTACGATCGAGCAGGCCAGAGTCCGGCGCCGGTCGCGGTCGGCGAAGAACCGTCGTCGCAGCGCGACGACGTCCGGCAGATCGAGGTCGAACCAGCGAACGGCGCCATTGTCGAGCCGCTCGAAGCGAGTGTTGAGCCCGGCGCCGATCTCGACCACCGTGCCCTCTGGGTGCCGGCTCAGAAAGGCGGCGACCCACTCGTCGAGCAGCGCGCTGCGCAGCGCGCACCCCGCGGTCCGACTCCGTTGCCCGAATCGCCGAAAGTCCCAGTCGATCGCCGCGACCATCTCGACCGCCTTCGGGTCTTTCAGGATCGGGTGTCGTCTCTGCGTCTCGACCGCGCGGGCGTAGAGCGGGACCAGCATCGACTCCTGCACGGAGCCGAGTTGGACGGACATCCGGGCGGGCAGGCTCATCAGGGCCCTCGCGCTAGCCTCGTCCGCACATCATACCGGCTCGAGGCGGGAGCGATGCCCGGGAGCCTCCGGCCTCAGAAGAGAGATGACACTCGGCCGGTGTCGGCGGTGAAGGACGTGGCCGAGCTCGATCGTCCCGTCCGGGAACGGGCCTTGCCGACGATGGCCGAGACCGCGTTCGTGTCGGTCGACGCGGCAATGCTCACCCTTGCCGCCGTGAAGAATCGCGCAGTCGCCTCGCCTCTGGTATCGTCGCGGTCGTAGGGAGGGGAGAGCGTGACCGAGGGGACCGATCGTGAGGCGTCGCCGGCGGCTGGAGGGCCGTTCGCGTGGAGCGACCGGTTCCTGGTCGGAGTGTCGGAGATCGACGGCCAGCACCGTCGCCTGATCGAGATGGTCTCCGCGTTCTACGCGGCGCTCGACGGCAGGAGGCCCGCCAAGCAGGCGCTCGGGGAGCTGCTGAAGGGCCTCGTCGAATACACGCGCTACCACTTCGCGACCGAGGAGCGTCTCATGGCGCTCGCCCGGTTTCCGGACTCGAAGGAGCACCGGGCGCAGCACGCGGACTTCACCCGGCGGGTCGGCGACCTGATGGACCGCTTCTCAAGGGGGGGGCTCGTGCTGTCGATCGAGGCGACCACCTTTCTTCGGGAGTGGCTGACCGACCATATCCTGGTCAGCGACAAGGCCCTCGGGCTTCATCTCGTGTCGCGCGGCCTGAGCTGAGCCCGAGACGCGCTCCGGCCCTCGCGCCCGACATGCCACGGGGCGAGGAAGAGGGCTCCCTCTCTCAGGGTGGAGGCGGGCCGGAGATCGCCACCGTCCGGCCCGAGGCCGCGGACTCCCGGCACGCGTCCAGCACGAGCTGCGTGCGGAGGGCGACGTCGCCCCAGTGGGCCTCTCGGCGGCCGGTGACGACGAGGGTCGAGAACGCGCGGAACATGTTGGCTTCCTGGGCGCTCGAGTGGCTGTTGGCGTACTCGGGGACGACGACCTGCCGGGTGCGGCGCAGCATGTCGAAGTCGCAGCCGTCGACCTGGAAGTCGGACCGGGTGAGGTCGAAGCGCACCTCGTCGCCGAAGAAGGGGAGGACGAAGTCGGGGAGGTGGACGAGGCCCTTCGTGCCGCTCACGCACGCCCACTGCTCGTTCGCGGTCAGGAACGAGCAGTAGAAGGCCGCGGACACGCCACCGGCGAACGACAACTCGCCGCTCACCTCGAACGGGACCTTGTCCGCGCGGCCGGACGGGCCGGCCTCGGCGAGCAGGCGGGCGGTGACCCCGGTCGGCATCTCGTACTTCATCGCCCACAGGGCGAAGCGGATGGTGTACCAGCCGAGGTCCCCCAGGCAGCCGTCGGGCTCGAGGCGGCTGTCGCCGCGGATGTTCTCCTGGAGGAATCCCTCGGGAGCGGGGAAGCTGAACTGGGCCGCGATGCGGCGGATGCGGCCGACGCTCTCGCCGTCGTCGAGCGTCCGGCGCAGGGCCTCGAGCCTTCGGCTGTGCATGAACATCACGCCGTCCATGAACTGCACGCGACTGCGGTCGCAGGCGGCGAGCATCTCACGGACGTCGGCGGCGGTGACCCCGACCGGCTTCTCGACGAGGACGTGCTTGCCGGCCTCCGCGGCCTTGAGGACCCATTCCTTCCGCACCCCGGTGGGGAGCGGGACGTACACCGCGTCGACGTCCTCCCGCGCCAGCAGCTCGTCGTAGCTGCCGAGGGCCGTGGGCGCGGTCGGCATCGGGCAGGCGCCCTGGCACGCGGCGACGAAGCTCCGGCTGCGGTCTCGGAGGCGGCTGGCGACCGCGGTCAGGGTCGCGTTGCCGGACCGCGCGATGGCCTGCCAGTTCTTCCGGGCGATGCCGGCGGTCCCGAGGATTCCCCAGCGACAGACTCCCGTTTCCATGAGGCCCGCCCTCCGTGGCGGAGCATCATCGCACTCCTGCGGCCATGCTGCGTCCGGCGGCGGGCGCCCGGGTCGAGGTCAATCGCTCAGCCGGCGCACGAGATCGGGGATGTCGGCCGCGGGAACCGCCGCCCCGTACAGGTTGCCCTGGAGCTCGCTGCAGCCGTGCAGGGCGAGGAAGCGGGCCTGGGCCACGCTCTCCACGCCCTCGGCGATCGTCCCCAGCTTCAGGTTCGCGGCCAGGGAGAGGATCGTCCGGGTGATCGCCACGTCGCTCGGGTCACCGGGGAGGCCGCTCACGAACGACCGGTCGATCTTGAGCGTGTCGACGGGCAGGCGCTTCAGGTAGGAGAGGGCGGAGAATCCCGTGCCGAAGTCGTCCACCGAGACCCGCACGCCCAGCTCCCGGATCCCCTTCAGGAGGCCGGCGATCGTCGCGCCGGGGTCGACCAGCATCGACTCCGTGATCTCGAGCTCCAGGTCCCGGCCCTCGAGCCCGCAGCCCCCGAGCACCTCGCGGAGCGTCGGCACGAAGGCGGCGTCGAGAAGCTGCTGGCTCGACACGTTGACCGCCACGCGCTGCAGAGAGAGGCCGTCGAGGCGCCAGCGGGCGAGGTCCTCGCAGGCCTTCTCGAGGGTCAGGCGGCCGAGGGCGCCGATCATCCCGCCGCGCTCCGCGACCGAGACCGCGAGCGGAGGCGGCACGTCGCCCGTGCGCGGGTTCCGCCAGCGCAGCAGGGCCTCCACCCCCGGGACCGTCCCGCTGTCCACGTCGACCAGGGGCTGATAGTGCACCTGGATCTGGCGCCCCGCGATCGCGGCCCGGATCTCCTCCTCGAGCAGCATGTGCTCGCGCACCTCGGCGTCCATCCCCGGGGTGTGGAAGCAGAAGGCGTCCGGCCCCCGGGCCTTCGCCTGCCGCAGGGCGGTCTCGGCGCTGAAGAGGAGCCCGGAGACGTCCCGCGCGTCGCGGGGGCAGACCGCGACGCCGTAGCAGGCCTGGACGTGGACCGGACGCCCCTGGGCGGGGACGGGGGGCGCGAGCGAGGTGCGGATCTCCTCCAGAAGGTCCGCGATCGCGGCCGCCGTCTTCCGCTCGTCGTCCGGCGGGTGGGCGAGCGGGAGGAGCACGGCAAACTCGTCGCCGTACCAGCGGCCCACCACGCCTCGTTCCCCGACGCGGGTCCCCAGCCTCTCGGCCACCGCGGCCAGCACCGCATCGCCGGCGGCGAAGCCGAAGGCGGCGTTCACCTTTCCGAACCGGACGAGGTCCAGGAGGAGGAGACCGACCGTCCGCTTGGCGTCCAGGGCGCGGCCGATCGCCCGCCGGAGGCTCTCCTGGAAGAAGGCACGGTTGACGAGCCCGGTGAGCGGGTCGGCGAGGGCGAAGCGCGCTCTCTCCTCCTCGACGCGCTTCCTCTCGGTCACGTCCGAGAAGGTCCCGACGTAGTGGGCCAACCGGCCGTCGGCTTGCCGGACGGTCGTGATCGACAGCCACTCGGGGTAGACCTCACCCGACCGGCGCCGGTTCCAGATCTCGCCCCGCCACTGGCCGGTGAGGCCGATCGAGCGCCACATGGCGGCGTAGAACTCGGGTCCGTGGCGGCCCGACTTCAGCAGCCCGGGGTCGCGGCCCACGACCTCCTCCGGCGAGTAGCCGGTGATCTCGGTGAAGGCGCGGTTCACGCGCACGACCTTGTTGCGCGCGTCGGTGATGACGATGCCCTCCGGGCTGTTCTCGAAGACCGACGCGGCCAGCCGGATCTCGGCGAGGATCTCGCTCACCGCTCCTCGCTCGCGCCGCGGCTCCTCGTGGACCGACGACGCCCCTGGGCACGGTCCCGCCCCTCTCCTACCATGCGACCTCGTAGGTGCAGGACTCCCCCTTCCTGCGGCGGCACGGCTGGTCGTCGCGGTGGACGACGTCGAGGAAGGGGACGCCGGCGGGCCGGAAGCGGCCGGCGACCGCGGTGACGATGCCGCGATCGAACTCGCAGGGATACGGGTTGACGCCGATGACGCGCAGCCGGCGCTCGTCCGCCTCCTCGTAGCGGTAGTGGCCGATTCCCTCGAGCATCCTGCCCGTCGCCGGGTCGAAGAGGACCTCGCCCCCGCGGCGGTGGTTCATGTGGTACGCGACGTCGATCGATCGCAGAGCGGCGCGGATGTCGGTGATCTGGGGAGGGAACTGCGCGTTCTCCGGGATCTTGCGCCCGATCGCATAGAGCGTGTTGCCTCCGACCCGGTCGGAGATCGTCCGGAACGCCTCGAGCCAGGACTGCTGCGAGTACCACTGTCCCGGCCGGGGATCGACGATCCCGTGCTCGGCGAGGATGTTCAGGGCGGTCTGGCGGAACGCGCCCATGCCGTCGACGATCGACCACACGGTCTCGCCGTTCACTTCGACGTTCGTGGCGAAGGCTTCGAACTGCATGTGTGCCCTCCAGCGGGCCCCTTTCGAGCAAGACCGGTGCCAGCGTGGTGAAGGCCGTCAAATGCCTTTTCCGGGAACGACCTGCGAGGGGCTGGCGACTTCCAGGATCGTCCCGTCCGCCGGACGGGCTTCCAAGTTCCCGGAGAGGCCACGACCGCTCGCCGAGGGGCGGAGCGTCGAGCATCTCCGTCCTCGACGCGGTGACGAGGCGAGGATTAGACTAACCGAGGCCATGGGCCGCAGGCCCGACGACGCCCGCGACGAGGTCGGACGCTCCGGGACCCTCCCTCCGGGCGCGGCGAGGGGGTCGCGCGCATCGAGCGTGCCCCGGACGGGGCGCACGACGAACGGCCGAAGCTGGATCCGGCCGGGTCGCCGATCGAGAGCCGCGACGCGCGCGCCGATCGCGCACCCTGCGCCGCGGTCCGGCGAATCGGGCGCCCGTGGCTGAGCGCAAGATCCTGGTCGTCGACGACGACGAGGACGTGCGCCTCGCTCTCGCCGCGTTCCTGAGCAGCAAAGGCTACGCTCCGGTGCAGGCCGAAGACCTGGCGTCCGTCCAGGCGGTGCTCGGCGTGCACTCGGTGGACGCCGCGATCGTCGACTTCTCGCTCCCGGACGGCGACGGCCTCGACGCGCTGCGGGCTCTCAAGTCCCAGGACCCGTCGGTGCCCGTGGTGCTGCTGACCGGCTACGGCACGATCGACCTGGCGGTGAAGGCGATCAAGGAGGGCGCCGAGCAGTTCCTGACGAAGCCGGTCGAGCTCCCCGCGCTCCTCGTGGTCGTCGAGCGGGCGCTCGAGGCGAGCCGCATGCGGAGCGTGTCGCTGGCCGGCAAGACCGCCCAAGCTCGCCACGCCGTCGATCCCTTCTTCGGGGCAGACCCGACGATCCGCAGGCTCGCTTCCGAAGCGGCGCGCGTGGCGACGACGGCGCTCCCTATCCTGATCCGGGGCGAGACGGGCACGGGCAAGGGCGTCCTCGCGCGCTGGCTCCATCAGAACAGCCCCCGCGCCGACGGGCCGTTCGTGGATCTCAACTGCGCAGGGCTCTCCAGCGAGCTGCTGGAGAGCGAGCTCTTCGGCCACGAGAAGGGAGCCTTCACGGGGGCGGTCGCGGCCAAGCCGGGCCTCCTGGAGATCGCCCACCGCGGCACCGCGTTCCTCGACGAGGTCGGCGACGTGGACCTGCGGGTGCAGGCCAAGCTCCTCAAGGTGGTGGAGGACCTCCGCTTCCGCCGCCTGGGCGACGTCCGGGACCGCCAGGTGGACGTCCGCCTGATCGCCGCGACACACCAGGACCTCGGCCTCCTCGTGAAGGAGGGGAAGTTCCGCGAGGACCTGTACTTCCGCCTCAGCGTGCTCCCGCTCGCCATGCCGCCCCTGCGCGAGCGCGGTCACGACGTGGTGCTCCTGGCGCGCCGGCTGGTGGAGACGATCGGCGCGGAGCTCGGGCGTGGCGGCGTGCGTCTCTCGGCCGCGGCTGAGTCGACGCTCTCCGCACGGGCGTGGCCCGGCAACGTCCGCGAGCTCCGCAACGTGCTCGAGCGCGCCCTGCTGCTCAGCGACCGGACTTCGCTCGAGCCCTCGGACCTGGGCGAGAGCCCGGCGGCGCTCGCCCCCGACCGGCGCGGTACGCGCCTCACCCTCGCGGAGGCGGAGCGGCGGCACATCGAGGCCGTGCTGCGGGAGGAGCGGGGCGCCGTCTCGCGGGCCGCCGCGGTGCTCGGCCTCTCCCGCAGCGCCCTCTACGAGCGGATCCGCAAGCTCGGCCTCGACGTGGGCAGGCCGACGTCCGGCTGAGGCCGGTCCTTTCCGCCTTTCCGGACAGCCGTCCCGCCGGCCGGAAGAGTCACCGGCGCTCTCGGCTCGGCGCGTGCGCCAAGTCCTTTCCAGGGAGGACTTCCGGAGGGCCAGGTCCCTGGCACCCGTCTTGCCGGTACGCGGGAGAAAGGGAGGAACGAACGAGCGTGGACGCGAAGGGGCACCTCCTGCTCCTCGACGACGAGGAGGCGATCCTCGTGCCGACCGCCGCGTACTTCAGCGCGCTCGGGTTCACCGTCGACGTGACGCGGGAGGCGGACGAGGCCTTGGCCCTCGTCCGCGGCCGGCACTACGACCTCGCGATCCTCGACCTCCGGGTCGGCCCGTTCGGAGAGACGGGGGGACTCGAGGTCCTCCGCGAGGTGAGGCAAAGGCGCCACCCGACGAGCGTCATCGTGCTGAGCGCCTACGTCTCGCCCGAGGTGGAGGCCGAGGCCCGGGCCCTCGGGGCGGACGGCATCCTCCGCAAGCCGCAGTCGCTCAAGGACGTGGCCCACCTGGGCCTCATCCTGACCGAGCGTGCGGCGCGCGAGCGCGGCCAGTGAAGATGCGAGGACACGACGCCGACAGGGACGCTCTCACCGGCCTCCTGCTCGAGGAGTCCCGGAAGGGGCTCGCGGCCATGCAGGAGGCCCTCGCGAGGCTCGAGCATCGCCCGAACGACACCGACGCGCTCAGGGCCCTCCTCCGCCTCGCGCGCATCGTCGAAGGCCATGCCGCGACCCTCGGCCTGAAGGGCCCGGCCGAGGTCCTGGGCCAGGTCGGGGAGATCCTCGCCCAGCTCAGCGCCGGAACGCTCGCCGCCAGCTTTCAGGTGGTCGATCTCCTCCGCGCGTCCGTCGACACCCTGCGCGAGATGCTGGTGCAGGCGAGGGGGTGACGAGGCCGCGCGGCGCGCCCTGCCGCCGCCTTCCCCTCAGCGGCCGGGCTCCGAGGCGCGATACCCGGGGCCGAGGAGCGGCCGGCCGGGGCGGGCGTCCGTGATCCGCCCTTCGTCCACCACGAGCTGGCCGTTCACGGCCACGAACGGGATGCCCTCGCTGTACTGGAGCGGATTCTCGTAGGTCGCCTTGTCCCGGATGGTGTCCGGATCGAAGGCGACGAGATCGGCGAGCATCCCCGGCCGCACGATCCCCCGCTCCACGAGCCCCATCCGGGAGGCGGGCAAGGACGTCATCTTGCGGACCGCCTCCTCCAGGGGCAGGAGCCGCTCCTCGCGAACGTAGCGGCCGAGGATCCGGGCCGCCGAGCCCCAGGCCCGCGGGTGCGAGCGCTCCTGCGAGAAGATCCCGTCGGTCGCGACCGCCCCCGAGTCCGTGCACAGCGAGACGAGCGGGTGCTTCAGGGCGAGGCGCACGTCGTCCTCGCTCATGACGAAGATGACGTTGGACGTGTTCGCGCGATCGGCGATCACGAGGTCCATGATCACGTCCACCGGGTCCTTGCCCTCGTCCTTGCCGATCTCCTCGAGCGTCCGGCCCTCGTACTTCTTGAGCGCGGGGTTCACGACGCTCACGACGAGGACTCCCGCCGGCCCGCCCGCGCCCAGGTACTGGTTCTCCCACGACGGGTCGTCGCGGGCGAGGTCGGCCTTCACCCGCGCGCGGACCCCGGGGTCCTTGAGCCGCTCGATCATCGCGTCGCGGCCGCCGTCGCGCACCCACACCGGCAGGTTGGCGTCGAGCCCGTTCTGGCCGGCGACGTAGGGGTACTGGTCGGCGGAGACGTCGAGCCCCCGGGAGCGCGCGTCCTCGATGCGCTTCAGCACGGCCGCCATCCGGCCCCAGTTCGGCTTGCCCGAGGTCTTGAGGTGGTAGATCTGGGCGGGGATCGCAGCCTCGCGGGCGACCCGGAAGACCTCGTCCAGGCTCGCGTCGATCTCCGCGGACTCCGAGCGCTGGTGAGTGATGTAGGAGCCGCCGTAGCGGCGGGCGACCCTCGCGAGGGCGACGATCTCCTCGGCCGAGGCGAAGCGGTCGGGGACGTACTGGAGGGAGGTCGAGAGCCCGAAGGCCCCCTCCTCCATGGCCTGGGCCACCGCCGCCTCCATCTGACGGAGCTCGTCCGGGGTCGCCGGCCGGTCGCTCTCGCCCACGACGAGGTTGCGGACGCCTCCCGCCCCCACGAACGTCCCGAGGTTGATCGTCGGCCGCGCGCGGGCGAAGGCCTTCCAGTATCCGGCCAGGGTCGTGAAGTCCGGAGTGACTCCGTAGCGCGCGAAGACCTCCCGGCTCTCGGCGAGGATCCGGGGGTTGGTGGGGGCGATCGACGTCCCCTCGCCCGTGATCTCGGTCGTGATGCCCTGGGTGATCTTGCTCGCGGCGCGGGGATCGACGAGCACGTTGTACTCCGACTGCCCCAGCATGTCGATGAAGCCGGGGGCGATCACGAGCCTCTCCGCGGGAATGCGCCGTCGCGCCGCAGCGCCGGCGAGCGCGCCGACCGCCGCGATGCGGTCCCCGACCACGCACACGTCGGCCCGGAACCACGGCGCGCCGGTCCCGTCCACCACGCGGCCGCCCGCGAAGAGGAGGTCGCAGGGCGGCGCGGCGGGCGGGGACGCGCCGAGGCTTGCGAGAAGGGCGAGGACGAGGAGGGCGCGCGTCATGGGGAGAGCCTCCGGGAAGGTCCGGGGATTCTGGTACGGAATGATCGCCCAAGTCCAACCGCGGAGTGAGCCGCGGGTCGCTTCCGCGGCCGCGCTGTCGATTCCGCGCCCGCCCGTTCGACTACAGAGCGGGAGGCGCACGGGGCGCCCCCGGTCGTGGGCTCGGCGCCCACGGTGGAAGGAGGCTCAAATGCTCGAACACACGCGACGGGCCGCCCTCTTGGCGGCGGCCGTACTCGGCGCGGTGGCCGTGACGGCCGCCCCGCCGGCCGGCGGCGGCAGGCCGGTGCCCTTCGGACTGGCGAGGCTCAAGGCCCTCGCCGGCGACTGGGTGGCCGCCGAGGACGGCGAGATGGCGAAGAAGGGAGACCTCGTGTCGCGGTACGCCGTGGCCGCGTCGGGCTCCGCGGTCGTGGAGACGGTCTTCCCGGGGACCCCGCACGAGATGGTCACGGTCTACCATGCCGACGGGCCGGACCTCGTGCCGGGGAGAGGGGGAACGAGATGAAGTACCTGTTGCTGATCTACGAGAGCGAGTCGGTCGGGAACGGCCTCTCCGAGGCCGAGCGGGGGAAGATCTTCCAGGAGTACATGGACTACTCCCGGGGGATCCGCAGGAGCGGGAACTACCTCGGCGGCCAGGCGCTTCAGCCGGTCTCGAGCGCCACGACGGTGCGCGTGAAGGACGGCAAGACCCTGACCACGGACGGGCCGTTCGCCGAGACCCGCGAGCAGCTCGGCGGGTTCTTCCTGGTGGAGGCCAAGGACCTGGACGAGGCCATCCGCCTCGCCGCCGGCATCCCCGGGGCGCGCACGGGCTCGATCGAGGTGCGCCCGATCATGCCCACGCCGCCCGTCGACTGACCGCACGCCGCCCGGCGGCGTGGCGCCGCCGGGCGGAGAGCCATGGACTTCGAGGCCCTCTACCGCGAGGAGCGACCGCGCGCCCTCGCCACGCTCATCCGCCTGCTGGGCGACTTCGACCTCGCGGAGGAGTCGCTGCAGGAGGCCTTCGCCGCCGCGCTTCAGAAGTGGCCGCGGGGCGAGCCCCCACGAAACCCCCGCGCGTGGCTCGTCTCCGCGGCGCGCCACAAGGCGATCGACCGGATCCGCCGCGAGAGGAGCCTCGCCGCCAAGACGGCGGAGATCGCGTACCTCGGGGGCGGGGCGGTCTCGCCTTCCGAGCTCGCCGACGAGCCCTTCCCGGACGACCTGATGCGCCTCATCTTCACCTGCTGCCACCCCGCGCTCGCCCTCGAGGCCCAGGTCGCCCTGACCCTCAAGACCCTGTGCGGCCTCTCGGTCGAGCAGATCGCGCGCGCCTTCCTCGTCTCCCCGGCGACGATGGCGCAGAGGCTCGTGCGGGCCAAGGGGAAGATCCGGGCGGCCCGCATCTCCTACGCGGTGCCGGGAAGCGACGATCTGCCCGAGCGCGTGGACGGAGTGCTGCGCGTCGTCTACCTCGTCTTCAACGAGGGCTACGGGGACGTGCGGGGTCGCCACGATCTCTGCCGGGAGGCGATCCGTCTCGGTCGCCTCCTCCGCACGCTGCTCCCGAGCTCGAGCGAGGTGGGGGGCCTCCTCGCCCTCATGCTCCTGCACGACTCGCGACGGGCGGCCCGCCACGACGAGAGCGGCGATCTCGTGACCCTGGAGGAGCAGGACCGCTCGCGGTGGGACCGCGGGGAGATCGAGGAGGGACGACTCCTCGCCGAGGAGGCGGTGCGGCGCGGGGGGGTCGGCTTCTACGCGCTGCAGGCGGCGATCGCGGCCGTCCACGCCCAGGCTGCAGAGGCGACGCTCACCGACTGGCCGCAGATCGCCGCCCTCTACTCGCTCCTGCTCCGCCTGCACCCCTCGCCGGTCGTGGCCCTCAACCACGCGGCGGCGGTCGCGATGGCGGAGGGGCTCGAGCGCGGCCTGCGGCTCGTCGAGGAGCTGGAGGCGGGAGGGGAGCTCGCGGCCTACCACCTCCTGCCCGCGGCGAAGGCGGACATCCTGCGCAGGCTGGGCCGACGCGCCGATGCGGCGGGCGCCTACGAGCGGGCCCTGCAGCTCGTCACCAGCGATGCCGAGCGCCTCTACCTGGAGCGCCGGCTCCGGGAGGTCAGCGGCGCGGGCTGAGCCGCGAGGACGGCCCCGTCCCTTCCGACTAGAATCGCGCTCTGCGCGGGAGGGACCGCGCGGGCGGGGGTGACCATGCGACGCCATCTGCGGTCCGTGTCGGCCGTGCTGTGCCTTCTCGCGGTGGCCGCGGCGTGCCGGCGCGCGCCGAAGATCCGCGAGCGGGGCGAGCTCACCGAGGCCGAGAAGGCGGTCGTCGCCGCGTTCACGAGCGGCACCATCTCGCGCGAGAGCCCGATCCGCGTGGCCTTCCACGAGGCGGTCGCCCGACCGGAGCAGGTCGGCCTCCCCCTCGAGAACTCGCCCTTCCGGTTCGAGCCGCGGATCGCGGGCACGGCGGTCTGGGCGGCGGCCGACCGCGTCGAGTTCCGTCCGGCCGAGCGGCTGCCCGACGGCCAGACCTACGCGGCGAGCCTCGATCTCGGCCCCCTCTTCCCGGGCGGCAAGGCGACGATCGCGCGCTTCGACTTCTCCTTCTCGACCATGCGCCAGTCGTTCGACGTGGCGGTGGACGGGCTCCGGTCCGAGGGCGCGACCGACGTGAAGCGCCAGGCCCTCACCGGCCGCCTCGTGACGGCCGACGTGGAGGACGCCGCCGCGGTCGAGAAGGTCCTGCGCGCGTCGCACGGCGGGCGCGAGCTTCCCGTGTCCTGGGCCCACCAGGCGGACCGCCGTGTCCACGCCTTCACCGTCGGCGGGATCGTGCGGGCCGAGCAGGCGACCGCGCTGCGCCTGGCGTGGGACGGAGGCCCGATCGGCGTCCCGCGGAGAGAGGCCCGCGAGGTCGCGGTGAGCGGGCTCGACACCTTCGCCGTGGACCAGGCGCTCGCGGTCGCGACGCCCGACCCGCACGTCGAGCTGCGCTTCACCGACCCCCTCAAGCCCGGGCAGAACCTGAAGGGCCTCGTGCGGATAGCCGACCGCGACGACCTCCGGTTCGTGATCGACGGAAGCCTCGTCGAGGTCTACGGGACGAAGGGCTGGCGCGGCGAGCAGACGGTGCGCGTGGAGGCGGGCGTCCGCAACGTTCTCGGCTACCGGATGAAGGAGGCCCGCGAGCTCACCGTGCGGTTCGAGCTCCTGAAGCCGGCCGTGCGCTTCGCGGGCAAGGGCGTCGTGCTGCCCACCTCGGCCGGCTTCACCGTGCCCGTGGAGGCGGTGAACCTCCGGGCGGTGACGGTGGAGGCGATGCTCATCCCCTCCTCCAACATGCCGCAGTTCCTCCAGGTGAACAACCTGGAGGGCGAGCAGGAGCTCCGCCGGGTGGGCCGCGTCGTCTGGACGAGAACTCTCCCCCTCGACCTCACCCCGGACAAGGAGAACCGCTGGATGCCGGTGGGGCTCGACGTGCAACCGCTCCTCGCGCGGAGCCCGGGCGGGATGTACCGCCTCACCTTGTCCTTCCGCCGCTCGCACGTCGTGTGGCCCTGCGAGGGCCGGCCGACGGCCGAGCCCGAGCCCGTGGCGAGGGGCGTCGACGACGAGCAGGAGCAGAGCAACTGGGACAGCTGGGAGGAGGGCGAGGCCGGCAACTGGGAGCAGCGGTTCGAGAACCGCGACAACCCCTGCCACCCCGCCTACTACCAGCGCTTCTACGACCACGACATCCGGGCCGCGCGCAACGTGCTCGTCTCCGACCTGGGGCTCATGGCCAAAGCGGGCGAGGACGACACCGTGACCGTGTTCGTCACCGACCTCCGCACCACCGATCCCGTCCCGGGCGCGGAGGTGACGCTCCTCGACTACCAGCAGCAGACGCTCGCCGCCGGCCGGACCGACCGCGACGGGATCGCGCGGATGCCGGTCGAGAGGCCGGCCTTCCTCGCCACGGTCCGGCACGCCGGGCAGACCGGGTACCTGCGCCTCGACGCCGGCTCCGCTCTCCCCGTCGCCCACTTCGACGTGGCCGGCACCCGCGCCCCGAAGGGCCTCAAGGGCTTCCTGTACGGCGAGCGCGGGATCTGGCGCCCGGGCGACGTCATGCACCTCACGTTCATCCTCCACGACCCGACGAAGCGGATCGCCGCCGACCATCCGGTGCGCCTCGACCTCCTGGACCCGCGGGGCCAGCTCGTCCGGACGGTCACGCGCACCCAGTCGACGGACGGCTTCTACGCGTTCGACGTCGCGACGGCGCCCGACGCTCCGACCGGCAACTACACGGGGCGGGTGAGCGTGGGCGGGGCGACCTTCGACAAGACCCTGAAGGTCGAGACGGTCATGCCCAACCGGCTGAAGATCGCCATGGACTTCGCCACGGCGGAGCTCCGCGCGAAGAGCCGGATGTCGGGCGTCCTCACCTCGGCCTGGCTCCACGGCGCCCCCGCCCGAAGCCTCAAGGCGGACGTCGAGCTCGCCCTCTCGCCGGCCCGGACCGCCTTCAAGCGGTTCGAGGAGTACGTCTTCGACGACCCCACGCGGAAGTACGCGACCGAGCGGCAGAAGATCTTCGAGGGGAGCCTCGACGAGACCGGAAAGGCGCGGATCGACGCCGCGCTCGCGGCGGAGGCGGTCGCTCCCGGCAAGCTGCGGGCCGACCTCACGACCCGCGTCTTCGAGCCGGGCGGGGCCTTCAGCATCGACCGGTTCAGCATCCCCTACTCCCCCTACGAGCGCTACGTCGGCATCCGGACGCCGAAGGGCGACAAGGCGCGCGGCATGCTGCTCACCGACACCAAGCACCGCCTCGACGTGGCGCTCCTGGACCCAGACGGCGCGCCGGCCGGCGATGGCGAGGTGGAGGTGAGGCTCTACAAGATCGACTGGCGCTGGTGGTGGGAGAAGGGCGAGGAGGACCTCGCCGCGTGGGCCGACGCGAACGTCCACACGCCGCTCGACTCCTCGACGGTCAAGGTGACGAACGGGGCCGGGGCCTGGACGTTCGAGATCAAGTACCCCGACTGGGGCCGCTACTTGATCACCGCCGCCGACAAGGCGGGCGGCCACCGCACGGGAACGGTCGTCTACGTCGACTGGCCCGGGTGGGCGGGCCGCGGCCGGAAGGAGACGGGGGGCGGGGCGACGGTCCTCGCCTTCGCTCCCGACAAGCCGGAGTACGCCCCGGGCGAGACCGTGACCCTCGCCATCCCTACGCCCCAGAAGGGCCGCGGCCTGGTGAGCCTCGAGTCGGGCTCGCGCGTCCTGCGCACCGAGTGGATCGAGGTGAAGGGCCAGGAGACGCGATACACGTTCACCGCGACCCCGGAGATGGCCCCGAACGTCTACGCGCACGTGACGCTCCTCCAGCCCCACGCGCAGACCGCGAACGACCTGCCGATTCGCCTCTACGGCGTCGCGCCCGTCAAGGTGGTGAATCCCCAGACCCGCCTCCAGCCCGTCCTCGAGGTGCCCGAGGTCCTCGCCCCGGAGAGCGCGGGCACGATCACCGTCCGCGAGGCGACGGGCCGGCCCATGGCCTACACGCTGGCGGTCGTGGACGAAGGCCTCCTCGGCCTCACGCGCTTCCAGACTCCGAACCCGTGGGACACCTTCTACGCGCGCGAGGCGCTCGCCGTGCGGACGTGGGACCTCTACGACGAGGTGGTCGGCGCCTATGGCGCGGCCATGGAGCGGATGCTGGCGATCGGCGGCGACGAGGCGGGGGTCTCGGCCAAGGGCCGCCGGGCCAACCGCTTCCCGCCCATGGTGCGCTTCCTGGGCCCGTTCCGCCTCGCGGCGAGGGCCATCGGCACGCACAGGGTCGACATCCCCCAGTACGTGGGCGCGGTGCGGGTCATGGTCGTGGCCGGTCGCGACGGGGCGTTCGGCGCCGCCGAGAAGTCGGCCTTCGTGCGCCGCCCGCTCATGCTCCTCGCGACGCTCCCCCGCGTCCTCGGCCCCGAGGAGGACGTGGCGCTGCCGGTGTCGGTCTTCGCTCTCGAGCCGAAGGTGAAGGAGGTGACGCTGACCGTCACGGCCACGGGCCCTCTCGAGGTGGCGGCCGAGGGAAAGAAGACGGTCACGTTCAAGGCGGTGGGAGACGAGGTGGTGGACTTCCGCCTGCGCACGAGGCCCGGCCTCGGCGTCGCCACGGCCACCGTCACCGCCACCTCGGGGACGGAGAAGGCCGGCCAGAGAATCGAGCTGGACGTCCGCAGCTCGACGGCTCGCGTGGTCGACGTCGTCGGGGGAATGGTCAGGGCCGGTGAGACCTGGACCCCCGACTTCGCGCTGCCCGGCGTCGCCGGCACGAACCAGGCGACGCTCGAGGTCTCCCGCGTGCCCCCGCTCGACCTCGGCCGGCGGCTCGAGTACCTCACCTCCTACCCGCACGGGTGCATCGAGCAGACGGTCTCCGCCGCCTTCCCCCAGCTCTACCTCGGCAAGCTCCTCGAGCTCTCGGCCGAGAGGCAGGCCCGCGTCCAGTCGAACGTCAAGGCGGCCCTCGAGCGCCTGCGTCGATTCCAGACCTCGGACGGGGGCTTCGGCTACTGGCCGGGGGACGACGACTCGGCCGACTGGGCCACGAACTACGCCGGCCACTTCGCGGTCGAGGCGCAGAAGGCGGGATACCTCCTGCCGCCGGGCCTCCTCGACCAGTGGACGGCGTTCCAGAGGCGAAGGGCCCGGGCCTGGGCACCGGGCGAAGGACAGGAGCCCGGCGCTTCCACCGGGGCTCGGGAGCTCACCCAGGCCTACCGCCTCTTCACGCTCGCCCTCGCCGGAGCGCCGGAGCTGCCCGCCATGAACCAGCTCCGCGAGCGGACGAGCCTGCCCGTCGCGGCGAAGTGGCGCCTCGCCGCCACCTACCAGCTCGCCGGCCAGCCGGAGGCGGCGCGCGCCCTCGTCACTCGCAGTCCGGTGACGATCTCTCCCTACCGCGAGCTGGGCTTCACCTACGGCTCCGACCTCCGCGACCGGGCCATGGTGCTCGAGGCGGTGGTGCTGCTCGAGCTGCCCGAGCACATCGGACCCCTCGCGAAGGGCCTCTCCGAGTCGCTTTCGAAGAACGCCTGGCTCAGCACGCAGGAGACGGCCTACGCCCTCCTCGCCCTCGCGAAGGCCGCTTCCGACACGAAGGGCGAGGCGAAGACCGCCTTCTCCTTCGAGTGGGCGGGCGGGGCCGCCACCGCCGTCACGTCCGCCTCGGCGGTCGTCGAGCGGAAGCTCGAGGTCGGGAAGGCCGCGCCGAAGCTCGTCGTCCGCAACACGGGTACCGCCCTGCTCTACCCGCGGCTCATCCTCTCCGGCCTCCCTCCGGTCGGGCGCGAGACCGCAGCCTCGAACGGCTTCACCCTCAACGTGCAGTACCTGACGGCGGACGGCAAGCCGCTCGACCCGTCCCGGATCCCCCAGGGCACAGACTTCAAGGCCGTGGTGAAGGTCACGAACTCCGGCGTGCGCGGGGACTACCGGGAGGTGGCGCTCGCGCACGTGGTGGCCTCGGGCTGGGAGATCCGGAACGACCGCCTCGACCCGAGCCGGGCGCGGGTCGCGTCCCCCTTCGAGTACCAGGACGTGCGCGACGACCGCCTCTACACCTACTTCGACCTGCGCGCGGGCGAGACGAAGACGGTCGAGGTCGGGCTCCACGCCGCCTACCTCGGACGCTTCTACCTGCCGATGGTGACGGTGGAGGCGATGTACGACGCGACCCTCAACGCCCGGGCGAAGGGGCAGTGGGTCGAGGTGGTGCTCCCGGGGCGGTAGCATGAGACGGGTCTTCCCCTCGCGATGGTTCCGGTCCGTCCGGCGAACGCCCGTGCGCGTCGGCGCAGGGATCGGCCTCCTTCTCTCGGCCTTCTGGCTGCTGGTGCCGGTCGTCTCCTTCGACGACCCGCTCTCGACCGTCGTGCTCGACCGCGACGGCCAGCTGCTCGGGGCCTCGATCGCGGCCGACGGCCAGTGGCGCTTCGGCGTCGCCGAGGCGGTGCCGGAGAAGTTCGCGGCTGCGATCACCACCTTCGAGGACCGCCGGTTCCGCTTTCACCCCGGAGTGGACCCGCTGGCCCTCGTCCGGGCCGCGGCCACGGACGTGCGCCGAGGGCGCGTGGTGAGCGGCGGCAGCACGCTCACCATGCAGGTGGTGCGCCTCGCCCGGAAAGGCCGTCCGCGCACGCTCGTCGAGAAGGCGGTGGAGGCGGTGCTCGCCGTGCGCCTCACCCTCTCGCTCTCGAAGGAGCAGGTCCTCGGCCTCTACGCCGCCTACGCGCCATTCGGCGGCAACACGGTGGGCCTCGACGCGGCGGCCTGGCGCTACTTCGGCCGGGCGGCGCGCCAGCTCTCGTGGGCCGAGGCGGCGACCCTCGCCGTCCTCCCGAACGCGCCCGCGCTCGTCTACCCCGGGCGGAACCGCGACCTCCTGCTCTCGAAGCGGAATCGCCTGCTCGACGCGCTGCGGCAGCGGGGCGTGATCGATCCCCTGAGCGCGGAGCTCGCGAAGCGCGAGCGGCTGCCGCCCGCGCCGGAGAAGGTGCCCATGCTCGCCCCGCACCTCGTCGCGCGGGTCCGGTCCGAGCGGCGGCCGCGCCGCTTCCAGGCCGGCGACGCGAGCCCGTGGGTGCGGACGACTCTCCGGCTCTCCGTCCAGCAGCGGCTCGCCGAGGTCCTCGGCCGCCACCGGCGGGTCCTCGCCGAGAACGGCGTCTTCAACGCCGCCGCCCTCGTCCTCGACGTCCCGACCGGCGAGGTGCTGGCGTACGTCGGGAACCAGTGGCCCCCGGAGGCGGACGAGCACGGCGAGCACGTCGACGTCGTGGCCGCCCCCCGCAGCACGGGCAGCGTGCTGAAGCCCCTCCTCTTCGCCTCCATGCTGGAGGCCGGCGAGGTGCTCCCGACCCAGCTCGTGCCCGACGTGCCCACCCACATCGGCAGCTTCCACCCCGAGAACTTCGACCGCGAGTACGCGGGTGCCGTTCCCGCCGCGCAGGCGCTCGCCCGCTCCCTGAACGTACCCGCCGTCCGCATGCTTCGGGCGCACGGCGTGGACCGGTTCTGCTCGGTGCTGCGCCGGCTGGGGATCACGACGCTCGACCGGCCCGGGGAGCACTACGGCCTCGCCCTCATCCTCGGCGGGGCGGAGGGCACGCTCTGGGACGTGACCGGCGTCTACGCGGGTCTCGCCCGCTCTGCGCTCGCCCCTACGGCGGGCGAGGCTCGGGGAGCGTTCTTCGCCCCGAGCTGCGAGCCGAGGCCCGCCGAGCGGGGAGGTTCCGCTCCCATCGCTGGCCCGGCGGGCCGCTCGCGGGCCAATCCGTCGGGACGCGGCCCTTCGGGGTCCCTCGGGACGGCGTCGCCGCTCGGCCCCGCGGCGAGCTACCTGACGCTGCGGGCCATGCTCGAGGTCGAGCGCCCGGGCGACGAGGTGTCCTGGCGATCCTTCGGCTCGGCGCGGAAGGTCGCGTGGAAGACGGGCACGAGCTACGGGTTCCGCGACGCGTGGGCGGTCGGCGTCACGCCACGCCACGCGGTGGGGATCTGGGTCGGGAACGCCTCCGGCGAGGGCCGTCCCGGCCTCACCGGCCACTCGGCGGCGGCCCCGATTCTCTTCGACGTGTTCGACTCTCTGCCCGGAGGCCCCTTCTTCCCCGTCCCCGCGGAGGGCCTCGTCGACGTGGACGTGTGCGCGCGGAGCGGGATGCGGGCGGGGCCGAGCTGCGAGACGCGGCGCGCGGAGCTCGTGCCCACCGGAGGGCTCGACTCGCCGCCCTGCACGTTCTGCCGGCTCGTCCACACCGACCCGACCGGCCAGTGGCAGGTCCACGCCGACTGCGAGCCCGTGGAGACGATTCGTACCGCGCCGTGGTTCGTCCTGCCTCCGGCGCTCGAGGTGCACTACCGACGCCTCCACGCCGACTATCGGCCGCCGCCGCCTTTCCGGCCGGACTGCCGCGCCCAGATGGGCGCGGCGGGCGCCGCCGCCCTCTCCTTCGTGTACCCGCGGGAAGGAGCGAGCGTGCTCGTCCCCCTGGAGATGGACGGCTCGACGGGCCGGGTCGTCTTCGAGGCCGCGCACCGGGACAAGGCGGCGCGCGTCTTCTGGCACCTCGACGACGAGTACCTCGGCGAGACGATCGACGTGCACGAGATGGCCCTCGCCCCCCGTCCCGGGCCGCACGTCCTCGTCCTGGTGGACGAGCGGGGGGAGACGGTGAGACGGCGCTTCACCGTGGTCGGCCGGGGCGGGCGCGGTTCTGATACGCTTCCCCACGGGCCTGTAGTTCAGCTGGTCAGAACGGCCGGCTCATAACCGGCGAGTCGAAGGTTCGAGTCCTTCCAGGCCCACTTCCCAGGCGTCGTCGCCGCCGGTGTTAGAATCGGTCTCCACGTGCTCCGGTCGTCCTTCCCCCGCCCATGAACGCTGACCTCGAGAAGCTCGTCCGCCTGCACCGCGTCGAAGCCGACCTCAAGCGGACGGAGACGGAGCTCGCCGAGGTGCCCCGCCTCCGGAAGGAGATCGAGGACCGGCTCGCGGGCGATCGCGCCCGGCTCGACGCCGCGAAGGCGGCGCTCGAGGCATCGCTGAAGGCGCGCAAGCTGAACGAGGCCGCGGTCCAGGACCTCGAAGGGAAGCGGTCGAAGTACAAGGGCCAGCTGATGGAGGTGAAGACCAACAAGGAGTACACCGCGGTCCTCCACGAGATCGAGGGCGTGGAGCGGGACATCAAGGGCCGCGAGGACGTGATCCTGGAGGAGATGGAGAGGGCGGAGACCCTCGCCCTCGCCGTGAAGCGCGAGGAGGCGGACTTCAAGGCGGTCGAGACGGAGGCGAAGAGGGAAGGGAAGGCGCTCGACGGGCGCGTGGCGCAGCTCGAGGAGGAGGCCGAGCGCCTGCGGAGGGACCGGGATGCGGTGGCCGCCTCCGTGCCCGAAGACGCCCTGGGCCTCTACGCGCGCGTCGCGAAGCAGCGCGGCACCGGGGTTGCGGAGGCGCGCGAAGGCATGTGCCAGGCCTGTCACGTGCGGATGCGGCTGCAGATCTGGGTCGAGGTGAAGAAGAACCACCAGCTCTTCCAGTGCGAGTCCTGCAGCCGCCTCCTCTTCTACGATCCGCCGCCGCCGATCGTCGTCGTCGAGCCGTGACGGGCGCCCTCCGCCTCCACGTCGACGGCGCGAGCCGGGGGAATCCGGGCGAGGCGGGCTTCGGCGTCCACGTGACCGACGCCGACGGCGGCGAGGTGGCCGCGCTCTACGGCTACCTCGGCCAGGCCACAAACAACGTCGCCGAGTACCAGGCCCTCCTCCACGGCCTGCGCTTCGCGCTCGCCCGCGGGGCGGCGAGGGTCGAGGTCTACTCGGACTCGGAGCTGCTCGTCCGGCAGATCGAGGGGCGCTACCGGGTCAAGAGCCCGGGCCTCCAGCCGCTGCACCGCGAGGCGCAGGGCCTCCTCGCCCGATTCGAGCGCGCTCGGATCGCCCACGTCCCCCGCGAGCGGAACCGCGAGGCCGACGCCCTCGCGAACCGGGCGGTCGACGAGCGCGCGTCGAACCTCGGCTAGGACCGAGCGCCGCGCGGCGCTCGTGTCGATCGCCCGACCCGCCGACGCGCGCGGGCGGGGCCGTGACACGGCCCCGCGGCCTAAGCTCGCGCGAAGCCCACGAAGCTGATCATGCGCCCGGCGCCCTTCCCGTCCCGCCGATACGAGTGGTAGCGGTCGGCGCGGCAGCGGGTGCACTCGTCGACGTGCTGGACGGACTCCGGACGAAGGCCGGCGGCGAGGAGCTGCCGCACGTTCGCCGCACGCAGGTCGAGACGGGATCGGCCGTTCGGCCCGGGTCGGAAGTCCGGTGCACCCGACGCCCCGAAAGCCTCACGCACCTCGTCGCCCACCTCGTAGCAGCACGGGCCGATGCCGGGGCCGACCCCCGCCAGGAGGTCCACCGCGCTCGAGCCCCGCGCGACGAGTGCCTCGACCGCGCGCGCCGCGACGCCGGCCGCCGTCCCCCGCCATCCCGCGTGCGCGGCGGCCACGAGCCGCCGCTCCGGGTCCACGAGGAGGACGGGCAGGCAGTCGGCGGTCTGGATGCCGAGGAGCCATCCCGGCTCCGCCGCGACCGCGGCGTCCGCCTCCGGCGCCACGGCCCAGGGCGCCTCGACCACCCTCGCCCCGTGCACCTGCTTCAGGACGAGGAGCCGGCCGCTCCGCTCGAGCGCGCCGGCCACGCGGGCCACTGCGGCGTCGCGGGACTCCGCTCCGTCGCCGGGGGCGCGCCGCTCGAAGCCGTGGACGAGGCCCGCGACGGCGGCGAGCGCGGGGACCGTGGCGGTGCATAGCTCCATGCGGTGATCGTAGCAGGGGGTAAACTGCGGTCGTGGAGCGGGCGGAGGAGGACGGCGTCCTGGCGAGCCGCGTCGAGGTCGTCGAGATCGCGGAAGCCGAGCGCCTCCTCGACGAGGGCGGGGGAGGCGTGTTCAGCGAGGGCGAACTGCGCTACGCGCGGGGGCGCGTGGATCCGGGCCGCCGACTGGCCGCCCGGCTCGCCGCAAAGCGCGCGGCGCGGGAGGTCTTGGGCGGCGACGTGACCGAGGCCGACGTCGAGGTGGAGCGCGGCGATTACGGCCCTCCACGCCTCCGCCTGTCCTCCGCCGGCCTCGAGCGGATGCGGGCGGTCGGCGCCACACGGGTGCTCGTCAGCCTGACCCACGAGCGGGCCCATGCCGCCGCTCTCGTGCTGCTCGTCCGGCAAGGGCGGTGAGCAGGGTCTCCCTCCTCGCGCGGCTCGCCGGACTGGGCTCCCTCGCCGGCGGGGCCGGCCTCGTCTATCTGGCCTTCGCGCCGATCGGCGACACCGCGCCCCACCCGTTCAACCACGACCGCAACGCCGTCTGGCTGGAGCACCGCTGGCTCGAGAAGCGCCACCCGGACGCCGAGATGGAGGCCCTCTTCGCCCGTCTCCGCGCCCACGGCATCGCCTACACCTTCCCCCACGTCATCCCGTTCGACGACGCCGGGCGCCTGCCGCCCCACGACCGGGACCAGATGCGGGCCTTCCTCGCCGCGGCCCGCCGCGTCGCGCCCGGCCTGCGGGTGCTGCCCTGGGTCGGCGGCCTGCGCCGGGGCTACAAGCGGCAGCGGCCGGGCACGATCGAGCTCGGGGACCTCGCGCAGCGGCAGCGCATCGTGGCCGAGGCGCGGGGGCTCGTCGACGAGGGGTTCGACGGCGTCCACGTCAACGTCGAGCCGGTGGACGACGGCAACGACGAGTTCCTGGCCCTCCTCCGCGCCCTGAGGACGGCGGTCGGACGGGGCCGCGTCCTCTCGATCGCGGCGACGCGCCCCGCGCCATGGGGCGTGCCCCGGGCGCCGAACTTCGCCTGGAGCCCGGAGTACTACACGCGCCTCGCGGCGACGGTGGACCAGCTCGTGATCATGGCCTACGACACCGCGCTGCCGACCCCGTCCCTCTACCGCCGCTACGTCCGCTGGGCCGCCCGCTCGGTGGCGGGGGCCCTCGACGCCTCCCCGTCCGAGGCCCGGGTGCTCATGGGCGTCCCGACCTACGAGCCTTACACCTTCATGCACCGCCGCGGGGTGGAGACGCCGGAGAACGCCCTCGCCGGGGTGGTGGCCGGCCTGCGCGGCCTCGGTGCCGGCGGCACCTTCGAAGGCGTCGCCCTCTACGCCGAGTGGACGACGGACGAGGCCGAGTGGGCGGCCTACGAGCGCTACTGGCGTAACCGGCCGGAGTGATCGGTCAGGCGGACGGAGTCGCCCGGGTACGCTCGTAGAAGGGTAGCTTTTCGCGGCCCTTCCACTTCTCCGGCAGCCGGTAGGAGGGGTTCGGCGTCTCGACGCAGACACCGCAGCGGATGCAGCCCTGGACCTCGGGGCAGTGCGGCGAGAGGCGCTCTTGGCGGCTCTTCTCGAGCTCCTTCCAGAAGTAGTCCTTGCTGACGCCGTTGTCGACGAGGTCCCAGGGCAGGACCTCGTCCCGCGCGCGTCCTCGGAAGAGGTAGAAGGAGGGATCGAGCCCGGTCTCGCGGAGCGCGCGCCGCAGGTCGAGCCCCTGCGTCACCGCGGCCTCGAGGGCGTCGGCCACGCGCCGGTCGCCGAGGGCGAGGACCGACTGCACCGCTCCCGTCCGGGCGCTCTTGATGACGGCGTCCACGTTCGGCATCCGGGCGAAGGCCCGGCGGAGGAACTGGAGCTTGCGGTCGGTCTCCTTCGGGTCCTCCATGGGCAGCCACTGGTAGGGCGTGCCCGGCTTCGGCACGAAGGGGTTCACGGACGGGTGGATGCGCCCGATACGGCCGCGACCGCGAGCGACCGCGAGCATCCGCTCGCGGATCCCCTCGGTGAGGGCGACGATCGCCTCCACGTCTTCCTTGGTCTCGAACGGCAGCCCGACCATGTAGTAGAGCTTCAGGTTCAGGATCCCGTTCTCGAAGATCCAGGTGGCCTTGTCGAGGATCTCGGCGTTCGTGAACCGCTTGTTGAGGATCTTCCGCAGGCGGTCCGAGCCGCACTCGGGGGCGAGAGTCAGCCCCTGGACGCCCGTCTCGGCGAGCTTGAGCACGAACGGCGGGGTCAGGTCGTCGAGGCGCAGGGAGGCGACCGAGACCTCGTAGTCGAGGGCGGCGAGATCGTCCACGATGCCGTCGATCTCGGGGTGGTCGCAGACCGCGGTCGAGACGAGCCCGATCTTGTCCGTGGCGGGGCGCACCCCGCGCGC
This sequence comes from Vicinamibacteria bacterium, assembly GCA_035577965.1. Taxonomy (GTDB): domain Bacteria; phylum Acidobacteriota; class Vicinamibacteria; order Fen-336; family Fen-336; genus DATBSL01. The sequence continues at coordinate 39,585 of DATJYX010000131.1, read as the reverse complement.
GCGGGCCGTGAGCTCGCTCCGCGTGAAGCCGCGTACCGGCAGGTAGTTGTAGCCCGCCCAGCAGAAGCGGCACATGCAGGGGCAGCCTCGCGAGATCTCGACCATGTACTTCATCGACATCTCGGTGTGCGGGGTGAGGATCACGGACTGCGGGAATCCCATGGACCCCGGCCAGCCGCGCTGCCGCCGGACCGGGCCCGGTCCGTCGTAGGCGGCGACCCTGCCGTCTCCGTTGTACCGGACCTCGTAGCGGGAGGGGACGTAGAAGCCGTCCTTCGGCTGGAGCCTCTCCAGGCCCTTCCGCGGGCTCTCCGCGCCGAGGAGCGCCTCCATCATCGGCGAGACCATCGGCTCGCCCTCGCCCACCGCGACGAGGTCGGCGAACGGCGCGAGCGGCTCCGGGTTCAGGAACGTCGCGGCCCCGCCGAGGACGACGAGGGGGTCTCGCGGCCCGCGGTTCTTCGCCCGTAGCGGGATCCCGGCCAGCCGCAGCACCTCGAGCACGTGCCGGTAGTCGTTCTCGAACGAGACCGAGAAGGCGACGGCGTCGAAGTCCTTGAGCGGCGTCCCCGTCTCGAAGCTCACGAGGGGGCTGCCGGTGCGCTCGAGCTCGGCCTTGTCGGCGTCGTCGGGCAGGAAGGCCCGCTCGCAGACGACGTCAGGCAGCCGGTTGAGCAGGCGGTAGACGGCCTGGAAGCCGAGGTTCGACATCCCGACGAAGTAGAGGTTCGGCCAGACGAGCGCCACCCGGAAAGAGCCCGAGCGGGGCACGTCCTCGAGCCACACCTCGGCCTCGCGCAGGGAACGGTGCCTCTCCAGGAGCCGTCGGGACATGGCCGATCGTCCATCTTATACCGATTGGTACAGATTCCCGCGGCGAGGTCTTGCCCGGCGATCGCGGACGGCCGGAAATGGCGCGGCGGAGCCGCACCGGCACCGACGACCCGTCGATCGTCGCCTACGCGACGGGAGAGGACGGCTCTCTCGCGCCCGTCTCCGAATCCAGGAGCCACCACGAGGCGGCCAGCTGACCGTCGACCGCCACCGGCTTGACCTGGCTCGCGGCGAGCCCTGGCCGCGTGTTCGGCATCTGGACGGAGATGTGGATCGATGGGCACAGCGTCCCCGACTACGTGACCCACGCGGTGACGGAAGGGGGGCAGCTCGCGGCGGCCTACGTTCGGCCCTTTCTCATGGACGATCCCGCGGCCGTCACGCTCGACCCCGGAAACGACGTCTTCTACAAGGCCGCGCCACCGGCCTGGGTCGACTCGACGGACTTCGAGGGCCTGACCGCGCACGTAGTCGGGGCCGACGGGCAGCTCGACCAGATGGGACGGAGCGACCTGTGCGGTGGCGGCGGGACCCAGGTCGGCGATGTCGTCCCCCTGTTCGCGCTCCGGGGTGTCGTTTTCGCCCGCGCGGACGCTGCCGGGCAGCCGGTGGTGTGCTCCTGGCAGGGCGCCCGCCTCGCGCCCGGAGCGGGCCTCGGCGACATCGGTCTGCTCGGGACCGGGTTCGCCCCCGGCGAAGCGACCTCTCCGGCGCTCCTGGCCTTCGCGAGCTACGTCTTCGGCTCGGCCCCCGCCTACGCGGTCAGGGGCAAGATCCAGCTCTTGTCGCTCGGGACAGGCACCGACGTCGCACTCCTCGACCTCGTCGAGCTTCCCGCGTCGGTGCGACAGCTCCTGCGCACGTATGCCGTGGGCGCCGAGAGCCGTCTCGAGCTCGTCCAGGAGCTTGCCGGGACGGCGACCGGCTGGCAGCGGGGCTACCACCCTCTCTCGATGGCCGTCTCCGTGCGTGCGGGCACGCCCCGGCTGTAGGGCTCCGCTACTCCCCGCCCGTGTCGCCTCCCTTCCTCCTGAGGAAGGCCGGGATGTCGAGGTCGAACCGGCTGCCCCCGGCGGCCGCCTTCGCGTTCGGCGTCTTGCGGTAGAAGTCGCCGCCCGCCGCGGCCGCGCCCGGAGCCGGCTGCTGGGCGGGAGGGGTGTTCATGTAGTTGGCGAGGTCGACCGGCGTCGGGGCGGCCTTCCGCGGCCCGCGGTGGAAGCCGGTCGCGATGACCGTGACCTTGACCGCGTTGCCCATGGCCTCGTCGGTCACGATGCCGTAGATCACGTTGGCGTCGGGGTCGGCGACCTTGGTGATGAGCGCGGTCGCCTCCGAGGCCTCGGAGAGCGAGAGGTCGCCGCCGCCGGTGATGTTCACGATGACGCCCTTCGCGCCCTCGATCGAGGAGTCCTCGAGGAGCGGGTTCGAGATCGCCCGCTGGGCCGCCTCGACCGCGCGGTTCTCCCCCTGGCCGAGCCCGGTCCCCATCACCGCCTGGCCCATCCCCTTCATGACCGCACGCACGTCGGCGAAGTCGAGGTTGATCTGGCCGGGCACGGTGATGATGTCGGAGATCCCCTGCACGGCCTGGCGGAGCACGTCGTCGGCCACGCGGAAGGCCTCGGTCACCGGCGTGTTGCGGGCCACCGAGTTGAGGAGGCGGTCGTTCGGGATGGCGATGACGGAGTCGACGCAGTCGCGGAGCTGGCCGAGGCCGTCGAGGGCCTGGCCCATGCGCCGCTTGCCCTCGAGGGAGAAGGGGAGCGTGACGACGGCCACCGAGAGGACGGCCCCGGTGTCGCCCCCGAGCTGGCTGGCGATCGAGGCCACCACGGGGGCCGCCCCGGTGCCGGTGCCGCCCCCGAGGCCGGCGGTGATGAACACCATGTCCGAGCCCTCGAGGGCGTCGCAGATCTTCTCCGTGTCCTCGACCGCGGCCTGACGCCCGACGTCGGGGTTCGCCCCCGCCCCGAGGCCCTTGGTGAGCTTGCCTCCGATCTGGATCTTGACCGGGGCGCGGTTCGCCCGCAGGGCCTGGAGGTCGGTGTTGACCGCGATGAACTCGACTCCCTGCAGGCCCGAGGCGATCATGCGCGAGACCGCGTTGCCCCCGCCCCCACCCACGCCCACCACCTTGATGCGGGCGCCGTGGATCTCCTCCTCGGCGAACTGGATGCGGCCCGGACGGTCGATCTCTTTGCTCATCCTCAGATCCCCTCGGAACAGCCGGTCATGAAACCGCAGTGGAGGCAGATGCGCTTGCACTGGTAGGCGACCACCGCGGCCCCGCACACCTCGCAGGGCAGCTCCCCCGCGTCGCCCGGGAGGAAGGGCCCCCGCCGGGCTCGCGAGACGCTCGGAAAGGCGACGGGCAGCGGTGGAAGGGCCGGGCCTTCGCGCTTCTCGTCCATGTCCCCCTCCTCAGAAGAAGTCGGACAGCCAGCCCATGAGGCGCCCGGTGACCTTGCCGAAGGTCCCCGTCGCCAGCTGCCGCGAAGTGCCGAGCGAGCGCCCGGCCCGGTTGCGGTAGCCGCACTGCACGAGGCCCACCGCCGTCGCGTAGACGGGGCTCGCCACCACGTCGACGAGCCCGCCGATGCCGGCCGGGGTCCCCCGCCGCACCGGCATGTCGAAGATCTGCTCCGCGATCTCGGGCAGCCCCTCGAGGATCGCACCGCCGCCGGTGAGGACGACCCCGCTGTTGAGGCTCCGCTCGAAGCCGGCCCGCCGGATCTCGGTGAGGGCGAGCTGGCAGATCTCCTCCGCCCGCGCCTGGAGCACGTCCCCCAGGACCTGGCGGGCCATCACGCGGGGCTTGCGGCCGCCGACGCTCGGCACCTCGATCGAGTCTTCCTCGGGGATCATCGAGGTGAGGGCGCAGCCGTGCTTCTTCTTGATCTTCTCCGCCTCCCCGACCGGGGTCCTGAGCGCCACCGCCACGTCGTTCGTGAAGTGCTCGCCGCCCACCTGGAGCACCGCGGTGTGCCAGAGCGAGCCCTTCTCGAAGATCGCGAGGTCGGTCGTCCCGCCCCCGATGTCCACGATCGCCACCCCCAGCTCCTTCTCGTCGGGGGTGAGACAGGCCTCGGCGGCCGCGATCTGGGTGAGGACGGTGTCGACCACCTCGAGGCCGGCCCGGTTCACGCAGGTCACGGTGTTCTGGGCGGCGGTCGTGGAGCAGGTGATGACGTGGACGTTCACCTCGAGGCGGGTGCCGGTCATGCCCGAGGGGTCGCCGATCCCGTCCTGGTCGTCGACCACGAACTCCTGGGGCAGGACGTGCAGGATCTCGCGGTCGAGGGGGATCGAGACGGCCTTGGCGGCGTCGATCACCCGCCGCACGTCCTCCCGGTCGATCACCCGGTTCTTGCTCGAGACCGCGATCACGCCCCGCGAGTTGAAGCCCTTGACGTGGGTGCCGGCGATCCCGACGTAGGCGGAGCCGATCTCGACTCCGGCCATGAGCTCCGCCTCCTCGAGCACCCGCTTGATCGCGTCCACGGTGGCTTCGAGGTTGATGACGACGCCCTTCCTCAGGCCCTTGGACTCCGCCTGCCCGATGCCGATCACGTCGAGGCGGCCCTCGTCCGTGAGCTCGGCCACGATCGCGCAGATCTTGTGGGTGCCGACGTCCAGGCCGACGATGTAGCGGTCCTTCTTCTTGGCCAGGGCTCCCTCCTAGTGGACCCGCTTCGCGTAGATGCGGCCGCGGAACCGCAGGTCGAAGTGCTCGGCGCCGGGGGCCTTCTCCGCGAGCTCCCGGCGCAGGCTCAGGAACGTGACGAGACGCTGTCGGTAGGGCGGGTCGCCGAAGAGCAGCACCTCCCCGGGGCCCTTCAGCACGACGCGCAGGTCGCCCGAGGCCTCCACGTACACCTCGGACACCTCGCTCGCGAGCTCCGCGAGGTCGGAGAGGAGCGCTCCCGCCCGACGGGCGCGATCCCGGCGCGAGGCCTCCTCGACGCCGAGGAGGCCGCGCACGATGGGGAGGTCGAAGGCACCCGTGCGGGGCCCGTAGATGTCGATGAGCCCGCCGTCCGCGTCCATGAGGTAGAGCCGGTCGAGCTCGGCGAGGGCGAGGGGCACCCGCTCGTGGATCTCCACCCGGACGGTGTCGGGGAGGGCGCGGGTGACGGTGGCGTCGGCCACCCAGGGCGAGGCCCGCAGCCGCGCCTTCAAGGCCTCGATGTCGAGGGCGAGGATGTTCTCGCCCACGGCCGGAGAGGCGAGCTCCCGCACCTCGCCCTCGGAGAGGAAGTGGCTGCCCCGCACCTCGAGCTTCCCGACCCGCAGCCGCTCGCTCGCGAACACGCGCTGCCACGCCGTCCACGCGCCCACGACGGCGACGAGGCCCACCGCGGCGGCCTGGACGACGAGGAGGACGCGGGCGGCCGTGCCGCGGCGGCGGGGGCGCACTCGCGCCCGCCGGTGGAGGCGCAGGAACGGCGGCTCCTCCGCCGAGGGCTCGAAGGACCCCCTCGGTCGCGCCTCCGGGTCCTCGGGGCCGAGGAGGGCCATGAGCTCAGGGGGAGGCGGACCCACCGGGAGCCCCGGCCCGGCACCGCGGCGGCTCATGCGCGTCTCCTCCGCAGGAGCTCTTCCCCCGCCGCGCCCACGCTCCCCGCGCCCAGGGTGAGGACGACGTCCCCCGGCCGAACCTCGGCGATCAGCCTCTCGGTGGCCGACCCCAGGTCCCCCGCCCAGCTCGCCTGCCGGTGGCCGTGCTCGGTGACCGCGCGCGCGAGGGCCTCCGCCGTGATCCCGGGGATCGGCTCCTCGGACGCGGGATAGACGTCGGTCAGGAGGAGGACGTCGGCCTCGTGGAACGCCCGGCAGAACTCGTCCCAGAGAGCCCGGGTGCGAGTGAAGCGGTGGGGCTGGAAGAGCACGACGGTGCGCCTCTCGCCGGCCCGCTGGCGGAGCGTCTCGAGGGTCACCCGGATCTCGGTCGGGTGGTGGCCGTAGTCGTCGATCACGAGGACCGACCCCTCCTCGCCGCGTACCTGGAAGCGCCGGTCGACCCCGGTGAACGACTCGAGGCCGGCCCGGATCGCCTCGAAGGGCACTTCGAGGTCGAGCCCGACCGCGACCGCGGCCAGCGAGTTCGTCACGTTGTGGGCTCCGGGGACGGCGAGGGTCACCCCTCCGAGCGGCCGGCCGTCGTGGGTCGCCGTGTAGTGGGCGCTCGCGGGCCGGAGCTCGAGGTCGCGCGCGGAGACGCTCGCCTGGTGCGAGAGCCCGTAGCTCACCACGCGGCGCTCGACGCGGGGCAGGAGGTCCTGCAGCGGAGGGTCGTCGAGGCAGACGACGGCGCCCCCGTAGAACGGCACCTTGTTCAGGAAGCCGAGGAACGCCTCCTGGACGTCGGCGAGGTCGCGGTAGGTGTCGAGGTGCTCGCGGTCGATGTTCGTGACGACGGCCATGGTGGGGCTGAGCTTCAGGAACGAGCGGTCCGACTCGTCGGCCTCCGCGACCAGGAACTCGCCCTTGCCGAGCCGCGCCCCGGAGCCGAGGACGCCCAGCCTCCCGCCCACGACGACCGTGGGGTCGAGCCCGCCCCGGTCGAGGACGAGGGCCACCATGGACGTGGTGGTCGTCTTGCCGTGGCTGCCCGCCACCGCGACCCCGTACTTGAGGCGCATCAGCTCGGCCAGCATCTCCGCCCGCGGGATGACGGGGATCCCGTTCCGACGCGCCTCGAGAACCTCGGGGTTCTCAGGGCGGATCGCGGTCGACGTCACGACGACGTGGGCACCCTGGGCCTGCCCGGCCGCGTGCCCTTCGTGGACCCGGGCTCCGAGCGAGACGAGGCGGTCGGTGGTGGCGGTTCGCTTCAGGTCGGAGCCGGAGACCGTGTACCCGAGGTTCAGGAGGACCTCCGCGATGCCGCTCATGCCGGCGCCGCCGATCCCGACCATGTGGACGCGCTGGATCCGCCTAAGCACGCGTCGCCTCCGCCTTCAGCAGGAGATCGGCCACCCGGGCCGCCGCGTCGGGCCGTCCCATCCCCCGCGCCGCCTCCTCCATGGCCGCGATCTCGCCCGGCGCGTCGACGAGCCCCAGCACCGTCCGTGCGAGCGACTCGCCGGTGAGGCCCTTCTCCTCGAGCACGACCGCGGCTCCCGCCGCCTCGAGCGCCCGAGCGTTCTGGAGCTGGTGACCCTCGGCAGCGAGCGCGAAGGGCACGAGGACCGAGGCCTTGCCCGCGACCGTGAGCTCGGCGCAGGTCGTGGCGCCGCTCCGCGACAGGACGAGGTCGGCGGCGGCGAAGCGCGTCTCCATGTCGTCGAGGAACGCCACCACCTCGGCCGGGCGGCCGGCCGCGCGGTACGCCGCCTCCACCTCGTCCCGCATCGCCTCTCCGGTCTGGTGGACGATGCGGAGCCGCTCCTCGCGCGGGAGGCGGGGCATCGCGGCCACGAGGGCCCGGTTGAGGACGCGCGAGCCCTGGCTGCCTCCGAACGCGAGGAGGGTGAGCGGCTCGCGGTGCTCCTTCCGGGGAAGCGAGGCGAAGCCTCCGCGCACGGGGTTCCCGGTGAGGACGCCCTTCGCCCCGAACTCCTGCCTCGCCTCCTCGTAGGCACACGCCGCGGCGTGGACGAAGGGCCTGAGCACGCGGTTCGTGAAGCCCGGCTTCGCGTTCGGCTCCAGGATCACCGCGCGCACACCGAGGAGAGCGGCGAGGAGGGTGACCGGCCCCCCGGCGTAGCCGCCGATGCCGAGGACCGCGGCCGGCCGGAGGCGGAGGACGAGGAGCGCCGAGGACACGAGCCCCCACGGCAGCACGAGGAGGCCCTTCAGCATCCGCGGGACGCCGACTCCGTTGAGGGGGAGGATCGGCAGCCGCTCGAGGGCGTGGCCGGTCCGGGGCACGAGCCTGGACTCCAGGCCCTTCGCGGTCCCGGCGAAGACGACGCGCGTCGAAACGTCGCGGCGCACGAGCTCGTCCGCCACCGCGATCCCCGGGAAGAGGTGACCGCCGGTGCCGCCGGCCGCGACGAGGACGGTTCGGGCCATCGTCAGTCCGAGTGCTGCGAGACGTTGGCCACGAGGCCCACGCCCGCGAGCGCGAAGACGAGCGACGACCCGCCCGCGCTGATGAACGGAAGGGGGATGCCCTTGGTGGGCAGGAGGCCGAGGACGACCGAGACGTTGATGAGGGCCTGGAAGACGATGGAGAGGGTCAGCCCGGCGGCGAGGAAGCGGCCGAAGTCGTCCGGGGCGCTCCACGCCGCCCGCAGCCCGCGCCAGAGGAGGACGACGAACGCCAGCACCACGGCGAGGGCGCCGAGCATGCCGAGCTCCTCGCCGATCACGGCGAAGATGAAGTCGCTGTACGGGTAGGGCAGGTAGAAGAGCTTCTGTCGTCCCCCCATGAGCCCGACCCCGGTCACCCCGCCGGTGCCCACCGCGATCAGGCTCTGGATGACCTGGTAACCCGCCCCCTGCGGGTCGGCCCAGGGGTGGAAGAACGTGACGAGGCGCACCCGCCGCCAGGGCACGGCCATGACCGCGGCGTAGAGGACGAGGGCGGCGGGGACGGCCAGCGCGGCGAAGTAGCGGAAGCGCACCCCCGCCGCGTAGAGCATCACCACCCCGGTGAGGACGAGACAGAAGGCGGTGCCGAGGTCGGGCTGGATGAGGACGAGGAAGGCGAGCCAGCCGACGAGGAGGAGCGCAGGGAAGAGGGTCGCCAGCTCGCCCAGCCGCTCCGCGCGGCGCTCGATGTAGTAGGCGAGGAAGAGGACGATCGAGAGCTTCGCGAGCTCGGCGGGCTGGAAGGAGAGCGCCCCGAGGCGGACCCAGCGGTGGGACTCGTTCACCGGCTTCAGGAAGAGGACCACGATGAGGAGGAGGGTCGAGGCGAGGAGGAGGGAGTAGACGACGGCCGGGCGGCGCAGCGTCCGGTAGTCGATCCGCAGCGCGGCCACCATGCCCACGAGGCCGACCGCGCTCCACGCGGCCTGCTTGACGAGGAAGTAGTACGGGCTCCCGTAGCGCTCCTGGGCCAGGGCGGAGGACGCGCTCCACACCATGACGAGGCCGAACCCGAGGAGGGCCACCGTCACGCCGAGGAGGAGGAGGTCGGTGCTGAGCTTCTTAGCCACCGGCTCCTCCGCGCGGCCCTTCGTCCCCGGCCTCGGCGGCGAGCCGCCGGACCTCGGCCTTGAACGCCCGGCCCCGCTCGGCGTAGTCCTGGAACATGTCGAAGGAGGAGCAGGCGGGAGCGAGGAGGACGACGTCCCCCGGCTCGGCCGCGGCGCGGGCGCGCTCGACCGCCTCCTGCAGCGACGCGCAGGGCTCGGCGGGCACGACGCCCCGGAGCGCCTCCATCACCCTCTCGCGGGCCTCGCCGATCGCCAGGACGCGACGACCGCGGCCCCGCAGGGCGGGGGCGAGATCGCCGAAGTCGCCTCCCTTGTACCGTCCGCCCAGGATCACGAGCACGGGGCGGGAGAAGGCCTCGATGCTGCGACGGGCCGCCTCGACGTTCGTGGCCTTCGAGTCGTCGTAGTAGTCGACGCCGCCGACCGTGGCCACGTGCTCGAGCACGTGCTCGACCCCGCGGAAGCCCCGCGCGGCGCGGGCGATGGCCTCGGGCGGGGCGCCGAGGAGCCTCGCCGACGCGGCGGCCACGAGGAGGTCGCCCGCGAGGTGAGCCCCGGGCAGGACCACGTCCTCCCGGACGAAGAGCGTCTCCTCGCGCCCGTCCTTCCGCAGACGCGCGCGGCCGCCCTCGAAGAAGGCGCCGTCGCCGGCGAGCGGCTCGCCGGTGACGCGGAAGAGCAGCTTCCGGGCTCTGGCCCGGCGCGCTTCGTCGAGCACGACGGGATCGTCGGCGTTCACGACCGCCCAGTCGCCCCCCCCCTGGTTCGCGAAGATCCGCGCCTTGGCCGCGACGTAGGCCTCGATCGAGGGATGGCGGTCGAGATGGTCGGGGGTGAGGTTGAGCCACACCGCGACGTGGGGGCGGAAGCGCACCGTGCCCTCGAGCTGGAAGCTCGAGACCTCGACCGCGAAGGTGGTGGCCGGGGTCGATCCCCCCACGAGGCCGATGAGCGGCGAGCCGATGTTGCCGCCCACCCGGGCGTCGAAGCCCGCCTCGCGCAGCATCGCGCCGAGCGCGGCGGTGGTGGTGGACTTGCCCTTGGTGCCGGTGACCGCGGCCAGACGCCCCTCGAGGTGGCGGAAGGCGAGCTCGATCTCGGCGACGACGGGCACGCCCGCCCCGCGCGCGGCCTCGAGCGCGGGCAGCTCCCACGGCACGCCGGGGGACACCACGACCATCGAGGCGCCGGTGAAGGTCTCGACGCGGTGCGGCCCGAGCTCGAGCCTCACGCCTCGCGCGCGCAGGCCGAGGGCCTCGGCGCCGATCTCGGCTTCGCCCTTCCGGTCCGCCGCCACCACGGCGACCCCCCGCCGGGCGAGGAACTCCGCGGCCGCGATCCCCGACCGCGCGAGCCCGATCACCACGATCTCTCTTCCCTCCATTCCCGCTTTGCCCTACCTGAGCTTCAGGGTCATCAGGCTGAAGAGGGCGAAGACGAAGGCCACGATCCAGAACCGGATGATGATCTGCGGCTCCTTCCAGCCCACGAGCTCGAAGTGGTGGTGGAGCGGCGACATGCGGAAGACGCGCCGGCCGGTGAGCCGGAAGGACGCGACCTGCAGGATCACCGAGAAGGCCTCGATCATGAAGAGGCCCCCGACCACGAAGAGCAGCAGCTCCTGCTTGATCAGGATGGCCACCGTGCCGAGCGCACCCCCGAGGGCGAGGCTGCCCACGTCGCCCATGAAGACCTGGGCCGGGTAGCAGTTCCACCACAGGAAGCCCATCGACGCCCCCACCATCGCCCCGCAGAAGACGGTCAGCTCGCCGGCGCCGGGGCGGAAGAGGAGGTCGAGGTAGTCGGCGAAGCGGGCGTGGCCGGAGACGTAGGCGAGGCCGGTGAAGGCGGCCGCGGCCACGAGGGTGGTGCCGATGGCGAGGCCGTCGAGACCGTCGGTGAGGTTCACCGCGTTGCTCGAGAGGGTGAGCAGGAGGACGGCGAAGGCGACGTAGAGCACCCCGAGGTCGGGCACGACCTGCTTGAAGAACGGGAAGACGACCCGGGTCGAGTACTCGCGGGGCTCGACGCGGGCGAGGAGATAGACGGCGAGGCCCACGGCGAGGCTCACCGCGAGCTGGCCGAGGAGCTTGTTGCGCGCGGTGAGGCCGAGGCTCCTCTTCTTCGCGACCTTCAGGTAGTCGTCGGCGAAGCCGATCGCCCCGAAGGCGACCGTGGCCAGGACCACGATCCAGATCTTGAGGTTCGTGAGGTCGGCCCACAGGAGGGTGGGCACGAGGATGCCGACGAGGATCAGGACGCCGCCCATGGTCGGCGTCCCCGCCTTCGCCTTGTGGGCCTGCGGTCCCTCCTCGCGGATGTGCTGGCCGATCTGCAGTCGCCGCAGCCGCTCGATCATCCACGGCCCCAGGAGGAGGACGAGGAAGAGCGCGGTGAGGCTCGCCATGGCGGTCCGGAAGGTGATGTAGTGCGTGACGTTCAGGAGCGACAGCTGGCTGCGCAGCGCGTAGAGGAGGTGGAAGAGCACGCTACGCCTCCTCTCCGAACCGGGCGACGAGCGCTTCGACCACCGCCTCGAGCCTCATGCCGCGCGAGGCCTTCACGAGCACCGCATCCCCGGGGCGGACGAGGTCGGGCAGCGCGGCCGCCGCGTCGCCGGTCGCCGCGAAGTGGAGGAGCGCGCCCGGCTCCATCCCCGCCTCGCGGGCGCCCTCGACGATCCCGGCCGCGAGCGGCCCCACGCCGAAGACCGCCTCCACCCGGCCGGCGAGGGAGCGGCCGGCCGCGCGGTGGAGAGCGCCGGCGGTCGGCCCGAGCTCGAGCATGTCGCCGAGAACGGCCACCCGGCGGCGTCCCGGCACGAGGGAGAGGGCCTCGACCGCCGCCTCGAGGGCCTCGGGCGAGGAGTTGTAGCAGTCGTCGAGGACGGTGACCTCCCGGCCCAGCCGGAGGAGCTCGCCCCGGTGCCGGGCCGCGCGCAGCGAGGCCGCGGCTTCGGCCATCGCCTCCGGCGCCACGCCGAGGACGTGCGCCACGGCGGCGGCGGCGAGGAAGTCCTCGACGAAGTGCGGGCCGGCGAGGGGCAGCGCCACGTCGACCGTCCGCCCGCCGACGCCCAGGTCGAAGGTGGTCCCGGAGGCGGTGGCGCGCACGGCTCCGGCCGAGACCTCGAAGCGCGCGTCGCGTCCGAACCACACCACGCGCCCGCGGAACCGCTCGCCGATCGCCCGGAGCCGGGGATCGTCGCCGTTGAGGACGGCCGCGCCCCCGGGCCGCAGCCCCTCGAGGATCTCGGCCTTGGCGTCGGCGATCGCGTCGACCGAGGGGAAGAACTCGAGGTGGACGGGGGCCACCCGGGTGATCGCGGCCACGTCGGGCTCGGCGAGGTCGGAGAGGGCGCGGATCTCGCCGGGGGCGGACATTCCCATCTCCAGGACCGCGGCCACGTGCTCCGGACGGAGGCGCAGCAGGGTCAGGGGCAGGCCGTACTGGTTGTTGAGGTTCCCTTCGGTCTTCAGCACCGGCCCCTGCGTGGCGAGGAGGTGCGCCGTCATGTCCTTCGTGGTCGTCTTGCCGACCGACCCCGTCAGGCCGACGATCGGGATCGCGGCTTGCCGACGCACGTGGCGGGCGAGGTCGGAGAGACCCTTCACCGTGTCCGGCACCCGCACGATGGCGAGGCCCGCGGCCTTGGCCACGTCGCGCTGGACGAGGGCGGCTCGGGCGCCTCTCGCCGCGGCCTCGGCGAGGAAGTCGTGACCGTCGAAAGTCGGCCCCTTCACCGCGACGAAGAGCGCGCCCGCCTCGAGGGTGCGGGAGTCGATCGAGACCGTGGTGAGGGCGAGGTCGGGCCGAGCGGGGACGGCGAGCGCGCCGCCGGTGCCGGCGAGGACGTCGGCCAGGGTGAGGGCCGCGCGGAGCGCCATCCCGGTCACCTCTTCCCTCCCGCCCCGGCGAGGCGGGCGAGAATGTCGCGCGCCACCTGGCGGTCGTCGAACGGCACCGTGCGGTCGCGCAGCACCTGGTAGAGCTCGTGGCCCTTGCCCGCGATCACCACTACCACGCCTTCCCGGCCCATCTCGAGCGCGCGGGCGATGGCGTCGCGCCGGTCGGCGACGACCAGGGCCTCGGCGGCGGCCGGGATCCCCCGCCGAATCTCGTCGATGATCGCCTCCGGCGGCTCGCTCCGGGGGTTGTCGGAGGTGAGGATCACGACGTCGGAGAGCCGCGCCGCCACCGCCCCCATGAGCGGGCGCTTGCTGCGGTCGCGGTCGCCCCCGCAGCCGAAAACGGTGATGACGCGGCGGGGCCTGAGCCCGCGCACGGTCTCGAGCAGGTTCTTGAGCGCGTCGTCGGTGTGCGCGTAGTCCACGATCACGGTGAAGTCCTGGCCGGCGACGACACGCTCCATCCGGCCGGGCACGCCCTTGAGGGCGGCGATGCCGCGCTGCACCGCGTCCACGGGGAGGCCGAGCGCGAGGCCGGCCCCGAGCGCGGCGAGGGCGTTCTGCACGTTGAAGGCCCCCACGAGCGAGGTCTCCACGTCGAGAGCGCCGGCGGGGGTCCGGGCGCGGAAGCGCGTGCCGTCGAGGGAGAGGCGGACGGTCTCGGCGAGGAGGTCCGCCTTGGGGTTCTCGAGGGAGTACGTCCAGACCCTCCCTCGGGCCGCCGCCGCGAGGTCCATGGCGCGGTCGTCGTCGAGATTGAGGACGGCGTGGCCGTCCGGGCGGAGGTGGCGCTCGAAGAGCAGCCGCTTGGCGGCGAAGTAGGCGTCCATGTCGCCGTGGTAGTCGAGGTGGTCGCGGGTGAGGTTCGTGAAGACGGCCACCCGGAACTCGAGGCCGTGGACCCTCTTCAGGGCCAGGGAATGCGAGGAGACCTCGAGCACCGCTCGCCGGCAGCCGGCGTCCACCATCTCGCGGAGGAGGGCCTGGAGGTCGGAGGACTCCGGCGTCGTGCGCGCCGACTCGGCGATGCGGTCGCCCACCCGATACTCGACGGTGCCGAGGAGGCCCGCCCTCTCCCCGGCCGCGCGGAGGGCGGAGTCGACGAGGTAGGTGGTGGTCGTCTTGCCGTTCGTGCCGGTGACCCCCACGAGCTCGATGGAGCGCGCGGGATCCCCGAGGATCGCGGCGGCGAGCGTGGCCAGCGCCTCCCGCGCGTCCGCGACCCGCACCCACGTGCCCTCTCCCGCGGGCGGCCGCTCGGAGCAGACCGCGACCGCGCCCTTCCGGCGCGCCGCCTCCACGAACTCGTTCCCGTCGGCGACGAGGCCTGCGATCGCGACGAAGAGCGACCCCGGCCCCGCCCGGCGCGAGTCGTGGGTGACGTCCCGGACGTCGATCTCGGGCTCGCCGTGGAGCTCCGCGCCGGGGAGCCGCGCGAGGAGGTCGAGGAGCCTCACCGTTGCGCCTCCTCCCGCCCCAGGGTGAGGACGCACGTGGCGCCGGGCTCGATCTCCTCACCGGCTCCCGGGCTCTGGGCCACCACGCGGCCCGAGCCGCGCAGCTCGACGGCGAGGCCGCGGCGGGCGGCGGCGATCGCCGCCTCGCGCGCCGAGCGGCCCATGAGGTCGGGCATGAGGCCGGGCTCCTCGGCGGGCGGGGCCGCCTCGGGCCGCGTCCGCCCCTGCGGCCGATAGGCGGCGGCCACGACGCCGTCGGGGAGGGTGGCGACGGCGCGCAGGACGCGGCCCGGCTCGTCGGGCGGGACGGCCAGGATGCGCAGCGCGGCCTCCGCCACGCGCGCGAAGAGGGGCGCCGCGACGTCGCCGCCCTGGGTGGCCGCCCCGCGCGGGCTGTCGAGCGAGGCGAGGATGGCGAGGGCAGGATGCGAGGCCGGCGCCCACCCGACGAACGAGGCCACGTGGTCGACCGGGGAGTAGCGGCCCGTCGCGTCGATCTTCTGGGCGGTTCCGGTCTTGCCCGCCACCACGTAGCCGGGCACCGCGGCCCGGTGGCCGGTGCCCTCGCGGACGACGGCGCGCAGGATCTCGGTGAGGGTGTCGACGGTGGCGGGCTCGAGCACGCGGCGCTCGACGAGCGGCTTCGTCTCCCGGACGAGCCGCCCGTCGGAGTCCTCGATCCGCTTCACCACGATCGGCTTCATCAGGTAGCCGCCGTTCGCCACCGCGGCCGCGGCCATGGTGATCTGGAGGGCGGTGACCCCGATCTCCTGGCCGAAGGACATCGAGGGCAGGGAGAGCGCGCTCCAGCGGGCAACGGGACGGAGGAGGCCGGCCGACTCGCCGGGCAGGTCGACCCCGGTCGGGGCCCCGAAGCCGAAGCTCCTAACGTAGCGCACGAAGTTGTCGCGGCCGAGACGCTGGGCGACCCGGATCATCCCGATGTCGCTCGACTTCGTGACCGCCTGGGCGAAGGTCAGCCGGTCGAACACCGCGTGGTCGTTGATCACGATGCCGGCGATCTCGATCCTGCCGTGGCCGCAGTCGAGGACCTCCCCCGGGGCCACCACGTTCTCCTGGATCCCGGCCGCGGCGGTGACGATCTTGAAGACGCTGCCCGGCTCGAACACGTCGGAGACGGCGCTGTTCCGCCACCGCGAGGTCGGGTAGGCGCCGTAGCGGTTCGGGTTGAAGGTCGGCCGCCCGGCCAGGGCCAGGATCTCCCCCGAGAACGGCTCCACCGCGATCACCCACCCCGAGGCGGCCTGCGTCTCCGCCATCGAGCGCTCGAGCTCGCGCTCGGCCACGTGCTGGATCGCCTCGTCGAGGGCGAGAACGATCGTCGACCCGTCGGTCGAGGGCCGCTCGGTCTGGGCGACCGGCCGGCGCCGGGCGTCGGTGTGGACGACCACCTTCGCGGCGCGGCCGCGGATCTCCTTCTCGAACGCGTACTCGATCCCGTACATGCCCGCGTCGTCGAGGCCGACGTAGCCGAGCACGTGGGAGGCGAGCTCGCGCTGCGGGTAGTACCGCCGGTGCTCGGTCAGGAAGCCCACTCCCTCGAGCTGCAGCTCGCGGACGCGCCGGGCGGTCGTGGGGTCGACCTTGCGCTGGACCCAGGCGAACGCGCGGCTCCGCTGCTGGAGCTTCGCCAGCACCTCGCGCCGGCCGGCCGCGTCGAGGGAGAGGGCGCGGGCGAGGGCGGCGGCGGCGGCCTGGGGGTCGGTGACGTCCTGGGGCACCGCGTAGAGGCTCTCCGCGTCGACGGACACCGCGAGGGGCCGGCCGGAGCGATCGAGGATCGGGCCCCGGCGGGGGTCGAGGTTCAGCGTGCGCTCGCTCTGCCGCGCGCCCTGCTGCACGAAGAACTCGCGCCCGAGCACCTGGAGGTGGACGAGGCGGATGCCGACCACGAGGCTCCAGAGCGAGATCGAGAGGGCGAGCAGCATGAGCCGCAAGCGCGTCTTCCTCTCGCGCGGCGTGGGTCCCTCCTCGGCCAGGGCCGGGGGGACGAGGAGCGGGCGGGCGTCCCTCAGGGCCTCACCTCCGGCCGCTCGGCGCCCCGGGCCTCACGACGGGGCGCCGTCTCGCCGGCGACCGTCTGGCCGGCAGGACGGGGCTTCTCGACCTCGACGACGATCGACCGTTCGGGGGGCGGAGCGGCGAGGCCCAGCTCCTTGCCCGCGACCTCTTCGACGCGGCGCAGGTTCTCGAGGGCGGCCTTCTCCAGGCGCAGCTTGCGGTTCTCCTCGACGAGGCGCTGCTTCTCGCGGTCGAGGTCCACCCCCGCCTGCCCGGCGCGCCGGATCTCCAGCGCGGGCCAGGCGTAGAGGCCGAGGAAGGCGGCCACGACCGCCCCGAGCACGATCAGGAGGAGGATCTCGCGCCGCGAGCGCGGGTCCACCTGCCGCACCACGCGCGAGTTGTCGACGGGCTTGCCGATCCGCACGACGGGCTCTTCCCTCACGCCGCGGCCTCCTCGCGCGCGACGGCGCGCAGCCGGGCGCTCCGGGCCCGGGGGTTCCTCCGGACCTCGGCTTCGCCGGGCCGGACCGGCTTGCGCGTGAGCACGCGGTATCCCCGTCCGCCGAGGGCGCGGAACGCCTCCTTGACGGCACGGTCCTCGAGGGAGTGGAAGGCGATCACGACCATGCGGCCGCCCGGCTTCAGGCAGCCGGCGATGCGCTCCACGGCCTCGCCGAGGGAGTCGAGCTCGCGGTTCACCCGGACGCGCAGGGCCTGGAACGTGCGCGTCGCCGGGTGGAGGCCGGGGCGGCGGGAGCGCCTTGCGGCGCGGCGCACGACGTCGGCGAGCTCGGTGGTGGTCGTGATGGGCTTCCGCTCCCGAGCGGAGACGATCGCTCGGGCGATGCGCCGCGAGGCGGGCTCCTCGCCGCAGGCGTAGAGGAGGTCGGCGAGCTCGGCCTCCCGCAGGCGGTTCACGAGATCGGCGGCCGTCACTCCGCGCGAGCGGTCCATCCGCATGTCGAGCGGGCCCTCGGCCTGGAAGCTGAAGCCGCGCTCGGGCTCGTCGAGCTGGGCGGAGGAGACGCCGAGGTCGAGCACGATCCCGTCGGCCTCTTCTCCGCCGAGCCGGTCGGGGATCTCGCGGTAGTCGGCCTGCTCGAGCCGGACGCGCCCCCCGAACTCGGCGAGGCGCTCCCGGGCGCGAGGGAGCGTCTCGCCGTCCCGGTCGAGGCCGAGGAGGCGCCCGCCGGGCGACGCCGCACGGAGCACGGCCTCGGCGTGGCCGCCGAGGCCCACCGTGCCATCGACCCAGAGCCCTCCCGGCCTCACCGCGACGAGCTCCAGCGTCTCTTCGAGGAGGACCGGGACGTGGCCCGCATCAGATCCCATACTCGGCGAGGAGCCTCCCGTCCTCGTCGGTGAACGGCTCCTTCTTGAAGAGCCGCTCCTGCAGGCGCCTGAGGTTCCACACCGCGAGGTGGTTCTGCAGGCCGAGGACGCTCACTTCGCCCGCCATCGCCGCGCTCTCGCGCAGCAGCGGCGGGATCACGATCCGGCCCTGGCGGTCCATCGTCGCCGCCTGGCCGAAGAAGTTCACGCGGTCGAGGAAGCGCAGCTTCGACGGGTGCGTCGAGGGCACGGCGGCGAGGCGGCGCTCGATCTCGATCCACACCGCCATCGGGTAGAGCCTCACGAAGTCACCGGCCACGCTCGTGACGAAGAGCTCCTGACCCCACTGCGACTCGATGAGCGAGCGGAAGCCGTTCGGGACTTTCAGCCGTCCCTTGTCGTCGATGCGCGCCGGATGGTTTCCCCGCAGCATGCCGACACCCGTTTCGCGCGGATTGGTTCCCCCGCCGCCCACGTCGGGCGGCAGTCGAACCATTGCGCTCCACAAATTTCCACAGGGAGTCTAGACGGCCCACAGGGGGCTGTCAAGGCGAAACCGCACTAACCGTTGGGTTTCGCCTGTGGATCGCCGCCCCCGGCCGAGGGGGCCGGAGAGGCGGGTGGGAGGGGCCACGAGACGTCGAGGGACACGTCGTCGAGGAGGCGCTCGGACTCCCGGATGAATGAATCCCAGGCCTCCGGGGACCAGACCTCGAACCGATTGAGGACACCCACGACGACCGCATCGCGCGCGAGGCCGGCTCCCTTTCGGAGACCGGGAGGGAGCAGGATCCGTCCCTGGACGTCGATCTCGCAGTCGGCGGCGCGGCTGGCGAGGAGGCGAGTGAGAGCCTTCACCGGCTTGCTGAACGAGGGCAGAGCGGCGAGCTGGGACTCGAGCCGCGCCCACTCGGACGGGGCGTACGCGGCGAGACACTGGTCGAGGAGGGTGAGCACGAGAAGCCCGCGCTCCCCCAGCTCCCGCCGAAACGCCGCCGGCACGGGCAGCCGGCCTTTGGCATCGATCCGGTGACGGTAAGTGCCTTTGAACACAGCGGGCTGGGAGTATTCCACACTTTCTTCCACTTTTCCACACATGCTCTCTCGAGGGCGGTCCCCTGCCGGCGCTCGAGGGATATCTGGCCCGTTCTTCGACTCTCTATTCCGTTCCCGCTTGCCTCTCCTCGCGGGCACCGAAGACGGTGTCGGAAGTCCGTTCGGCAGGGCTCGACCCTGGCTCTCCCTGGCCGTGTCGTGGCCATCGCTCTGCTCATGGGTGCGTGATGCCGACCCCTGATAGGCTCGGCCAGTCATGGCTCTGCCGGCTCACCGGGTCGCCGGTCTCTATCTCGCCCGCCGCGTCCGGTTCGGGATGAAGTTCGGCCTCGAGACGATGCGGGCGCTCGTCGCCGAGATGGGGCACCCCGAGCGGGCGTACCCGACGCTGCTCGTCGCGGGAACGAACGGCAAGGGCTCGGTGGCGGCGTACTGCGACGCGGCGCTGCGCGCCTCGGGCCTCCGCACCGGGCGCTACACGTCGCCCCACCTCGTGCGGGTGAACGAGCGCATCGCGGTCGACGGCCGCGACATCGGCGACCCCGGGTTCGAGGCCGCCGTACGCGCGGTGCGGGACGCCGCCGAGCGCCTCGTCCGCCGCGGCGTCCTCGGGGCGCACCCGACGTTCTTCGAGGTCCTGACCGCGGCCGCCT
The DNA here is from genome assembly GCA_035577965.1 of Vicinamibacteria bacterium. Lineage (GTDB taxonomy): Bacteria > Acidobacteriota > Vicinamibacteria > Fen-336 > Fen-336 > DATBSL01. The sequence goes on along the minus strand of DATJYX010000131.1, from coordinate 20,212 downwards.
TCGCGCACTTCCGCCGGGAGCGCGTCGACGCGGCGGTGCTCGAGGTGGGCCTCGGCGGACGGCTCGACGCCACGAACGTCGCCGAGCCCCTCGCCTCGGCGATCGTCAGCATCGACCTCGACCACGAGGTGTACCTCGGCCGGACGCTCGCCGCCATCGCCCGGGAGAAGGCGGGGGTGATGAGGCCCGGCCGCTCGACCGTGGTCGGCCCTCTCTCCGACGACGCGCGGCGGGTCGTTCGCGCGCGGGCGCGCGAGGTGGGAGCGCGACTCGTCGAGGCGCGGCGCGGCGCCCGCACGTTCGACAGGGGCGAGGGTCGGACCTCGGCTCGCGCGGCGGCGACCTTCGGCCTGGTCACGCCGACGGCCGCCTACCCTGGTCTCCGGCCGCTGCCCGGGGCGCACCAGCGCGACAACCTGATCGTCGCGGTGCGGCTCCTCGAGGAGGCGAAGCGCGCGGGGATCCCGATCGACCTCTCGAAGGTCCCGGAGGCCGTCGCCCGCACGCGGTGGCCCGGTCGTCTGGAGCGCGTCCCCGGCGACCCGCCCCTTCTCCTCGACGGCGCCCACAACCCTGCCGGAGCGCGGGCCCTCGCCGCACACCTCGCCGACGGCCCGCCGTTCGTCCTCGTCTTCGGGGCCATGGCCGACAAGGACGTCGCCGGCCTGGCCCGCGCCCTCTTCCCGCTGGCGGCCGCGGTCGTCCTCACCCGTCCGCGGGTCGCCCGCGCGGCAACGCCGTCCGATCTGGCCCGGCGCGCCGGCCGCCTCGGCTCCCGCGCGGACCTCGAGCCGAGCGTCGCCCGCGCCCTGGCTCTCGCCCGCGGCCTCGCCCGGGCTCGCGGGCCGGGGACGGTGGTGGTCGTCGCGGGCAGCCTCTACCTCGTCGGGGCGGTGAAGGCGATCCTGGAACGGCGGCGCGGGAGCTGACGCCGCGTCAGCGGTGCGAGTCGTCCTTCAGGAGCCGCCTGAGGCCGGCCAGGCGCGCCGCCGAGTCCCACTCGGCCGGGCCCACGACGTGCTCGAGCAGCCGCCCGGCGCGGTCGAGCACGAACGTCTCCGGGTACCCGGTGGTGCGGTAGAGATCCGCGGCGGTCCGCCCGCCGGGGTCCTTCAGCACGGGGAGCGTGAGCGCGCGCTCAGTCACGAAGCGCCGCAGCTCGGCCTCGTCCTCGTCGGTCGAGACCGTGACCACCGCGAGCCCCTCGGGCGAGAGGGTGCGGTGGAGCCGCTCGAGGGACGGCATCTCGGCGACGCAGGGCGGGCACCAGGTCGCCCAGAAGTTGAGCACCACGATCTTCCCGCGCTGGGAGCCCAGGTCGAGGGCTCCTCCGGCGAGCGAGGGCAGGCGGAAGGGGGGCGCCGCGCTCCCCGCCTTGAGAGCGTAGCCCCGGTTCTCGGCGAGGTGGACGTAGGCGAAGGCCGCCGCCACGACGACCAGCACCACCGTGACCGTCCGCAACGCGCTCTTCATCTCGAGGCGCGGCACCATGCCTTCTCCGCTTCTCATTGTAGCGGGCCGCGCCGACTACGGCCGGCGCCAGGTCTCGTGGAAGTCTGAGGCCCGCTCCACCCGGGACCAGACGATCGCGTGGCCGATGCCGGGGCCCTCGGGCACCTCGATCGTGCCTTCCCCCGAGACGACGACCGGCGGGTCGACGAGGTCCTCCTCGAAGTACCGCTCGCTCGCCGCAGTGTCGCCGGGGAGGGTGAAGCCGGGCAGCGTCTGGAGGTGCACGTTGGCCAGGCGGCCGACGCCCGACTCCAGCATCCCGCCGCACCACACGGGGACGCCGCGCGCCCGGCACACGTCGTGGACGGCAAGGGCCCCCGAGAGGCCGCCGACGCGCCCGACCTTCACGTTGACGACGCGGCAGGCGCCGATCTCCAGGGCGCGCCGGGCGTCGTCCGCGGACCGGATCGACTCGTCGAGGCAGATCGCGGTCTCGATGCGCTTCTGCAGCACGGCGTGGTCGACGATGTCGTCCCACCCGAGAGGCTGCTCGATCATGGTGAGCGAGAACCGGTCGAGCGCGGCGAGGTGGTCGGCCTCCCGCAGCGTGTAGGCACTGTTGGCGTCCACCATGAGCGGCAGCCGGGGGAAGCGCCCGCGGATCGCTTCGACGAGGGCCACGTCCCGTCCCGGCTTGATCTTGACCTTCACCCGCCGGTAACCGGCCGAAACCTCGCGCTCGACCGCCTCGAGGAGGGCTGCGTCGTCTTTCTGCAAGCCGACCGAGACGCCGGCCCGGATCTCCCCGCCCCGACCCCCGAGGGCCCGCCACAAGGGCACGCCGTCCCTCCGCGCCCACAGATCCCACACCGCCATCTCGAGCGCCGCCTTCGCCATCTCGTGGCCGCGCACGCGGGAGAAGGCCGGGAGCACCTCGCTCGGGTGGCCGATCTCGAGGGCGAACGCCATCGGGACGAGGAAGTCCCGGAGGACGTGGAGGGCGGTGACGTTCGTCTCCGGCAGGTAGAAGGGATCGGCGTCGGCCACGCACTCGGCGTGGCCGACGAGGCCGTCCGCGGAAACGGAGACGAGGAGGAACTGCTTGGTCGTGGTGCGGCTGAACGACGTCTCGAACGGGAAGCGCAGCGGAAGGGTGACCCGTCGAACCTCGACCGCGTCGATCCTCATGGCGCGCCGACCGGGGCCGTCCACCTCGAGGCTCGACCGGGCCGCGCCCCCGCGAGGGCCTACCGCCCCCGCGCCTCGCGCGCGGGCTTCGCCGCGCACCGGCGGCACCGGCCGAAGATCGTGTGCCGGTGCCCTTCCACCTTGAAGCCGACCCTCTCCGCGATCTCCGTCTGGAGGCGCTCGATCTCGGGGCTCTGGAACTCGAGGATCTCGCCGCACGAGACGCAGACGAAGTGGTCGTGGTGGTCGCGGTTCCAGAGCGGCTCGAAGCGGGCCTCGTCCCCGAAGGCGAGCTCGCTCGCGAGGCCCGCCTCGCGGAAGAGCTTCAGGGTGCGGTAGATCGTGGTGCGGCCGACGTCCGGGTGGCGGCGCCGGACGATCTTCAGGAGGTCCTCGACCGAGACGTGGTGTCCCGCCCTCAGGAAGGCGTCGAGGATGGCCTCGCGCTGGGCGCTCCGCTTCAGGCGATGCCGCTCGAGGTAGGCGGCGAGCACCTGCCGCTCTTCGCGCCCGGCGGGGAGGGTCATGGACGCTCAGCCTAGACCCGCCCCGGAAGGGCTGTCAACGACGCTCGCCGGCGGCCACGACCGCGTTCGCCGCGACGAGCCTCTCGAGGAGAAAGGCGAGGTCGCCCTCGGCCCGCTCCCGCTCGACCTCGAACCGCTCGACGATCGCGTCGACGATCGCGGCCCCGGTGCGCGGCTCCTGCAGCTCGTCCCAGACGAAGGCCGCGACGCGGTCGAGGTCGAGGACGGAGTCGAGGTCGGCCCCCTCCCCGACGACGGGCACGAGGACGTACCGGTCGCCGATCCGCCGGCCCACGAGGCGCGTCGAGCGGGAGAAGACCTGCCCGGGGCGAGGCCGTCTCAAGGCGCGGCCTCGGCGCGAGCACGGCGGAGCCGGGCGGCGATGCCGCCGGCGAGGGACAGGAGGGCTCGGCCGGCGCGGCGCGAGCGGGCGCCGGGACGTTCCTCAACGGACTCGACCGAGGCGAGCACGTCGGCGGCCGCGAGCGGGGGATCGAGCAGCAGGCCGCGGTCGGCCTTCGTCCGCCACGCGCTCCCGCGGAGGGCGAGCGGGGGGCCCCAGACGAGGCGGTGGAGCCGCAGGCCGTCCTTCTGCCGGGCGAGCACGATGTCGCCCACGCGCGGTGCGCGACGCGAGGAGCCGACGAGGTGCACCTTCTCGCCGTGGCGCAGCGCCGGCTCCATGCACCGGCCGGTGACGGTGAGCCGGACGTGAGGGAAGGAGCCCAGGCAGTCCCGCAGCAGCTCCTCGCTGAACGGCACCTCACGAGGCCCGTCCCCCGGGGCGGGCGGGGGCGCCTCTCCGAGGTCGTGGGCGGCAGCGATCCCCGGCGTCGCCCCGCCTCCTCGCGCGAGGCGGAGGCCGCGGCCGAGGGCGAACAGGAGCCGCGCGGGGAGCCGCACGTCGCCCGCCGGCGTCTCGGGCTGCACCAGCGTCCGCCAGAGCAGCTCCGTCCGGCGGCCGGCCAGCAGCTCCCATCGCACCCGCGCGACGTCGGGCTCGGCCGGCGCGACGAAGCCGAGCGGGTCGCCGAGGCGCCCCTCGAGGCGCCGGCGCAGGCGAGGCGGCAGGCGCGGCCGGAGAGCGGCGGGAACCGGGGCGTCCACCACGGCCTCGGCGACGAGGAGGGCGGCGGCGAGCGGAGCCTCGGCACGGGTGGAGGCGGCGAGGGAGAGGACGCGCGCGGGGTCGATCGACTCGCGCTCGAGCACGCGACGGAAGTCGAGCCACTGGACGAGTGACAGCACCAGCCCGTGCTGGAAGGCGGCGTGCAGGGCCAGATGCAGCAGCAGGTCCTCGGCCGACGGCCGGTCGTGGATCTGGCCGCGCCCCGCCCGGCGCCGTGCCCAGACGCCGTCCGGATCGAACGGGAAGAGGCCGGGTGCGGAGACGACGCTGCGGTGGAGCTCGACGATGCCGGCGCGGTCCGGGTCGCGCAGCACCCACGCGTGGTCGCCGCGAGTGAGGTCGACGAAGCCGGCGGCGCGAAGGACCGTCAGAGCCTCCGTAAACCGCTCGAGCACGAGGACGTCCACGTCCGACATCGGCCGGTCCGACTCCACGTCGTACGCCGTCTCGGCGAGCGCCGCCCCCTTCAGCGGAAGTCCGCGGATCCCACGGGCCGCGAGCAGCGCGAGGACGCGGGCGGCGAGGCCGAGCTGACCGAGGGTCCGGACGAGGAGCTCCCGCCGCTCGGACGCCAGGGGTTCGACGAGGGGGGCTGCCCACTCGGGGCGGCCGCGCTCGACCGCGGCGAGCAGCACGCCGATCATCCCCTGCTCCCGGGCCGCCTGCGCGACGGCCGGCGCGGCGAGGCCGCCCGGCAGGGGGGGCAGGCCGCCGGAGGCCGCGAGCTCCCGAAGGAAGCCCCGCGCCTTTGACTCGGCCACCGAACGAGCGTAGGTTTGGGCTTGCGGCGTTGTCAAACCGGGGGCCTGGGGAGCCCTCGCCGCCGCCAGCCGGGCCGCCCTCCCGAGGCCCGGGACCGCGAGGGGGTTCGGTGCGAGGGTTCCGGGCGATCGCGCTCCTGGCCGGGGTGGCCGTCGTGGCCTTGCTGCCCCTTTACGGGGACGTCCGGCCCTCGGCCGCGATCTCCCACGCCGAGTGGGCGCGGATGATGGTGCGCGGCCTCGACCTCCTGGCCGACGCGTCCGGCGTCAACGACACCGCAGCCCAGGTCTTCGCGACGCTCTCCGGCCGGGACAGCCGCTCCTGGACGGCCGACCGCTACGTTCGGGGCCAGCGCCTCGAGACGTTCGAGGAGGACGGGCGGCCACGGATCCGGTCGAAGGGCGGCATCGGAGAGGCGGTCTACGCCCTCGGGATCGCCCGCACCGGCGACTATCGTCTGCGCCTGAGCGTCTCGGGCCCCGCCGCCGCTCAGGCGGAGATGACGAAGGCGGGATCGAACGACGTCCTGCGTTCGTTCACGGTTCCCTCGGCCCCGGTGATGGGCTGGATCGACGCCGGTGCCGTGCACCTGGACCCCGGCGCCTACGACGCGACGGTGCTCCTCCCGGAGGGCAGCGTGCTCGAGTCCGTGGAGCTCGCCCCACCGTGCCTCCACCCGATCGAGCCTCGAGGCGGATGGAAGGCCTCGGCCGTCGCGACCACCGAGGACGTCGCGGTGACCGTCCTCCAGGCGCTCGACATCGAGTCGGAGCTGCCCCCGGCGGCGTCCCCCCTCGAGTTCCACGGCAGCGACCTCGTCCTCGAGGACGGCAGCCGCGCGGTGCCGGCGGCCGGCGAAGGCGGGGGCTCATTCCGCGGGGGGCCGAAGGGCTCGCGGGTCGTGCTCCTCGCCGACCTCCCCGCCTCCGGTCTCTACACGCTCTCCGTCTTCGGCGTCGCCGCCGCCGGGCAGCGGTGGATGGCCGACGGCTGCCGGACGTGCGTGGTCTGCCCGACGAGCGACACCCGATCGCGCTGGCGCGTCGTCCTCACCGGCGACTTCGCGAAGGGCTCGCACGTCTTCTCGGCGACCCTCGGCGCCGGCTCCGTCGTGGAGCGCATCCGACTCGAGCAGAAGAAGGACGGCCCCGCCGACTACGTGGCCACGCTCGGTCGCGCCGGGCTCGAGCTGGGGTCCCCCGGCCCCGTCACCCGCGAGAAAGCCGACGAGGCCCGCCGCTTCCTCGAGCGCCGCCGCGCACAGCAGTCGGCCGAGCTGTGCGGCGACATCCTGCCCCCGGGCACCCTGGTGGCCGACGTCGCGGCCGGGGGATCGGGCGGAGGCGGCGCCGGGGGCGGGGGCGGAGCCGGCGGGGGCGGCGGCGCGGGAGGAGGCGGCGGAGGGGGTGGCGGCGGCGGGGGAGGGGGCGTGCCGCCGCCCGTGCTCCCGCCGTTGCCGCCGCCGAGCCCGGTGCTCCCCGACCGCTTTGCCGGGAGCTAGTCTCTACCGCTCGACCGAGCAGATGAGGCCGTCGGCCGAGGGACGGCTCTCCACCCCGCGCGCGTCGCGCGCCGAGACCCGCCACCTGTAGGTCCCGAGCCAGGGGATCTCCAACCGGAGCGTGGGCGCCGCCACGTCGCGGGCCAGGAGCACGTCGTCTCTCTGCAGCGCGAGGATCTCGACGTGGTGCGACGGGGCCGCGTCCGCCCAGCGCAGCTCGACCGGCTGCCCCGCACGCACGTAGGCCGGGTCCCTCCCCGGCTGGAGGCCGCGCGGGGACGCCGGCAGGGGCGTCGGAGGCTCGGGCGGGCGGCCGTCCGCCACCACCGTTCCCTCTCCCGCCTTGATCTCGACCGTGCGGCCCGCGGCCCGGACGCGGAAGCTGCCCTCGAGCGTCGCCGCGGCCGTGCGCCCGATGGAGCGGCGCAGCACGAGGCGGCCGCCCCCCCGGATCTCTCCGTCGCCCACCCGGATCTTCACGATGTCCCGCCCCGGCCCCGCGAACTCCGCCCGCCCCTGCTCGAGCACCGTCGAGAGCACCGTGCTCGCCGGGATCGTGAGCATCGTCGAGGAGCCGAGCGTCACCGCCATCCACGGGAACTCGAAGCGGGCGGTGGCCTCGGCGCCGGTGCGGAAGGTGTCGCCGGTCCGGATCCTGGCCGCCGCGCCCAGACGGTGCCAGGTGCTCTTGGCCGGCAGCTCGGCGCGCTCGACGTCGCGATCCACCCACGCCAGATCGCCGATCGCGATGCCCGCCCCGGGCTGTCGGGGCGCGAGCGGCGCCTGGGCCTGCCCCGCGGAGCGCGACGCGGGAAGGAGGGCGGCGACCGCGAGCGCGACCCGGAAGGGCACACGGCCTCGCGTCATCCGCTCAGGCCTCCGTCGGCGGCGCCGGCCTCCCCGCCGCGTCCGGGACCGTCGCCTTCCTCCGCGCTCCCGCCCCGCCGTCGTGCTGCGGATAGTAGTAGTACTGGTAGCTCCGCGCCCTCACGTCGACGACGTTGAGGACGGCGCCCAGCAGGTGCGGGGTCACCTTCCGCAGGGCGGCCACGCTGCGCTTCACGAGCTTCTTGTCCACCTTGTTGTGCTGGACGACCAGGAGCGTGTGGTCGGCGTGGCGCGCGAGGAGCAGCGCGTCGGTGACCGAGGCGAGCGGGGGCGAGTCGACGAGCACCCACTCGAACCGGGCGCGGAGCTCGTCCAGCAGGTCGGCGAAGGCCTTGCGGGCGAGGAGGGCGGGCGGGTTCGGGGGCAGGGCGCCCGCGGTCAGCGCGAAGAGGTTCGCGAGGGGCGCCGGCTGCACGAGGGCGGCCAGGGGCTCCTTGCGGACGAAGAAGTCGGTGAAGCCGGGCTCGCGCTGCAGCCCGAGCCGCTGGTGCATCTGCGCCCGCCGGAGGTCGCAGTCCACGACCGCCGTCTTCTCGCCGGCCGCGGCGAGGAGCCGGGCGAGGTTGACGATCGTGGTCGTCTTGCCCTCCTGGGGCGCGGTCCCGGTGACGAGCACCACCTGCCCCCGCTCGTCGCGCCGCGCGAAGAGGAGCGCCGTGCGCAGGCTCTGGTAGGCCTCGGTGGCGAGCGAGTCGTTCTCCTCCTCGTAGCGGGGCACCGCGGCCAGGAGGTCGAGGTGCAGGTAGCGCTCGACCTCCTCGGGGTCGCGGATGGTGTTGGCGAGGTAGTCGCGGGCGAGGACGAGCCCGAGCCCGGCCACGAGCCCCAGCAGGAAGCCGGCGAGGGCGATCTTCCGCTTCTGCGGGCGCTCGGGGCTCTGGGGCGCGCTCGCCCGGTCCACCACCGACACGTTGTTGCTGCGGATCGAGGCCGCGATGTCGGTCTCGTTGAGCTTCTGCAGCAGGACGTCGTAGAGGCTCTTCTCCGAGTTGGCCTCCTTGCGCAGGGCTTCGAGCTCGGCCACCTTGCGGCTCTGGTTCGCGGCCTGGGTCTTCTGGGCGTCCATCGCCGCCCGCAGCTCCGTCTCGCGCTTCCGAAGCTGCGTGTACTCCGCGTCGAGCCCGTCCAGGATCTGGGCCGCCCGCGCCTTCCGGGCCTTCTTGAGCTGCTCGACCTGCGCCTTCACCTTCTGGACCTCGGGGTGACTCTCCTTGAACTTCTCGGACAGGCGCCCCAGCTCGACCGAGAGCGCGGCGAGCTGGGTGTTGAAGCCGGTCACCACGGGGTCGGCGGCGACCTGGGGCAGCGAGTCGAGCTCCTCGCCCCGGGCCTTCATCTCCACCGCCTGCTTGATCGCGGCCTCGATCGCGATCCGCCGGGCCTGGGCCTGGACGAAGTCGTCGTTCAGCTTGGCGATCGAGGTGGAGACCGCGGAGACGCTGCCCTCGGGCACGAAGAGGTCCTGGTCCCGCGCGCTCTGGAACAGCCGGTCCTGGGCGTCCTTCATCCCCTGCTGGGTGGCGGTGAGGCGCTCCTGGAGCCATTCGTAGGCCTTGCGCGCCGAGTCGACGCGGGTGGCGAGCGACTGCTCGATGTACACGTCGCCGAGGCTGTTGGCCCAAAGCGCCGCTTCCCGGGGGTCGCGGTGGGTGACGGTGACGAGGACGAGCCGGCTCTCCGGCACCGGCTCGACTCCCACGTGGCTCATGAAGAGCGAGGCCGGATCGGGCGAGGACTTGAAGGGCTCCTGGTCCGTGAGCTTCAGCCGCGCCACCACCTTCTCGCCCAGCCCCTTCGAGCGCAGCACCTTGAACTGCGTGTTGTAGAAGTCGGTGTTCTGCCAGTACCCGCCCGCCCCCATGAGGAGGGCGTCGGAGACGCTGGCGAAGGGCGGAGGAGGAGGCTCGATCTGGAGGAGGACGCCGGCCTTGTACTCCGGGGTCTGCACGAGCGCGACCACGAGGCCCAGGAGGAGGCCCACGAGGGCGCAGGCGAGGAGGAACGCCCGGTGCCGGTAGAGGAGGCCGGCGTAGTAGCGGAGGTCGAGGTCCCTCTCGAGGGGAAGCCCGCGGTCGAGGGGCGGGACGGAGGCCATCAGAACATCCGCCGGGAGACGGAGATCACGTCGTTCGAGACGAGGGGGACGTCGGGCTTCTTCCCGTTGCGGACCTCCTTGAGGTCCACCTCGAGGATGCTGACCTTGCCGGTGCCGGGGTCGGTGCGGCGCACCTTCACGTCGCTGCTGCCGAAGCGGGTGAGGCCGCCGGCCAGGGAGACGGCTCCGGTCACGGTCAGGTCGGCCTCGATCGCGTACCGCCCCGGGCGGTTCACCTCGCCGTCCACGGTGACGTAGGACTTCGGGAGGGCGGTGACGATGTCCCCGTTCTTGAGCGGCAGCTCCAGGTTCACGAGGTCCTGCATCGACGGCGACGTGGACCGGGTGATGCGCACGGTGATCGACTTCTGGCCCTCCGCGAGCTCCCCCTCGGTCCGGGCGATGATCACGTCGCCGGAGGCCGTCGGCTTGAAGCCCCCCGCCTCGGTGAGGAGGTCGATGAGCCGCGTCCGCCCCCGAAGCGGCTTGCGGCCGGGGCTGTTGACCTCGCCCACCACCGAGACGAACTGGCTCTGGTACTCGCGGACCTTGACCTCGACCTGGGGCTTCACGAGGTAGTCCTTCTCCAGGAGGTTCGTGATCTTGCGCTGGACCTCGGCCACGGTGAGGCCGGCCACCTGCACCTCGCCGAGGAGCGGGTAGGAGATGGTGCCGTTCGTCTGGACGGTGACCACGCGCGAGAGGTCTTCGTTGCCGTAGACGTTGACCTCGAGGACGTCCCCCGGACCGACCTCGTAGTCCCCGCGAGCCGCGGGTGTCGCCGGCGCCTGGGTCGCCGGCGCCTCGGCGGCCGGCGCCTGCGCGGTCGCCGGCGCGTCCGGAGCCGGAGGGACGGCCTCCGGCGGGGCAGGAGCCTGAAGGAGAGCGATGAGCAGGGCGGCGATCACTGTCGCGCGGATCCGGAGCCGAAGAGGCCCATGCCGAACTGCACCATGAAGCCGTCCGTCGTCACGTCGTAGCCGGGGAGGTTGGAGTCGCGGCGTTCGCGTCGGTAGTCGGCGCGGATCCAGGACCGCCAGCCGAGCTGGCGGCCGAGCCCGACCGTCCAGGCGAGGATGTCGTCGCGCCGCGGGGCGGAGAGGCCGGGAGCGTCGTTCGGATAGTCGTTGCGCAGCCAGGTGACAGCGCCCCTCGCCAGGAGCTCGAGCGGCATCGGCGTGCTGAGGGCGGCGCCCAGGGAGTCCGTCACGTAGTAGGCGTTCGTGTCGTAGGAGCTCGGATCGATGGAACGGTTGGCCTGGAGGTCGAGGAGCGTCGCGTGGCCGAGCTGGCGGTGCAGGGTGCCCCCGAGCGTGACCCCCGTGAAGGAGGCGCTGCCGGCGGCGGCCAGCGGGTTCGACTGGCTGCGGAAGCCGACGGTGAGGGAGGCCGAGGTGAGGGGCGTGATCTGCCCGGCCACCGTGCCGAGCACGCTGTGCGCGCTCGACTCGACGATCGCGCGGTCCGGCGAGGGCGGGATCCGCTCGTAGGAATAGCTCACGATGGCCCTCAGGTCGCTGCCCACATCGTAGCCCAGACCGACCCGCAGCGCGCGGGAGTCGTAGTCGAAGAAGCCGCCGGGCTGGTGCTCGTCGAAGCGGGCCGAGCGGAGGTTCCCTTCCCCCTCCGCGAAGAGGCGCGCGCCGAGGTCGACCCGCAAGGCGGCGCCCGTCTCCCAGTAGGTGTAGCGGGTGAGGCCGAAGAAGTACTCGTGGCCGGGGTCCACGACGGTCGTCTCCAGGGTCGCCCGCACGTAGCGCTCGGAGAGGCGGACGAGCGTGCGCGTGCCCACCGGCAGGTCGAGCCTCAGGCCCACGAAGTGGGAGGTCTCGTTGACGAGCGGGATGTCGGAGAAGAAGCGCAGGCGGGGCTCGTAGTCCGCGGTCAGCTGACCGCCGAAGAGCGGCAGGGACGCGGTCACCCCCGGCGCCACCTGCAGGTAGCGGTCCCGGACCGGGATCGGGTTGTCGAAGGCCAGGATGTCCGCGTCCACCCAGCTGGCCGTCACGTACGGGCGCAGCGTGGCCGGGCCGACCGAGATCCCCTCCGCCCTCGCCGCGTGCTCCTGCTCCTCGGCCTTTTCCCCGGGCGCGGTCCCGGTCGGGAAGAGCTGCTGGTAGAGCTCGCGCGTCACCGGCCCCCGGAGCTCCGGGGCCGGCTGCTCCCCGAACACGACGGTGAGCATGCCGGGCTCGTGGCTCGCCTCGAACGGCACCTCCGGCGCGACCTGGACGCGGAGGACCGTGTGCGCCGGCACCCGTTCGAGGCGCATCGCCGCGATCGGCGCCTGGACCGCGGGCAGCGGGAGGCCCTCGGGGGCGGTCGCCGCGACGCGGATCACGACCTCGTCGCCCTCGCGCACCACCTCGCCCGTCGGAACGTCCTCGGACGTCAGCACCCGCACGGCGGTGCGGAAGTCGAGGGTCGTCACGCGCACGGCCTTGACCTCGGGGGGGGCCGCGTGGGCAGAGGTGCCGAGCGCGAGCGCGGCGAGGGTGGCGGCGGCCACCCTCACCGTTCCCCCTGTCGGGACTGTCCCCGCCGCTCGTAGAAGAGCAGGATCAGCACCACCACCACCACGGCCAGGGCCTGCACGACGATGATGAGGGCGTGGGCGAGGTCGGCGTGGGCGAGGCCGACCGCCCCGAGGCCGATGCCCAGGGCCATGAGGTAGATGGTCAGGACGGCGAGGGGCGGCTTCATTCCCAGCGAGACGAGGCGGTGGGAGAGGTGCCGGCTGTCGCCCACGTAGATCGGCCGTCCCTCGCGGATGCGGATGAACGTGACGGTGGCCGTGTCGACGATCGGCAGAGAGAGGACCAGCACCGGCATGAGCACCGGGAAGTAGTTGCTGGAGGCGTGGGAGACGTAGCGCTGGAGGATGGTGAGCGAGCCGAGGGCGAAGCCGATGAAGAGGCTGCCGCAGTCCCCGAGGAAGATCGACGCCGGGTGCCAGTTGGAGACCAGGAAGCCGAGGAGGGCGCCCATCAGGGCCACGAGGACGAGGCTGATGAAGAACTCGCCGAGGAGCCAGGCGTTCACGAGCAGCACGAGCGAGGCCACGAAGGCGACCCCGGCGCTCAGGCCGTCCATGTTGTCGAGGAGGTTGAAGGCGTTGGTGATGCCCACCGCCCACACGACGGTGAAGGCGACGTTGAGGGGCTCGTAATAGAGGAAGTCGGTCCTGATCCCGCCGAGGACGAGGACGAGCGCGGCGAGGACCTGGCCCCCGAACTTGAGGCGTACGGGGAACCGGCTCCCGAGCACGTCGTCGACCAGCCCCACCGCGAACGCGAGGGCAGACCCGGCGAGGAGCGCGAGCAGCTTTCTCTCGACGCGGTAGGCCTCCTGCAGCATGGCCACGGGAGAGGCGAGGTGCGTCTCGACCCACGGCAGCCGCGAGAGGACGGGCACGCCGAAGTAGCCGGCGAGGACGACCAGCGTGAAGGCCGAGAACACGGCCAGCCCGCCGATCCTCGGGGTCGGCGTCTCGTGGACCTTGCGAGGGCCGGGATCGTCGATGACCCCGAAGCGGCGCCCGAGCGCGGCCGACACCGGGACGAGGGCGGCGGAGATCGCGAAGGCGAGGATGAGGACGCCGATCGGGATGAGGGCGGTCGTCACGGAGTCGTCCCGGCCGCCTCGAGCTTCGGCCGCAGGGCGCGGCCGATCGTCACGGGGGAGGAGACGTCCGCGATACGCAGTCTCTCCCCTTTTTCGGCACTCAAGGCCTCAGTCATTCGTGCCCGGACACACTTCGACCGGTCGCGGGAGGGTAGCATTCCACCTGAGGATCGTCAAGCTAACTTACTCTGGCTGAAGCAGATTCCGGCGGGGCGGGCCCGCGCCGCCTCGCCCCGGAAGGCCGGCCTTCTCCTGGCCGACTCGGGAGCCGGCCGTCGGGGCCTTCAGGCGGCTTGGCTGGGCCGGGCGACCGGCGTACGCTCCTCAGACCGATGACCGGAGCGACGGGGCCCGCCTGGCGACCGAAAGTGGCGCTCGCCGCCCTGGTGGCGCTCGTCTTCGGGTCGCCCTGGCCCTTCGGAAGCGCCCACCCGAGGGCCACCCAGGCGATCGCGGTCCTCGCTCTCGCCCTCTCGTTCGTGCTCCTCGTCTCGCGAGGACCCCGGGGTCTCTGCGCTCCCCGACGGATCCTCTTGCCGCTCGGCGGCTTCTGGCTCCTGGCGGGCCTGCAGATCGTTCCCCTGCCGCGGGCCCTTCTCGGGGCCCTGGCGCGGGGACCGAGCGCGGTGTGGTACCCGGACGTCGCCGCGGCGGCGGCGGTCCTGGGTCATGGCCCCCACCCGCTCTCCGTGTACCCGGAGGCGACGACCCGCTGGCTCGCGTTCGCGACCGGCGTCGTGCTGCTGAGCCTCCTGGCCGCGCCGGCGCTCAGGGAACGCCGCGTCCTCCTGGCCGCGTCGGTGGCCGTCGTCTCCGGCGGTCTGGCCGTCGCCGTCTACGGTCTCGTCGCGCGGGTCGTCTTCGGAACCAGGCTCTACGGTTTCCTGACCGTCCCGACCCTCGCGCCCTTCGGCCCCTTCGTCAGCAAGAACCACTTCGCCGGCTACGTCGAGATGGCGGCGTGTCTCGGGGTGGGACTGGCCAGCGGGCTCGCCGAAGAAGCGAGGCACGGCGTCGGCCGTCTCGCCTGGCTCGACAGCCCCCGGGCCGCGCGGGTCGTCTTCGCCTGGGGCGCGGCTGCCGTGCTCGCCCTGGCCGTACCGGTCTCGCTCTCGCGCGGGGGCACGGTGAGCCTCTCCGTGGGCCTCCTCGCCTTCGTCCTCCTCCGGCTGGCGACACGACGGCGGGCGGAAGGGGGCTCCCGCGCCCTCGCCGCGGCGGCGGCCTGTCTGGTGGTCGCCGGGGCCGGCATGGCGTGGGTGCTGCCCCAGGAGGCCCGCACGCGCGTCTCCACGCTCGCCGGAGGGGGCACGAGCGGCCCCGACCCGTTCCGGATCGGTGTCTGGCACGACGCGCTCCGGCTCACCGCGTCGAGCCCCCTGCTGGGCTCGGGCTTCGGTGCGTTCGAGGACGCGTTGCCGCCCTTCAAGACCGCGGCCGGCGACATGCGCGTCGAGCACGCCGAGAACGACTACCTCGAGGTCCTCGCCGACGGCGGCCTCGTGGCCGGCGGCTTCGCCCTCCTGCTGGCCGTGTCCGTCGTGACCGTCGGACTGAGGCGCGTGCGCGACGAGCCGCACCGTCTCGCACGCGGCCTGCGCGCGGGCGCCCTGGCCGGGCTGACCGCGCTCCTCGTCCACAGCGCCTTCGACTTCAACCTGCGGATTCCCTCGAACGCTCTCCTCTTCGGCCTCCTCCTCGCGATGGTCCTGCGGCCGGTCGCGCCGGACGGCGAGGACCACGCCCGCGCGGCGGCCGATGCATCGTGGCTCCGCCAACCCCTCGTGCTGCTGATCCCGGTCGCGATCACGCTGGTGGCGAGCGTGGTGGGCCCGTGGGTGCCGCGCCGTTTCGACACCACGTCTCTCCGGCGCGCGGCCGCCGTCTCCGCCGAGACGCCACGCTGGCTTTCCCTCGAGAGCGACGTCCGCGACCACCTCCGCCACCGGCCCGCCGATGCCTCGGCCTGGGTCGCGCTCGCCTGGCTGCGCGCGCCAGCCTCACCGCCCGAGGCCGCGGCCCTCGCGTCCTGGGCCGTCCGTCTCGACCCCGAGCACGTGGCGCTTCGCCGCGCCGCGGAGACGATGGCCGGCGGTCAGATCCAGCCGCCGAGGCCGTAGCGGGCGACCTCCGCGTGCATCCGCAAGCGAGAGCAACGCCGGCGATCCCCGAGACTACCGACCCGGCCACGTTCGCTCCTGGCGCAGCCAGCTCTCCAGCGTGAGCAGGGCCCAGATCTGCGCGCTGAGATCGGCGGCCGCCCGTCGGTGTCGCGCGACGAGGTCCGCGACGGGCTCCGGCCGCAGGTACTCGTAGAGCGGGCTCGCGGGGTCGAGCAGGCGCTCCCGCACCAGGCCGTCCAGGTCCTCGCGAAACCAGGCGCTGAGCGGGACGCCAAAGCCCATCTTGCCTCGGGAGAGGACGGACTCGGGGAGGATCCCCTTCATCGCGCGGCGGAGCAGGACCTTCCCCTTTCCGAGGCGCATCCGGAGCCGGTCGGGGAGGGACGCCCCGAACTCGACGACCGCGGTGTCGAGGAATGGCGAGCGCGTCTCGAGGGCGTGGGCCATCGACGTTCGGTCCATCTTCACGTGGAGATCGTCGGGCAGATAGGTCTCGAAGTTGAGCTGCAGCAGGCGCGAGAGCGTCGTGGTCCGAAGGCCCCCGGCCGTCGCCTCGGGCCCACGCTCGAGCGGCCCCCGATAGCTCTCGAGGAGTCGCGCCGGGTCCGCGTGTCCGTGCAGCTCGGGCCGGAGCAGATCCCGCAGATGGTCGGTGAAGCACCCGTTCCAGTGGAGATAGCGCTCCGCGAGCGGCAGCGAGGCCGCCTCGGCGAAGCGCTTGGCGTACCGCAACGGATGCTTCCGGTCCCCGGGCTCGGGCAACAGGCCCAGGAGGGACGAGGCGGCGCGGCACACCCCGCGCGGGAGCCACTCCGACGCGGCCCCGCCGTAGAGTCGCAGGTACCCGGCGAAGACCTCGTCGCCCCCGTCGCCGTTGAGAGCCACCGTCACTCGCGAGCGCGTCAGCTCGGACAGGAGATACGTCGGGATCGCCGAGGAGTCGCCGAAGGGACCGTCGTGGTGCCAGACCAGGCGGTCCACGAGGTCGAGAGCCCGCGGCTCCACGACGAACTCGGTGTGCTCGGTGCCGAAGCGCTCGGCGACCGTCCGCGCGTGCTCCCGCTCGTCGTAGGCCCTCGCACCCTCGAAGCCGATGGTGAAGGTCTTCACCCGTCCGCTCGCCGCCTCGGCCATGAACGCGACGACAGCCGAGGAGTCGAGTCCTCCGGAGAGGAAGGCGCCCAGGGGCACGTCGGCCACGAGCCGGCGCTCCACGGCCCCGCGCAGGAGGTGCCGGAAGCGCTCTTCCGCCTCGCGCTCGTCGGCGACCAGGCCGTCCTGGAATCGCACGTGCCAGTAGGGGGAGGGGCCTTGGAGGCCTTCCTCCGTGGCGACGAGAAGATGGGCCGGCGGAAGCGAGCGGATGCCTCGATAGAGAGTCCCGGGCGTCGGCACGTAGCCGTAAGTGAGGTAGAGCGGCACCGCCGAGTCGTCCCGCTCGTGCGGCACCCCCGGGTGGGCGAGGAGGCCCTTCACCTCCGAGGCGAAGGCGAAGAGGCCGGGCCCGTCGTGGTAGAAGAGCGGCTTCTTTCCCGTCCGGTCCCGCGCGAGGAGGAGGCGCCTCTTCCGCGCGTCCCAGAGGGCGAACGCGAACATCCCGTCGAGGGCCTTCACGGCCTCGTCGCCGCGCTCCTCGTAGAGGTGCAGGATGACCTCGCCGTCGCTCCGACTGTGGAATCGGTGGCGCGCCTCCAGGTCGCGCCGGAGCTCTCGGAAGTTGTAGATCTCGCCGTTGAAGACCAGCCACAGCGAGCCGTCCTCGTTCGTCATCGGCTCGCGCGCGGCCTCGGTCAGGTCGATGATCGAGAGCCGCCGGTGACCGAGGCCGATCGGCCCCTCGACGTGGGTCCCCTCGGCGTCGGGCCCCCGGTGGGCCACCGCCTGCGCCATCGCGGCAACCGCCTCGGCCGCGGCGGGGGCCTCACGCGAGAGGACGCCGCAGATGCCGCACACGGTCAGAGCATAGCAGCCCGGTCCCTGAGGGTTCTGTCGAGCCGCGGACGCTCGGGACGACGGCCAGACCGGGTACAATCTCGCGGTGCTGAAGTCCCGCGCGTTCACGAGGACACTCATCGCATGGGCTGTCGGTTCGATCGTGGGAGCCGCCTCCCTGTTGGGCGAGGTGCTCCTCGGGCCCGCCCCGCTGACGGGAGGGCGCGTGGCGGCCTACGCGCTCGCAGGAGGGGCCGTGGCCGTCGTCAGCCGTTCGCTGCTGGCCGTCCTCGTCCCCGCCTCCGCCGCGCGGGTGGGCGCCCTCGGCGCCCTCGCCGCGTTCGGCTCGCTCCACAGCCTCTACTACGTCAACGTCCGCCTCCTGCCGAGCGAGCATTACCTCTCCTTCCGGAGCCTCACCGCCGATGCCTTCGTCGTCGCGCCACTGCTCGGGGCCGCCTTCTACCTGGCTCGAGCGTCGTGGGCGCAGGAGAGACGGGAACGCTGGGGCCTGGCGTTGGCCACGTTCGGCGTCGCGTCGTTCGCCGTGGCGACGGCGACGGCGGTGCTGGCGGTGCCCCGGCGAGCAGACCGCCCGGTCACGCAC
This sequence comes from Vicinamibacteria bacterium, assembly GCA_035577965.1. Classification (GTDB taxonomy): domain Bacteria; phylum Acidobacteriota; class Vicinamibacteria; order Fen-336; family Fen-336; genus DATBSL01. The sequence goes on along the minus strand of DATJYX010000131.1, from coordinate 2,384 downwards.
GGCGAGGGCCCGGATCTCCTGCTCGTCGTCCTCGACTCTCTCCGGGCCGATCGAGCTGCGGCCGGCTCGGCAGTGACCCCGGAGATCTCGGCCCTGGCGCGCCGCGGACGCGTCTACACCTCGGCCTGGGCCGCGTCCTCGTGGACGTTGCCCTCGGTCACCGAGATCCTGACCGCCGCACCGGGCGAGAGCCCGACGCTCGCGCAGCGGCTGGCTGCTCGGGGATACCGGACGGCCTGCTTCACAGACAACCCCCACCTTGCGAGGGCGACGGCGGTGCTCCGGGGCTTCGACCATGTGGAACGCAGCGTGGGCGCATGGCGAGACCTCCTGCGCGGGACCTCATTGGGCGAAGTGCTCGAGCGCCTGGCGCCAGGAAACGACACGTTGCTCGCGGCGAAGGCGGTGACGTGGATGCAGGCCCAGCCTGGGCCCTTCTTCCTCTACGTCCACCTCATGGACTCGCACACCCCATACCGGTTCCCCCCTCTCGACGGCCGCCGCCGGCCTGGCCGACGGATCGAGTTCCCCAGCACGGGCATGCGGCTGACTCCGGAGGAAGCGGAATCGATCCACGCCCGCTACGACGGTGGTGTCCACAGCGCGGACGCCCGGGCAGGGATGATCGTCGCCGCTGCAGGGGCGCGCGGTAGGCCGTTCCTGGCGGTGATCACGGCCGACCATGGCGAGAGCCTGGGGGAGGACGGGCGCTGGTTCCACGGGGGCAGCCTCGCGCCGGAACTCCTCGCGGTCCCGCTCGTGATCGTGGGGACGGGCGTCGCGCCGGCGACGGTTTCCCCCCCGGTGGGTCATGCGGCCATCGCCCCGACGCTCCTCGCCGCGGCCACCGAACCCGGGGCCACGAATGCCGGACCCGACCTCCGGCGAGAGGTAGGGGCGGGCGTCGTGGAAGGGAGCCTTCCCCCCCGGCTGGCGTATCGGCTCAACGGGCGGTACAAGCTTCTGCTCGACCTCGAGAGTGGCCGGCGCTCCCTCTACGACCGTTGGGCCGACCCGGCCGAGCGCCAGGACATTGCGACGCGCGCGCCCCAGCTCGCCGAGATCCTGGCCCTCGGTCTCACCGCCGACCCGCCGTGGCACGAGCCCTCACCCGAGGATGTCGAGCGCCTGCGCTCGCTGGGATACGCTGGGTTCTAGGCGCTCGACAATCAGGCGGCGCGGGTCACTGCCGGGACCATGCTCGCCGCTTGCGGCCGGCGGCGTGCGTCCAGCCCGGATGCGGCGAAGATCAGGAAGAACGTGAGCAGCTGCGCGCGGTGCCGGTAGGCAGTGCCCGCGTTCCCCTCGCCGAGGGCGTAGCCCAGCGTCAGCCCGGCCGTGATCAGGACCGCGAGGAGCGACGTGTGGAGGTGGTCGCGGAGCAAGTCGCGGACGCCGCGGACCATCCACGGGATGAGCCAGTAGAAGTAGAGGGTCTCCGGCACCGCGAGGGCCTGCCGGACGCTGCCCAGCATCCACGGAAAGGGCGCGAGGAGGAAGAGCATGAGCCCCTCGGGCAGGAAGACGAGGGCCTTCCCCGGCGTCGATATGTCCACCTGGTCGAACTGGCTCGAGGCCCCGACAGTGTTCCAGTAGCGGATGTTCTGGATTTCCTCGAAGTCCACGAAGCGTCCACGACGGCCCTCGCCCGCCGCCTGGTCGGCGTAGATTAGAGCGACGGCGACGATCGACCCGAGAAGGAGGTTCCGGACGAGGTTCCGGCTCCTCTGGGCGACGAAGGAGACGAGGATCGGGCCCCCGATCGCGAAGAGGAGGTAGGCGCGGAACTGGATGACCCCGATGAGCCCCACCACCAGGACGATGAGCGTGCCGAGAGAGAACCGCGCCTGGAGGATCAGGGCCTGTCGGCACAGGAGGGCGATGAGGAGGATGATCCAAGGGTCACGTATGTTGAGCGAGGACCACAACACGAGCGAAGGGAACCACGTCACGAACGTCGCGGCTCGCAGCGCTGCAGTGAGGCTCGTGCCCATGCGCAGCGCGAGGTCGTGGGCAAGGGGGACCATCACGGCGCCGATCAGGCAGTTGAGGAGCTTCGGAAGAAGCGGGTACGGGCCGAATACGTAGTAGATGGCGGCGACGATGTAGATGTACCCCCTCGGTCCCTCGGGCAGCACCTGCGACATGAGGACCGGGACGTCCTGGCTCCAGAGGTCGGAGAGGAACCTACCGAATCCGTCGTAGGCCTTCTGGTCCGGGGCGAAGAGGTCGTCGTTCGCCACGCCGAAGTGGATGATGAGGGCGACGGCCACTCGCAGACCGAGGGCGATCCAGAAGAGTCTCCGGAGCGCGCGGCCGGATTGCGCGCCGGCGAGCTCAGGGACCGGAGCGGAGCTCATCGCGGCCACGATACAGCCGCGCTG
>DATJYX010000130.1:0-76777 GCA_035577965.1 Vicinamibacteria bacterium | reverse complement strand
ATGGTCGACACCGTCCAGCCGCCGAAGAGGGCGTCCGCCCAGCCCGGCATGTTCGAGCCGTGGCTGCGCCCGTGGCCGACAGGGATGTCCCACGTCGCGTTCGCGACGACGCGGTGCCGGACCACGTTGGGGTCGGGGCCCTCGTCCTTCGAGATGTCGTACGGGTCGAACATCACGGTGCCGATCGTGGCGTTGCCAGAGTCGGGGGCGTTCCCGCTCGAGTGAGCGAGGGTGTAGGCGACTTCGACAGCGAACCCCTCCTTCCACCGGCGGCGCAGCTCGATCTGGGCGGCGTGGAGCTGTCCTTTCCCGCGGTTGCCGACGTTGTCCATGTAGTAGCCGTACGGGTAGAAGGGCAGCCGCATGAGGTCGGCGGGGTTGCTGGGGTCGAACGGGGTCGTGCTCGCGGGCAGCGTGTTGTAGTCGCGGTCCACGAGGAGCTTCCTCATGGTGGCTCCGATGTAGCTCACGCGCACTCCGAGGTTGCCCGGCAGCTCCCGCTCGAGGCTCAGGTTGTACTGGTAGATGTCGGGGCTCTGCAGGTTGAAGTCGATGCCCTGGTTGCCGAAGTCTGCGGGGTCGTAGGTCGGCGCGCCGGCCGAGAACGCGTGGGCGAGGCCTCCGCCATGGTAGGTGTTGACGTAACGGAACTCGTTGGTGGCGAGCAGGTCACGTACGCCCTGGACGGCCACCGTCGGGTGGAAGAGGCCGAACCCGCCGCGCAGCACCGTCTTGTCGTTGCCGCCGATCCGCCACGCGAAGCCGACCCGCGGGCTGAAGTTGTTGGTGTCGGGATTGACGAGGCCGTTGCCAACACCCACCTGGTCCGCCGTCTTGATGGTGCCCAATGCGAGCAGGGCCGGCGGCAGCTTGGCCTCCACGCTCGCGTTCGGCACGACCATGTAGCCGCCGTTCACGGGCTGGAAGTTCGCGAGGGTGTTGTCGTTCTCGTACCAAACGCCGGTCAGCTCGTAGCGGAGGCCGAGGAACACGGTCAGGTTGTTGTTGACCCTCCAGTCGTCCTGGATGAAGCCGGCGAAGTCGTCGGAGTGCCCGTCGAGGATCCCACGGTTCGTGACCTGGTCCTGCGCGTCGCGGGTGATGCCAAGGAGCATGTCGGCGAGGGCATTCCCGGTCGCGGCGCCGTTGAAGCGGTAGTTGCCCCGGAAGTTGACGCCGAGGCCGAATCCGTCCTGGGCCGTGTTGTGGTTCCAGAGGCCTCCGATCTTCAGGGAGTGACCGCCCAGGACCCAGGTCAGGTTGTCGCTGATGGAGAACGAGTTCTGCTTGATCGTCCGGTCCACGTTCCGGCTGCCGTCGCTGATGTTGTAGGGCCGGTTCGCGGCGGCCCCCCCGGTGAAGCTGAAGGAGGGGAACCCGACGCGGGATGGAGAGAGGCTCGGCGCGGTCTCGAGCCCGAGCTGGGCGTTGACCTGTGACGCGGTGTACTGGCTCTGACGGTAGCTCGCGTCGTAGTTGTAGCCGACCCGGAACTCGTTCACGACGGTCGGGGAGAAGATCTTGGTCCAGCCCCCGATCATGGCGGCCGTGTCGAGGGAAGTGTTCCGGATGCCCAGGTTCACGAGGTTTCCAGCCTCGAACTGGATGCTGTTCGGGTCGCGGTGCTGGTAGCTTCCGCGCAGGAAGAGCGAGTCCTTGGGCGACGCCTCGTGGTCGATGCGCAGGTCAGCCCGCTCGCGGTTCGTCGTCTCGGGGACGAACTGCTGGTAGACGCCCATGCCGCTCGCGAGCGTGCCCCGGTTCGGCAGGGGATAGAAGTAGTTCAGGACGTTCTGGGCGAGCGGGTCGATGCGGCCCTGCGGGATGACGTTGCCCGGGAAGGGCTGCCCCGTGCTGGGGTCCTTGACCGTGAAGCTGGCGCCCGAGAAGTCGCCGTTGCGCATGGCCTCGGTCGGGACGTTGACGCGGGCCCCGCCGTAGATGGCCTGGCTGTTCGATCCCTCGTAGCTCGCGAAGAAGAAGGTCTTGCCGCTCTTGATCGGACCGCCGATGCTGGCGCCCCAGCGGTGCTCGTGGGTGGCCGCGTTCGGGTCGGAGCGCAGCCCGGCGAGCTCGTCCGACGAGAGACCCAGCTTCTGGTTGTAGGTGAGGGCGTTCAGCCCGTTCCCGTTGAAGTCGTAGAAGGCGCTCCCGTGGAACGCGTTGCCGCCCCGCTTGGTCGTCACCACGACGCCGGCGAGGCCGCCGTACTCGGCGCTGTAGGAGTTGGAGAGGACCTGGATCTCGCCGATCGAGTCGAGACCCGGGGCGGAGTTGCCGATCGTGCCGAAGATCGCGTTCGTCGAGGCCTGGCCGTCTTGGACGTACGAGACGCCGTAGGTCCGGCCGCCCAGGAACTGCCGGTCGTCGGAGCCGCCGAGGACGTTCGGGTTGAGGTACAGGAAGGAGTCCATGTCACGGCTGCTGCGCGGGAGGTCGCGGAGCTGCTGGGTGTCGAGGCCCCCGGCGACCGCCGGGCTCTCGAGCACGATGTTGTTGATCGGCTCGGCGGAGACCGACACCGTCTCGGCGATTCCTCCGAGCTCCAGCCTCACGTCCACAAGGGCGACGCCGCTCGTCCTCACCACCACGCCGGTCTTCTCGTACTTCTTGAAGCTCGAGGTGATGACCTCGACGCGGTACGTTCCGGCCCGAAGGTTCGTGGCCTCGTAACGGCCCTGCGCGTCGGTCTCCAGGGTACGGGGAATGCCGGTCGCCTCGTCGGTGATGAGGACCGACGCCTTCGCGACGACACCCCCCTGCGGGTCGCTGACAGTGCCGCGGAGAGTGCCCAGGACGGACTGGGCCCAGGCCGGAGCCGAGACCCCCATTGCGGCCAATAGAAGCAGCAGCACCAAACGCATTGCCGGGGCAGACCGCGCCCCGAGCGCGGCTCCGAACGGCTGTCCTCGCATCTCTGTCCTCCTCCCATCCCGCCGAACACGGGGCGTGCCCTGTCGCGCGGATCCACCACGGATGAGCCCGCGGCGGCGCACCTTCCGCCCAGCAGGCTCGGCCGGGTGCCAAATCGAAAGCAAACGACAGTACAGATGCTTTCTAGTCCTTTTCTTTTTCCCTGTCAACGCCTTTCTTGACGCTTGGCGCCTGGGTTTTCACACGGGGTTTCGGTACCCTCTGCTCGGCTCTCGATGGCCGGGCAACGCGCTCTTTCTTCTCGCTCTCTTCGGCTCGCCTCAACCCTGGTGGTGTTGGCCCTGGTTGCCGAGGGCTGTTCCGGCCGGCTCGGCGGAGCGCCCCAGCGGCCCAACGTCGTCCTGGTGACGATCGACACCTGCCGGGCGGACCACATCGGCTGCTACGGGTACCGGGCCGCAGCCACCCCCACGCTCGACGGACTCGCCGCGCGCGGCGTGCGCTTCTCGACGGCGGTCGCCCACGTGCCGCTCACCGGACCGTCGCACACCTCGATCCTCACCAGCCGCACGCCGCTCGGCCACGGCGTGCGCGACAACGGCAGCTATGTCCTGCCCCCGAGCGTGCCGACCCTGGCCGAGGCCTTCCGGCAGGCCGGGTATCGGACGGCCGCGTTCGTCTCCGGCTACCCTCTGAAGCGCCGCTTCGGCCTCGACCGCGGCTTCGACACGTACGACGACCAGCTCCCTCGCGGGAAGGACGCGCGCCGGACCGCCTACGTCGAGAGGACGGCCGACCGGACGACGGACGCGACCCTGCGCTGGCTCGACGCGCCGCCCGCCCCGCACACCGCGCCGTTCTTCCTCTGGGTGCACTACTTCGATCCCCACGCCCCCTACGAGGCGCCGGCGGAGTACGCGTCGCGGGCGGCCTCGCCGTACGACGGCGAGATCGCCTTCGTCGACGCGCAGCTCGCTCGGCTCATCCAGCACGTCGACGTCGCCGCGAAAGGAGCGCCCCTCCTCATCCTCGTCACCGCGGATCACGGGGAGAGCCTGGGCGAGCACGGCGAGGACACGCACGGCATCTTCGTCTACGACTCGACGCTGCGGGTGCCCTTCATCCTGGCCGGACCCGGTGTGCCCCAAGGGCGGGTGGCGGATACCGTCGCGAGAGGAATCGACGTCGCACCCACGCTCCTCGACTACGCGGGCTTGGCGGGAACGGGGATGGAAGGACGTTCCCTGCGAAAGGCGGCCTCGGGAGAGCGGCTCGCGGACGCGCCGGCCTACGCCGAGTCCCTCCACCCGCAGCTCCAGTACGGGTGGGCCCCGCTCCACGCCTGGCGCACGGCGCGCTTCAAGGTGATCGAGGCGCCCCGCCCGGAGCTGTACGACCTCCAGGGCGACCCGGGCGAGGCGGCAGACCGCTCGCAGGCGGACCCGGCACGCCTCGAGACGATGCGCCGTGAGCTGGCGAAGGCGATGGCGACGACGACCCCCGACGCCGCGCAGGCGGTCGACGCGGAGACCGCGGAGCGCCTGGCCGCGCTGGGCTACGTCGGGACCGGCGGCAGCAGCGTGCGCCCGCCCTCCGGCCGCGATCCCAAGGACGGGATCGGGCTCGCCACCCGGCTGGGGCGAAACGGGATGACCGTCGCCCGAACCGAGCCGCTGAAGGCCATCCCCGAGCTCACCGCGCTCCTCGCCGAGGACCCAGGCATGCTCGTGGCCCGCCGCACGCGGGCCGTCGCGTACGAGGCGGCGGGGCAGTACGAGGGGGCCATCCGCGACCTGCGCGACCTCGAGAAGAGGGGAGCGCTCACCGCGGAGGACGCGGTCGTGCTCGGCGACAACCTGCGCCTCGCCGGCCATCCGAAGGAGGCGGCGGAGATCCTCGAGCGGACGGCCCGGCAGAACCCGAAGTTCGCCCAGCCCTGGCTCTCCCTCGCCGCCGTCCTCGTCGCCGAGCGGAAGATCGACGAGGCCGCGGCCGCCTACGAGAAGGTCCTCGCGATCGACCCCGATCACACCGAGGCCCGTCGCGGGCTGGGCGACCTCGCGCTCGTCCAGGGCGACCTCGACGCGGCGGCGAGACACTACGCGCGGGTCCTCGAGCTGGACGCCACCGACGTCGGCGCTCTCACCAAGCTCGGCGTCGTCAAGGTGAGGACGGGTCACCCCGACGACGGGGTCGCCCTCTTCCGCAGGGCGATCGAGCGCCAGCCGAAGGACGGCGAGGCCCTCCTCTACCTCGCCGGGGCGCTCGCCTCGACCGGCCACCCGGCCGAGGCGCTGCCCTTCTTCGAGCGGGCGCTCGACGCCGGCCAGCGCACGACGATGACGCTCAACGGCCTCGCCCTCGCCCGCATGGCGGCCGGCGATCGCCAGGGGGCGGCGGCCGCCTTCCGCGAGTCGCTCCGCCTCGACCCGCGGCAGCCCGACGTCGCCCGCACGCTCTCCGAGATCGCGCGCGACGGCCGCTCGGAGTGAGGGAATCAGTGAGCGCCGCCGAGGACCCGCGCGCGGCGTTCATCGAGGCCGCGGTCGGGCACGGCACCTTGGAGAGGGCCGCGCTACCTCAGACTCGACCGCGAGCGAGGCGACGGCTTCGTGCGGGCCGCGGAGGTGCTCGCGCGCCTCGAGGGCCGAGGGGTCGCACTCGAGCTGCCCGGCGTCCTCGGGCTGATCGCGGCCTGCGCGCGGGACGATGCCGAGCGGGTGCGCACGATCGCCGCCCGCGAGCCTGAGGTGGTCGCCGCGGTCCTGGCCGAGGGGGCCAGCGCCTCGGCGAGTTCGCCGGGGTGGGGAACACCGAGGGTGCGCGGCGGCTCCTCGACCTCGGCGTGGACCCGGGGGCGGCCGACCACGAGGACGACGGCTACTGGGGGATCGGGAAGAGCAGCACGGGCGGGGGCGGACGCCTCTGGCTCTCGGCGTCCGGGCCTGCGTCGACTCCTACTGGACGGACCTGCGCGCGCCGGAGTCGGTCCGGGCGCTCCTCGCCGCGGGAGCCTCGGCCCGCGAGGTCCCGTACCCCTGCGGATACGACGAGGTGGACGCGCTCCTCCGGGCCGCCGGCGGCTGAGTCGGCCGGCCTACGGCTCGAAGAGAGGCAGGCGGGGCGGCTCGAGCTCGAGGAGGACGCTCCACTCCCAGCTCCGCCGGGTCTCGGGGGGCAGGCACCCGTACCGCCCGTGATAGCGGCGGAGGAAGTCGGCGGTGGCCTCGTTGACGTAGCCGCCTCCCCGCACTTCCCCGAACTCCTCCTCGTACCGCCCGGCGATCTCGGCGAAGAGACGATCGCGGCAGTCCTTCGCCACGATCGAGGCGGCGGCGACCGCCACGTGGACGGACTCGCCGTCGTCGAACGCCTCGAGGTGCCGGAACTCGTGGCGGAGAGGGCCGAAGACGTGAACGCCGTCGGCCACGATCCGAGCCACCGGCGGAGAGGCGGCGATGAGCGCCCGCGCGGCACGGCGCTCCAGCTCGTTGAGGCGGCCCCGGGAGGCGTAGCGGTCCACCTCGTCGTGCGCCAGCACCTCGACGCCGACGGCCTCGGCGAGGCGCCGCACGTGGCCGGCCAGCTCGGCTCGCTGGGCCTGGGCGTCCGGTCCCGCTCCGAAGTGCTTCGAGTCGCACACCCCGCGTCGGGTCAGGGCCGCCGCCCGCCGCGGGCGAAGGGCGACCGCCGCCACGACCAGCGGGCCGAGCACGGGCCCGCGGCCGGCCTCGTCGATGCCGAGGATCACGAGTCCGAGTCTAGCGAAAACCCGCCCCGACGGCCGAGCCTCGATCGAACGCGGGACGAGCCCCACGCTCCAGGCGGCTGGACGGGTGAGACGAGCCCGGGAGGGCTCATCGGAAGCTCACCTCGCTCATCTCTCCCTCGCACTACCTTCGTAACGAACGATCCCGGAGGAGAACCATGAAGAGCCGTGGCGGAGCCCGCCTCGCCCTGACGTGCGCCCTCGGCGTCCTCGGCACGCCCGCCGCGTCTCCGGCGGACAGGATCCCGATCACGACTTCGTCCGAGGAAGCGAGACAGCTCTACCTGAAGGGCCGGGACCTCTCCGAGAAGCTGCGCGCGACCGACGCGCGGGCCCTCTTCGAGCAGGCGGCGGCGAAGGACCCCGGCTTCGCGCTGGCCCAGGTCGGCCTCGCGAACTCCGCCGGGACGCCCAAGCAGTTCTTCGACGCCGTCGCCCGCGCGGTGGCCCTCGCCAGCAAGGTCTCGGAGCCGGAGAAGCTCGTCGTCTGCGCGCTCGAGGCCGGCGCGAAGGGGGAGCCCGCGCGTCAGGAGGCCTGCCTCACCCGCTTGGTCGCGGCCTGCCCCGACGACGAGCGCGTCCTCAACCTCGTGGGCGCCTTCCACTTCGGACGGCAGGACTACAAGGCGTCGATCGCGGCCTACACGAAGGCGACCGAGATCAACCCCGCCTTCTCGCAGCCCTACAACCAGATGGGCTACGCCCAGCGCTTCCTCGGCCGCTACGACGAGGCCGAGCATGCGTTCAGGAAGTACATCGAGCTCCTGCCGAACGACCCGAACCCGTACGACTCATACGCCGAGCTGCTCATGAAGAGGGGCCGGTTCGAGGATTCGATCGAAAGCTACGAAAGGGCCCTCTCCGTGGACCCGCATTTCGTCGCCTCCTACGTGGGGATCGGGAACGACTACGTGTTCCTGGGCCGTCCCGCGGAGGCGCGCCGGGCCTACGCGCGGCTGACCGCGGCCGCCCGCAACGACGGCGAGCGGCGGCTCGCCCACTTCTGGACCGCCATGTCCTACGTTCACGAAGGAGCGGCCGACGAGGCGCTCGCCGAGCTCGAGAAGATGGCGGCCCTCGACGAAGCGGGGAAGGACCCCGTCGCGCTGTCGGCGGCGCTCGCCCAGATGGGCAACGTCCTCCTCGAGGCGGGCCGCGTGGACGAGGCGTCGGCGAGGTTCTCCGAGCAGGTCGCGGCCGTCGACAAGGCGGACGTGGCGCCCGAGGTCAAGGCGGCCACCCGCCGCCAGGGCCTCTTCGAGGAGGCGCGCGTGGCCCTGGCCCGGAACGACGTGGCCACCGCCACGGCGAAGGCCGCCGCCTACAAGACGGCCGTGGCCGTCAAGGACATCCCGTTCGAGGTCCGTCAGGGCCACGAGCTGGCGGGACGGATCGCGCTCGCCGAGAAGAAGTACGCGGAGGCGGTCGACGAGCTGCGCCAGGCCAACCAGCAGGACCCGCGCGTCGTCTACCTGACCGCCGTCGCCCTCCGGGGCAAGGGCGACCTGCAGGCGGCGAAGGAGACGGGCCTCGAGGCCGCGGACTTCAACGGCCTCTCCGCGACGTACGGCTACGTGCGGGCCAAGGCGCGGGCACTCGCGACGGCCACGGACTGACGCTCTCCGAGGAACGCGGTCGCCGTCTCGAACCGGAGAGCCGGACCATGGAGCTGCGGGTGGCTCGACGGGGCGGACAGCCGACGGCGAGGAGGCTCTTCGCTCCGACTAGCGGCTCGCGCCGATCTCGAAGGCCTCCCGCGCCTCGGCCGACCGGCCGGCCGCGAGGTCGGTGACGACGACGATCGTCTCGTAACGGCCGGGAGGGGCGCCGTCGAGCGGCACGCCGAGGCTGCGGCTGAGGCTCCCGTCCGGGGCGGGCTGGAGCTGGGTCTCCGGCATCGCGGCGAGGAAGCGCCCGTCGCTCCGGCGGATCGAGAACCCCGCCGTCACCTTCGCCTGGCCGGTGACGCCGTCTCTCCCTGCTCCGTACACCTCGAACCGGCAGTGCAGGACGCCCGTCGGTGCGAACTGGCGCCGCGCGGTCGGCTCCGGCGCCGGCGGACCGCCCCCCTTCGGCTCGGCCAGGCGGTCGGTCAGCGCGAGGCTCGAGACGCGGAGGCCGCCGAGCTCGGGCACCTCGAAGTCGTGGACGAGGCTGCCGACGCGGCCGCCGTTGCGGTCGCGCGCCACGACCCGCGCCTGGTAGGGACCGGGGGCGAGCGCCACCTCCCGCACGATCGGGAACCCGTCGCGCTCGTAACGGGCCCGGCTCTCCGGCCGCAGGCTCATCTCGAACTGCTGGTCGAAGCGGGTGAACTCGCCGGTGTCCCGGCGGGCCACGAGGAGGAGGAACTCCAGCGCGTCCTGCGCGGCATCGCCCTTCTGCGCGAACGCGAACCCGTGCACGTCCGCCTCCACCGTGAGCCGCACCTCGGCCTTGCCTGGCTCCTTTTCCGCGAAGACGTCGGCGATCGCGCGGAGCGGCACGTCTGCGAGGTCGAAGGGCGCGTCGAGCGCCCTCTGGATCGCAGCGTCGCGGGTCTCGGCGGGGGCCTTCCTGTCGTCCCTTCCCGGAGCGTAGTAGCCGCGGCGGGCGCGGACGGTCAGGCCCGGGCGCGCGACCTTCACCTGGATCTTGCGGAACCGCCCGTCCGCGGCCCGGTTCGTCGGCGGGTAGCCCAGGAGATAGTAGCTGCGCGACTCGCGCCCGATCCGCCCAAAGCCCGCCGCGAGGTCGTTCTGGTTCCGGACGACGAAGCCGCCGGTGTCGAGGGCCAGGGTCTCGCTCCCCTCGCTCCTCTCGTGGGCCTCGTCCAGGCCGACCCCCGTGCTGACGTCGATCGAGTTCGTGGGCACCCCCACGTCCGCCTGCAGGGCCATCGTGGCGGCCACGAGGCCGCGCACGTCGATGAAGTAGATGGCCGCGCTGGCCCGGCGCGCCGCGGTCACGACCTGGCGGTAGACGCCGAGGCGGGGGTCCTGCACGATCCCGCCCGAGACGAGGACGAGCGACTTGCGGCCTCGGCTCTCCGCCAGGGACTCGAGGGATCGCTCGATGATCCCCAGCGACTGCTCGGTGCGCGCGGCGGCCCGCGCATAGACGTCGGCGGCGCGGGCCTGGGTGAGACCGCGGTAGCTCTCGACGACGTTGGGGTCGGGAGCGGGGTCGCGGGGAAGCTGCGAGTCCTGCCGGATCTCCCCGGTGGCCAGGAAGCGGCGCATCACCCGGTCGGTGACGATCGGGTCGCGGTCCTGGTCGATCCGCATCGCTTCGTACTCGGTCATGGCCTCCCGCACCATCTCGCCCTGCAGCTTGCCCTGGAGGCGGGAGACGACCTGCAGCAGCGCCTCCCGGCCCTCCGGCAGGCGAGAGGTCCAGCGGGTGCCCTCCGCCGTCCCCACGACTGCGACCCGGTCCCCCGCCGCGACTCCCGCCTTGAGGAAGTCGGCGACCGCCTTGCGGGCGCGCGTGGCTTCGGCGGGGTCGAGGTGCAGCTCGTCGAAGACGATCACGAAGCTGGCGGCCTCGCGCGCGGCGACCTGCCGGTTGGAGGACGAGCGCACCTCCGACGGGGCGGGCGGGACAGCGGGAGCCGGAGGTCCGGGGTCGGGGCGGTGGACGGCATCGAAGGCCACGACCCCCTGTGGGACGCCGTCCTCGCTCACCGTGAAGTCCTCCTGCCGCAGGTCGAGAACGGGCGCGCCACCGTGGTCCGTGACGACGACGTCCACCGTGACCAGCTCGGTCTGGGCCGGGAAGGACGGCTTCTCGCTCGGCGTCTGGGCGCTCACCGCGGCGAGGCCGAAGACGACGAAGGCCGGAGCGGCGGCTGCCGCCACGGGTCTCGGAACCACGATCATGGACGAGTCTCCCTCGTGCCCCTCGCTCGACGATACCAGACCGCCCGGAACGTCAGCCGAACTCCGGCCCCCGAACCGCCGGTTCGAGCGCCGGAAGCGCAAGGGGCCTCCGGTCGCCCAGGTACATTCTGGTGAGCGGCCGCTGCTCCCGGAAGCCGAGCTCAGAGAGCGCGGCCAGCCAGCCGGGCTCGGCGCGGGCGTCGAGGACGAGCGGCCGGGGGCTCGGCCGGCACGCGGCCACGAGGTCGCGGGCGAGCGCCCGGTCCTCGGCCATCACCGGGCCGACGTGATCGGCGTGGTCGCCGTGGCGGCCGAAGCAGTAGCCGCGGACGCGGCCGGCGCGCGCGACGCGCGCGAGGCCGGGCGCCTCCGCGAGCGCCCGGCGCAGGAGGGCAGCCCGGTCGGCGCCGAAGACCTTGCGGTCGAGGGCGAGGACCGCGTCGAGGTCCGAGGCGACGAGGGGGCGAACCACCTCCGGTGACGGGCCTCCCGCCGTCTCCTCCGTCCGCATCCGGACGAGCCCCGGACCCGCTCCCGGCCGTGGTCCGCTCGAGGCCGCGGCGTCCACGAAACCGCGCTGGAGGTAGATGCCCCGGCCGGCCGGCGTCGCGTCGAGGCCGACCGCCCGCACCTCCTCCCTCTCCGCCAGGGGACGCACGCGGTCGAGCACCTCGTCGAAGATGCGCGTGCCGAGGCCGCGGCCCCGCTGGCCGGGCTCCACGAGGATCATGCAGATCCACGCGAGCTCCTCGCCGTAGCGCACCGCCCCTCCCGACGCGACGACTCGCCCGCCGAGGACCGCCACGCGGAAGAGCCCGGGGCCGAGCGACAGAAGGAGCCGCCAGTCCTCGAACGTCTGGTTCCAGCCGCTGGCCCGGGAGAGCCGAAGGCCGTCTCGAAGGTCGCCCTCCGCCATGTCGCGGAAACCGACCGCGGGCCCTCCGTCCGTCACCGGAGTGCCGCTACCGCGCCGGCCCGAGGAACACGAGGTCGCGGAACGCCCCCGGGTCGTGGAAGCTCTCCACGGACGGGGGCGACCACGCCGCGAACACCGCGTCCTTCTCGGGAGCCTTCGGGCCCCCCGGCCTCTTGATCCGGAACACGTTGAAGCGCCAGCGGTCGCCGCGCTCGGGCGGCACCGCCACCTTTCGGGCCGACGGCAGCGAGCGCAGGCCGGACCACGGCAGGAGGGCGGTCGCCGTCCAGCCCGTGGTCTTCCCGGAGGAGTCCTTCACCGGCAGGACACGCGTCTCGAGCCCGGCGAGGTTCCAGTCGATGTCGCCCTTCTTGTCCGGCCAGGGCGAGATCATCCGCAGGTCGCACACGACGTTGGCGGGGTTGATCTCGAGCTCGTAGTAGTCGCGGCCCGAGCGGTCGGGGTCGAGGAAGATCTCGACGACCTCCTCGTCCCACAGGTGCTCGTCGCGGCGCGTCATGGTGTGCCAGGGCGCGGGGTCGGACGAGTCGAAGCGGAGGAAGAGGCCATTGTCCGTCCAGAGGGCGCGGAAGCGCGTGAGGTACGCGGCGGGCCCCCACTCGACGGGCGCGGCTCCCGCCCACGCCTTCTCGTCGGCGGCCAGGAGCGAGGCTCGGGGAGCGGCGGTCCGCGCCGCTTCGTAGGACGGTGCGGCCGCGGCCAGGAGCGAGAGCGCGAGCGCGGGCGTCACGCCGGGAGCCTCAGCAGCCGCTCCGCGTTCTCGTGGTAGACCTTCTTCAGGATCGGGTCGGGCAGGCCGAGGCCGTAGATGCACCACCGGCCCTGGGGCGGCACGGGTGCGGGGGCGTAGTCGAAGTACTCGTCCTCGGTCTCGAGGAACCGGTAGTAGATCTCGTAGAGCGCGTCCTTGAAGACCTGCTGCGGCGTCGACTCGCCGGCCGGCGGCGGCACCGCGTCGGTGCCGAAGAGGATCCGGTCCTGGTGGCGGTCGAAGAACCTCCGCGCCGTGCGGGGCTGGCGTCCCAGCTCGCCGATCCGGGCCCCGAGCTCCACCGTCATGTTCGGGAAGCGGTCGAGCGATTCCCCGACGAAGGCCAGGTTCTCGGCGTCGTGCCCCACGTGCAGGGCCACGAACTGCGTCTTCGGGTGCCGCGCGAAGACCCGGTCCCGCGCGTCCATGAGCTCCTTGAAGCTCGGGAAGTCGCGCCCGTGGAAGGACCAGTCGGGGTGATGGCCGAGCTCGTCCCAGCGCTCGTTGAAGCGGTCGGTGGGCAGGAAGAAGGCCTCGGGGTCCGCGATGTGGACGAACACCGGGAAGCCGTGGGCCGCGGAGGCCTCCCACATCGGGTCGAAGCGGCGGTCGTCCACCTTCACGAGCGGGCCCTCGTCGATCCGCTCGCGCAGGTAGAGGCCGAGGGTCTTCGTGATCTTGAGGCCGCGGGCGCCGGCCGCGTGCGCGCTCGCGATGGCGTCCGCCTGCAGCTGCGGGTAGCGGGGGTCGAGGAGCTGGCCGTAGATCGGCTCCGTGCAGGTGAGGAAGCGCCCGGGGGCGGCCCGGTCGAACGCCGCGAGCGTCGCCTCGAGACCTCTCCCGCTCCCGCCGGTGAGGTTCACCAGCGTCTTGATGCCCTTGCGGTCCATGACCGCAACCGCGTCCTTCGCCGTGACCAGGCGGACGACCTCCTCGCCCACGGAGACGCCCTTCTTCTCGCTCTTCGTGAAGCTCAGGTGGGTGTGGACGTCGACGACGGGGAAGCGGGGCGAGGCGACCTTCGTCTCCTTCACGTGGAGCATGCTGCGGGGCTGGAAGTCGGCGAGGGCGAGGGCGCCGCCCTCCCCGGTGGCCGGTGGCTCCGGACCCGAGGCGTCGGACGCGCGGGCGGCCGCGGCGAGGGGAACGGCCGCCGCCACGCCGGTGCCGAGGGCGCCGCCTCCGAGCGCCTTCATCCAGTCACGCCGATTCCAGCCGTTCACGGGAACCTCCGATCGGGGTCCGTCCAGCGAGGGTGGCGCGCCAGGACGGCGTGCACCCTCCGGGTGAGGAAGAGAGCCGCGTCCATCGGGCGCAGCCACATGTTCCGGCCGAACATCACGCCGGTGGCGCCGCACTCCATGTAGAGCTTCACCTTCCGCAGCACCGCCGCGTCGTCGTCCTGCTTCACGCCCCCGGAGAAGAGGACCATCACCTTCCCGGCCGAGCGGACGACGCGCCGCAGCCGTGCGGCGGCGTCCTCGCGGAGCGAGCGGTAGGGCTCCGGGCTCTGGCCCGGCTCCTCCGCGGGCTCGTGCAGCTTCACCACGTCCGCTCCGAGCTCCTCGGCCACGCGCGCCGCGTAGTCCTGGGCGAAGAGCGTCCCTTTGCCGCCCTTGGCCTCGACCTCGCGGCCGCGCGGGTAGGCCCAGAGGACGAGCGGCATGCCGAACCGCCCGCACTCGGCCCGCACCCTTCCGACCTCGCGGATCTCCTCGTCCTGCCGGGGCGAGCCCACGTAGACGGTGTAGCCGACGGCGTCGGCGCCGAGCCGGACCGCGTCCTCGACCGTCGCGAACGGAGGCGAGACGGCCTCGGCGTCGTCGGGTATGTTCGTCTTGCCGTTCAGCTTGAGGATCAGGGGGACTCGACCCGCGTGCTCACCCATGTACTTCTCGGCGAGGCCGATGCCGAGCGCGATCGCCGAGTAGCCGCCTTCGAGGGCGAGGCGGACCTGGAAGCGCGTGTCGAGAGCCGGCGGGTTCGGAAAGAAGTCCGCCGGCCCGTGCTCGAGGCCCTGGTCGAGCGGCAGGACCATGAGCGTCCCGTTTCCCGGCCCGTGCGCGTAGAGCAGGCGCCACAGGCGGACCCGCTTGCCGTGGGCCAGGGACAGCGAGGAGAGCGACTCACGCGGCCCATCGCTTCTTGCTTGACTCTTGCGTTTCATTGCGATAGTTTGCCAATGCTTTCGTTTTGTAGCCGATGCGGGATGTGCCTGTCAAGCCGTATTCTCCCGCAGCAACGCCAGCGGAGCTCGACATGAACGGCACGACCCAACCACCCCGCCATCCGTTCGAGGATCGGTCGCTGAACGCCGCGCTGCCGTCCTCGGTGGACGAATGGCTCGCCTCTCTCGCCGGGCCGGGCAGCCTCGGCACGCTCCTCGACGTGCCGTGGGAGGAGCAGCTCCGGCGGGGCTACGGCCACACGCTCCGGGAGATCTGCCAGCAGCCCCTGACCTGGCTCGAGACGGCGCGCACGACACGCTCGCTGCGTCCCCTGATCGCCGAGTGCCTCGAGGGCGTCGGGGCCGTCGTCTTCACCGGCTCCGGCAGCTCGATCTACGCCGCGGAGTGCGTGGCCCCCTGCCTGCAGCGCAGCCTGGGCGTCCCGGCCACCGCCGTGCCCGCCGGTCTCATCCTGACGCACCCCGAGTCGTGCCTGCCCCCGAGCGGCCGCTTCCTCGTGGTGTCGCTCGCCCGCTCCGGCGACAGCCCGGAGAGCCGCGCCGTCGTGGACTTCCTGCTCGAGAGCCGGCCGCAGGCCCGCCACCTCTTCATCACGTGCAATCGAAAGGGAGCGCTCGCCACCGCCTACCGCGAACGGCGCGAGACCCGGGCGATCGTCCTCGACGAGAAGACCCACGACCGCAGCCTGGTCATGACGAGCAGCTTCACCAACATGGTCCTGGCCGGCCGCGCTCTCGCCGGGGAGGCGGAGGCCGGCGAGGCGCGGACGGTCGAGGTCGCCCGGGCCGCCGCCGGCCTCCTGCGGAACGCTGCGGACACGCTGGCCACGGTGGGGCGGGGCCGGTTCGGCTCGGTCGTCTTCCTGGGCAGCGGCTGCCGGCTCGGCTCGGCGCGAGAGGCGGCGCTCAAGATGCTGGAGATGAGCGCCGGCGAGACCTGGACCCTGGCCGAGTCCTACCTCGGCCTGCGCCACGGTCCCATGTCGGCGATCCGCCCCGACACCCTGCTCGTGGCCTTCCTGTCCTCCGATTCCCTCGTGCGCGCCTACGAGCTCGACCTCCTGTCCGAGCTCGACCGCAAGGGGCTCGGCTCGGGGCGCGTGGTCCTGGGCGCCGGGGTGCCCACGCACCTCGTCGGGTCGCCCGCCTCCCACGTTCTCGATTGCGGGACGGGCTCGTCCCTGGACGAGGACCTGACCGTGCTCGACGCCCTCGTCGGCCAGGTCCTCGCCTTCTTCCGCTGCCTCGCCTCCGGCCACCGCCCCGACTCCCCGTCGGCGGACAGCGTCATCACCCGCGTGGTGTCGAGCTTCGAGATCCACCGGCGCAACGGGGCGAGGTGAAGGCCGTGAAGACCAGGAACGTCCTCTGCGCCGGCGAGATCAACGTCGACCTGATCCTCCAGGACGACGCCGCGTTCCCCGTCCTCGGGAAGGAGGTCCTCGTCCGGGACTCCGTGCTCGTCCTCGGCAGCGCGACGGCGATCCTGGCCATGGGGCTCGCCCGGCTCGGTACGCCGGTCGCGTTCGTCGGGAAGGTGGGCGACGACGTCTGGGGCCGCTATTGCCTGGAGGACATGGCCGGGCGCGGCATCGACCTCTCGCGGGTCATCAAGGGCGGCGGCCTGAAGACGGGCCTGACCGTGTCGATCACCCACCCGACCGACCGCGCCCTCGTCACCTACATGGGCGCGATCAGCGCCCTGACCGCGGCCGACGTCCCGGATGCCGCGATGGCCGGTCTCGACCACCTGCACGTCTCCTCCTTCTTCCTGCAGGAGAGCCTCCGGGCGGACGTGCCCGGCCTCTTCGCCCGCGCGCACCGGAACGGGCTCACCACGTCGCTCGACACCGGCTTCGATCCGAGCGGACAGTGGGACGCGGGTCTCCGCGAGGCGCTCCGTGAGACCGACCTCTTCTTCCCGAACGAGGTGGAGCTCGCCGCCCTCGCCGGCACGGAGGACCCCGCCGAGGGCCTGCGCCGCCTCGAGAACGGGAGGACGCGCGTCGTGGCCAAGCTCGGGAGGAGCGGCGCCATGACCCTGGACAAGGGGAAGGTCGTCCACGTGCCGGCCTTCCCCGTGGAGGCGGTCGACACCACCGGGGCCGGCGACTCCTTCAACTCGGGCTTCCTCCACCGCTGGCTGGCCGGGAAAGACGTCGTCGAGTGCCTGCGGCTGGGCGCGGCCTGCGGCGGGCTCAGCACGCGGGGTCTCGGCGGCACCGCGACCCAGCCCACGCTCGCCGAGGCCGAGGACTTCATCCGGCGGAACGCGTGATGGCCGCTCCGAGGCTCCGCCCCCGCGAGCCCCTCGTCGGCCACACGCGCCGCGTCAGCTCCGTGTCCCTGAGCGCCGACGGCGCCCGCGCCGTCTCGGGGAGCCTCGACCGCGCGCTCCGGGTCTGGAGCGTGGACACGGGCGTCTGCGACGCCGTCCTCGCCGGCGAGAAGAGCGACGTGAACGCCGTGGTCCTGAGCCCCGACGGACGGCTCGCGGTCGCGGGGTGCGGGCAGATGACCCTGGAGAAGGGGCTCGCGCGGATCTGGGACCTGCAGGCGGGGAAGGCGCTGCGGGAGCTCGCGGGCCACGAGGGGGAGGTGAGCGCGGTCGCCCTCGACCGCCGCCGCGGACGGGTGGCGACGGGCGGCGCCGACGACACGGTGCGGGTGTGGGACTTCGAATCGGGCCGCGGCCTCGCCGTCCTGAAGGGCCACACCGGGTGGGTCCGCGCGGTGGCCTTCGCCGCGGACGGCCGCGTCGTCTCCGGGAGCATGGACGGCACCGTCCGCGTGTGGAACGCCGACGCCGGAGCCCTCGCCCTGACCCTCGGCGAGCACGAAGACAAGGTGTACGCGGTGGCCGCGAGCCCGGACGGCAAGCGGATCCTCTCCGGAGCCAAGAACCACGAGGTGCGTCTCTGGGACGTCGACACCGGCCGTTGCCTTCGGGTGCTGCAGGGGCACGAAGGGGTGGTGCGCGGCGTGGCCTTCCTGCCCGACGGCCGCCTGGGCCTCTCCGCGAGCGAGGACAAGACGGTGCGGGTGTGGGACCTCTCGACCGGGAAGTGCGAGGCCAGCGAGCCGACCTCGGGCGCCGCGCTGTGCCTCGCCGCGAGCGCCGACGGCCGCCGCGTCGCGGCCGGCACGTACGACCGGAGAGTCCTCGTGTGGGACGTCGACCGTCCGGCCTGAGCCGGGTGGCTTAGGCTCCGCGAAGCCATGACCGCGCTCTCCGCCGCGCCCCGGTTCCTGAGAGCGCGCACCCGCTGGTGGATCGGCGGCCTCCTCTTCTTCTCGACCGTCATCAACTACCTGGACCGTCAGACGCTCAACGTCCTCGGGCCGACCCTGAAGACGGAGTTCCACTGGTCGAACGCGGACTTCGCGCTCGTCATCTTCTCCTTCCGCATCGCCTACACGCTCATGCAGACGGTGGGCGGCCGGATCCTCGACCGGCTCGGCACGCGCAACGGCCTCAGCCTGACCGTGCTCTGGTACTCGGCCGTGGCCGGCCTCACCTCGCTCGCCAGCGGCCTGTGGAGCTTCTGCACCTTCCGTTTCCTGCTCGGGGCCGGCGAGGCGGCCAACTGGCCGGCGGCGACGAAGGCCGTCTCCGAATGGTTCCCGCGGCGGCAGCGCGGGCTCGCGGTGGCCCTCTTCGACAGCGGCTCCTCGGTGGGGGCGATGCTGGCCCCGGTCCTCATGGTCTTCCTCATGACGCGGGCCGGCGGGTGGCGGCCGGCCTTCGTCATCGTCAGCACCCTCGGCTTCTTCTGGCTCTTCCTGTGGCGGCGGACCTATCACCCGCCGGAGACGCACCCCCGCGTCACCGAGGCGGAGCGGGCGATGATCGCCGCCGACCACGCGGCGGAGCACGCCGAAGCCGCGCACGAGACCGGCCAGCCCCCGCCTCGGTGGTCCGATCTGCTGCGCCTCCGGCAGACCTGGGGAGCGATTGCGGCCAAGGGCCTCACCGACCCGGTGTGGTTCATGATCGCGGACTGGTTCGCGATCTACCTCGCCTCCCGGGGCTACTCGCTCGAGCAGACCGTGGCCGGCTACTGGGTGCCGTTCCTGGGCTCCGGCCTCGGCAACCTCTTCGGGGGCGCCTTCTCCGGATGGCTCATCCGCCGCGGATGGTCGGTCGGGCGCGCCCGCCGCCTGGTGATCGCCGGCGGGTCGCTGGGCGTCTTCGCGCTCATTCCCGCGGCGTTCGCCTCGAGCTACGCGTTCCTGCTCGGCTGCTTCGCCGTGGCCACCTTCTCCTACGCGTCGATGTCGACGATGGCCAACTCGCTGCCGGCCGACCTCTTTCAGAGCCGGACCGTGGCCACCGTGGCCGGGATGGCGGGGACGGCCGCGGGGACGGGAACGCTGCTGGCGACGCTGACGACCGGCGTCGTCGCCGACCGCTTCTCCTTCACGCCGATCCTGATCGTCGCCAGCTTCGTGCCCTTCACCGCCGCCCTCCTCGTCCTCGCCCTGGTGCGCAACACGGAGCAGTCGGGCCGGGGCGTCCTCAAGGTGATCTGATGCCCAAGCCTCGCGTCGTCGTCCTCGCCCCCGAGGCCCTCTTCCGCTCCTTCTTCGACCCGACCCGGGAGCGGCGGCTGTCGCGCTCGTTCGCGTGGACGCGCGTCGCCGGGAAGACCGTGACGCCCTCCGTCGGGGCGGCCCTCCGCGAGGCCGAGGCGCTCGTCACGACCTGGGACAGCCCGCGGTTCGCAGAGGAGCTGCCCTCGCTCGCTCCCCGGCTCCGGCTCGTGGCCCACTGCGGCGGCGAGGTGAAGGGCCGCTTCGCCCGGCCTCTCTTCGAGAGGCTGACCGTCACGAACGCTCCCGGCCCGATGGCCTCGTACGTGGCCGAGCTTGCGGTCACCTTCCTGCTCATGGCCGTGCGCCGCGTCGACGCGTACCGCGAGGCGCTCCGGCGCCGCTCGAACGCCGTCTACGGCGCGCTCCACACCCACGGGGCCGGCGCGGAGACGCTCCGCGGCCGGACGGTCGGGATCCTCGGCCTCGGACGGATCGGGCAGGACGTGGCCCGCCTGCTCGCGCCCTTCGGGTCGCGCCTCCTCGCGCACGATCCGTACGTCGCCCGGCGTGTCGCCCGAGGGCTCGGCGTGTCGTTCGTGCCGCTGGGCCGTCTCCTCCGCTCGTCGGAGCTCCTGGTGGTCGCGGCCGCCCTCACCGACGAGACGCGCGGGCTCCTGGACCGCAGGGCCCTGCGCCTCCTGCCGGACGGCGCCACGGTCGTGAACGTGGCCCGGGGCGGGATCGTGGAACTCCCCGCCCTCACCGCCGAGGTCCGCGCCGGACGGCTCCGGTGCGCCCTCGACGTGACCGACCCGCTCGAGCCCCTTCCGCTCCGCCACCCCCTCCGCCGGATGCGGGGCGCCGTCCTCACGCCGCACATCGGCGCCGCCGCGGTCGCCGTCCGCCGGGCCATGGCCGACATCGTCCTCGACTGCCTCGAGCGCTTCTTCGCGGGGAAGCGCGTGCCGACGAGGGTCACTCCCGCGATGCTCGACCGGATGACATGATCCGCCTCTCCTTCTCGACCCTCGGCTGCCCGTCCTGGCCGCTCCACCGGATCCTCGACAGCGCCTCCCGCCTCGGCTACGACGGCGTCGAGCTGCGCTTCGTCGAGGGCGACGACGCGCTCTGGACCCGGCCGGAGCTCACCGGCGCGGGACTCAGGGAGACGCTCGCCCGCCTGGGCGACGCCGGCCTCGCCGTGCCCTGCGTCGACACCCGCTCCTTCTTCCACAGCCCCGAGGCCGCCCTCCGGCGGACGGCGGCGGACGAGGCGGCGCGCAGCGCGGAGGTGGCGGCCCGCCTCGGGGCCCGAGGCATCCGCGTCTTCGGCGACCGCGTGCAGCCCGGCGCGGACGAGGCCTCGACGCGGGCCTGGATCGTCGAGGCTGTTGGCGCCCTGCGCGACCGCCTCCGTGGCAGCGGCGTCGAGGTCTGGCTCGAGACCCACGGCGACTTCGCTCCGGCCGCCGCCACTCGCTCCCTCCTGGAGGGGGCGGGGAGCGAGGGGCTCGGTGCGGTCTTCGATCCCGCCAACGCCTTCTCGGAGTTCGGAGAGGAGCCCGAGGCGGGGATCGCCGCCCTCGGCCCCTTCCTGCGCCACGTCCACCTCAAGGACGAGCGGCGGCCGCCGGACGGGAAGATCCCCTGGCCGCCTGTCCTCCTGGGCCGGGGCGACTTCCCGGCCGCGCGCGTCCTCGCCGCCCTGCGGAAGCAGGGCTACGACGGCTGGGTCTCTTTCGAGTGGGAGAAGCGCTGGCACCCGGAGATCGAGGAGCCCGACGTGGCCCTCCCCCATTTCTTCCGTTGGGCCGCCGACGAGCTGCGGGAGAGGCGGACCGCCGAGCGAACGGGCGCGTGGGTTCTGATGAGCGGCCACCTGCGGGTCGAGGTCCTCCCGAGCCGGGCCATGATGGGTGTGGCCGCGGCGCGCACGGTGGCCGAGCGCATCCACGACCTCCTCGCCCGCGACGGCCGGGCTGCGGTCGTCTTCGCCTCCGCCCCCTCGCAGAACGAGTTCCTGGCCGCGCTCCGGCAGGAGCCCGGGATCGACTGGCCGAAAGTCACCGCCTTCCACCTCGACGAGTACGTCGGCATCAGCCCCGACCATCCCGCGTCCTTCCGCCGGTTCCTCGTCGACCGTCTCTTCGCCCACGTCGAGGTCGCCGCCTTCCACGGCCTCGACGGCCAGGCGGGAGACCTCGCGGCGGAGTGCGCGCGCTACGCCGCGCTCCTGCGGAAGGAAGCCCCGGCCCTGGCCATTCTCGGAGTCGGGGAGAACGGCCACCTCGCCTTCATCGACCCCCCGGTCTGCGACTACGCGG
Organism: Vicinamibacteria bacterium; assembly: GCA_035577965.1. Lineage (GTDB taxonomy): Bacteria > Acidobacteriota > Vicinamibacteria > Fen-336 > Fen-336 > DATBSL01. The sequence continues at coordinate 55,538 of DATJYX010000130.1, read as the reverse complement.
AGCCGGCCGACGTGCGCGTGGTGGAGCTCGACGAGCCGTGCCGCCGGCAACAGGTGAACGACGGCTGCTTCCCGAGCCTCGACGAGGTGCCGAGGACGGCTCTGTCCCTCACCGTCCCCTTCCTGATGCGGGTCCCGCGCGCGGTGGCCATCGTGCCCGGGCCGGCCAAGCGCACGGCCATCCAGGCCGCGATCCAGGGGCCGGTGACGGCCGCCTGCCCCGCGTCGATCCTCCGCCGTCACCGCGACGCCACGCTCTTCCTCGACGAGGACTCGGCGGCCGGGCTCGCCATGCCCGGAGAAAGGACGCCATGAGCCCGCGCCGCGTCTCTGCAATCCTTCTCGTGGCGACGCTCGCCGCCCTCGCCGCCGGCCGCCCGGCGAGCGCGAGCGAGCCCCCCGTCGCCGCACTCCTCCGCAGCGCCGGCGAGTACGTGCTCGCCTACGAGCAGTCCTTCCGGATCGTCGTCGCCGAGGAAGCGTACGTGCAGCGCCTGCGGGTGTCTCCCGGAGGGCCGGTCCAGGAGACCCGCCACCTGAGCTCCGACGTGGCCTTCGTCCGCGCTCCCGGCACCGCCCTCCCCTGGTGGCTCCTGCGCGACGTCTACGAGGTGGACGGCCGGGCCGTGCGCGACCGGCAGGCCCGCCTCGAGAAGCTCCTCGTGGGCGGGCCCGCGGACGGCCTCGCGAGGGCGCGGGCGATCGCCGACGAGGGGGCCCGCTTCAACCTCGGCCGCAGCTTCCGCAACATCAACGTGCCGACCCTCGTGCTGGCCTTCCTCCACCCGACCGTGCAGCCGCGGTTCTCGTTCACGAGGAAGGGCACGGCCACGATCGAAGGGCGCCCGTTCGTCGAGGTCGCCTTCCGGGAGCTCGCGCCCCCCACGGTCATTCGCGGTCCCCAGTCGCGGCCCGACGTGCTCGCGGCGGGACGGGTGTGGATCCTCTCCGGGAGCGGGACGGTCGGCCGCACGGAGCTGTCCCTCGAGATGCCCGGAGACGGGACGAAGACCCACGCCACCCTCACCACGGAGTTCCGCCCGTACCGGGCCCTCGCCCTGTGGGTCCCGGTCGAGATGCGCGACCGGTTCCAGACGGACCTCGTGGGAGCGCACGGCCGGTCGGGCAGCGTCGAGGTCGTCGAGGGCCTCGCCGCGTACAGCGACTTCCGCCAGGCCGGGGTCACCACGCGGGAGGAGGTTCGGCCTCCCGACGGCGCCCGCTGACCGCCCTCGAGGGAGTTGGACCCTCGAGCCGCGGGGCCCGCGAGCGTCGAGGCGACCGGTGAGGAGGTGGGCGTGCTGACCGTCGAGCACCTGCGCGTCAAGTACTCGGGGCGTCCCGTGCTGCGGGACGTCAGCTTCTCCGTCGCGCCGGGCGAGATCGTCGCCTACCTCGGCGCGAACGGCTCGGGCAAGACCACGACCGTCCGCGTCCTCACCGGCCTCCTGCCGGCGGGGGAGGGGCGCGTCCTCGTCGCCGGCCGCGACATCACCCTCGACCTGACCGGCTACCGCCGCCGCCTCGGCTACGTCCCCGAGACCGCCGAGGTCTACCCGTTCCTCTCCGGCCGCGAGTAGCTGCAGCTCGTCGGCCGGCTGCGGTCGCTGCCCGAGAAGGCGCTCCACGAGCGGGTCGACGAGCTGCTCGTCACCCTCGGCCTCGGCGAGCACCGCCACCAGACGCTGTCCTCCTACTCGAAGGGAATGAGGCAGAAGGTCCTGATCTGCGCCGCGCTCCTTCACGACCCCGAGATCCTGATCCTGGACGAGCCGCTCTCCGGGCTCGACGTCACGGCGGTGATGGTCACGAAGGCGCTCCTCCGCGGCCTCGCCGCCCGCGGGCGGACGATCCTCTACAGCACCCACCCGCTCGAGGTCGCGGAGACCCTCTGCCGGCGCGTGCTCATCCTGCACGACGGCCGCATCGTGGCCGACGCTCGGTGGAGAGCCTCCGCCGGCTGAGCCGGCAGCCCTCGCTGGAGGCGGTCTTCTCGGCCCGGGTGCTCGACGACCGCCCGGAGGAGATCGCGCGCCGGCTCATCGAGGTCGTCGCCGCGCCGGTGGGGTCCTGAGATGCGAGGCCCGGGGGCGAGCTCGATCGGGACGATCCGGGTCCTCGTCCGGCACTTAATGCGCCAGTTCATCAGCCTCGACGCGGTCGGGACCGGCGGCGAGGTGAAGGAGCTCGTGGCCGCGATCCTGACCCTGCTCGCCGCCCCCGGCTACTTCCTGGCCGTCATCACCGTGCTCGGCGGACCCCGCCTCGGCCAGCACTGGCGCGTGGCCGCGCTGCCGCCCCTCCTCCGCTACTGGAAGGAGGAATGGCTCCTCTTCACCCTGTCCATGGCGGCGACGGCCGTCCTCGCCGCGGTCCACTGGAAGTCGCTCGCGCTCGACGCGGGGGACTACAGGATCCTCGGGCCGCTTCCCGTCCGGCGCTCTTCACCCGTCGCGGGCTGCCTGCGAGGCTACCGCGACGCCGAGGGCCGGGCCCCCGGCGCGGCGCTGCCCGAGATGGTGTCGCTCGCCCTCTGCGGGCGCACGCAGTGGCTCACCCTGCTCGCGCTCTCCCGTCGGGAGGGGTGGCGGGGGCCGCTCGTCTTCGACGACCGCGCGATCCCTTTCGTCACCCGGCTGGGGCTGGACGACTGAGGCTTGCGCGTCGGCGGCTCGCGCCGCCGGCGCCCGGCGTTCTCGTAGACAGGCCGGCCGAAGCGGACTAAGGTTGCGCGATGCGCGCAAACGCCCGCTTCGCCTCGGTCGTGAGCCTGGCTCTCGCCACTGCCGCGGGCGCCGCTCCGGCCGCTGGCCCGGCCGAGAGTCCGCTCGTCATCTACCACTGGTGGGGATCCTCCTCGGAGACGAAGGCGCTCGGCGAGCTGGTACGGGTGTTCGAGGCGAGGTACCCGGGCGTCCCCGAGAAGCGGACCTTCGCTCCCGACCGCGGGGGCACCTTGTTCACGATCCTCCAGAGGCTGACCGTCGCCGGCAATCCGCCCGACGCCATCGTCATGCAGACCGGCTACTTCATGCGGCCCTTCATCGACGAGAAGCTGCTCGGCACCGTCGACGACCTGTGGGCCTCGGAAGGCCTCGAGAAGGCCGTCCCCCCGTCGCTGCGGACGATGCACAGGTTCGACGGCCACTACTACTCGATCCCGATCGACGTCCAGCGCACGAACCTCATCTGGTACAACAAGCCGCTTCTCGAGAGGCACGGCATCGACCCGGCCACCTTCACGACCTGGGATCGCTTCTTCGAGGCGGCGGCCCGGCTGCGGGCGGCCGGGGTCACGACTCCCGTCCAGCTCGCGGCGGGCTGGACCGTGGCCCAGCTCTTCGAGAGCATCATGGCGAGCCTCGGCATCGCCGCCTACCAGGACTGGGTGAACGGCAGGATGCGCTCGGCGGCGGACCCGAGGCTCGTGGAGGCGCTCGCCGTCCTCAAGAAGTACTCGGGGTTCGTGAACAAGGACCACGCCGGCCTGGACTGGACGGTGGCCCTCGGCCGCGTGGCCAGGGGCGAGTCGGCCTTCTACGCCATGGGAGACTGGGCCAACGGCGACTTCCGGGCCGCCGGGCTCGTATACGGAAGGGACTACAGTGCCTTCGTGGCGCCGGGCACGAAGGGGCTGTACGGCGTGACGATCGACGCGTTCGTGCAGCCGCGGGGGCTCGTCCGACCCGCCAACTCGACCCGCTGGCTCAAGGTCGTGGCCTCGCGGGAGGGCCAGGACGCCTTCAACGTGCCGAAGGGCTCGATCCCCGCCCGCACCGACCCGGCCGCCCCCGGTTACGACGCCTACCAGAGGTCGGCGATCGCCGCGTTCCGGCAGTCGGTGATCTACCCGACCTTCGGGGGGGCGATGCCGGGCGTCTACGTGCGAGAGATGGAGGCGGCCCTCGAGGCGTTCGTCGACCACGGAGACGCCCGCCGCGCGGCCGCCGCGCTGGCGAACGCCGCGGTCGCCTCCCAGGCTTCCTTCACCCGCGCATGGTCGCTGGACTGAGGCGCTCCATGGGCACGCTCACCGCGCGCGGTCTCGCGATCGCCGCCTGTCTCCACGCCGCCGCGGCGTCCGGCTTCGGACAGCCCGCCGCCGAACGGGCCGCGGCCAGGAAGCTGACCGTCACGCTGGGGCCTCGTGGGGCCGAATGGAGGCGGGCCTTCGACCCGTTCCGCGACGACACCGACACGCGCTGGCCGGCCACCGCCGGCGTCTACGAGCCGCTGCTCGTCTACAACCGTGCCGCCCGCGACGTCGCCTTCACGTTCGACCTGATGCGCCGCTTCGCCGCTCTCGACCGGCAGGGCGTCTGGGCCTTCCTCGCCGACGTGTAGGCGGTGGACGCGGCGGCGGTCGAGTTCTCCTTCAAGCGACCCTACACCCCCGGCCTCCTCGCCATCGCGACGCAACCCATCGTGGCCGAGCACGTCTGGAAGGACGTCGCGCAGCCGGCGGGCTCGCCAAGATGGGGCGCGCGCTGCAGGAGATCTACGTCGAGAACGCCCCCAGCCTGCCCCTCTTCGCGAGCCCGCTCTGGGGCGTCTTCGACGTGGTCCGCCTCGGCGGCTTCCCGAGCCGGCCCCGGCCCTACGGGGGCGCCGCCCCCGCACTGAACTCCGTTTCGCTGCCGGTGCTCGTGGGGGTGGCGCCGCGCTAGGTTGCCGGGAAGCGGGCGAGCAGGGCCTCCAGGTTGCCGGCCAGGATCTTCGCCCTCTGCTCGTCGGTCAGGAAGGCGTTCCGGATCCGGGCGAGGACGGTGCTCGGGTCGTTGATCGAGAAGTCGGAGCCGAAGAGGACGCGGTCGGGGCCGATCGTCTTCACGGCGTACTCGAGCATGCCCATCCGGTCGTGGCCGTAGCCCGAGGTGTCGAGGTAGCAGTTCGGGTGCTTCGCCACGAGGTCGATCCGCTTGAAGATGTGGTCGTACTCCCGGTCGTCCCCGAAGTGGGGGAACACGATCGTCGCCTCGGGGAACTTCGAGACGATGTAATCGATCTCGTCGTGCTCGGTGTGGACGTCGAGGACCATCCCGAGCCGCACCACCTCCTTCACCAGCAGCTCGAACTCCCTGATCGTGTACTCGTAGGGCGCCATGTAGTTGCAGAGCTCGCCCACCCAGACGAAGCCGAGCTGCTTCCGGCAGTACTCGACCTCCTTCAGGGCTTCGTCGACGAACTGCGGGTTCACGACGCAGGCCCCCAGGAACCGGCCCTTGTGCTTCTCGACGAACCGCGCCACCTCGCGGTTGCCGGCCACGAAGTCCGCGGGCTTGCCCCCGTTCTCCCCTTGGGAGCGCTGGGAGTTGACGATGCCGCGCTCGACGCCGGTCTTGTCGAGGTAGGCCACGAACTCATCCAGGTTGCGGGTGACGGTGTGCCACTGCCAGAGCTCGCCCTTCTCGGCCGGGCAGTGCAGGTGCGCGTCGAAGACATGCACCGGCCGGACCGCGGCCGTTCCGTCGAATGCCGTGGTCCGGCCGGACCTCAGTAATCCCAGAGCTCCGGCGGCCGTTCCGGCTCTGCGGACGAACTGGCGGCGGGTGTGGGTCGGGCACATGAAGGCCTCCTTCCAGGATCGGACCGGCCGTCCTGCGCGCGGCGCGAGCGCCGCCCGCTTCGTGCGTGCTACCGTCCGTGCGGCGGCAGAGGGGAGGCCGGCGTGCGGCTGCTCGAGCGAACGGTGGACCGGGTGAGGGAGGCGCACTGGGAGCGCGTGGGGGTGGCCATGGGCCTGCTGGCCTGCGCGTCGATCGGCTCCCAGGTCCTCCACGAGCTCGCCTCCCCGCGCCCGAGCAGCCTCTCGTGGCCGTTCATCCTCGGGTTCGCCGTCGTCTACTCCTTCTGGTTCCTGTACGGCCTCCGGTTCCGGCGCCTTGCCATCTGGCTCCCGAACGCCGCCGCCGCCGTCCTCCAGGCCGTCCTCGCGCTCGCGGCGGCGCTCAAGGCGCGCGCCGGCTGAAGCCACCCTTCGGCTACTCCTCGTACTTGAGCTCGTGGGTGTCTCGCTCGAGCCCGGTCGGAACGCACAGCTCGCGGTAGAGGTCGGGGCGGCGGGCCTTCATCCAGAGCCGGCCCGTTGCCTTCTCGAGCAGCGAGGCGTCGAGGTCGGCCACGACCATGTCGTCGTCGGTCTTCTCGGTCTCCGCGAGGATCCGCCCGTAGGGGTCGAGGACCATCGCGTTGCCGGTCCGGATCTCGTCGTCGTCCACGCCCACGCCGTTGCTGAAGACCAGGAAGAGCGCGTTGTCGTGGGCGCGGCTCGGGAGCCAGCGCATCAGCCAGCCCCGGCCCTTGTCTCCCCGCAGCTCGGCCTCGATCGCTTCCGGGTGCTCGTGCCGCTCGTCCCAGAGCCGCCGCTCGACGAGGCCCATGAGGTGCGGGTTGGTGGTGCGGCAGCCGCCGGTCTGGTGCGGGGCGAGGAGGACCTCGGCCCCCCGCAGCGCCGCGACACGGACGTTCTCGACGATGTTGTTGTCGTAGCAGATGAGCAGGGCGGCGCGGAACCCGTGCGGGGTGTCGAAGACGGTGTGCTCGGACCCGGCGCTGATTGCGGGGTGCTCGAAGGCGTGGAGCTTGCGGTGGCGGACGACCCTCCCGTCGGGCATGGCCACGACGTAGGTGTTGTGGAAGACGTCGCCTCCCGCGGCCTCGACGAGGCCGGCCCCGACCGTCAGGCGGTGCCGGGCCGCGAGCTCGAGGAGGCGGGCGCAGCTCCGGCCCTCCGGCACGGGCTCGGCGAGGTCCCGGAGCTGGGCAACGGTCAGCCGGCGCAGGAACCAGTACCCGGTGAGGCCGCACTCGGGGGTGAGGAGGACCTCCACCCCCCGGCCGGCCGCCTCCTCCGCGAAGCGAGCGACCTTTCGGACGTTCGCGTCCTTGTCCCCGGCCGCGCTCTCCATCTGGACAGCGGCCACGCGCACGTCCCGCATCACTCGCCTCCTCTCGCCGGCGCCTCCGAGAGCGATGGCGTCACGGCGCGGGCACGGCCTCGACGAGCAGGTGGCCGGTGAAGGACGCGTCGAGGAACGGCCGCCCGCCTTCCACCACGCCGAGGTCCCTTCCCTCGACGTAGTCCCGGACGGCGTAGCGGCCCGGGGCCAGGCCGCGCAGCTCCAACCGCCCCGTCCACGGCACCGCCGGGTCCGGAGCGAAGAACGCGTAGTGCATCCGCCCGTCCTTCGCGACCGCGTAGCCCTCGGGGACGTCATAGCCGTGCACGTAGAGGTTCAGGAACGTGCCCCGAGAGAGGCGCTTCTCGTTGTAGAGAGAGGTCCACTTCTTCCAGTGGGCCTCCTTCGCGTCGTCGAGGAAGACCGCCTTCCGCTTCGGCCCGTAGTCCGGCCACGTGAACTTCGTGCCCACGACGCCGCCGGGACCGATCGTCGATGCGAAGTCGCGGCCGATCTCGGCCCACTCGTCGGCCCCGGTGCGCTTCATCTCCGACAGCTCCACGTGGTCCCCGTAGACCGCCGCCTCCGGCCCCAGCAGCGCCTTGTACATCTTGATCCGCGGGCGGACCTGGCGGGCGCCGACCGGGTCGGCGGTCACCGCCTGGTCCATGTAGGGGAGCCAGGCCACGTTGGGCGGCGTGCCGCAGGGGCAGATCTGCGTGACGCTGTCGGGCTTCAGGGCGCGGGTCGTCTCGAACACCACCTTGTAGGCGTCGCCGAGCGCGTCGACGGCCTCCTGCGGGGAGCGGTGGTGGTGTGCGGGGTTGTAGCAGGGCGGGAGGCTGAACACGTTGTCCAGCTTGTGCCCGTCGAAGCCCCAGTCGCGCACGAACCTCTCGGTGAGGGTGCGGAGGTATTGCCGGACCTCGGGCAGGGCCGGGCAGAGCGCGGCGAGGTGGCGGGCCATCCGGGCGTGGCCGCCCTTCTCGTCGAGGACCAGCCAATCGGGATGGCGGGCGACGACGTCGCTCAGCCCGTATCGGTGCGACTCGTACTTCGCCTCACCGTCCTCGACGGCGAGGGGCAGCCACCAGAGCTGGACCTTGATGCCTTCCCGGTGGAAGGCCTCGACCATCGTGCGGATCGAGTCTCCGGGGAACGTGTCGGACCGGGGCTGCCAGTCGCCGTAGCTCGCGAACCACCGGTCGTCGAGCGTGGCCCAGGGGATCCCCAGCTCCTTCAGTTTGGGGATCGTGCCCAGCATTTCGGCCGGTGTGACGTCGAACTCGTAGCCCCAGCCGCACCAGGCCGGCTCGTACGCGGCGTCGGACGGACGCGGGATCGGCCAGCCCTCGCGCTGCCGCGCCAGCGAGTAGAGGCGGAGGGGCTCGTAGAAGTCACCGGCGAAGACGGCCAGGAAGCTCCGGGGCGCCGTGTACGCCTCGCCGGGGGCGAGCGTGCGCCGCGGCTCCACGACCAGCGACGTCGCGACGCGGCCGTCCTTCTCGACCGAGACGGGCAGCGAAGCGACGATCGGGAAAGGATCCAGGTGCCCGACGGCCGTGCCGACCGTGGCCGTCCAGAACGCGACGACGGGCACGCCGCCCCCCTGACCGTTGGCGAGCTGGGCACCCAGGACGTTGGGACGCGAGAACCCCGGCGCGAGCGGCAGCAGCTCGTCCTGGCCCCACTCGACGCTCGCCCCATGGAAGGACCAGAGCGAGTACGGAGCCGCCTTCGCGTCCGCGAGCGAGGCGTTCAGGCGGTGGCGCTGCTGCACGACCTTCGCGAGGCGAAGCGCCTCCGGGCCCGCGTTCTTGAACGTGACGGTGCTGACGGCGAGGCCCGGGAAGTCCGCGTACACCTCGATCGCGAGGAGCTGCTCGACCGGCGTCTTCCCCCGGCTCCGTCCTCGCGCCTCGATGCGCTTGCCTTCCCCGAGCGGACCACGCACGTCCGTGACCCCGGCTCCGGCGAGGTCGAGGGAGAACGCGAGGACCCCCGCCCCCGCGACCTCGACCGAGTCGCCGGGCCCGCCCGCCTCCTGCACGCCGAGCCGTCGCCCGTTCACGAGAAGAGCGCCCTCGACCTCGCCCGACGGCGTCAGCCGGAACTCGGCCGCCTTCGTCCGCAGGGTGATCGGACCGGCCGGATCGCGAACGACGGTGACCGGCTCGGCGCCCGAGCCGGCGGTCGCGCCGCCCGCGAGGAGAGCGAGAGCGAAGAATCCCGTGAGACTCCGCATGGCCGTCACCTCCCGGCCCGGGAGGCTTCCCCCCGGGCCCTCTCCGCGACGCGCTGCGCGTTCGTCCGGTAGAGCTTCTCCAGCACCGGCGCCTCGAGGCCGAAGCCGGAGTAGCTCCAGTGGTAGTCGAAGATCGGCGCGTAGAAGTGCTCGTCGAGCGTCTCGAGGATGCGGAAGGTCAGCCGGTACATGTCGACGTCCGCGCCCATGTCGGTGCCGTAGACGAGGCGGTCCTGGTACCTGGTGAAGAAGAGCGCCGCCGCGCGGGGCGTCACGGCCGTCTCCGCGTAGCGGGCGGCGAAGTCGCCGTAGAGGTTGGGCAGGCGGTCGAGGAGCTGGCCGAAGCGCGCGAGGTCGTAGTCGAGGTTGGCGAGGTGGCAGGCCACGAACGTCGTCCGCGGGTGGGCGCGCACGGCGCGCTCCAGCACGTCGACCATGCCGGCGTGGTCGACGATGCCCGGCTTGTCGTCCAGCCTCCAGTTGACCGCGTTCATCATCCCGTCGTTCGTCTCGTCCATCCCCTGGTACATCCAGATGGGATCGGCGACGTGGATGTTGATCGGCAGGCCCAGGTCCGCGCAGCGGTCGAGGAGGCCGGCCATCCGCGCGTCGTCGAAGTGCATCCCCTTGGCCTCGCCGAACCCCATGCCCAGGCCCTTGTCCCCCTCCTCGCCCACGCCCTTCGCCCCCTTCCGGGCGCAGCGCTCGAGCTCGGCGACCGCGGCCGGACCGTAGCCGGGCTTGTCGTAGCCGGTGTAGTCGAGCCCGCACCACAGCTCGAAGCGCGTCGGGTACCGGGAGTAGAGCTCCACGAGCCGGTCGAACTCCTCGCCGTGCGCCCCGGTCAGGAGAACGGTCTTCTCGATCCCCACCTCGTCCATCACCTTCACCCACTGGTCCACGTCCGCAGACGTCTTCCCCTCGGGGTGGGCGTGCATGTCGATCACGGGGCAGCGCGCCCGAGCCACCGTGGTGACCGGGATCCTGTGAAGGGAGACCGGCTTGTAGTCCTTCAGCAGGATCTGGTCGGGCGGCTTCGCGCCCGCCGGGGGCGTCTGGGCTCGCGCGACCGCCCCGCCGACCCCCCACAGGAAGAGAGCCAGGAGGGCAAGGGGCACGGGAGCGGCGAGATCCGACCGCCGCACAGGTCGAGGGCCAGCGTCGAAGCTCCAGGGACGCGGGAACGAAGGACCTCTCATGACGTTCCTCCTATGGCTCCAGCAGCGCGAGGCGTGCGACGTGGTGCGGCATGCCCTTGTCGGGGAGCGTGAAGACCTGCCGCAGGGCCGCGTTCCCCTCGGCCGTTCGGCCCAGGGCTCGCAGGAGCAGCCCTCGGGAGCAGGTGGCGACGGCCGGGTAGTGGCCGCCGCGGAAGAGGTAGGTGTCGGCCTCGGCGAGGGCTCCTTCGAGCCGCGGCCGCCACTCGGCCTCTCCCGCCTCGCCGAGGCGCTGCGCCGCGCGGTAGGCGAAGAAAGCCTGCCGGAAGTCGCGGCCGGCCTCGGCGCGCCGCCAGTGTGCGCGGGCCGCCGCCTCGTCGCCGAGCTGCGCCTGGAGCTCGCCGCAGAAGTACTGGAACCGAGGCGCGTCGACGAACGCCCTCATGCCGTCTTTCGTGAAGTCGAGTCCCGGCTCGGGCCGGCCGAACGCCTCGGCGAGGGCCCGCGCGTCGGCCTTCCGGCCCTCGCGGGCGAGGGCGAAGGCCTCCCGCAGCTTCACCTCGAGGTAGACCTGGCGCACGTTCGTGCCGAACTCCTCGCGGGGGAAGAAGCGTCCGGGGAAGAGCCGCTCGGCTTCGGCGAATCGAGAGGCCTCGGCGAGGGCGAGCGCACGCTTGTAGACGAGGCGTGAAGGCAGGGGCGTCAGGGGACAGCGGCCGAGCGAGGCGATCCGCTCCTCGGCGCCACGGCCGAGGAGGCTCAGGGCCTGGTCGGCCCCTTCGTAGAGCTCGACGTTCGTCGGGTCGGTGCCCATTCCCTCCTGGAAGGCGGCGAGCGCGTCCGCGGCCGCGCCGCGCGCGTAGAGGAGCGTGAAGCCGATGTTCCGGTGGAGAACGGGGAGCCGGGGATCGAGGACGCGCGCCCTCTGCCACTCGGCGAGGGCCTCGTCGGCCTGGCCGCCGGACAAGAGGAGCGACCCGAGGAGGAAGTGGGCGGTCGCGTCGTCGGGGCTCGCCTCGAGCGCCCGGCGGAGGACGGCGGCGGACTCGGGCCGGTTGGGGAAGACGTAGCGCGTCGACTGCCGGGAGCCGAGGGCGAAGTCCTCGCGGCCGGAACCGCCCGCCTTCTCGGCGCAGTAGCCACGATAGTAGGCGACGAGCGGGTAGTCCTGGGGGAGGACCATCCCCGGCTCGGCCACGACACCGGCCCTCGGGTACGGACGGGCGAGCAGCGCGCGGGCGTCCTCCCAGAGGCCGAGGGCCATGTAGTCGACCGCGATCTCGAGGACGCGCTCAGGGTCACCGGCGAGGTGTGTCCAGAGCCCGGCGTCGCCCGCGCCGAGCAGGACCGCCTCGTGGCGGAGGAACGAGCTCGGCGGGTCTTCGGACTGCCAGTGGGCGAGCCGGGCTTTCGCCTCCGGGACCTGCCCGACGTGCCGAAGCAGGGCGACCTCCATCCCTCCCGCGCGCACCATCCCGGGCGACTCGGCGAGCGCCAGGCGGACGAGACGAAGACCCTCGACCGGATCGCCCTCCCGGGCGGCGAGCCGGCCGAGCTGCAGCAGCGACGCGGCCCGCCAGCCGGGGAGCGTGGCCGCCTGGTCCCACGCGAACCGGGCCTTCTGCGTCTCGCCGAGGGCGGAGTGGGCGAGGCCGACGTAGTAGAGGGCCTCGGCGTCGTTGCTCGCCCACGCGACGACCCGCGACAGGTGCGGGACGGCCTCGGCGTGGCGCTTGAGGCCGACCAGCAGACGGCCGAGGGCGCGGCCGAGGGCGGGGCTGTCGGGGAACGCGGCGAGGGCCGCCCCATAGACCTCCCGCGCCTCGAGAAGCCGGCCGTTCAGCTCCTGATGGCGGCCGAGCTCGACCCAGTCGCCCTCGCTCCGTCCCTCGGGCGGGGGAAAGACGAGAGGGGGCTGCGGTCCCGTTTTCACGTCGGACCTCGGAAGGACGTCGTACCGGCCCTCCGTGTGGGCGAGCAGCACGCGGCCGGCGCCGTCGCGGACCTCCACCGTGTACGGTCCCGGCGCGGTGAGGCCGCCGAACGTCCGGTCGACGAACCCGGAGGGGGCGAGGGACAGCGGCTCCTCGTGCACCGTCCGCGTCCCGTCCCGGACGACGAGCCGGCCGTGGACGTCGCGGGTGACGTTGAGGCCGACCTGGAGCGCGCCCGCCCCGCGTCTCACGTGGACGACGCCCTCATCGTTCGCGCGGGAGAAGCCGCCGATCCTCCGCACCGGCTGGTAGGTCTCGCGGAACCGGAGCCGCTGCTGCGGCTCGAGGAAGGCGTACGTCTCCTGGTTCCGGAAGAGGCCGGCCTGCACCTCGAGGTACGCGCTCTCGTCGTCGGAGAGGGCGCGCCGCCAGTCCTTGCCCTCGTCGTCCCAGCCCCAGGACCAGATCTTCTTACCCGGCATCTCGTGGGGCTCGGCCACGTGCACCATGCCCGACTGCGTCGCCGGCGAGTAGACGCCCATGAACGCCTCGCGCGTGCCGTACGCGAAGCGGGACACGAAGCCGGCGGTGTGGTTGCGGGGGTAGCTGAGATCGGTCCCGGTGGAGTCGACCGGCCAGGTGTCCACGTCGGCGAAGTAGTGCGACGCTGAGAGCTCCATGGGGTAGAGGACGTGCGTGTCCCCGTCGGCGCGGACGGAGGCCGTCGTCCACCAGTAGAAGCGGTGCCGGACGTCGCTGCGGTTGTAGAGGGTCGTCGTCTGCTCGAGGAGCGAGCGGCCGGGCCGCAGCCGCAGCTCGACCCGCCAGGTCATCCCGTACGGGCGATCGGTGTTGCCCACCCAGACGGAGGCGCTCCCGTCCTCGTGGCCCGTCGTGCCGAAGTCCACCGGCGACACCGTGACCCAGTTGTGGGAGACGGGGAAGTTGAACTCGACGCCGAGGGCCACCCAGGCCCCGCGGTAGGCCACGTCGGCGAGCTTGATCGAGGCGTTCGCGTAGAAGAGATCGGCTCCGGTCGCCTTGTCCACGCAGCTGTAGATCCGGCCGCCGAGGTCGGGCAGGACGACGACCCTCAGGTACTCGTTCTCGAGGACGAGCGTGCGCCAGGTCCTTTCGCTCCGCCGGTCGGTCAGGTTGGTGCGCGCCGTGTAGGGGTAGATGAGGAACGGCCGGCGGGCGAAGAGGTCGAAGCGCGGATTCACCTCGGGCGGGTCTTCCTCGTAGGTCGGGAGTGTCACCGTCGATTCGGCGGCGCTCACCACGGACCGACGGGCCGCCGAGTCGACGGACCTGGCCGCAGCCGGACTCGCCAGGAAGGCCAGGAACGCCAGGAAGGCTGACCAGAGTCCCCACTTCCGCTGACTCGTCATGGGCTTTCCTCTGCTGCTCGACGCCCCGTCGCCCTTCCCCTCACGCCCCGCACCACTCGAGGGCCGCGGCCAGGTAGACCTCCGCCGTGTGGAGGAGGGACGCGACCACGACGTGCTCGTCGGCGTTGTGCGCCCCCGCGCCGCGGGGGCCGAAGAGGAGGGTCGGGATGCCGAAGTGCTTCTGGTTCAGGAACGCGTCGCACGGCCATTCCGACGCGGTGAGCGGCGCCCGCTCGCCGAGCACGGCGCGCGCCGAGGCGTGGAGGCAGCGCGTCCACGGGTGATCGGCCGGGAGTTCGTGCCCTTCGAGCGGAGGGTCCACGAGGCGGCGCACCTCGACGGGGTGGGCGTGAAAGAAGGGGTCCGCGTCACAGAACGTGCGGAGCGAGGCCTCGATCCCTTCGGCGGCGGCGCGGGCGTCCTCGTGGGGGAGGAACTGGAAGTAGACGCGCACGCGGGCCTCGAGGGGCACGCTCCAGGGGACGTCGGGCTCGAGGCGGTTGGCCTCGAGCGCGAGGACCTGCACCGGTGCGGGGTCCGGGAAGCCGCGGTAGGCCTCGCCGCGCTCCACGTCTCGCCGCTTCGCCGCCCAGCGGTCGATCCAGCCGAGGAGCCGGCCCACGGGCACGGCCGGGCTCAGGACCTCCTCCTTCGAGAAGTAGGCGGAGGCGTCGCCGGCCCGGCACACGAGGTCGAAGAAGTGCCCGCCCCGCGACGCCCGCAGCACCTCCTCGTTCGTGGGCTCCGCGATCGCGCACGCGTCGGCGGTGACGCCGCGGAGCCGCGCGGCGAGCGTCCCCCCGCCTCCGGCGAACTCCTCGTCCACCACCGACTCCACCAGGAGGTCGCCTCCCGGCCTCGCGCCGGCCTTCTTGAGTGCGATCGCCACTGCGCACTGGGCAGCAAGGCCGCCCTTCATGTCCCAGCTCCCCCGGCCGTAGAGGCGGCCGCGCCGGACGACACCCGACCACGGGTTGTCCCGCCACCGCGTCCGGCCCGGGGGCACGGTGTCGACGTGGCCGCTCAGGAGCAGGCTCCGCCCACGCCCGGTCCCGGCGAGACGGACCACGAGGTTGGGTCGGCCGCGGTAGTCGCGGTCCCGGCGCACGTACGCATGACGGGAGCGGGCGAGGAAGGCGGTGTCGTAGAGCTCGACGTCGAGGCGGTGGCCCTTCAGGGCGCGGGCGAGGACCTTCTGCGCCTGAGCCTCGCGGCCGCGGGGTGGGGAGGAGACGCTGTCGACGCGGACGAGAGCGCGGGCGAGGGCCAGGATCTCGTCCCGCAGGGGCCGAAGGAGCCGCCGCGCCTCGCCCGCGGCACCGCGGCCGCCCGCCTCATCGCTCATGCGCGTGCTCCGGGGAGCCCTCGGCGGCGAGCAGGCGGCGAAGCCCCGCCCCGAGGGTCAGGCCGTGCTCCCGGACGAAGGCGGCGAGGACCGCGGGAGACAGGCCCGGCGGGATCGTGTGCGGCGACGTCACCTTGAACGCGGCGAGGAGGATCCCCAGGTCGAAGGCGCTCGTGAGCGGGCGATCGGCGAGTCCCGCGCGCCGGGAGCCGTGGTCCAGGAAGGGGAGGCCGGCGGCGAGGCCGGTCAGGACGCCGCCCAGGAGCGCGTCACCCGCACCCGCGGTGTTGACGACCGGCACCGGGAGCGCCCGAGCTTGGGTCCAGGACTCCCCGTCGAAGGCGAACGCCCCCCGCGCGCCGGCGGTGACGATGAGGCGGACGCCGGCTCCCGTGGCCTCCGCGCAGCGTCTCAGGAAGGAGGTCTCGGCTCCCGCCGGGAAGGGCACGCCAGCGATGGCCGCGGCCTCGTCCTCGTTGAGGGCGAGGAGGTCGACGAGCTCGAGGAGGCCGGCCTGCCGGGCCTCCGCCACCTCGGCCGAGGTGAGCGAGGCGGCGCGGAACGCACCTCGCTCGGTGGCCCGGCGGAGGAGGTGCAGCCGGGCGGCGAGGGGAACCTCGGGCACGGCGAGGGCGAGGGTCTCGCGGTCGACCCAGGCGAGCGCGCGGTCCACGTCCTTGGCGGCGAGGAGCGCGGCCGCGGAGTCGATCGTCGTGATATTGCCCCCGCTGCCGTCGGGGTACTGGAAGCAGACGCTCAGGAGGGTGGGCCGGCCGGGCAGGGTGTCCACGAACCGCGTGTCCATTCCGGCCTGGCTCATCTCGGCCCGCAGCCGCAGGCCCACCTCGTCGATCCCGACCTTGCCGACGGGCAGGACGAGGAAGGGGCTGCCCTCCGGCCGGGCCCCGAGGAGCACCGCCGGGTAGTGGGCGACGATGTGGAGCTTGCAGTAGTCGCGCACGTCGAGGAGCCGGCCCGGCCGGCTCTCGTTGCGGCCGAGCTCGTGGGTTCCCTCGAGGACGAAGAAGATCCCGGCTCCGATCCCGCCCACGCCCACCAGGCGGCGATAGCGCGGCGCGGGACCCGTTGCCGGCGGGTGCGGAGTGGGCTTCACAGCAGCTGCCATTGCGGGTTCTCGCTGATCGGGTGCCGCGCGGTCTCCCGCGTGGCGGTGAGGAGGGCGTCGGGGTGGCGCTGCAGGAGCGTCAGCGGGTACTCGGGCACGGGCTCGGAGAAGAGAGCCACCCGCAGCGCCGTCTGCTTCCAGCTCCCGGTGTCGCTGAAGACGCGGATCCGTCGGGCGGAGAGGCACTCCTTCATCCCGAGCGTCACCGACATCGGGGGCACGAACTGCCAGGCGGCTCCGAACGTGCGCTGGGCGAGGGCGAGGATCGTGTCGAGGTTGTTCTCCTGGATGCGGACGGTCGAGGCGGCGAGGTCCTCCAGCCGGAGGCGGTGGAAGGGGTGACGTCGGGCCTGGTTGTAGGCGACGTGGCCGTCCTGCCCCCAGCCGCCCAGAACGAGGTCGACGGGCGCCCTCCCGATCTCCTCGCGGACGCGGTCGATCGTCGAGGGCCGGAGCCAGAGGCGCTGCTCCTCCGGCACGTTCAGCTCCGGCCGGATCCCGCCGTAGAAGTGGCGCTCCATGAAGGAGCGGAAGTTGTAGGGGTGGCCCTCCGGGAGGGGGCGGGCCTGCCAGTCCAGGCACTCGTCCATGTGGAAGACGGTGAGCCGGCCGAGCGACACGCCGCGCGCGTTCACCATCTCCGTCCACGGCGCGTACCAGGCGTTCGGCCCGCACGGCACGATGGCGCGGGACGGCCGGCCCTCGGCGTTCGCCGACGCCACGAGGTCGACGAGCTCCTGCGCCATGAGCCGACCCATCTCGGCCGAGGTCTCGACCATCCGGAACGGGACGCGTCGGGCCGGGTGGGAGGCCAGCTCGTCGGCCGGGATCCGGCACCACTCGAGGAGCCGGTGCGGGTCGACGTGGTCGCTCACGACGCCCTCGAGCGCAGCGCCCGTCGGCCCCGCCCGCGCGCCGGCGCGCGTCCGTCCACCACCTCGTAGACCTCGGTCCAGGCCTCGAGGAAGAACGGGAGCTGCCGCTTCAGCAGGCGGGCGTGGTCGGGGTCCCTGCCCAGCGTGGCCAGCGTCTCGTTCACGGCGCCGAAAGTCGGGAGTTCGCACTCCCAGACGAGCGTGTTCCCCGGCTCGCGCCCGGCGATGGGCCGGCTGCGGCGGCCCCGCGGCCAGCCCTTCCGCCGCTCGAGGGCCTCGAACTGCGCCTCGATCGCCATGAAGGCGGACTCGTCGGCGGGCCGGAAGCGCTGCACGAGCCTCAGGATGTAGGCCATGGGTTCCTCGCTTTCGTCAGCGCGCCCGCCGCCGGCGTTCCAACTCGAGGGCGACGAAGAGCTCCCGGATCTCCGCGATGCCGCGCACGGCGATCAGGAGCGAGATCACGCTGAACGCCACGAAGGCCACGACAAACGACGCGAGCCAGAAGAGCGCCCAGGTCATGGCCTCTTCTCCGCCCCCCCGGTGACCGGGCGGCTCGGCACGAGGACCGACCCCGCCACGAACCCGCCCACGGCCAGCGCCCAGCTCAGGTTGCCGGCCGTGGCCACGCCGACTCTCAAGGACGGCACGAGGTACGCGAGCGAGGTGAGGGCGCCGAGGACGAAGGCGAAGGCGGCGCCGGCGGCCGAGGCCCGCCGCCAGTAGAGCCCGCCCACCACCGCGACGAGGGTGGGGGCCATGAACAGGTTGGCCGTGACCTGCAGGTAGAAGAAGGCCGGCCCCGGCAGGTGGTAGACGAGGCTCCAGACCATGATGAAGAGGGTCAAGGCCACGATCGTCACCTGCGTCAGTCGGAGCTGGGCCCGATTGGAGAGACCGGGAGAGGGGAGTGCAAAGGAGCCAGGGGGTACTGCCGGCTCAGAAACGAGACCTCCCTCGGCGCCCGACACGACCGGTGCGCCTCGGGAGAGCAGGGGTCCCACGATGTCCTGGGCGATGATCGCGCTCCAGCCGAGGAAGTAGCCGGCGTAGGTGGAAATCGACGCGGCCAGCATCCCCGCGAGCATGAGGCCGAGGAGGCCGGAGGGGAGGGTCGCGGCCAGCATCCAGGGCATGGCGAGGAGGCCGATCTCGCCGCGGCGCTCGCTGGCCTTCTCGACGAACCGCGCCGCCTCCGGGCTCCCCGGCGCCTCGGCGCGGGCGAGCCGGTCGAGGAGCTCCACCTGCGGCAGAGCCCTCTCGAGGCGTCCCTCGTCGAGGTCCCGGGAGAAGGTCAGAGCGAGCCGCGCGTCCACCTGCGCGATCCGGGCGATGGGCGTCGGGGCGGGCGGGACGACGGCGGGCGTCGCCCGTCCCCAGAAGAAGGCGAGGGCGGCGATGCCCCAGGCCATGGGGAGGATCGCGCGGCCGAGGAAGAGGAAGCCGGTGAGGGTGAACATCCTCTTCCCGACCGCGGCGTCCCGGGTCGAGAACGTCCGCATGGCCACCGACTGCCAGACCGTCATGAGCGCGATCCAGAGGAGGACCTGCCAGAAGATGAAGCCCACGCCGAGGTCCGCGATGGGATCGAAGCCCTGTCCGCCCCCGTGGCTCTCGACCGCGGCCACCATCCCTCCCCAGCCCACCTCGCGCAGGCAGACGAGGGTGACGATCACCGTGCCCGCGGCGAGGAAGACGTACTGCACGTAGTTGGTGACGATCAGGGAGACCATGCCGCCGATCGCGGTGTAGGCGAGGGCGATGAGAAGGAGGGCGGCCATGGTCCACCCGACGTACCGTGCGGGGATCCCGGTGACCACGGCGAGGAAGCGGGCCTCGATGATCGGGAAGATGCCGAGGTTCAGCGATCCCCCGAACGCCATCAGGACCCCGGCCAGGACCCGCACCGACCGCCCGTACCGCTTCTCGAAGTACTGGGGGACGGTCAGGATCTCCATCTCCCGCAGGCGCGTGATGACGAAGCCCGTCCGGCCCACGAGGAGGCACACCGCGAGCGTGATGAGGCCCACCGCGAACGCGGAGAAGCCGGCCACGAAGCCGAACTGGGCCTGGTACATGTAGGTGATGATCCCGACCTCGGTCGAGAGGAGCGAGGCGGCGCCGACGTAGAGGCCCATGCCGCGGCTCGCCACCAGGTAGTCCTCGATCGTCCCCACGTACCGCTTCACGCGCAGGCCGATCCAGACCGTGACCACGAGGGAGAGGACGGCGATCGCCGCGTCGAGGGTCGAGAACGCGGGCCCGATCGCGGGCGCGCTCACCGCAGGTCCTCGACCCGGGGCTTCTCGACCGCAGTCACGCCGAGGAGGATCGGCCGTGCGTTCGACGGGCCCGGCGCGCCGACGAGCGTCACCGAGGCGATGGGGACGTCGGGCCGCGGGTTCCGCCACTCGCTCGCCCAGACGACGGCAGAGCGGCCGTCGGGCAGCCTTCCCGCCACGAGGGGGCGGGCGAAGTAGAAGGGCAGCGCGAGGCCCTGGTCCCAACGGCCGACCGTCTCCTCGTAGCGGATCTCGTGCGCCTGCACGAGGTCGTCCTCGAAGCGGATCTCGTAGAAGCCCAGGAGCTCCGACGACTCGTGGGGGAAGTGGGTCTGGTCCCCGGCGTGGACGGTCGGCCGCCCGGGGCCGGTCGCCGACTGGACGAAGACGAGCGAGGCCCAGCGCCCCCGGATCGGGAGCGGCACCCGCGTCGGCTCGTCCGCGGCGCGCCTCCCCGCCACGACCACCGACCGGCCTCCCCACATGACCGGGTCCGCGATCGCCCAGGGCAGGCCCTCCACGTAGTGCCGCCCGGGCTTCAGGCCCGAGAGGTCCCAGCCCTCGCCCTTCGGGGGCTGGTTGAAGGCGGAGGCCAGGTCCAGGACCTCGAAGCGCATCGGGTCGGCGGCGGCGGAGGGAGGCGGCGAGGCCGAGACGAGGCCGCGCACCGCGGGCAGCAGGTCGCCGACGTGCTCGAGCGCATCTTCCTTATTGGCGTCGTGGCCGGACCAGAGGAGGTTGCTGCTGTAGACGGCCTCCGGGATCTGGAGCTTGCCGAGGACGAACTCCTCCCAGGCCCCCCACGACGACACCTCCCCTCCGAGGGCGCCGTGGCGGGCCACCCGGCCCCGCCAGTCCTTCTCTTCGCTGCCGGCGAGGTTGCCGACGACGAAGGTCCACCCCAGCCGGTGGAAGAGCGCATCGCCCTCCTCGTCCGACCAGTTGAAGACGTGGATCTCGCCCGTCTCCTTCGCGACCCGATCCCGTGCCGAGGCCGTGTCCGGGCGCTCGTAGCGTACGACGCCGCCCTCCGACCACTTCTTCCCGAATCGGTTGTGGCCGTCGACGAAGTGGTCGCCCCACATCCAGGTCTCGATCCCCTTCTCCTTCAGGTGGCGGTGGATCTTCAGGACGTCCTCGGCGTAGAGCGCGCCCGGGTCCTTGCCCCGGCAGCGCGGGCAGAAGGCCCCCGCCCGCCACTCGTCGTGGCCGATGTGGACGCGCTTCGGGCGCAGCACGTCCAGGTACTCGTCGAGCACGTCGAAGTAGACGCGGTAGGACTCGGGGTTCGACGGGCAGTAGGAGTCCGGCCACGGCATGTCGGGGTCCTCGGCCAGCTCGTGGTGGGCGGAGGCGATGTAGTACGTGTGAGTGAGAGCCTGGACCTCGGGGACGATCTCCAGGCCGTAGAGATCGGCCCACCCTGCGAGGCGCCGCACGTCGTCTTTCTCGATGAAGGCGCCGCCCCCGACCCCGACGTGGAGGGAAGCGGCGAAGCGGCGGGCCGTCCCGAGGGGGATGCCCTCGCCCAGCTTGTCGATCGTCTCGCCGTGGGCGTACCACTCCGCCACCGTGCGCTTCCAGCCGGCGCTGATCTCGGGGTGGCTCTGGAGCCGCATGCCGCCCCCGACCTCGAGGACGATCCCGTTGTACTTGAAGCGCAAGAGCACGTCCCGCATGTACCGGCGGGCGAAGTCGAGCTGGTCCCGGCCGGGCAGGTAGAGGTGCACCCAGCGGACGGGGAGGAACGGCCAGTCGCGCACGACCGCGCGGCGGGCGGCCACGCTCTGCTTGCCCCAGCGATGGACGAGCTGGACGAAGGAGGAGACGCCGTAGAGGGCGCCCCGCCGGTCGCGGCCGGCGACGACGGCGCCCGATCGGCCGACGGCGACGAGGTATCCCTCGGCCGCGTCCGGCACCGCGGAGCCGACGTGGCTCGCCGCCGCCGACACCGGCTCCGCCGCCACTTCGCCCACCACGATCGGCGTCCGCCCCTCGGGCGGCTCGCCGGCGACGACCGGGAGCGTCACGCCGAACTCGTCGGCCACGATCTCGGCGAGGACGCGGCCGGGCTCCTGGCTGCGGGCGTCGCCCGGCGGGACCACGATGACGGCGTCGGTCAGCAGCAGCCGCTCGTCCTCGACGCGAGCCTCCCGGGGGATCGGCCAGATCGGGTAGGGCGGTCGCGCGGCGCCGGGCGAGGGCGGGACGGCCCCCACGGAACTCGCCGGCAGGGCGGCGAGCAGCAGGCATGCGAGCGGGGCGAGTCGGAGCGTCATGGGCAGCTCCGGGGCCGGATCACGGCTTGCGGATCTCGAACGAGGCCTCCTGCCGGAGCGTCTGGTTCGCGACCCTGTCCGTCACGTCGAGCCGCACCACGTAGGCCCCCGGCGGGTAGTCGGCGAGCGGGATCGGACCCACCGAGGCGACCGCGTCCGGTGTCGTGAAGGCGTCCTCGCCGCCGCGAGCCACGGGCTTGCCGTCCTTGAGGACGCTGTAGCGCGAGCGCAGCCCGGCCTGGCCGGTGGCCGGGTCGACCTTCGCGCCGTAGAGCGCGGCGACGACCATGAGCGCGTCCCGCGGCGCGAACACGTTGCCGAAGCGGGGGTGCAGGCGGAGCGGCCCGAGCTGCAGGGCTGCGTACGGGTCGCGAGGGTCGGCACCCCCGGGCGCCGGCGGCTCGTCGGGGTAGACGACGAGCGGGCTCGCGACGAGCGCGCCCCTTCCGAAGTCGGGCACGTCGACGTCGATCGAGGAGGCCGATCCCTTGCCCGGCCCCGGCAGGAGCGCCGCCACCGTGACCTTGTAGTGCCCCGGCTTCAGCGACAGGCCCCAGGACGCGAGGACCGAGCCGTCGGCCTCGGAGCGAGCCGCGGCCTCGCGGGACGTGCTCGCCGCCGCCTGGCCGGCCGCGTCGACGGCTTCAGCCGCGATCGAAAGGGGCCCGGGCGAAGCGGCCGCGCCAGGGACGGCCTTGACGAGGCCGCCCACGAACGCCTCGCCCTTCGGCGCCCGCATCAGGATCTTCGCCTCCGCGGCGAGGGGGAAGTCGCTCCTCGGCGCGGCGAGGAGCCCTCGCGCCCCGCCGCCCGCCGCGCTCGCGGGGGCAGCCGCCGCGAGCGGCAGGAGGTGCCCGTCGCTCCCGCGGGCGTAGCCGAGGTCCGGCCGGGTGACGAGCGAAGCGGCGGCCCGGCGCAGATCGTCGATCACGATGCCGCCCTCCGCGAAGTTGCACTCGGGATCGAAGGCGATGCGGACCTCGGCGCCCGTGAAGTTGTACGGCAGGCCCGGCCGGTCGCGATAGACCCACGTCTCCGCCTCGCGGGCCGAGCCTTCGCGCAGGTAGGCCGTGTTGTCGAACATCCGCCCCGCGCCCGACGCGGGCGGCAGCTCCTGGCCCCCCCTTCCGCTGAACGCCGTCGATGGCGTGCGGGGCTCGTCCCCCTTGCCCAGGACCTCCTCGGGAAGCCCGAGCAGGGCGAGCACCTGCCCGCACCCCGTCTCCGAGCCCTTCCGGTTCGGGTAGGAGAAGAGGTCGTCGGCGTGCTTCCAGACCGCACGGACGTTGTTCTCGAACTCGTTCACGGGCGAGCCGGGGGTGGGGTCCCGGCGGGCCCAGAAGATCTTCTGGAACTCCCGCTTGTCCTTGTCGTCCCTCAGCTCCTTCAGCACGGCCGCCTCCTCCGGCACGAGCAGGAGGTGGACGAGATTCGGGAATCGCCGCGCGTCCACCGGGGGGCTCTCCGCAGGGGCGGCGGAAGCGAGCGGGATGGGCAGCGCGGCGAGAAGAGGGAGAAAGTGACGAATGGACGTGGCCATGTCGGAAGCCCTCCCCTCGCAGACGGCGTGACGGCGCCAAGCATATCCCGAATCGGCTTGCGTTTGATATTTTTCCCTTGCGTTTGTCTGCGATTTCCTTTTATCTTTCGCCGTCGGTGACTCGCCAACCGCGGGCGAGCCGGGGAGCCGGGCCCAGACGGCTCCCCGCTCACCCCGGAGGACCGGCCCCCCTGGAGCCCCATGACCCCTCCCATCAAGAGCGTCACCCCCGTCGACTTCGCGGTCATCGCCGCCTACATGGCGCTGATGCTGGCCATCGGGTTCTACGCGATGCGCTTCAACCGCGGGGCGTCCGACTACTTCAAGGGCGGCAGCCGCATCCACTGGCTGGCCGCCGGCCTCTCCTCCTTCATGAGCGGCTTCTCGGCCTGGACGTTCACCGGCGCCGCCGGCCTCGCCTACCAGAACGGCGTGGTCACGATCCTGCTCTACGTCGGGAACGCCTTCGCCTTCCTCCTCGGGTACTTCGTCTTCGCGCAGCGCTGGCGGCGGGCCCGCGTGTCCACGGTCATGGAATACCTCGTCGACCGCTACGACGAGCGCACGCGGCAGGCTTTCTCGTGGACCACGATCTTCTTCCAGTTCTTCACCGGGGCGAGCACGCTCTACGGCCTCGGCCTCTTCGTGGCCCCCACCTGCGGCTGGCCGCTCTCGTGGACGATCCTCGGGGCGGGCGCGGTGATCCTCGGCTACTGCGTCATCGGGGGCCTGTGGGCGGTCGTGATCACCGACTTCCTCCAGGCCGCGATCCTCATGCCGTTCACGATCGTCATGTTCTTCGCCGCCCTGTGGCGGGTGGGCGGGCTCTCCGGCCTCGTCCACGCGCTCCCGCCCGAGATGACGTCGCTCGCCCTGCCCGGCTCCTACGGTTGGGCGTACGCGCTCTGCTGGCCGATCATGACCAGCGTCGGCTACAACACCTCGGCCATGGCCCAGCGATACTTCAGCGTCGAGGACGAGAAGGCGTCGCGCCGGATCGCCCTCCTCTGCTTCTCGCTCTTCGTGCTGGGGGCCTTCGTCTGGTTCGTCCCGCCGCTCGCCATGCGTGTCCTCTACCCGGACCTGCACGCCATCTGGCCCGGCCTCGCCAACCCCCAGGAGTCCTCTTACGCCCTCGCCGCCCTCACCCTCCTTCCCACCGGCCTCGTCGGCATCATGCTCGCGGCCATGTTCAGCTCCACGATGGCCAACGTCTCCGGCCTCCTGAACCTGCACGCCTCGATCATCTCGAAGGACATCTTCCCGACGCTCTTCCCGCGGAAGGCCGGCGAGGCGGAGAAGCTGACCGTGGGCTGGACGGCCACGTTCGCGGTGGGGGCGGCGATCATCACGATCGCGATGGTCATGGCCGCCACCGGGAGGAGCGTCTTCCGGGTGATGGTCACCTTCAACACGATCATGTCCCTCGCCTACGGGCCGCCGGCCCTGCTCGGCCTCGTGGTGCGGCGCACGCCGAGCTGGTCCGGCCTCGCCGCCTTCGTGGTCGCACTCGTCCTCGGCGTCTACGGCACCTTCTTCCTCGGCTGGGGGCTCGTCGCCAACGTGCTCGTCGTGGTGCCGGCCTCGGTCACGGTCTTCCTGCTCACCCGCCTCGCCCCCGAGCGGAGCCCGGACCGGATCGCCCGCCACGACGACGTCTTCCACCGCCTCGACACCCCGGTCGACGTGGCGCGGGAGGTGGACCTCCGCTCCGACCCGACGGCGGCAGTCTTCCGCTTCCTGAGCCGGACGACCGGCCTCATCGGCATCCTGTGCCTGCCCCTCGTCTTCACCTCGCCGCCGGGCGAGCGGGGGACCGCGATCGGCTACGTCGGAATCACCTTGCTCCTCGCCGCCGGGCTGACCCTCGTGCGGGGGCGGGCGAAGGGCGGAAAGGAAGTGACGACGGCATGAGGCCCTTGCGACTCGCCCCGGTGTTCCTGGCCGTCGTCGTCGGCCTCCCCGGCGTTCCCGCCGGAGCCGGCGTCGCCCGCGTGTGGGCCGTCTCGGACGGCGAGAAAGTGGCCCGCGACGCGAGGGGCCATCCGCTCGCCGCTCGGAACGCCGTGTGGGACGGGACGACGGTGCGCCCGTTCGGCGCGCGGAACGAGGTGGTGGCGTTCCAAGTCATCGTCGAAGCCGACGGAGCCGGCGTCCGCGGCCTCTCCCTGTCGCTGAAGGACCTGCGGCGCCGGGGCGGGCCCGAGACGATCACCTACGCGCCGCCCGCGCAGGACCCGACGCTCTCCGCCGGCCGGCCCATCCAGCTCTTCTCCGTGCGCGACATGAACGTCACGCAGGAGACGCACGCCTCGTGGGCGTGGGCGCCGGGGAGCCCGGCCGCCCCCCGTCACACGACGGGCTGGCAGCCGGTGCAGCTCGTGCCCGAGAACGCGCGCGCCGGGCGCGGCGGGTTCCCGCTCACGGTGGGGCCGGGTCTCGTCCAGGCCTTCTGGGTCGACGTCTACGTCGGGCGGGACCGTCCCGCCGGCCTCTACGACGGAACGATCGTCGTCACCGCGAACGGCGAGCGCCGGCCGTTTCCGGTCGAGCTGCGCGTCCTCGACTTCGTCCTCCCCGACTCGAACAGCCTGCCCGCGATGGTCTACTACGATCCCTCCGAGCCCGAGCTCTACCAGGGCCGGAACCTCGACCCGGCCTACCACCGCTTCGCCCACCGCCAGCGGATCGAGCTCGTCCACGCCTACGACGAGGCTCTGGTCCTCGCCCACCGCGGCCGGTTCGACGGATCCGACTTCACGCCGAAGGCCGGCTACGAAGGGCCGGGCGAGGGTGTCGGGAACGCCATCGTGCCCGCCTCCTTCTACGGGACCGGCCCCGCCTTCGAGCAGAGGGACGGCGCCTGGAGGCGCTCGGACGCGTGGATGGCGTTCGTCGCGAAGACGCTGCCGAACGCCCTCACTTTCCTGTACCTGCCGGACGAGCCGTATCCGGCCCAGTACCCCGAGGTCCGACGGCTCGCCGGGAACGTCCGCTCGAATCCCGGGCCGGGACGGGCCCTGCCGCTCTTCCTCACCAAGGCCGTGGTGCCCGAGCTCGAGGGGGTGCCCGACATCTGGTGCGTCCCGCCTCAGGAGCTGGACCTGAAGGTGGCGGCGGCGGAACGGGCCCGCGGCCGACGGGTCTGGACCTACAACGGCGGCCGGCCCCAAGGGCCGACGCCCGTCATCGACGCGCCCGCGACCGAGGCGCGCGCGATCGCCTGGGCCTCGTTCGAGCACGGCCTCGGCCTCTACTTCTACTGGCACGGGGTCCACTGGCGGCACAACGGCCAGAAGCAGGGCGAGCGGAACCAGAACGTGTGGGCGAACCCGATCACGTTCGACAACCGCGGCCAGCCCGGGAAGCCCGTCGCAGACCAGGGCTTCATCAACGGCGACGGCGTCCTCATGTACCCCGGCGAGGAGGTGCTCCATCCGGAGGAGGACCGGGGGATCGACGGGCCGGTCTCGACCGTCCAGCTCGCGAACCTGCGCCGGGGCCTGCAGGACCACCTCTACCTGACCCTCGCCCGGCAGGCCGGCCTCGAGGCTCTGGTGCGGCAGGTCCTGCAGTCCGTCGTGCCGCGCGTCTACTCCGACGCCGGCGAGGCGGTCGGCTTCGCGGAATCGGGCGAGGCCTACGAGGCGGCGCGGCTCGCCCTCGCCGAGGCCATCGAGAAGCGGCTCCGGGAGCCGAGGAGATGAGGTCCGTCGCCTCCGGCCTGCTCGCCGTCCTCGTGCTGGCAATCGCCTCGCCGCGATCGGCGGGCACTTCGGCGCCCGTCGAGGCCGTCGCCCCTCGGAGCGGCCACCCGCGCCTCCTCGTGGCCGAGCGGGACGCGTTCTCCGGCCTGCCCGCGCTCAGGGCCCGGTGGGCGGCAGGCGAGCGGCCGTCACCGGACCTGCCGGGCCTCGCTCTCTCCTGGCTCCTGTCGGGCGACGAGTCGTACGCGCACCGCGCGCTCGACGAGCTCCGGGCCGACCGTCCCGCCGGCCTCAAGGGCTCGAACGCGTACGTCCGCTACCTGGACCGCTCGCTGGCCTTCGACTGGCTCTACGGCTACCCGGGCTTCGACCCCAGCCTCAAGGACTCCGTGGCGGCCGACCTCGTGGCGGGGGCGGAGCGGATGCTGGCCCTGCCGTCGCTCGCCGATCCGGCCCAGGCCTCGTACCACAACCACACCGCGCGCGAGCTGGCCCTCGCCGTCGTCTCGCTGGTCGCGGTCGATGGCCACCCGTCGGTCGAGACCCGCGCCGCCGCGTTGCGCGCCCACGCCTGGCGGGCCTTCGACAACATCCTCGAGCAGACGGAGCTCGTCGATCCCGACGGCGGATACCACGAGTCGACCGACTACATGCGGATCACCTGGGCGCCGCTCGCGATGATGGCCGAGGTGCGGCGGACGGCGACCGGCGAGGACCCGGCCCTCCGCTGGTCGGTCTTCCGCAACATGGGGACCACCTACCTCTACAAGGTCCTCCCCGACGGGAGCGAAGCGCGCGACGACGACGACGAGTTCCCGCACCTCGACCCGCGGGACAACGTCGTCCTCGGCTACGCCGTCCACCGCTTCAAGGACCCTTACGCGGCCTGGATGCTGCGGCAGCGCGAGTGGCTCCCGGCCGAGTGGGCGAACCCCGTCCTCCGGTTCCTGTGGAACGACGAGACGGTCGCTCCTCGCGACCCGGCGGCCACGACCGAGGGCGAGCTGCCACGCCACCGGCTCTTCCGTGGCATCGGCCACCTCGTCCTGCGCGACGGCTGGGGGAAGGACTCGACCTGGATCGAGCTCGCCTGCGGGCCCTACTTCGCGAAGCACGACCACCTCGACGCGGCCCACTTCGTCGTCTACCGGAAGGGCCACCTCGCGATCGACGCCGGGGCGGACTACACCGACACCGAGAGCCCGCACTACCTCAACCACTACCGGCGGACGGTCGCCCACAACACGATGCTCGTCTACCAGCCGGGGGAGAGCTTCTTCTGGGGCGAGAACAAGTGGCCGGCCGCGAACGACGGCGGCCAGCGCATGGACTCCTCCCGCTTCTGGAACAGCGTCCGCAGCCTCGAGGACTGGAGGCGCACGCGGGACCTGTGGGACCGATGCCGCCTCTCCCCAGTCGCCGCCGAGCCCGACTACCGCTACGCGAAGGCCGACGCCACCCGGGCCTACCAGCCGTCGAAGGTCGAGCGCTTCACGCGCGAGATCGTTCACCTCCGGGCGCCGAACGTCCTCGTCGTCCTCGACCGCGTGCGCGCGGCGGACCCCTCCTACCGCAAGGCGTGGCTCCTCCACGGCGTGAGCGAGCCCAAGGTGGTGGCCCCCGCCGCTGGAGCGAGCGTCGGCCACGGCGGCACCGGCTACCGCGACGCCTCCCTCGTCACGTTCGAGGACGGCCAGGGACGGCTGCGCGTCCACTCGCTCCTCCCGCGGGAGCGCGAGGTGATCGTGCGCGGCGGCCAGGGCTTCGAGTTCTGGACGCCGGGCGACGAGCGGGGCGGCACGTGGGGCTCGGGGCAGAACTGGCCCCTCGACCCGCCCGAGGGCGGCCCGCTGCCGGGCGACCCGTACCTCCTGAAGATGTGGAAGACGTTCTGGGACGGGATCGACCGCCTGTCGCCTTCGAACCGCCGCGCCGTGGTGCCCGGCGGGTGGCGGATGGAGGTGTCTCCGGCCGCGCCCTCGAAGGACGACGTCTTCCTGCACGTCCTCGAGATCCGCGACCGGGACGAGAGGCCGCCGCTCCGGGTCGACGCCGTCGAAGGGCACGCGCTCGACGGAGCCGCGATCGAGGGCGAGGCGGTCGTCCTCTTCGCGGCGGGCGAGGTCGCGAGGGCCGAGGCGACGCTCCCGGACGTCCGGACGCGATCGCTCCTCCTGGCCGGCCTCGAGCCCCGCACGTCCTACGAGGTCCAGGTCACCTCCGGCTTCGCGCCGGGCGCCCCCGTGTGGCGCGCCACCGCAGAGGCCGGGGACGAGTCCACGCTCTTCCTGCCGTGGGACGGCGTCCGGGACGGACGCCTGCGCCTGCGGCGACTGCCTTGACGGCGAAGGAGGACGATATGCACCCCCGCACCCCCGGCCGCCGCGTCGGGGTCCCTCTCCTGGTCGCGATCGCCGGTGCGGCCGCCCTCGCCCTCGCCGCGCCGCGCGTGCGGCCGCCGATGCCCGAGATGAAGGCGCCCGTGACGTTCGGCACGCCGGAAGCGGACCGCGTCCTCGAGGCGATGCAGGTCTTCCCCCCGGACAACCCGTGGAACCAGGACGTCTCGAAGGCGAGGGTGGCCGCGGACTCGGCGGCGCTCGTCGCCTCGATCGGCGCCGACAAGCCGCTCGGCTACAACCTCGACATGGGCTTCATCCTCGTGCCGAAGGACCAGAAGCGCGTGCCGGTGAAGATCCTCGAGTTCCCGAACGAGTCCGACCCCGGACCGTACCCGGTGC
The DNA here is from genome assembly GCA_035577965.1 of Vicinamibacteria bacterium. Classification (GTDB taxonomy): domain Bacteria; phylum Acidobacteriota; class Vicinamibacteria; order Fen-336; family Fen-336; genus DATBSL01. The sequence goes on along the minus strand of DATJYX010000130.1, from coordinate 26,018 downwards.
CGGACAACGCGCCCATCGAGAACTGGCCGCTCACCGTCAACGAGGACCAGGGGGCGCTGCCGAAGCCGGGCCAGACGCTCGAGGACCTCCAGCGGAACGGCACCGGCGACCGTCACGTCATCGTGGTCGACCCGGTGAACGGCAAGCTCTACGAGTTCTGGCAAGGCCGGAGGACCGACGCCGGCTGGCAGGCCTCGAACGAGGCCACCTTCGACCTCAGGACGGGCGCCCTGCGGCCCGAGCGCTGGACCTCCTCCGACGCCGCCGGCCTGCCCATCTTCCCCGCCGTCGTGCGCTACGACGAGTGCGAGCGGGGACTGGTCGAGCACGCGATGCGCTTCACCGTGCGCCGCTCGCGCCGCGGCTACGTCCTGCCCGCCACCCACTGGGCGAGCCGCAGCGACGACAAGTCCTTCCCGCGGATGGGCGAACGCTTCCGGCTGCGAGCGAGCTTCCCGACGTCGGGCTTCCCGAAGCACGCGCGTGCCGTCCTCGAGGGCTTGAAGACCTACGGCATGTTCGTGGCCGACAACGGGGGCGACTGGCTCATGTCGATCTCGCCCGACCGGAGGCTGGAAGGGCTCGAGGCGTTGAAGCGAGTCAAGGGCTCGGACTTCGAGGTCGTGGACACCGGGGCCCGCGCGGTCGAGGACCGGCCTCGCTGAGGGGACGGCTCGGGCATTTCGGCGGGAGATCGACATGAAGCTCTGCCAGATCGGCTGCGGGGAGCACGCGCGAGTCGCCCACGGCCCCTCCCAGGCGCGCTGCGCGCGCGAGCGGCGGGACCTCGTCCTCGCGGCCTGCTGCGACCTCGACCCGGCCCGGGCGGAGTCCCTCCGCCGCGAGTTCGGCTACGCCCGCGCGTTCACCGACCCCGTGACCATGCTCGACGCGGAGCGGCCCGACGCGGTCGTGGTCGTGGTGCCGGTGGAGTGGACGGCCGCGGTCGCCTCGCTGGTCCTCGAACGCGGGATCCCGCTCCTCCTCGAGAAGCCCCCTGGAGAGTCGGTGGCCGAGGTCGACCGGCTGATCGCCGCCGCGGAGAAGAGCGGCCGGTCGGTCCCGCACCAGGTGGCCTTCAACCGGCGGTACGCTCCCTCGATCCGCGAGCTGCGCCGGAGGATCGAGGAGGCGGGGAAGCTCCAGCACCTCCACTACGAGATGACCCGGGTCGAGAGGCGCGATCCCGACTTCTCGACGACGGCCATCCACGGCCTCGACGCGGTGCGGTACCTGGCCGGAGCCGACTACGCGGAGGCCCGCTTCCGGTACCGCGAGATGCCGGAGCTCGGGCAGGGGGTGGCCGACATCCTCGTCGACGCGGTGATGACGAGCGGCGCCACCGCCCACCTCGCGTTCTGCCCGGTGGCCGGGGTGATGGTCGAGCGGGCCACGGCCCACGCCCACGGCCACAGCCTCTTCCTCCACGTGCCGATGTGGAGCGGCGTCGACTCGCCGGGCCGGCTCTGGCACTTCACGGGCGGGAAGCTCGCCGCAGAGGTGAGCGGCGATCAGGTGGGCGACGGGACCGCGCTCTTCGAGCTGGGCGGCTTCTACCGGGAGACGGCCGCCTTCCTCGACTGCGTGGCCGGAGGCCGCGCGCCCTCGCCCGGGCTGCGGGAGTCGCGCCAGTCGGTGGAGATCGCGCAGCGGATCCGCGAACGGCGCGCCGTTTACCGGGCGTAACCGGGGGAGAGGAGGTCGGGCGAGCCATGTCTCGAGTGGCGACGATCGTCACCGCCGTCGGCGCCGTCGTCGTCGCGGCGCTCGCGGTCCCGGCGGACCCGGGGCCGGCGCGGAGCGCCCGTCTCGACGCGTGGCAGGTCGTCGGCCCCGGCGGCGGGGGAACGACGCGCCGGCCGGCGATCAGCCCCCACGACCCGCGGCTCGTGGTCCTCGGCTGCGACATGACCGGCGCCTACCTCACGGCGAACGGCGGCGTCTCCTGGCGGATGTTCAACCTCGGCTCGGTGCCGACCGCCTTCGCCTTCGACCCCTCGCAGCCCCGGACGCTCTACGCCGGGGCGGAGGCGGTCTACCGCAGCGACGACTCCGGCCGGACGTGGCGGATGGTCTTCCCGGACCCGGCGAAGAGCACCGTGGCGCGGTCGATCGGCGACCACGGGGAGCGCGTCTTCTTCACCGGCGACCCGGCCTACCCCGGCAGCGGCCGCAGTGCGACGATCCATGCGATCGCCGTCGACGAGGACGACTCGGCGCGCGTCTACGTCGCGGCGAGCGCCGCCGACTCGCCGATCCCCGGCACGCCGGCGAGCCCCACCCTCCTCGTCGGCTCCGCGGACGGCGGGCGCACCTGGTCGCGCCTGACCGCCTTCGGAACGGAGCGCGTCTTCGCGATCCGCGGCGACGGGGGCGGCCGGGAGGTGAGGGCCCTCGGCGAGACCGGCCTCTACGAGGGCCGGGGAAGCGAGTGGCGCCACTTCGCCGCGCCCGGCGAGGCGCGCTTCACCTCCGGCGCCTTCGGCCGCGATGCCCGGTCGCGTCTCGTCTTCGCCTATGCGACCCTGCCGCTCGCCGCCGGTGCGGGCGGCGTCGTCGGCGGCCTGGAAGTCTCCGAGGACGGAGGCCGCTCGTGGCGCACGTCGAACGGCTCGCTGCTCGGTGCCATGCGCGAGGTCGGCCGGGGCGAGGAATGGGGACCGGCGAAGGGCTCGCGGCCGTCTCTCGGGCCGGTCGCGGTCTCCGCCCGGTTCCCGCTCGTGGCCTACGTGGGGCTGCGGGGCGTCGTCCTCCCCGGCCGTGGCGACGCGCCCGTCAACGGCATCGCGAAGAGCGTCGACGGAGGACGGACCTGGGCCGTCGTCCACGCGGAGTCGGCCACGCCGTCGGCGAACCTCCAGGGCTCTTGGATCGAGCCTCGCGCCGCGGAGGACGGCCACTCGGTCTGGTTCGACTCCCCCTACGACCTCGCCGTGGCCCCGAACGATCCCGACACGGCGTACGCGACCGACCTCTTCCGTGTCTACCGCACCGCCGACGGCGGGAAGACCTGGGCCCAGGCGAACTCCGACGGGCGCGGCGACGACCGCTGGACGACGCGCGGCCTCGACGTGACGACCACGTACGGCGTCCAGTTCGACCCGCACGACCCGAAGCGCGTCTTCATCCCCTACACCGACATCGGCCTCTTCCGCAGCGAGGACTCAGGCCTGACTTGGACGGGCTCGACGGCGGGGATTCCGAAGGCGTGGCGGAACACGACCTACTGGCTGGCCTTCGACCCCGACGTGAAGGACCTCGTCTGGGGCGGCTTCAGCGGCACCCACGACCTCCCGCGGCCGAAGATGTGGCGCCGGACCGACCCCGCGCGCTTCCGGGGCGGCGTGGCCGTCTCGACCGACGGGGGCCGCCACTGGGCCCCGTCGAGCCAGGGCATGGAGGAGTCCGCGATCACGCACCTCCTCCTCGACCCGGCGAGCCCGGAGGGGAGCCGAACGCTCTACGCCACGGCGTTCGGCCGCGGCGTCTACAAGTCCGTCGACGGCGGTCGCTCCTGGGCGCTGAAGAACGCCGGCCTCGCCGACGATCCACGGCATCAGCCGTTTGCCTGGAGGCTCACCCTCGTCCCGGATCGTCCCGCCTCTCCCGGACGAGGCACGCCGGGCACGCTCTATCTCGTCGTCGCGCGTCGCAGCGAGCGGGGGCGGATCGGCGACGCCGACGACGGCGCGCTCTACCGCTCGACGGACGGCGCCGAGCACTGGACGCGGCTGACGCTGCCCCCCGGGACGAACGGGCCGAATGCCCTCACCGTCGACCCCGAGGACCCGCGGCGGCTCTACCTCTCGGCCTGGGGCGTGACGCACCCCGACGGCGACACCGGGGGGGGGATCTTCTTGAGCACCGACGAAGGGGCGACGTGGAGGAACGTCCTTCCGCAAGGCCAGCACACCTACGACGTGACCGTGGATCCCCGCGACCCGCGCGTCCTCTACGCGTGCGGCTTCGACCAGGCCGCCTTCCGCTCGGCCGACCGGGGCGAGACCTGGACCCGCATCCGCGGCTTCAACTTCAAGTGGGGCCAGAGGGTGATCCCCGACCCCGCCGATCCCTCGCGCATCTACGTCACGACTTTCGGCGGCAGCGTCTGGCACGGTCCGGCCGAAGGCGACCCGGACGCGGCCGAGGACGTGGTCCCTTAGGGACAGGAGCCCACCATGACGGCACTCCACCCGGCGCTGCTCGCTCTCGCGATGACGACCCCGCCGGAGGGTTCGCGCCTGGAGCAGCTCGTCGAGGCCAACGTCCTCGGCACCCACGCCTTCCAGGTGACCCTGGCCCGGAAGGAAGGCAAGGGCGACCGGGCCTGCTACCCGGCGGGACCGCTGACCGAGGTCCAGCTCGCGGCGATCGAGGCTCACCAGACGGCGCTCCTGAAGACGGACGTCGCGGCGGTGCGCGCGTGGGCGGAAGGAAGGCCATCGACGTTCGACCCGAACGCCGACCTCGATCCGCTCCTCGCGTCCGGCGTCGAGCTCCCGGCCTCCCTGCCCGTCAGTGTCTTCACCGTCTGGTTGGCCGGGAGGACGAAGGCCCCCCGCGTCCAGGTGCGGGCCATCGCGAGCCTCTTCCAGACGAACCTCGAGGTCGAGCGCGACGGCGACCGGCTGCAGGAGCTCTTCGCCTTCTACGCCGGCCTGGGCCTCCCGGTCTATCTCGGCCAGCTCGGCCTGCCCGGCACCGACGCCGACTTCCTGGCGATGGGCCGCGAGCTCGAAGGGAAGAGCTGCGCGTCCCCCGTCGGAACGAGCGCCGCCGAGTGGCAGATCGCGGGGCGCAAGAACTGGAACTGGGGCGAGAAGAACCTCGGGATCCGCGACGAGAAGGTCCTGGCCCGGGAGCTGCTCGAGGAGCCCGACGTGAAGGCCCTCGTCCCCCGCATCGCGGCGCTCCCTGCGCAGAGGATCGCCGTCGTCGGCCACTCCTTCACCATGCAGCTCCACTGGTCGACGCCCGGGGCCTTCGTCCCGGTCGTGACCGCGGTCTTCGCCCGCGTGAACCCGGGCGTGGAGTTCCGGCAGTTCGAGGGCGGTGGTCTCACCTCCACCCGGGCCTTGAATCGCTTCTATGCGGACGTGGTGGCGTGGAAGCCGCAGCAGGTGCTGCTCGTGGTCCTCAACCGGACCGACGAGGACCTCGAGAGCTTCCGGCGGCTGGGGGCCGGTCTCGCGGCGGCGGGAGCGAAGGTCCTCACCTTCGACGACGTCCACGATCCCAAGGGCACGCCCGCGGAGCGTCGGGAGCGCGAGTTGGCCGTCGCGCGCGAGGCCGGCATGACGGTCATCGAGGTGAGCCCGCTTCTCGCCGCGGCCCCCGACCGTGACCGCTTCCTCTGCCTCGACGGCATCCACATGACCGAGCCCTACCACCGCCTCATGGCCAAGGAGTGGCTCGCTTTCCTGGTGGGCGCGCGCGGGCCGACGCTGTCGGCCGTTCGTTGACGCACACGGAGGAGCCGGAGACGGGAGGGCGGAGGGCGACGGCGGCCGCCCCGCGGGTCGATCGCCGCCGGCCGCCGCATCGGGCGAGAGGAGAGAGGAGCCGAGCGTGGAGATCCGCATCTTCGAGACCAAGCAGGAGCTGGGCCGGGCGGCGGCGGAGCGGGCAACCGTGGCCATCGGCGAGGCGATCGGCCGGACCGGCGGGGCGCGGGTCGTGGCCGCGACGGGAGCGTCGCAGTTCGAGTTCCTGGACGCGCTGACGGGCACCCCGGGCGTCGACTGGTCCCGCGTCGAGATGTTCCACCTCGACGAGTACGTCGGCCTCCCCGACACCCACCCCGCGAGCTTCCGCCGCTACCTCCGGGAGCGCATCGTCGAGAGAGTCCACCCGGCCGCCTTCCACTTCCTGGCCGGCGACGCGCCGGAGCCGCGCGCCGAGTGCCGGCGCGTGGGGGCGCTCCTCAACCGCGAGCCGATCGACGTCGCCTTCGTCGGCATCGGCGAGAACGGCCACCTGGCCTTCAACGACCCGCCGGCCGACTTCGAGACCGAGGAGCCCTACCTCGTCGTCGAGCTGGACGAGGCGTGCCGCCGGCAGCAGCTCGGCGAAGGCTGGTTCGCGGGCCTCGCCGACGTGCCGCGGCGGGCGATCTCGATGTCGATCCGCCAGATCCTGAAGGCGCGCGAGATCCTCTGCAGCGTCCCCGACGCTCGAAAGGCCCCCGCCGTCCGCGATTGCCTCGAGGGTGGAGTCAGCCCCCTCCACCCGTCGTCGATCCTCCAGACCCACTCGCGCACCACGGTCTACCTCGATCGCGACTCGGCGGCCCTCCTCGCTCGGGCGAAGGGAAGAGCGTGACGACCCCGTCCTCCCGGGGCGCTCGAGCGTCGTCGCGGGACGAGAGGCCTGCCGCGGCCCGCTGGCCGTCTGGACCGGCCGCGCTCATCGCCTCGTTCCTGGTCGTCCTCGCCGCCGCTCTCCTCCCCGCCGAGGTGAAGGCGCCCGCCCGCCACGACATCCCCTTCTCGACGGCGGTCGTGACGCCCCACGTGCCGTGGGCGAATCGGCTCCCCGGCGGGCCCATCAAGGGCTTCTTCGTCCCCTCGGTCACCGAGGGCCGGGACATGGTCGAGCTCCTGCAGCGGCTCTCGCTCGAGCCGACGACGGTCACCATCGACCGCAACTGGGACGTCAACTGCTGGGGCATCGGCGACTTCTACGACGGCGAGCACGTCCTCCGCGGCGACCGCGACGACTTCCGGATCGTCTACGGCTACGTCGAGGAGGAGCTCGCGAGCGCGAAGCCCTTCGAGGTGCTCGTGATCCCCGGCCTCAACGGCTGGTCCCGGTACACCCGGAAGACTCGCGACGCGATCCTCCGGCGGGTCAGCGAGGGAGCGGGTCTCGTGCTCCTGCATCCCTTCGTCGGCGACGTGCAGGGGCACCCCTTCCGCGGCGACGGGGCGCAGCCCGACGAGAGGATCTGGGAGATTTCGCCCCTCGTGGGCGTGCCCGACGACCGGGTGAGCGATCGCGGCTATCCGGAGCCGAACCGGGAGGCGATCGCCGAGGGCCGGTGGCGGGCCCGGCCGCATCCGATCACGGAAGGCCTCGACCTGGACGTCCTGCCCACCGGCTCTCGCGGGGGCCGCTTCTTCCGCTACGAGGCGAAGGGCGACGTCGCGATCGAAGCGGCGGGGCTTCCCGTGCTCGCGACCCGCGCCTACGGCAAAGGCCGCGTCGTCGCCTTCGCCACGGTCGGCGACGGCCTCGTCCCCGAGGCCGTGGACCCGGTGAAGACCCGGACGTACGGAGACTACTGGGAGTACGAGTACGCCCTCCTCGCCCGCGCCGTCCTTTGGGCGGCGCGCGGGGAGGGTTCTGTTGGCTTCCCCGGGCTCGAGGCGACGTCGGGGACGGGCCTCGCCCTCGTCCTCGCTTCGACCGGCGTCCCCACGGTCGACGTCGAAGCCCGCGCGGTGAGCGAGGGTGGGAGCGAGATCGGGAGAGCCACCCGCCGAGTCACCCTGTCGAGGGGCGAAGGGCGTCTCGCGGTCCCGGCGAGCGATCTCGCGCCGGGCGGCCTCCCGGGCGGCCGCTCGGTCGTCCAGGTGATCGCGCGCGACCCGGCGACCGGTGCGACCCTGCAGTGGGGATGGGCGGGCATCGAGACGCCCCGGCCGGCCGCGCTCGCCTATCTCCGAGCGAACGCGGCCGTCTACCGCGAGGGCGACGCGATGAGCGTCGTCGTGCGCGCGGCCGGCGACCTCGCCGGGCTCGCCGAGCGGGTGCGCTTCGGGGACGACCTCGGCCGGCTGCGCGCGGTCGAAGAGGCCCCCGCGCGCGGGGAGCGCACCTTCTTCCACCGCCTCGACCACGTCCTCGGCAAGCGGGTCGTCGTCTCGGCCGAGCTCCTCGACGCGAAGGGGCGCGTCGTCGACGAGCTGCGCCACGAGCCGATCGTTGTCGCGGCGCGTGACCGCCGGACGAACGACTACCGCGGCCTCCTCTCGTTCGAGACCCCGGTCCACTACTTCGCGGAGAGGCGCCTCCGTCTCCTGCGCGAGCAGGCGATGGACACGAGCTTCACGTGGGGCGGGGACGTGAACGACGAGCTGAACATGCCGCGAGGCTGGTTCGGCGTCTACTGGTACGACCGCGGGCCAACGACCCCGGAGGGCATGGAGAAGGCGATCGCCGAGTTCGAGAAGACGGGCGACGTGGACTCGCTGCCCTACCTCGTGAAGAAGGAGCTCTACCGGCGCACCGGGGAGGCGCGTTTCCTCGTCCGCAACCCGAGCTTCGACGACCCCGTCGTCCTCGAGCGCCTCTTCGCCCTCGGTCGCACCGCCGCTCGGGCCAAGGCCGTCTACAACATGGACTACTACTTCGTGGGCGACGAGGGCTCCCTCGGGTCCTACGACGATCCCGTCGACTTCTGCTGGGGGAAGCACACCCTGGCCGGCTTCCGCGAGTGGCTCCGCGACCAGTACGGCTCGCTGGACGCCCTCAACCGCGAGTGGGGGAGCCGCTTCCCCGACTGGGAGGCGGTCCTGCCCCTCACCACCGAGGCGGCCCGGCGCGAGGGCCGGTACGCACCCTGGGCCGACCACCGCACGTACATGGAGGTCTCGTTCGCCCGCGCCTACGAGACCGTGCGGAAGGGAGTGCGGGAGGGCGACCCCGACGGCCACATCGCCCTCTCGGGCACGCAGGTGACGAGCCCCTGGAACGGCTGCGACTGGTTCCGCCTCGACCACGTCGTCGACGACTTCCTCTCCTACTCCGGCGGGAACCAGTGGGACATCCACCGCTCCTTCGCGAAGCCGGGCGCTCACATCGGCTTCTGGACCGGCTACGGGCGGAGCGGGGCCGCGGTGAAGCACGAGGTGTGGACGGCGGCCCTCCAGGGCGTCCTCCACCCCCAGCTCTTCTGGAGCCCGTCGATCGTGAACCCGGACCTGACCTTCTCGCGCTCCGGCCGCGACCTCGGCGAGGTCTTCCGGGCGCTGCGCTTCGAGGGCATCGGCCGGCTCCTCATGGAGTCCGAGCGGCTCGACGACGGGGTGGCGGTCCACTACTCGATGCCGTCCGTCCACGCGGCCGGGATCCTGGACCAGCATCCGCGCGAGGAGGCGAAGGCCGAGGGGCGCAGCTTCCCCGCGAACCGCGACGGGTGGGTCGGCCTCCTCGACGACCTCGGCCTCTCCTTCCGCTTCCTGGCCGCGCCCCAGATCGAGGAGGGCGGCCTCCGCGGGAGGCGGGTCCTCGTCCTCCCGTACTCGACGGCGCTCTCCGACCGAGAGGTGACGGAGGTGCGACGGTTCGTGGAGGCGGGCGGGCTCCTGCTCGCCGACGCCGGCGCCGGCCTCTTCGACGCCCACGTCGCCTGGCGCGAGGCAGGGGCGCTCGACGGGCTCTTCGGGGTAACGGCTCCGCCGCCACGGGCGCGGACCGCGTCGTCGCCGCGGGCGGGAGGGGCGGCCCAGGTCACGGCGGAGGGCCGCGCTCTCGGCCTGCGCGCCGCGGACCTCGGCGGCGTCGAGGCCCTCGAGCCGGCGGTGCGCGCTTCCGCCGGGCGCGCCCTCGCGCTCGTCGGCGCCGCGGACGTGGCGGTGGTCAACCGCCTCGGCCAGGGGCGCACCTTGTACCTGAACGCGCTCCTCGACCGGGAGGGCACCCCGCGCGAGGCCTGGCGGCCTCTCGTCCGCGCCGTGCTCGCCGACGCCGGCGTTCGCCCGCCCGTCTCGGTCACCGACCCTGCCGGCCGGGCGGTGACCCGCGTCCGCGTCGCGCGCTACCGCTTCGGCGAGCACGAGGTCGTGGCTCTCCTGAGCGGCGAGCTCGATGCGAAGGCTTCTTACGGCCGGGACGGAGTCACCGTCTACGAGAGCGGGGCGGAGGGCCGGGTGGTCCGGCGCACCGTGGAGGTCGCCCTTCCCCGCACGGCTCACGTGACGAACGCACGCAGCGGCGAAGACCTCGGCGAGACAACGCGTCTCCGCACCGTCCTCACCGCGGGCGACGCCCTCGTCCTGACCCTCGGTCCCCGACGCCCCGAGCTGCGGATCGAAGGGCCGGGCCGCGCCCGACGAGGGACTGCTCCGTCGTTCACCGCGACCGCGTCCGCTCCCGGAAAGCGACTCCTCCGCTGGCACGTCCTGGGTCCGAGCGGCGCCTTCCTTCCCGAGTACGCCCGAGTCAGCGTCGAGCCGGGGCCAGAGGCGACGTTCGTCTTCCCCTCGGCGCTCGACGACCCGGCGGGGGAGTATCGTGTGCGTGTCACCGACGTGCCGAGCGGCGCGTCGGCGGAGGCGACCGTGCGCCTGGAGTGACGGCCAGCGCCCGGCTCGGGAATCGACACGTCGGGAGCGAGGACGGCGCGATCGCGACGCCGGCCGACGGTGGAGGGAACGAGTGAGCGACAGGCGGCAGTTCCTGAAGGCGGGCGCGGCCCTGGCCGCGGCGGCTCCGACCCTCGCCCGCGCCGACGCGCCCCCGCACCTCTGGCAGGGTCACGACTTCGGCCCCGGCCCGGCCGTTCCGGACAGGCTCGACCAGGGTCCCTTCGGCATCGAGCAGGACGAGGGTTGGTTCACGATCGCCACGACGACCGCCTCCGACGCGCACGTCCGCAACTTCGGCCTCGGCCTCGTCGGCTACGCCTGGGAGGAGAACGGCCCCGCGCTCGCCGCGCGCGCCGGGAAGGAGCCGCTCGAGGAAGCGGTCGAGAAGCTGGCCTCGCTCCCCTTCGTCGACGTCCTCTACATCCGATGCGACTGGCGGGACGTGCAGAGCCGGCCCGGCCGCCTCGACCTCCACCCGGTGTGGGCAGTCACCCGCGACGCCGCCCGCCGCCACGGCCTGCGGGTGGCGTTCCGAATCCAGCTCTCGAACCCGGAGATCCAGCCGGCGAAGCTCGCCCTGCCCGATTTCCTCCAGACGAAGGTGCCGCTCGTCACGATCCGCTCCCGGGCCGGTCGGGGGCCCGAGCGCGTGGAGCCGCGCTACGACCATCCCGAGTTCCAGCGCGCCTTCCGGGAGCTCGTCGCGCTGCTCGCGGCGGAGACGGACGGCGATCCGCTCCTCGAGTTCGCCGACCTCATGATGTACGGCTTCTGGGGCGAGGGGCACACGAGCGACTACGCGAGCCCGATCCCGGACCCCGCCCTGGCCGAGCGCACCTTCGTCGACATGGCGGAGCGGCAGATGGAAGCCTGGCGCCGCGTCCCGCTCGTCGTCAACACCCAGCCCGACATCAGCGGCACCGGCAACCGCACGGTCCTCGAGCGGGCCGTGCGCGGCGGGTGCTGGCTCCGCTCCGACAGCGTGATCCTCGACGAGCCGGAGCAGATCGAGGAGCTGGCCCACCGGCCGCCCTGGCTCGCGGTGGTGATGGAGGACGGCTACTACCGGCACTACCGGACGGACGACGGGCGCTACGGCGTCGATACGGCCGGAGTGGACGTCATCGAGCACACGATGCTGCACGTGCTCGACGTGGGCGCGAGCTACTGGTCGCTCTGGACCGAAGCAGAGAGCGTGGCCCGTTACCGCGAGCGGCGGCCCGCCGCCTTCCAGGCCCTCGGCCGGCGCCTGGGCTACAGGGTGCGGCCGTCGTGGGTCTGGCAGAGGAAGCGCGGCGGGGGCGACGAGCTGGTCGTGGCCTTTGCCAACGACGGCGCCGCCTCCGTCCCCGGCGTCCTGCGCGTCTTCGCCGAGACCCGCGACGGCCGGAGGCTGGTCGGGGGCGCCCTCGACGCCGGCCATCCCTACGCGGGACGGCTGCGCCTCGCGTCCTTCCGGCTGCCGCCGGGCCACGCCGGAAGCGAGGTCCGGCTGCGGGCCGAGATCGAGACGAAGGGCGTGCGCCGGCCGGTCCGGTGGGCCTGCGCGCAGCCGCTCGACACCGACGGCGGGCTCGTGGTGCGCCTCAAGAAGCCCGACGAAGCCGACTGGCGCAAGGGGATCTGACATGGACCGGCCGACCGCGCAGGTGAAACGCAACCCCGGGCTCGCGGGTCTGCTCCTGTTCGCCCTCGTCGCTCCGGCTCACGCCGCCGAGGCTCCCACTCCCGAGATGCTCCGGGTCCTGGAGCCGCAGCCCGAAGGACCGGGCATCACTCCCTACCTCACGTACCAGCTCGAGCGGGCGTGGGCGCTTGACGCGCTGCGTCAGGAGCGCTTTGCGCGGGTCGGGACCGAGGCCGAGCTCCTCGGCCTGCAGGGCGAGCTGCGGCGAAAGGCCCTCGACGCGGTCGGCGGCCTGCCGGAGGCGCGGACGGCCCTGAACGCCAGGATCGTGGGGACGGTGCCCATGGACGGCTATCGGATCGAGAAGCTCGTCTTCGAGAGCCGGCCCGGGATCCACGTCACCGCCCTCGTCTACGTGCCCGAGGCGCCTTCAGGAAGGAAGCCGGCGGTCCTCGTGGCCTGCGGCCACTCGGCGAGCGGCAAGGCCTACGCCGCGTACCAGGAGATCTCGGCCCGGCTCGCCCGGCGCGGGTACGTCGTCCTCTGCTGGGACCCGGTCGGCCAGGGCGAGCGCAGCCAGTTCTGGGACGAGGCCCGCGGGCGCAGCCGCTACAACCTCGTCTGCGGCGAGCACGCCGTGCTCGGCAACCTGGCCACGATCGCCGGCACGAGCCTCGTGCGGACGCTGGTGTGGGACGGCATGCGGGCCGTCGACTACCTGCTCACCCGCGACGACGTGGACGGAGGACGGCTCGCGATCACCGGCACGAGCGGGGGCGGCTTCCAGTCGACGTGGATCGGCGCCCTCGACACGCGGATCGCAGCCGTCCTGCCCTCCTGCTTCCCGACCTCCCTCCCGATGCGGATGGCCAATCGCATCTTCGAGGACCCGGACAGCGACCCGGAGCAGGACCCGCCGGGGCTCGTCTCCGAGGGCATCGACCACGCCGGTCTGCTGCTTCTCGCCTACCCCCGCCCGCTGCACGTCTCGGCGGCGGTCCTGGACTTCTTCCCGATCGAGGGCACGCGCCGGACGATGCGCGAAGTCGCCGCCTTCTACCGGCGCTTCGGCCACGGCGACCGGATCGCGCTCAGCGAGGGCTACCACAAGCACCAGTACTCGGCCGAGAACCAGGAGAAGGCATTCGCCTTCCTCGACCGCGCCTTCGGCCGGCCGCCTTCGGCCGGCCTCGCCTCGGTGACGACGCTCCCGCCCGAGGCGCTGAGGTGCACGCCGAGCGGACAGGTCCGCGTGGATCTGGGCGGCCGATCCCTGGTGGACGTGATCCGCGAGGACGGGCCGGCTCGCCGGCGCGGGGAGCCGACGATCGGCGCGCTCTACCGCGGAGCGGGTCATCCCGCCATCCGGGACTGGCCCGTCGTGGCGTACGCCGGCGTCGCTCCCCGGGACGCGATCGCCTGGGAAGAGGCGGGGTCGGACCGGGTGGGAGCCGCGGTCATCGAGCGCTACCGGCTCCACCACTCCGGCGGCCTCGTCATCCCGCTCCTGCGGGTACGCCGGGAGGGCGGCCCGAACGGGAACGTGGTCGTGCGCCTGGGCCTCGAGGGGAAGATCCAGCCCCGCGACTGGCCCGAGGTCCTGACCCGGCTCGGGGAGGGCCACGAGGTCTTGTCGTTCGACCCTCGCGGGCTCGGCGAGACACGCCTGCGCTACCGGGCGGCATCGATCGACGACCCGGCCCTCGCCCCGGCCGACGAAGGCTCGGCCTATGCGAGCCCGCTCTCCGGCGTCCTCGCGAACCACGTCTACAACGCGCAGCTCCTCGGCCGCCCCTACCTCTTCGAGGTGATCGAGGACGTCGAGATCGCGGTCCGTTTCGCACGGGCGCGGCTCGACGCCCGCGAGGTGGCGATCGACGCGCCGAACGAGGGGCGCCTCCTCGCGCGGGCCGCCGCAGCGGCGCTCCCCGACGTGTCGCTCGTCCTTCCCTCCGGCGCCGAGCCCTCCTTCTCGTGGACGGAAGCGGTCGAGCGCGGGCGCGAGACCTGGCCCATCCACTACCTCGTGCCCGGAGGCGCGTCGCTCCGATTCGACGCGGCGGGTGGAGGCGCGCGGTGAGGGTCCTCTTCCTCGGCGGCACCGGCAACATCAGCACGGCGTGCGTCGCGCTCGCCGTCGCCCGCGGCCACCAGGTCGGCATCCTCACGCGGGGGCGGAGGCCGGCTCCGCCGGAGGTCGAGCCGCTCCTCGGCGAGCGCGACGACCCGGCCGCGCTCGCGCGCGCGGCGGCGGGGCGCTGGGACGCCGTTGTCGACTTCCTCGCCTACACGCCGGCCCAGCTCGGCCTGGCGGTCGAGGCCTTCGCCGGGAGAACGGGCCAGTACGTCTTCATCGGCACCGCCGCCGCCTACGACAAGCCGAGGGCCCGGCTGCCGATCACCGAGGACGCTCCCCTCGCCAACCCTTTCTGGGAGTACGCGCGGCTCAAGATCGCGTGCGAGGAGGCGGTGGGGCGGGCCGAGCGCGATCGCGGTCTGCCGGCGACGATCGTCCGGCCGTCCTACACTTACGGCCCGACCTGGATCCCGTCCGGCTTCGGCGGCCAGGACTACACGGTCGTCGACCGCATGCGCCGGGGCCTCCCCGTCGTCTGCCCCGGCGACGGCACCGCGCTCTGGGTGATGACGCACGCGAGCGACTTCGCGGTGGGCCTCCTGGGGCTCGTCGGCCACCCCGGGGCGATCGGCGAGGCGTTCCACGTCACGAGCGACGAGGTGCTGACCTGGGACGCCATCTACGAGACGATCGCGCGCGCGGCCGGCGTCGAGGCCAGGCTCGTCCACGTCCCGAGCGCCCTCGTCGCCGCCCTCGTGCCCGACCGCGGGGCGAGCCTCCTCGGGGACAAGGCGCACAGCACGTTCTTCGACAACGCGAAGGTCCGGCGCGTCGTGCCGGACTTCCGGCCGAAAGTGACTTTTTCCGAAGGCGTCGCCCGTTCGATCGCGTGGTTCGACGAAGACGTGACGCGGCGCGTCACGAGCCCGACCGCGAACGACAACATCGAGCGGGTGCTCGCCGCCTGGGGCCGGGCCTGGGAGGGGCTGCCCGCCGGCGGAGCGAGGTGAGGCCGATCGACGACCGCGCTCACTGAGGACGCCCGCTCGCGAGAGGCCGGTCCCGCTCCCGCCCTCCGCTCTGTGACAGAATGCCGTCCCGCGCGAGATGAGGAGGCTTCCATGTCCGCGACGCTCGGCCTCGTCCTGTTCCTGGCTGCGGCAAGGGACCCGTCGGCGAGCGGGTCCTCCGGCTACTACCGTTTCCCCGCCATCCACGGGGACACGGTCGTCTTCGCGGCCGAGGGCGACCTGTGGCAGGTCCCCCGATCGGGCGGCGTCGCCGCACGGCTCACCAGCCACCCGGCGGACGAGTCCTGGCCGGCGATCTCCCCGGACGGGACGACGCTCGCGTTCTCCGCCGCGTACGAAGGGCCGACCGAGGTGTACACGATGCCGCTCGCGGGCGGGCAGCCGGTGCGCCGCACGTTCGACGGCGGCGGGGCACGGGTCGTCGGATTCGCGTCGGACGGCGCCCTCGTCTACGCGACGAGGCGCTACAGCACGCTCCCCGACACGCAGCTCGTCCGCCTCAGCCTCGCGACCGGCGAGCGCACCGTCGTGCCCCTCGCCCAGGCCGCGGACGGCTGCTGGACGCCGGACGGGCGTACGCTCTTCTTCACCCGCCTGCCGTTCCAGGGCAGCCACACGAAGCGCTACGAAGGCGGGACGGCCCAGAGCCTCTGGAAGTACGCGGACGGCGCGGCGGAGGCGGTGCCGCTCACCGGCGACTACCCGGGCACGAGCAAGACGCCGATGTGGCGGAGCGGGCGCGTCTACTTCCTGAGCGACCGGGACGGCACGATGAACGTCTGGTCGATGGACGAGGCGGGCCACGACCTTCGCCAGCACACGCATCACAAGGGGTGGGACGCCGACACCCCGTCGCTCTCGGACGGGAGGATCGTCTACAAGCTGGGGGCGGACCTCCGGCTCCTCGATCTCGCGGCCGGGCGCGACGAGCCGCTCGCGATCCGCCTGTCCTCCGACTTCGACCAGGAGCGGGAGACGTGGGTGAAGCGGCCCATGGACTACCTGACCGCGGTCGCCCTCTCCCCGAAGGGCGACCGGGTCGCCCTCACCGCCCGCGGCCAGGTGTTCGTGGCCCCGGTGAAGCAGGGCCGCCTCGTCGAGGTGACGCGGACGGCCGGCGTGCGCTACCGGCGAGCCGCCTTCCTGCCGGACGGCAAGGGGCTCGTGGCGCTGTCGGACGAGTCGGGGGAGGTCGAGATCTGGAAGATCCCCGCGAACGGCGTGGGCCGGCCGGAGCAGATGACGAGCGACGGCACGATCCTGCGCTGGGAGGCGGTGCCGTCGCCGGACGGGAAGTGGATCGCCCACCACGACAAGGACCGGCGCCTCTGGCTGTGGAGCGTCGAGAAGAAGACGAACACCCTGATCGCCACTTCGCGGGCCGGGGACTTCCAGGACCTCGCCTGGTCCGGGGACAGCCGCTGGCTCGCCTACGCCGCGCCAGCCAAGGACCTCCTCACCCAGGTGTTCGTCTACGGTATCGAAGGGGGCACGACCACCGCGGTGACGACGGACCGCTTCGACAGCGCGAGCCCCGCCTGGAGCCCGGACGGCGAGTGGCTCTACCTCCTGTCCGACCGGAACCTCAAGACCCTCGTGCGCTCGCCGTGGGGTCCGCGCCAGCCGGACCCCTTCCTGGCGAGCCCCACCGAGGTCTACGCGGTGGCGCTCAAGAAGGACGGCCGCTTCCCGTTCGCGCCCCCGGACGAGCTCCACCCGGAGGAGCCGAAGAAGGACGACGCGAAGAAGGACGAGACCGGGGGAAAGGCCGCCGCGAAGGCGGGCCCGAAGGAGAAAGAAAAGGAGAAGGACAAGGCCAAGGCCTCGACCGCCGAGACGCCGCCGAAGCCGGTGGCGATCGACCTCGAGGGGCTCTCCACCCGGCTCTACAAGGTGCCCGTCCCGGCCGGTCGCTACGACGCGCTGCGGACCGACGGCCAGCGCCTGTACTGGCTCTCGATCGACAACTCCCTCGAGCCGAAGGCCACGCTGCAGGCGCTGGCCATCGGGCGCGAGAAGCCCGAGGTCAAGACGGTGATGGAGGGGGTGGGCGAGTTCCAGCTCTCCGCGGACGGCAAGAAGCTCCTCGTCCGGAAGCAGAAGGAAGGCGACATCTACGTGTTCGACGCCGGCGACAAGGCGCCGGAGAAGCTCGACGAGTCGAAGGTGGACCTCTCCCGCTGGACCTTCAGCTTCGACCCCCGCGAGCAGTGGCGGCAGATGTTCGTGGAGGCCTGGCGGCTGGAGCGCGACTACTTCTACGACCGGTCCATGCACGGCCTCGACTGGCCGAAGGTCCGGGACAAGTACCTGCCGCTCGTCGACCGCGTGAGGAGCCGGGACGAGCTCTCCGACCTCCTCGCCCAGATGGTGAGCGAGCTCTCGGCGCTCCACATCTTCGTGGGCGGGGGAGACCAGCGGAAGGGGCCGGACGAGGTCGAGGTGGCCTCCCTCGGAGCGGACCTCGCGAGGGACGCCGGAGCCGGCGGGTGGCGGGTCTCGCGCATCTACGCCGCCGACCCCGACTTCCCCAAGGCCCTCTCCCCGCTCCGCCGGGACGGGGCGGGGATCGAGGAAGGCGACGTCATCGAGTCGGTGAACGGCGTGTCCACGCTCTCGGTGCCGGACCCCGCCGCCCTCCTCCGCAACCAGGCCGGGCGCCAGGTGCTCCTGCACGTGAAGGGGAAGGCCGGGACGGCGCGGGACGCGATCGTCTTCCCGATGACGGCGCAGGAGGCGCGGGGCCTCCGCTACGACGACTGGGAGCACGAGCGGCGGCGACGGGTGGAGGAGAAGGGCAAGGGCGCGATCGGCTACGTGCACCTGCGGGCGATGGGCGGCGACAACTACGCGGAGTGGGCGAGAGACTACTACCCGGTCTACCGGCGCCAGGGCCTGATCCTCGACGTGAGGCACAACCAGGGCGGCAACATCGACAGCTGGATCCTGGGCAAGCTCCTTCGCAAGGCCTGGTTCTTCTGGCAGGACCGCGTCGGCGACCCGACGTGGAACATGCAGTTCGCCTTCCGGGGCCACATGGTCGTGCTCGTGGACCAGTGGACGGCGTCCGACGGCGAGGCCTTCGCCGAGGGCTTCCGCCGGCTCGGCCTCGGCAAGGTCATCGGCATGCGCACCTGGGGCGGGGAGATCTGGCTCACCGGAAGCAACGTCCTCGTCGACAACGGCATCGCGACCGCGGCCGAGTTCGGGGTCTACGGGCCGGAGGGCCGTTGGCTCATCGAGGGGCACGGCGTCGACCCAGACATCGTCGTCGACAACCCGCCGCGCGCCACCTTCGACGGGAAGGACGAGCAGCTCGACGCGGCGATCCGCTACCTCGAGGAGAGGATCCGGCAGGAGCCGGTCAAGGACCTGCCGCCCCCGGCCTTCCCGCGGAAGGCGGTCGAGTGACCGGCGGGCGGTGAGCCTCTCGCCGGTCGACGTCCTGGTGTTCGTGGCCTTCTACGGCCTCGTCCTCGGGGTGAGCCTCGCGAAGAGCCGCGGCCGGAGGACGAGCGAGGACTACTTCCTCGGCGGCCGGCAGCTGCCCTGGTGGCTGATCGGCGTCTCGATCGTGGCCGCCAACATCTCGACCGAGCAGTTCGTGGGGATGGCCGGTCAAGCGGCCGGCGACGTCGGCCTCGCCGTGAGCGCGTGGCAGCTCACCGGCGCCGTGGGGATCGTCGTCGTGGCGTTCACGTTCCTGCCCCGCTTCCTCCGGGCCGGCATCTACACCATGCCGGAGTACCTGGAGTACCGCTACAGCCTCGCGGCGCGGACGGTCATGTCCGTCCTCACCGTCGTGGTCTACGTGACCGTCACCACGACCGCGGTGCTGTACTCGGGGGCGACCGCCCTCGAGACGATCTTCGGCCTCCGGCTGCCCGTGGCCCTCGCCGTGATCTGCGGGATCGCGATCGGGTACGTCCTCTGGGGCGGCCTCCTTGCCGCGGTGTGGGCCGACCTCTTCCAGGGCTCGGCCCTCCTCGTGGGGGGCCTCCTGACCCTGGGCCTCGGCCTCGCCGCGGTCGGCGGCCCGGCGGCCTTCCTCCGCGCGAACGCCGATCGGCTGCACATGATCCTCCCCCGGAGCCACCCCGAGCTGCCGTGGACGGTCCTCGTGGGCGGGATCTGGATCCCGATCTTCTACTACTGCGGCCTCAACCAGTTCATCACCCAGCGGACGCTCGCCGCGCGCACGCTCGGCCAGGGCCAGGCGGGGATCGTCCTCGCCGCCGCGCTCTGGCTCCTCGTGCCGTTCGGGATCGTGATGCCGGGAGCGGTCGCGCACCAGCTCTACGGGTCCGCGCTCGAGCGGCCCGACCAGGCGTACCCGATGCTCGTCCGGGAGCTCGTCCCGACCGGCCTCCGGGGGTTCATCCTCGCCGCCCTGGCCGGGGCCGTCATCAGCACGCTCGCCTCCGTCCTGAACTCGGCCTCGACCCTCTTCACGATGGACCTCTACCGCCGCTTCTTCCGGAAGGCGGCGACTCAGCCCGAGCTCGTGGCCGTCGGCCGCGTGGTCACCCTCGTCGCCCTCGTCCTCGCCGCGGTCCTCGCCACGTCGCCCTTCCTGAAGGGCGGCGTCTTCGCCTTCATCCAGGAGTTCCAGGGATTCGTGTCCCCCGGGATCGTGGCCGCCTTCGTGTTCGGGTTCGCCTTCCCGAAGGCCCCGCCCCTCGCCGGGCTCACGGCGCTCGTCCTCTCCGCGCCGATCTACGGCCTCCTGGCCTGGACGTGGCCCGGCGTCGCGTACCTCCACCGCATGCTGGCGACGCTCGGCGTTCTGCTCGCCGTGATGGCCGCAATCACGGCGGCTCGGCCGCTCCCCGCGCCGCGCCCTCTCCCCGTGCGCGAGGGCTTCGACACGCGCTCCTCCCGTCCGGCCCTCGCCGCGGGCGGGGCGGTGATCGCCGCCGTCCTCGTCTTCTTCTGGGTCTTCCGCTGAAAGGCCGGCCGGCGGCCGAACCGATCACGCGGGCGGCGCGGTCTCGTCCCGGTAGAGCCAGCCAGCCACGAGCGCGGCCAGGATCGCCCCCACCCAGAGGTCGACCATCCACCAGAGGGCGACGACGCGTCCCGCGACCGACCAGGCGGCGTTCGAGAGGTTGATGGGGAAGCCGGCGGCGAACCCGACCAGGACCCCGACCTCCAGCGCCGTGCGTGGTCCCGCACCCCTCGTCGCCCGCAGTGCGGCGTAGAGCCACGCGACGATCCCGGCGAGCGCGAACAGGGTCAGGAACCACGCTCCGATGAAGAACGGTACGCGCGGCTCCGGAACGAGCCGACCCGCGCCCTGGAGCTGGGCGTACCTTCCGCTCAGGATTCCCAGGTTGACGACCGTGCTCCAGATGACCCACACGAGGCCGCCGGCGAGCGCCCCCAGGCCGACCCGGCGGGTGTTGATCGCTGCCACAAGGCACCTCTCTTGGTGTTGGACGTGAGTCCGCGCGCATCCTATGGGCGCCTCGCCGGGCGTGTCAACGCCGTTTCCGCGACACCCGCTCAGGAGTGCCGGTGCTCGCCCGCGAGGCCGCAGCACCGGGCCGTGTCGCGCTCGGCGTCGAACTGCACGAGCACGGCGGACTCGTCCCCCACGACCCACGCGTCGTGGCCGGGCTCGAGCACGACGGCCGCCGGGGCCTGGAAGTCGAACCTGCAGCCGTCCGGATAGCGGCCCTGGACGTGGCCGCGCACGAGAAGGCCGACGTGGACGTGCTCGCAGAGCTCCGTGCCCACGACCGGCTTCATGTCGCGGGACCAGCGGAAGCCGGGGGGGTAGACGACCCGCCCCACCCGCACGCTCCCCGCCCGGACGACGTCGATGTGGGCGCCGCCGACGTCCCGGTGCTCGGCGTTCGGGATCGGCGCCGTGAGAGGATCCATTGCGCACCTCCGCGGAAGAGCAAAGACTACACTCGTACGGCGCCAAGGCGCGCGGTCCGCCACCATGGAGGAGGGTGTGGGCAAGCTGCAGGGCCGGGCGGCGATCGTCACCGGGGCCACGAGCGGGATGGGCCGGGCGGCCGCCCTCCTCTTCGCGCAGGAAGGGGCTTCGGTCGTGGCGAGTGGCCGCGACGAGGGGCGAGGCGGGAGCCTCGTCGGCCAGATCCGGGAAGGCGGCGGGCGGGCGGACTTCGTGCCCGGCGACGTGTCCCTCGAGGAGACGAACGAGCGTCTCGTGGAGCACTGCATGCGCTCGTTCGGCGGTCTCGACGCCGTCGTCTGCTGCGCGGGCATGCTCGGCCTCGGCTCTCTGGCCGAGGTGCCGGTCGAGACCTGGCGGCGGACGCTCGCCGTCAACCTCGACGCCGTCTTCTACCTGCTCCGGGCCGCGCTGCCGGAGATGCAGCGGGGCCGCGGCGGATCGGTCGTGCTCGTGAGCTCGATCGCCGCCTTCAAGGGGTTCCCGAACCACGCCGCCTACTGCGCGTCCAAGGGCGCCCTCGTCGCCCTCGTCCGGCAGGCCGCGATCGACTACGGGCCGAAGGTCCGGATCAACGCGCTGTGCCCCGGCCCCGTGGACACCCCGCTCATCTGGGAGTCCGCAATCGCCTTCCCCGACCCGGCGAAGGCCGTCGCGGAGGTTGGCCGGAGGACCCTCCTGAAGCGCCTCGGTCTCCCCGGGGACGTCGCCCGCGCGGCCCTCTTCCTCGCCTCGGAGGACTCGGCCTTCGTGACCGGCACCACGCTCACCGTCGACGGTGGGATCATGACCGGAGCGTGACGCCGGCCGAGGGGTTAGAATCGCCCTCGTGTCGTGAGACATCGCAGGCCCGCTTCCCTCCTCGCCGCCGCCCTGGCCGCGCTCATCTCGATCCCCGCTGCCGCGGCCGTGGCGTCTCCCGTCCCCGAGCTCGGCGCGCGGGCCGCGCGGACGACGTCGGCGATCACGCTCGACGGCCGCCTCGACGAGCTAGCGTGGCAGCAGGCACCGGCTCTGGCCGGGTTCCTCCAGAAGGACCCCGACCAGGGGGAGCCGGCCACCGAGCCTACCGAGCTGCGCCTCCTGTTCGACGACCACGCGCTCTACGTGGGCGCGCGGCTCTTCGACAAAGCACCCCACCTCATCCGCCGGCAGCTGTCCCGGCGCGACGCGGTCGCGGAAGCGGACCGCTTCGCCCTCTACCTCGACCCCCACCGCGACGGCCGCACGGGCGTCGTCTTCGAGGTGAGCGCGGCCGGAGTCCAGCGCGACGGCGCCCTCTACGACGACAACTTCGAGGACGACACCTGGGACGCGGTCTGGGAGTCGGCGGTCGCGGTCGACGAGAAGGGCTGGAGCGTCGAGATGCGCATCCCGTTCTCCCAGCTCCGCTTCCCCACCACTCCCGGCCACGCCTGGGGCGTGAACGCGAGCCGTGTCGTGTACCGCAAGAACGAGACGTCGTGGCTCGTCCTCGTCCCGAAGAACGAGAGCGGGCTCGCCTCGCGCATGGCGTCGCTGGAGGGCATCGAGGGCATCGAGCCCGGGCGGCACGTGGAGCTGCTGCCCTACGTGTCGGGGAGGGCCGAGTACGTCGCGCCGCCCGGGCCGGGGGACCCCTGGAACGACGGCTCGCGCTTCTTCCCCGGGGCCGGGCTCGACTTCCGGCTCGGCCTCGGGACCGGCAAGGCCCTCGTCGGCGCGATCAACCCCGACTTCGGCCAGGTCGAGGTGGACCCCGCGGTCGTGAACCTCACCGCCTTCGAGACCTTCTTCGACGAGAAGCGGCCCTTCTTCACCGAGGGGAGCCAGATCTTTCAATGGTTCGGCCGCAGCGGGGCGAGCGACTACACGACCTTCTACTATCCCGAGCCGCAGCTCTTCTACTCGAGACGGATCGGCCGCCAGCCCCAGGGCCAGGCGAGCGGCGACTTCGTGGACGTCCCGTCCTCGACGACGATCCTCGGCGCGGCCAAGCTCGTCGGGCGGACGGCGAGCGGCTGGAACCTCGGCCTGCTGGAGTCGGTGACCGCGCGCGAGTTCGCCCAGGTCGCGACGGGCGACGCCCGCGACCAGGTCGAGGTGGAGCCCCTCACCAACTACTTCGTCGGCCGCGCGCAGCACGCCCTCGGCTCGCGGGCGTCGATCGGCTTCATCGGCACCGCGGTCGTCCGCGACCTCGACACGGCCGATCTCGACGGCCTCCTCGTCGGCCGGGCCTTCGTCCTTGGCGTGGACGGCCACGTGTTCCTGGACGGACGGCGCGACTGGGTCGTCTCGGGAGGGCTCTCCGGGAGCACCGTCTCGGGCAGCCGGGCCGCGATCCTCCGGCTCCAGCTCGCCGCGCAGCGCTACTACCAGAGGCCGGACGCGTCGTACGTGAGCGTCGACCCGAACGCCACCTCGCTCTCCGGCTGGAGCGGGCGGATCGGCCTCAACAAGAATAGCGGCAACGTCACCTTCAACGCGGGCCTCTGGGGCATCAGCCCCGGCTTCGAGGCGAACGACCTCGGCTACTCCACCCAGACCGACCGGGGCGGGGGCCACGGCCTCGTGCAGTTCCGCAAGCTCACTCCCGACCGGATCACCCGCTCCCGGCAGCTCTACGTCGCCAAGTGGTGGACCTTCAACTACGGCGGGCAGTGCCAGGGCGACGGCGTGCAGATCACGGGCCAGGCCCAGCTCCGCAACTACTGGCAGCTCGGCCTGACCCTCGGGAAGTCGTGGAACACCTGGGACGACAAGCTCACGCGGGGCGGGCCGACCACGGTCCGCCCGGGCATCGGCAGCCTCAACCTGACCGTCGCGTCCGACACCCGCCGTCGCTTCTGGGCGAACGCGACGGCGGCCCTCTCGGACCGGGAGTTCGGCTCCCACAGCCAGCAGTACTCGGCGACCCTCAACTTCCGTCCGTGGACGGCGCTCACCCTCTCCGCGACACCCTACCTCCTCCAGACCCACACGATCGCCCAGTACCTCGCCGCGGTGCCCGACCCGACCGCCACCGCGACCTACGGCAGCCGCTACGTCTTCGGCACCCTCGACCAGACCGAGTGGTCCGTTCCGCTCCGGGTCGACTTCGCCCTCTCGCCCCGGCTCTCGCTGCAGGTCTACAGCCAGGCCCTTCTCTCGGCCGGCGCCTACCCGGCCATCCGGGAGCTGGCCACGCCGCGCACCTACGACTTCCCCGTGTACGGCGTGGACGCGGGCACGATCGCGCGCGATCCCACGCTTCCCGTCTACACCATCGACCCCGACGGGACCGGGCCCGCCCAGCCCTTCCGCATCCCGGTCCCCGACTTCAACTTCAAGTCGCTCCGGGTGAACGCCGTCCTGCGCTGGGAGTTCCGCCCCGGCTCGGCCGCCTACGTCGTGTGGACGCAGCGCCGCCAGGACGGGCGGAACCCCGGCGACAGCGCCTTCGGCCGCGACCTCGGCAACCTCTTCGGCGCCCACGCCGACGACGTCTTCATGGTGAAGCTCGCCTGGTGGCTCGGGCGCTGACCCGCCGCCGCGCGATCAGCTCTTCGGGCCGCCCAGCTCGCCGGCGCGGACGCTCGCCACCTCCACCGCGCGCGACAGCACGGACCGGATCCGCCCGTCCTCGAGGGCGAGGATGCCCGCGATCGTGCAGCCGGCCGGGGTGGTGACGTCGTCCTTCAGGGCCGCCGGATGCCGGCCCGATTCGAGCACCATGGACGCCGCGCCGAAGACCATCTGGGCCGCCATCTCGATCGCCACCTGGCGGGGCAGGCCGCGGGCCACGCCGCCGTCGGCCAGGGCCTCGATCATCACGAATACGAACGCGGGCCCGGAGGCGCTGAGGCCCGTCACCGTGTCCATGTGCTTCTCCTCGAGCTCGAGGGCGCGGCCGAGGGGGGCGAAGATCTTCAGCGCGAGGGCGGCGTGGCTCTCCGAAGCGTTCGGCCCCCGGGACAGGACGGTCATCCCCCGGCCGATCGCGCAGGGCGTGTTGGGCATGGCGCGGATGACGGGCACGCGGTCCCCGAGGGCGCCCGCGATGGCCTCCGTCTTCACGCCGGCCGCGATCGAGACGACGAGGGCGCCCCGCTTCAGGGCCTTCGCCTCGGCGAGCGACCGGCACACGGGAACGACGTTCGCGGGCTTGAGGCACAGGACGACGATGTCGGCTCCCATGGCCGCGGCCACGTTGTCGGTCCCCACCCGCACGCCGCGCTCGCGGGCGACGGTGTCGGCGGCCGGCCTCGTGCGCGTGGTCGCGCGGACCCGGCCCCGGGGGTGGCCGTGGGCCAGGAGGCCGCCCAGAATGGCCTGACCCATGGTCCCCGCGCCCAGGATCGCGACGGTTTTCTTCTGCAGCATCTCTCGACCATCAGCCGCCGCGGTCCCTCGCCGGCGGAACGGACGCCGGCTCCGCGACGGCGAAGCCTCCGGACGGCCGGCCGGACGTCCCTCGGGACGACTAGGCCACGGGCTTCTGCCCGGCCAGGAACCGATCGAACCGCTTCACCACGTCCTTGAGGTACGCGAGGTCGCCCCCCTCGATCTCGGTCGAGGCCCAGCCCTCGTATCCGACCTCGGAGAAGGCCTTCCGGACCTCGGGCCAGTCGATGTCGCCCTCGCCCAGGTTCTTCCAGAAGAACTGGCCCTTTTCGTGGTCGAGCTTGAAGTCCTTGAGGTGGACGCGGTTGATCCTCGGCCCCAGGGTGCGGATCCAGTCCTGGGGATAGCCGTAGAAGACCATGTTGCCCACGTCGAGGTAGGCCTTGACGTACGGCGACGCGAACTCGTCCACGTAGCGGGCCAGCTCGAGCGGGCTCAGGAGGAACTTGTTCCAGACCTCCTCGAGCCCGATCACGACCTTCAGCTCCTGGGCGAGGGGCAGGATGCGCTCCTTGATGACCTTCTGCGAGCGGGTCCAGGCGTCCTTGTAGGAGGTCTCCGGGTTCACGACCGCCGGCACCAGCAGCACGCTGTCCGCCCCCCAGAGCTGGGCGTTGTGGAGCGAGGCCTCCATGCCGGCCACGCTCTTCGCCACCACCTGCGGGTCGGCGCTCGAGAGGGG